>NZ_JACVBK010000004.1:0-646972 GCF_014852325.1 Pseudomonas sp. PDM01
ATGGTGAGTGAATCAATATCGATCTACAACCACGAGCGTCCGCACCAGTCTTTGAAATACAAAACGCCCGATGCGATGCATCGGGCGCTGGGATGAAACAGGTGTAAACCTATTTCAGGACTAGACAATTGCGCAGAGATGTGGTGTCTGGGCGGACGCCTTCGCGGGCAAGCCTCGCTCCTACAAATCATGCGCGCCCCCTGTAGGAGCGAGGCTTGCCCGCGAAGGGGCCCGTCAGAGCAACCCATCACTCTCGGGTAACTCATACTCAGCCGCGACCTTGCCTGCCACACCGGGTTTACCCGGCTTGCTCAACGTCGGCTCCTTCCCAAGACATTCCACCAGATAGTCGATCAACACCCGCAGCTTCGGCGGCATGTAACGCGTCGGCGAATGCAGCAACCAGGCCCCGCCGTGGTACGACGCCAGAAACGTCCAGTCCGGCAACACCTGCACAATCAAGCCCTGCTCCAGCGCATAACGCGCGGTGAAGTACGGCAGGCTGCCAATCCCGATGTGCTGCAACACCGCGCCCAGTCGCACACCGGTGTGATTGGCGGCATATCGCCCACGCACACCGACGGTGACGGCCTTGGTGCCTTTCTTGAATTTCCAGCGCGCATCGCTCGGGGTCTCGCCCAGGTAGATGCAACTGTGGTTGAGCAAGTCATGGGGATGGGTCGGCGTGCCGTGTTCGGCCAGGTACTGCGGGGTAGCACAGAGCAAATGGTCGATGGTCAGCAATTGCCGCCCGACCAGCCCGGCAGGCGGCCGATCAGTGATACGAATCGCCAGATCGACGTTGTCGTCGATCAAATCCACCTGACGGTCTTCAAGTAACAACTCCACATCCACTTTGGGATAACGCCGCAGAAATTCCGGCATATGCGGGTGAATCACGAATCGTCCTACGGCTTTGGGCACGCTGACTCGCACCAGCCCTTCCGCTTCATGGGTGAACTGACCGCTGATTTCCATCACCGACTTGGCTGCGCTGACCATCTCCTGGCAACGCTTGAATACTTCCTCGCCACCGTCGCTCAGCCGCAGTTTGCGCGTAGTGCGTTGCAACAGGCGCGTGGCGAGTGCCTTCTCCAGACGCGAGATGCTGCGACTGACCGCCGACGGTGAAGAGCCCAGTTGACGCGCCGCTTCGGAGAAACTGCCGGTCTCGACAACCTTGACGAATATCGCCATTTCACCGAGCAACGGCAGAGGAAGATTTATGCTCACAGCGCAACAGTCCTTTGATGTTTGAACGGATTATCACGCAATTCCACGCTTCATATAATAAAAAACAAAATTTTTAATGAGGACATGGAATATGACGCTTCGCCTCTTTTTCCATAGTGATGACCTCAAGGCTAACGTGGAAGTCCTCGATTGCACGCCGCACGAGAACGAATTCGCCGTGGTGCTACGCGCCACACTCTTCCACCCTCAGGGCGGTGGACAACCCTTTGACACCGGCTGGATCGGCGAAAGCCAGGTACTGCGCGTGGTCCAGGACCCGGACCGGATCATCCATTTCGTCGACCGCCCCGTCCCTCTCGGCATGACCCAGATTCGCATCGATGAGCAACGTCGCCAGTTCAACGCACGGATGCATTCCGCCGGCCATTTGATCGGCCATTTCGTCCAGGCCATGGGCTGGATGCCGATCAAGGCGCATCACTGGCCGGGCGAGGGACGCGTGCAGTTCAAACCGGTGGATTGCGCGCAGGAGATTGACGCCCGGACCATCGAGTCCGGCATAGAACAATGGATCGCCCACGACCTGCCGCGCCTGACATCGTTGCGCGAAGGCGCCCGGGAAATCGGTTTCGGTGAACTGCCCGCCTATGGCTGCGGCGGCACCCATGTACGTAGCCTGAAGGAATTGGGCACGGTCACGATCGCTTCCGTTTCGCAGAAGAAAGGAACGCTGTCAGTCCACTACAGCGTGGACTGAGCATTTGGGCGATGCCGACTCCGGCATCGCCTGGCGCCGGGGGGGCCTGCATTCGCGGGTTCCGTTGACTATCCGATAGATGGACCTGAACCATGATGCTTGACGTCGAGCGTCTCGATGAGACGTGCATAAAAAAACTGGCCAACGAAGAAGTCCTCGCCATCCGGGTCAAAAGTTTCCTGGCCCCGCCGCTGGCGATTCAGATCGGCGACAAGATTCTCGAGCCCGGTTTCGAAGGCTATATCAACGCACCGAGCATCGGTCGTATCGGCATGGCGTTTTATGAGGCCGAAAACCAGCCACTGCTGATCGAAGACTATTTCGAACGCGCCACGCGCAACATCGCGGAATTGCGCAACCGTTGCGCGCCCTACTCGTCCCCGGTCGACACCCTGCGCTGCATGCTCGATGAGTCCTGGCCGGCGGGTGCGCATCTGGAAAACCTCTACGGCCGCAAGATGTATGTCGGCTTGTCCCGAGTGGTGAAACCCGGCGTGTGCTTTCTGGCCCACCACGACATCTTCGCCAAGGACGCTCCCGACAGTTACCAGGCCAGAAGCCTCGATGCGCAATTCGCCTGCAATGTTTACCTGAACATGCCCACCGAAGGCGGCGCGCTGCAGATGTGGGACCACGACATTTCTCCCGACCAGTTCGACGAAATGCGTGGCGACAGTTACGGCATCGATCCGGCGTTGCTCGGCGCTCCGATCCTGGAGGTCCTTCCGCAACCCGGTGACTTCATCATGTTCAATTCGCGCTGCATGCACTCGGTGACACCGGGCGTGGCCGATCCGCGCCTGAGCCTTTCTTTCTTTGTCGGCTATCGCGGCAATGCTTCACCCCTTACTTTCTGGAGTTGAGATGCAGTTTTCGAATTACCTGGGCGAATTCCTGGCGCTGGCGACAATTCACTTTCTGGCCGTGGTCGCCCCCGGACCGGACTTTGCGGTCACCATCCGCCAGAGCGTGCGTTTCGGTCGGTGGGTAGGCATCTGTACGGCGCTGGGCATTGGCGCTGGCATTTCCGTGCACGTGCTTTACACCCTGCTTGGCGTCGGCGCGCTGATGCACACCACGCCCTGGCTGCTGGCTGTGGCCAAGGTGATCGGCGGTGCCTACATTTTGTACCTGGGTGTGAGCCTGTTGCGCAGCAAGCCCAAATCCGCGCTGGAGGGTGATAAAGAAGCCGACGAGCCGGTCGTCGAACAAACACTGCTGAAGGCGTTCACCACCGGGTTTCTGACCAACGCGACCAATCCCAAGGCCACGCTGTTTTTCCTGGCGATCTTCACCACCCTCATCAGCGCCACGACCCCGCTGAACATTCAGGCGCTTTACGGCCTCTGGATGTGTTTCGTGAACGCACTGTGGTTTGTCATCGTTGCCCTGTTCTTCTCCAGCAGCCGGGTGCGCGTGCTGTTCATGCGCATGGGGCATTGGTTCGAACGCACCATGGGGGTGATTCTGATCCTGTTCGCCGGGCGCCTGATTCTGTCGATGTAAAAACCCGCCCACGCAAAAGGCCCGCTCAGTCTGACTGGCGGGCCTTTTTTTTGGCTTGGATATAAATTTTGCACAAACAAAAACGCCGCTCAATGAGCGGCGTTTTTGTGAATTTGGAGCGGGAAACGAGACTCGAACTCGCGACCCCGACCTTGGCAAGGTCGTGCTCTACCAACTGAGCTATTCCCGCAAATGGCGTCCCCTAGGGGACTCGAACCCCTGTTACCGCCGTGAAAGGGCGGTGTCCTAGGCCACTAGACGAAGGGGACACGCTGCCCGGAACACATGGTGTGTGTTTCGGTGCCCAGACCCGCATCCGAAGACTTGGTTCTGGTTTCACTCAGCCCTGCCCGAAAGCAACGCTGTTTAAAATTGGAGCGGGAAACGAGACTCGAACTCGCGACCCCGACCTTGGCAAGGTCGTGCTCTACCAACTGAGCTATTCCCGCATATTGGCGTCCCCTAGGGGACTCGAACCCCTGTTACCGCCGTGAAAGGGCGGTGTCCTAGGCCACTAGACGAAGGGGACACACGTACAACATTCACTCCCTACCGCGTTTCGCTGTGTGCTTTACGCTGTAAGTGGCGCGCATTCTATGGATGGATTGAGGGGTCGTCAACCCCCAGATATAAATTTATTTAAATCAATGACTTCGCCCTGCTTTAAGCAGCGAATACGGCTTTTTGCTCGCCCTGTGTTTGACGCCTATATTCTGACACCCGCCAAGACGTTATAGTCCACCCACGCAACAGATGATGGCAATGTGCACCAAGCACACTATTACTTATATAAGCAGGTTTGCGGTCGATACAGGCATAAGCCTGTTCGTTTCAACCCGTCGAGCGGCCCTATGCGCTCCCCTGCCAAGCCACTACACTCGCACGCGAATCCCATAAAGAGGTCTTACCGGTGACACCACTCATGATCACCCTGCTAGTCGTAGCCGGGATCGCACTATTGATCGCCATTGGGTACATGAACCATGTGGTGGAAAACAACAAACTGGAAAAGGCCCGCACCAAGGTTGAGCTTAACGACCGCCTGCGTCGCTGTGGCGAAATTACCGAAACGTTCCCTGGCCAGCTGATGACTCCGGCTCTCAAGCTGTTGTTGACTCGCCTGGAACTGAACGTCTGCCAGCGCCTGTTGAATCTGGAAAAATCCAGCGCCAACCTCAAGGTGCGGATCAGCGAACTGAACACCCTGGTCGCGCAGGGCGAATCGATCCCGGTCAACAACCCGCCGGCACCGATCCAGACCGAAGCCAAGGCCAAGGATGTACGCTTCCTGCTCGAGGCCCTGCACGGTCAGATCACCCGCGCGGCACAGGACGGTTTCCTGCCAACCAACGAAGCCAAACGCTGGATCCGCGAAGTTCGCCACATCCTGGTTCTGTTGCACATCGAATTCTTCAACAACCTCGGCCAGCACGCCCTGCAACAAAACCAGCCTGGCCAGGCTCGCCTGGCGTTCGAACGTGGTGTGCAATACCTGCGCAAACAACAGGAACCTCAGGTCTACGCCGAACAACTCGAATACCTGGAAAAACTCCTGGCCCGCGCGAATGCACAAGTCATGGACAAAACTGCGCCGGCTGAAGGCGAAGTGAACCAATTGACCGAAGGCCTCAAAGACGTCGAGGCGGATGCGGACTGGAAGAAGAGAGTGATTTACGACTGATCACGCAAAGATGAAGAGCCACCGACAAGGTGGCTTTTTTTTGCGTTGGGTTTTAGCGGCGGGTACATCCGGGGAAGATTGGGCGGCTGTCAGGCCGTCATCGCCGGCAAGCCGCCCGCAGCAAGCCGGCTCCTACAAAGGGCGTGGTATATCCGCGAGAATCAGGTCGGTTGTCAGGCCGCCATCGCCAGCAAGCCGGCTCCTACAAGGGCGTGGTACATCCGCGAGAATCAGGTCGGTTGTCAGGCCGCCATCGCCGGCAAGCCGGCTCCTACAGGGGATCGCGTTTGCTTTCGCTTCTCACCACTCATCAGGCCGAGCGTTAGCTCGCCTTGCGCTTTTGATTTTGATCTGCCCGCCCCTTCGGGAGGCTGAGTGGAGGTTCTGCGCAGTGGGCAACCCGGCATGGATGCCGGGTTAGCCGCGCACGGCCAGGGATGGCCGATCGCGGCGGGCCCACGGAGCAGGACCGGAGCGAGGGAACGCCGAGCCTTAGCGAGGGGCCGGACGCCGGGGCGAGACCTTTTGGTTCCTTTTGGGGCGTTTGCCAAAAGGGACTCGCCGTAAGGGCGAAACCGTGAGCGGCCGTTACACCAAGAATGGATATGTACACCAACAAGAGAAGGTCGGCTGTCAGGCCGCCATCGCCGGCAAGCCAGCTCCTACAAGGGCCAGACCGATCAGAGCCGGAAATGCCCGACCATCCCCTTCAACTCAACCCCCAACTGCGCCAACTCGATACTCGACGTCGCATTCCCCTGCATCGCCAACGAAGACTGATCCGCACTCGCACGAATACTGGTCACACTGCGATTGATCTCCTCCGCCACGGAACTCTGCTCCTCGGCAGCCGCTGCAATCTGCTGGTTCATCTGCTGAATCAACGACACCGCCGCAGCAATACTGCCCAAGGCACTTTCGGTCTGAAGCGCATCACTGACCGCCAGCTTCACCAATTCGCCACTGCTCTGAATCTGATGCACCGACGACTGCGCCGCCGAACGCAAGGCGCTGACCAGACGTTCAATCTCCTCGGTCGATTGCTGGGTCCGCTTCGCCAGCGCCCGCACTTCATCGGCAACCACCGCAAACCCCCTGCCCTGCTCGCCGGCCCGTGCCGCCTCGATGGCCGCGTTCAGCGCCAACAGGTTGGTCTGCTCGGCCACACTCTTGATCACGCTGAGCACCGTGCCAATATTCTGAATCTCCGCACTCAGGCTCTCGATGCTGGAACTGGCCGAGGACGCCGAGTCGGCCAGCTGCTCGATCCGCGCCATGCTCTGGCGCACCACCACCTGGCCACTTTCAACCTTGTCGTCCGCCGTCTGCGCAGCCTGGGCAGCTTCTTCCGCGTTACGTGCAACATCGTGCACGGTGGCGGTCATCTGGTTCATTGCGGTTGCGACCTGCTCGGTTTCTTCTTTCTGACTGCTGACTTCAAGATTGGTCTGTTCGGTCACCGCCGACAGCGATTGCGCGGAACTGGCCAATTGCTCGATGCCCGCCTGCAAACCGCTGACAATGCTGCTGAGCCCCGCGCCCATTTGCTGCATGGCCTGCATCAGCTGGCCGATCTCGTCCCGGCGGGTCACTTCAACCGTCGCACTCAAATCGCCCGCGGCAATCTGCTGAGCCACACGGATCACACTGCGCAACGGCCCCACGATCAATCGGGTAATCACCCACGCTGCGATCAGCCCGACCAGCAAGGCCAGGGCCGATGAACCGATAATCAGCAGCGAATTCTTTTTCAGCTCGGCCTGCATCGACTGGTCTTCGGCAACATAGGCCTGATCCACCCGCTCCACCACCTGCGCGGCACGCTGATGCAGCTGTTCATAGACGGTTTTTTCCTGGGCCAGCAGGCCGGTGTACTCGGCAAGTTTTTCGCTGAAACCGCCAATGTGCCCAACCACCTCATTGAGGACCGTCTGATAGCCCTCATCCTTGACCGTGGTTTTCAACTGCTCGGCCTGAGCCAGCGCCTGGTCGGCCTGCTCGATCTTGCCTTGGCTGGCACTGTCATCGCCCTTGCGGCTCTGGTCCAGACGCACGCGCGCCTCGTTCATGGCTTGCAACATCAGCCGCGATACCTGGCTGACTTGATTGGCCTGTTCGATGAACTGGCTGCCGTCCTTGCCCTCGGAGTCCTTCAAGGTATAAGCGCCATCGTCGGCGAGACCGGCCTGCAACACATCAAGGTTGTTGGCGACGCTGGACACCGACCAACTGGCCATTTCCAGCGCCAGGTCCTTGGCCTGACTCAGCGAGACAAATTCGTCAAACGCCTTGCGGTAAGCTCCCAGCGATTGCTCGACGTCGTTCATCACCGGAACGTTGGCCGGTGATTGCGCCTTGAGCTGATTCGCCAAGACAACCAGGCCTTCAACGCCCTCGTGCAACGCAGTGACGATTTTCGGGTTGCCGTGCAAGGCGTATTCCTGCTCAAGCAACCGCACCTTGAGCAGGCCACTGTTGAGCGACGACATCTGTTTGAGCCCGTCGAAGCGCTGGCTGATGGTTTGCAGGGACCATACGCCGATGGCCGCCACCAGGGCTGTCAACAGCAGCACCAGCAGAAACCCGACACCCAGTTTTTTTGCCATACCGAGGTTGGCAAAACGTCCTTGCACGGCCGAAATCATTGCACTTAGTCCCCTGACATAGTCTGTTAACG
Source organism: Pseudomonas sp. PDM01 (assembly GCF_014852325.1). Classification (NCBI taxonomy): domain Bacteria; kingdom Pseudomonadati; phylum Pseudomonadota; class Gammaproteobacteria; order Pseudomonadales; family Pseudomonadaceae; genus Pseudomonas; species Pseudomonas sp. PDM01. The sequence continues at coordinate 7,816 of NZ_JACVBK010000004.1, forward strand.
CAGATTCGCAACGGGCCTGTGTCAACACAAGTCTCTGGCGTCGGAATAATGGCAAAAAGCTACGCCAACGTCGTTTTCAGAACGCTTGAGGTCGATTCAAAGCGGTGGCCTGAAAAAACGCCCGGGCTCGCGGATCACAGGCATAGGCCACATTGATACGCTGCCAGTCACCGGCCTCGCCGGCGGGACTGAAGGCTGTCGCGCAAGACAGCAGGACACCGTGGCGTCGAGCCTGAATCCGCAGGTGAGCGTAGTCGGACTTGCGCGATCGCGCCCAGATGAACAGGCCCCCGACGGGTTTGCCGAAGACCTCCCACTCGGCGTCTTCCAGCATCTGCAATGCGGCCTCTCGGTCACCGCTCAAACGCTGTCGCAGGCGCAGCACCAACTTGCGATAGGCACCGCTCGCCAACAGGCAGGCCAGCACCGACTCGCAAAACCCGGAAGTACCCAGGCTGCTGATCCTCTTGACCTCGGCCAGCCTCGATATGACATCCGCGCCAGCCACTACAAAGCCGACCCGCAACGAACTGCTGAGAATCTTGGAGTAGCTGCCGAGGTAAATCACATTGTCATCGGTCTCCAGGGCAGCGAGTCGCACGCCCGGGCCACTGTGCAAATCCGCGTACACATCGTCTTCGATCACCAGCGCGCCATGGGTTTTCGCCAGTTGCAGGACCCGCTCCGCCACCGCCGGCGCCAGGCTGCTGCCCGTCGGGTTGTGATAGAAGCTGTTGATGAACAATGCCCGGGGCTTGTTCTCCCGCAGCAGTACCGTGAGCGCTTCGATGTCCGGCCCGCGCGGCGTGCGCGGTACCTCGAGCATGTTGACACCGCGCAGCCTGAGCAACTCGAACAGCAAGGAATAACCGGGGCTTTCCACCACCACGCAATCACCCGGCTTGAGCAAGGTGCGCACGATCAGGTCAAGCCCCTGACTGGCGCCCGCCGTTGTCATGATTCGACTTTCTTCTGCGGCGATATCCAGCAGCCTCAGGCGCTTGAGGATTTGCTGACGCAACGCCCGCAAACCCAACGGCGTGCTGTAGCTGAACAGCGCAGCCATGTCCGTGCGACTGACCTCACGGATCGCGTAGCTCAGGTCGTCGGTTTCACGCCAGCTTTCGGGAAGCCCGCCACTCCCCAGCGGCAGCTCACTCTCCCTGCTGCGTGAATTGACCTCTGTACCTTCTGACCACGGCGAGTCCGCAGCGACCAACGCCGGGGTTGCGACGACGAACCCCGCGCCATGACGTGGCGCCAGCATGCCTTGGGCCACCAGCCGCTCACAGGCCTCAACGACGCTGGTCTGACTGAGCAAGTTGACCCGTGCGATTTGCCGCGCAGAAGGCAAACGCGTCCCCGGCTCTATTTCGCTCTGACGCAGCCAGCAAGCCAGCGCGTCGACGATTTGCTGTACGACCGGCACCATTGCCTGTCGATCGATTCTCAATTCCATGAGCAAGCAAACTCCTGTTTGTTTCGCGGAAAACAGTTAATCACAGCAACGCGGGATGGGCTGTGCGACAACGCCGCCAAAACTCACGGATCTAACCATTTGAAACACATTGCCCGAGCCATTCCCCAGGCAAAAAAAAACCCGCACACGTGGCGGGTTTTCTTGCGGTGCATGGCCCGGCTTCAGAACGCCGTGACGCCACCGTCCACCGCCAGCGAATGACCGGTGGTGAACGCGGCACCGTCGCTACACAGGTACAGCACGGCACTGGCGATTTCTTCGACCTTGCCGATGCGACCCACCGGGTGCATGGCGCTGGCGAACTCGCCCTTCTTCGGATCCGCTTCATAGGCGCGGCGGAACATGTCGGTGTCGATCACCGCCGGGCACACCGCGTTCACGCGAATCTTTTTCTTGGCGTATTCGATTGCCGCCGATTTGGTCAGGCCGATCACCGCGTGCTTCGACGCCGCATAGATGCTCATCTTCGGCGCGGCACCGAGGCCTGCCACCGAAGCCGTGTTGACGATCGCACCACCGCCCTGAGCCAGCAACAACGGCAGCTGATACTTCATGCACAGCCAGACGCCTTTGACGTTGACGCCCATGATCGCGTCGAATTCGTCGACCGTGCCTTCGGCCAGTTTGCCTTTCTCGATTTCAATGCCCGCGTTATTGAAGGCGTAGTCGAGACGGCCGTAGGTATTCACCACTTCGTCCATCAGATTTTTTACATCGCTTTCCAGGGTGACGTTGCAACGCACGAAGGTCGCTTCGCCGCCCGCCGTACGAATCAGCGCCACGGTGCCTTCACCGCCTGCGGTGTCCATGTCGGCCACCACCACTTTCAACCCTTCGGCGGCGAACGCTTGGGCGGTCGCGCGGCCGATACCATTGGCGGCGCCCGTGACTACAGCGACCTGGCCGGAAAACGTCATGCTCATTGTGATGCCCTCGAAGTGAAGAATGTGCAGGTTAGCGTGCGACCAGTCTAGCCACAGGCACGACCCGCGCGGCAGCACTATCAGAAGCCCGGTTAAGCGACCATGAGTTGCAGTGATAAAACCACCGGACCGACTATCACTGCACTGGATCGATGTGCATTCGCCGCATCAGCCAAACTTGCGGGGTCGTCCATGAAGGTCTATCAACAAGGCTTCATTCATCTTGAGTGCCTGTCATGACTACCCAGACCAATCGCCAGTTCCTGCTCGCCAAACGTCCGGTGGGCGCGGCGACCCGCGAGACATTTACCTATCAGCAAGTCCCGGTCGGCGAACCGGCCGCGGGTCAGATCCTGGTCAAAAACGAATACCTGTCCCTGGACCCGGCCATGCGTGGCTGGATGAACGAGGGCAAGTCCTACATCCCGCCGGTCGGTATCGGCGAAGTCATGCGCGCACTGGGCGTAGGCAAAGTCGTGGCGTCCAGCCATCCGGGGTTTGCGGTCGGGGACTACGTCAACGGCGCCCTGGGTGTGCAGGATTACTTCCTCGGCGAGCCGCGCGGCTTCTATAAAGTCGATCCGAAACTGGCACCGCTGCCACGTTACTTGTCCGCGCTGGGCATGACCGGGATGACGGCCTACTTCGCTCTGCTCGATGTCGGCGCACCGAAGGAAGGTGACACCGTGGTGCTTTCCGGCGCGGCCGGTGCGGTAGGCAGCATCGCCGGGCAGATCGCCAAGATCAAAGGCTGCCGCGTGATCGGCATCGCGGGCGGCGCGGACAAGTGCAAGTTCCTGATCGACGAACTGGGTTTTGACGGTGCCATCGATTACAAGAGCGAAGACGTCGTCGCCGGCCTCAAGCGCGAATGCCCGAAAGGTGTGGACGTGTATTTCGATAACGTCGGCGGCGATATTCTCGACGCCGTGCTGAGCCGTCTCAACTTGAAGGCACGGGTGGTGATTTGCGGCGCCATCAGCCAGTACAACAACAAGGAAGCGGTCAAAGGGCCGGCCAACTATTTGTCGCTGCTGGTTAACCGCGCACGCATGGAAGGCTTTGTGGTGATGGACTACGCCGCGCAGTTCGCAGCGGCCGGGCAGGAAATGGCCGGGTGGATGGCCAAGGGGCAGCTCAAGAGCAAGGAAGACATTGTCGAAGGGCTGGAGACGTTCCCGGAGACGCTGATGAAGTTATTCAGCGGCGAGAATTTCGGCAAGTTGGTGCTGAAGGTATAAAAAGCTTCGCGGGCAAGCCTCGCTCCTACAGGTCAGTGTCGTTCGCGGAGTACGTGCACGACGTGATACCTGTAGGAGCGAGGCTTGCCCGCGAATGGTTTTAGCAGGCGCCGCTTAAGCGATTTCGGCTACGACGTCAGCCAACGCCTTGGCCGGATCCGCCGCCTGGCTGATCGGACGGCCGATCACCAGGTAATCGGAACCGGCATTCAGCGCCTGACGCGGCGTCAGAATGCGGCGTTGATCGTCCTGGGCGCTGCCCGCCGGACGAATCCCCGGAGTCACCAGTTGCAACGACGGGTGAGCCGATTTCAAGGCCTGGGCTTCCAGCGCCGAGCACACCAGACCGTCCATCCCGGCTTTTTCCGCCAGCGCAGCCAGGCGCAACACTTGCTCCTGCGGTTCGATGTCCAGACCGATGCCGGCCAGATCTTCACGCTCCATGCTGGTCAGCACGGTCACGCCAATCAGCAGCGGTTTCGGACCGGTACGCTGATCGAGCACTTCACGGCAAGCCGCCATCATGCGCAGACCACCGGAGCAGTGCACGTTGACCATCCACACGCCCATTTCCGCCGCGGCTTTTACCGCCATGGCGGTGGTGTTCGGGATGTCGTGGAACTTGAGGTCCAGGAACACTTCGAAACCCTTGTCGCGCAAGGTGCCGACGATTTCCGACGCGCAGCTGGTGAACAGTTCCTTGCCGACTTTGACCCGGCACAGTTTCGGGTCCAACTGGTCGGCCAGCTTCAGTGCGGCGTCACGGGTGGGGAAATCCAGGGCGACGATGATAGGAGTCTGGCAGACGGACATGTGCGGGCTCTCAGGCAGGACGAAATCGGCGCGCATTGTAGCGGAACCAGCGCGGCTGCGGGACCCGATGATCGGTAAATCGTCGTCGGCGCTCAGCCAAGCCTAGCCCTTTCGCCGATTGTGTCGAGACCGATACACTCACGACACGCCCACAACACCCTTCCCCGCTACCCTCGGCAGCCGCAACACGTCCTTACAGCACTTCCCGCCTCCGGGCCGGACGCCTATGCTGAAGCCACAACCTCGCAGCCCATCTTTGTGGTTGGCAGCCTACCTGGCAGATGAACGCACGCATGCACAACACCCACGCACCTGTGAACGACGATCAAAAAGCGCCCGGCGATGACAAACGCTGGAGCATTCGCGCCCTGATCGTCGACGATGACGTCCCGATCCGCGAACTGATGATCGACTACCTGGCCCGTTTCAACATCCACGCCAGCGGCGTCACCGATGGCGCGGCCATGCGCCTGGCGCTGCAAGCGGAGCATTTCGACGTGGTGGTGCTCGACCTGATGCTGCCCGGCGAAGACGGTCTGTCGCTGTGCCGCTGGTTGCGCGCCGAATCGGACATTCCGATCCTGATGCTCACCGCGCGTTGCGAACCCACCGACCGGATCATCGGCCTGGAACTGGGCGCCGACGATTACATGGCCAAACCGTTCGAACCACGGGAGCTGGTCGCACGGATTCAGACCATTCTGCGTCGGGTGCGCGACGATCGCACCGAACAGCGTGCGAATATTCGCTTCGATAACTGGCGCCTGAACAGCGTGCTGCGCCAGTTGATCGCGGCGGATGGCCTGGTGGTGCCGCTGTCCAACGCCGAGTTCCGCTTGCTCTGGGTGTTCATCGAACGTCCGCGCCGGGTGCTCAGCCGTGAACAATTGCTGGATGCGGCGCGCGGTCGTTCGATAGAAGCCTTTGATCGCAGCATCGACCTGCTGGTTTCGCGTCTGCGCCAGAAACTCGGGGACGACCCGAAAGCCCCACAGTTGATCAAAACCGTTCGCGGCGAGGGTTACCTGTTCGACGCACGAGACATCGGCTGATGCGTGCGCGCTTCGATACGCTGTTCGGTCGCCTGTTTGGCGTGCTGCTGGTGGCGATCATCCTGGCGCATCTGCTGGCGTTTGCCTGGTTTCATCATTACGGCCCACCTCCGCCGCCGCCCCCGCCCGAGTTCGCCCAAGGCTTCGACGGACCACGCCCGCCGCCGGACCCGCGTTTCGAAAACCGGCCACCACGGCCATGGTTCGGCGGGCCGCTGGTGCCACTTACCTTCCAGCTGATTTCGCTGATCATCGCCGCCTGGTACGGCGCCAAACTGTTGAGTCGGCCGATCCAGCGCCTGAGCGACGCCGCCGAGCGCCTGAGCGAGAACCTCGACAGCCCGCCGCTGGATGAGTCCGGCCCACGGGAGGCCCGGCAAGCGGCCTACACCTTCAACCTGATGCAAAAACGCATCATCGAACAGATGCAGCAGCGTTCGCGGATGCTCGGCGCGGTGTCCCACGACCTGCGCACGCCGCTGTCACGCCTCAAGCTGCGGCTGGAACAGATCGACGACGACAAGCTGCAAGGCCAGATGCGCCAGGATCTGGACGACATGATCAGCATGCTCGACGCCACCCTCACCTATCTGCACGAGCAGCGCACCAGTGAGGCACCGCAGTGGATGGACGTGCAGGCGCTGGTCGAATCCTTGAGCGAAAACGCCCAGGACCAGGGCTCCGATGTCCAGGCCAGCGGCCATTGCGCACCACTGCAGGTTCAACCGATGGCCCTGCGTTCATGCATCAACAATCTGCTGGATAACGCGCTGCGTTATGCCGGGCAGGCGCAGGTCGTGCTTGAGGACAATCGCGAGCACCTGGTGATCCGGGTCATCGACCATGGGCCGGGGATTGCGGCAGATAAACGTGAAGCCGTGTTTGAACCGTTCTTCCGCCTGGAAGGTTCGCGCAACCGCAACTCCGGCGGTGTCGGTCTGGGCATGACCATTGCCCGTGAAGCGGCTGAACGATTGGGTGGGCAATTGAATCTGGAAGAAACGCCTGGTGGCGGTTTGACCGCCGTTATCTGGTTGCCCCGCACCTGAATCCCCACATAAATCCACTGTGGGAGCGGGCTTGCTCGCTCCCACAGGTTCTGAGTCTGACCCGAGACCTGTGTGTACCAATCGGTACAAACCCCACATACCCACGACAACTTGCTCCTTGAGGCTGCATAAGCCGGTGCACCCACCGGTTTTCCATTCCAGGGAGTGAGCCCAATGATCGGTAGCGTCAGCAACTACACGAGCTATACCAGCACCAGCAGCACCACAACCAGCAATGCTCGCAGCCAGCAATTCCAGAAAGAACTGCTCTCCAGGCTCGACACCAACAGCGACGGTTCGGTGGATCAGGACGAGCTCACCAGCGCTCTGTCACAGAAAACCGAGGACGGCCTGCTGGTCAGCCTGAGCAAGAACTTCGCCGATCTGGACAGTGACGACAGTGGCAGCCTGAGCAGCGAAGAAATGGCTGCGATGGCACCACCGCCACCACCACCGCGTGATCAGGCACCCAACACCGAACTGGCCGACGCGCTGATCAGCGCACTGGACACCGACAGTGACGGCGCCATCAGCAGCGATGAGCTGAGCAGCGGCCTGACCAACGCCGGCAGCAGTGCCGACAGCACAAAGATTTTTTCGGCGCTGGATAAAAACGAAGACGGCGTCGTCAGCAAGGACGAACTCGCCGCCAGCCTCGCCCCGCCGCCGCCACCGCCGCAACAGGTGTCCAGTGACGAATTGTTCAGCCAACTCGACGCGGACAGCGATGGCAGTGTCAGCGCCGGCGAATTGAGCAGTGCGTTGCAGGCCAGCAGCACTTCAACCACCAGCAGCGACACCAGCGCCGCGTTGCTCAAGGTGCTGGACAGTGACAGCAGTGGCGGCGTCAGCAGCGACGAATTGGAAGCCGCGCTGCAGGCCGGTCGCGAGAAAAACAGCAACAGCGCCACCGATCAGGCGAACGTGACTGAAGCGCTGAATAAAATGATCGCCAACCTGAGCAAGCAGTACTCGCTCGACAAGGTGGCGACGGTGGGCAAGTACCTGAACGTTACAAGCTAAGGCAAAGGCTTCGCGGGCAAGCCTCGCTCCTACAGGTTTTGTGTCGCTCACAAATGCCCCGAACGACACAATACTTGTAGGAGCGAGGCTTGCCCGCGAAGGGGTCATTCGCCTCAACACAAAAACTCACGGCCGGCGATCTTCCACCCGCGCCTGACTCTTGCTCCAGTCGGTCAACAGGCTGTACGCCACGGCCAGCAACGTCGGTCCGATAAACAGGCCGATGAACCCGAACGCAATCAACCCGCCAAACACGCCCAACAGCACGATCACCAACGGTAAATTACCGCCACGACTGATCAGGTAAGGCTTGAGCACGTTGTCGACCCCACTGATGATGAACGTCCCCCACATTCCAAGGAACACCGCCATCCCGTATTCGCCCTTCCAGGCGAGCCACGCCGTGGCCGGAATCCACACCAGCGGTGGCCCCATGGGAATCAGGCTCAGCAAGAAGGTGACGATGCCCAGCACCAGCGCCCCCGGCACCCCGGCAATCAGGAAGCCGATCAGCGCCAGCACCGCTTGCGCCGCCGCAGTCCCGATCACGCCGTTCACCACCCGTTGCACCGTACCCGCCACCAGTTCGATGTAATAACCGGCGCGGTCACCGATCAACCGTTGCAGCAGCCCATGGACAAACGCCGCCAAACGCGGTCCGTCCCGGTAGAAAAAGAACACGAACACAATGCTGAGCGTCAGCTCGAGAATGCCGCCGCCAATCTGCGCACTGCGCGCCAGCAACCAGTTGCCGACCTGCCCCAGATAAGGTTTGAGCGACACCATCATCGCCGCGCCCTGCTGATCGATGCTGTTCCAGATCACCACCAGACGCGCACCCACCAAAGGAATACTGCCCAGCCATGTCGGCGCCTCGGGCAGGCCATCCATCTGCACGTCCTTGATGAACGCCGTGGCATCACGCACATGGTCCGCGAGGTTGAAACCCAGCCACACCAGCGGCACCGCCACCAGCAACATCCAGCCGAGGGTCAGCAATGCCGCCGCCAGGGACTCTCGCCCATTGAGCCAACGGGTCAGCAAGCGCATCAGCGGCCAACTGGCGAACGCAAGCACCGCGCCCCAGAACATGGCCGACCAGAACGGCGCCATCACCCAGAAGCTCGCGCCAAACAGCACCAGCAGCAGGATCTGCACCAACAGTCGATCGTTATTGATCATCCACGTCTCGAAAAAAGTCAGTCAGCCAATAAGAGTAGGCGAACGTGGCAAGCACGTCCGCCTGCCACAGCTTATCGCAACAGTTCGATGTGCAGGCCAGAGCCTTCGACGCTGCCGGTTTCCATCCTGGCCGTACGCACACCCTGGCCGATCAGGGCCTGGCGCCAGGCTTCGGCCTTCGGCCCGGACACACTGACCCGCAACGTGGTGTCCAGGTTCAGCCCACGGGAGATCAGACGCAGCCAGGTATCGTCAGGGTCGCCGGTCAGCTTGGGGAAATCGAGCTCGCCGGTGCTCTTGAGCTCTCGAAGCAAGGTGGCGGAAGTCGGCAGCAAATCACCCAGCGGTGCTGCGGCGTCGAACTGCTCGACGTGCAAATAGGCTTTGCGATTGCCGCGAGTGATGCTGTAAAGCGCCACCAGGGTGTTGTCCCGCGGCGCCGCCAGACGCAACAACAGGTAGGCCTGCTGATCGTCGGCCCCATAGAGCTTGGCATTGCCGAAGACCTCATTGGCCCACAGGCTGCTCTCGCCGCAATCGCGGGCCTGGCACCAGAACAGCAACTGGGCGTCCTGCTTCTGCAAGGCTTCGCGAGCGGCAGTGAAGGCTTCGGTGGAGGAATGCTCCGCAGGCAGCTCGTAGGTCACCGAGGTGGTTTGGCCGCGGGCGCTGACCTGACCGTCGAAACGTAACTGCCCACTGATCTTGCGGATCGAGCCCAACGGGTAGATCCGTTCGAGTTCAGCCGTGGGGCGATAGTCGACGATCTGCGAATCGGCCAGGCGCGGCACGATCGGCAGGTCCTGACTGCCCGGCACATCGGCGGCAAACAGAGAAGGACTGAAACAACACAGCATTAGCAGACTGAGTGATCGCATGGACAGGCTCATCGGATCAGCATGGCCTGGGCACCCTTGACGACACTGGCGTCGTCGATGCGCTCGGGCACCAGCAAACCGCGCTGCACCGCCGGACGCGCCGCCATCGTCGCCATCCAGCGTTGCAAGGCCGACAAGCCGTCCACTGCCACACCGGACCACTCGTGACCACGGACCCACGGATAGGTCGCGATGTCGGCAATGCTGTATTCGTCCGCCAGAAACTCTACGTCTTGCAGGCGCGTGTCGAGCACTTCATACAGGCGTCGGGTTTCATGCTGATAACGGTCGATGGCGCCCTGGAGCTTTTCCGGAAAGTAACGGAAAAACACGTTGGCCTGGCCCTGCATCGGACCGATTCCACCCATCTGGAACATCAGCCACTGCAGCACCACCGAGCGCCCCTTCGGGTCCTTGGGCAACAGTTTGCCGCTCAGTTCTGCCAGATAAATCAGGATGGCGCCGGATTCGAACACGGCAAAATCGCCGTTGGCGCGGTCGACAATCGCCGGGATCCGGCCATTGGGGTTGATCTTGAGGAAGTCCGCGGACTTCTGTTCCTTTTTGTCGAAACTCAACGCATGCACCGTGTAGGGCAGGCCGAGTTCCTCGAGCACGATAGAGACCTTGTGGCCATTCGGGGTCGCAGCGGTGTAGAGATCTATCATGGTTGTCTCCCATTTCAACCCGCCCAGCCTCGACAGTTGCCCGGCGCAAGTCAAGGAACGGCGAAGAACCGATTGAAACAGTCTGCGACAAGGTCGGCACCGGATTCGTCATTCAGGTGCAAATGATGACCGCCAGGCAGCTGTTCACGGCTAAAGGGTAGACGCTCCAGCAACTCGGGATGTTTGGCGAGCATGCCGTCGGCCGCAACGACCAGCAGCGCAGGACAACTGACGCGCTGGACGAAGGCCATGGCTTGTTCGGTGGTCAGACGCAGCGGCGATGGCAGCGTCAGACGGCTATCGGTGCGCCAGGTGTAACCGCCCGGCACTGGCATCAAACCGCGTTGCGCCAGCAATTCGGCGGCCTCGCGACTGACCGCCACCAAACCTTTCATACGCGCTTCGATGGCGCGATCCAGGGTGTTGTAGACCGGTTTGCTTTTCTCTCGCAGGTCCAGTTGCGCTTGCAGGGCCATGCCCATGCGCTCGGCAGCATTTTCGCCTTTGTCTGTAGGAGGAATGATGCCGTCGATCAAGGCCAGGTGCGTAACCCGCTCCGGCAGCGACCCGGCGATGATCAGCGAAGCGATCGCCCCCATGGAGTGCCCCATCAGCGCAAAACGCTTCAAGCCCAGCTGTTCGGCGACTTGCAGCACATCATGGGCGTAGTCCCACATCGCGTAGCCGGCCCCCGTCGGGCGATGCCCGGAATGACCGTGACCGGCCATGTCCAGCGCGATGATGCGCAGCCCTTTGAGCTTCGGCGCCAACCGGGCAAAGCTGTTGGCGTTGTCCAGCCAGCCGTGCAAGGCAATCACCGGCAAACCGTCTTCGGGGCCGAACAGGTGCGCCGCCAGCTCAATGTGCGGCAGGCTCAGGCGGACTTCTTCGACGGCATGGTTCATGCGCAATCCTGCTGATGACGAGCGTCCCAGCGGCTGAACAGGTTTTTCAGCAGCGTGGCGGTGTCCTGGGGACGTTCGAGGGGAAACATGTGGCCGCCAGGCATGGTCAGGGATTCGCCCAACGGCATGCGCCCGACAGAATTGGCGTGATGGCGCATCACCACGCGGCTTTTGTGCCCACGCACCACCGCCAGCGGCACTTTCAGTTGCCGTGCGCGACCGGGACTGGTGTGGGGAACGCCCCGGTAGATGCTGATTTCCGTGGCGGGGTCGAAACGCAGACGCAGTTTGTCGCCGACCTGATGCAGGCCGTGTTGCAGGTAAGCGTCGAAACACTCAGGGTCGAAACCGCGGAACAGCGTTTTACCGGCGAAATAACGGCGGGCACTCTCGATATCGGCGAACTCTTCGCGACGCCCCAATGTGCGGCCGGCCGGGGTCAGGCGGTCGATAAAACCGAAACGCTTGGCCGCGAGGATCACCCATTGATCGGCGCGGGTCAGCACCGGTGAATCGAGCATCACCACGCCGCGATACAGCTCGGGACAACGCAATGCCGCATGCAGGTGCAGCACGCCGCCGAAGGAATGGCCGACGCCCCACACCGGTTCCGCCTGTTGCTTGAGGTGATGAATCAGCTCGTCCACCAGGTTGTGCCAGTTGTCATCCGCCGGGAAACGCGGGTCATGGGCGTGCTGCTCCAGATGCGTCACCTGATACTCGGGCGCCAGCGCCGCGAACAACTTGCCGTAGGTCCCGGAGGGGAACCCATTGGCGTGGGCGAAAAATATCTGCTGCGACATACCGGTCGTTCCATCAAACGAAAAACAGAACCTGATTGTCCGCAAGCCCACCGGGAACCGCAATGACCGTAACTGCCAGGAATGATGACAGTCGTGCCGTGGCTATGAGCGGCACGTTAGGTCGGACCTGTTATTTATGACAGTTGACAGTCAATCCTCATGACGCGGATAAGAGCACTGTCGCCAAGCTTCGGGCAATGCCTGTCATGACCCACGCCAACACGCCCGCTATTGCAGTGATCGACTCCCGCGGTCTGGGCGTGCGTGCCGTGGCGTATCACCGCCGCGACAACTCTGCAGCCGAAAGCTGCATCACCCAGCAGGTCCACGATGTTGCCGGGCGTGCCGTGCTGAGCCGCGATCCACGGTTGTTTCGTTTACATCAGGCAGGCCAGAGCGCCGCCAATCAAATCAGCGTGTTCAGCCTGTCGGGCGCCCTGTTGTTGTCCGAAAACAGTGATGCCGGCTGGCGCCTGGGCTTGCTCGGCGAGGACGGACAAGGCGTCGAAGGATGGGATCAGAAGCTCACCCATAGCCGCCTGCACTTCGACGGGCAGCGCCGGCCGATCGCTTCATTCGAGAACGCCCACGGTGAAGCGCAACGCTGCATCGCAAGGTTTGCCTACGCCGCTGCCAGCGCCGATGAAAGCCTTAACCTGTGTGGCCAACTGATTCGCCAGGACGACACCGCAGGCACTTTGCACTACCTCTCGTTCGGCATTGGCGGCACACCGCTGCAACACAGCCGAACTTTTGTCGAAGATCCGCAATGGTCCGTGGATTGGCCCGCGACGGAGAGCGAACGCGATGGTTTTCTGGAGGATGATCCAGCGATCACTCGCCTTCACTGCAACGCCGTGGGCGACCCCATCAGGCAGACCGATGCAAAAGGTAATACTCAAGCGTTCATTCAGACCCGTGCAGCCGAGCTGAAAGAAGTTCGCCTGACACTGGCCGGGCAGACCGAGGAAAAAACCCTGGTCAGTGACATCCGGTACAACGCTTTCGGTCAGGTCGAGCGGCAACGTGCAGGGAATGGCGTTGTTTCGTGTGCGACTTTTCGCCCTGAAGACGGACGCCTGGAACATCTGAAGGCTTACGTGCCAGATCAACCTGCCTTCCAGGACCTGACTTACGAGTACGATGCAGCAGGCAATATCACTGGCCTGACCGACACTGCCGACCCGACTCGCTATCACCGCAATCAGCGGATCGAACACACCCATCGCTACCGTTATGACAGCCTCTACCGACTGATAGCCGCCACCGGCCGACAGCTTCGCAATGCTTCCGGCGGGCCGCAGTTACCGGTGTTCCAATGTGCGCCCGACCCCGGACAACTGGAAAATTACTCGCGCATTTACACCTACGATGCTGCCGGCAACCTGGAGGTCATGCAGCATCAGGCCGACAGTGCCAGCCGCACCGAACGTACAGCCATCGCCGCTTCCAGCAATCGCAGCCTGCCTCAAAAGACCAATGGCGAGTTACCCGACGACAACGACATTGCCGCCGGTTACGACCTGAACGGCAACCGCATGACCCTGCAACCGGGACAAGACTTGCTGTGGAATCTGCGCAATCAATTGCGCCAGGTCGATCGAGTGGTTCGCGAGGACAAGCCTCACGACACCGAGATTTACCTCTATGACGGCAGCGGCCAACGCCTGCGAAAGATCCGTCAGGCCTACACCGGCACGTTGACCCGCATCCACGAAACCCGCTACCTGCCGGGTGTGGAAATTCGCTCGTGCGCTGACGAAATCCTTCATGTCATCACGGTGGAGGCCGGGCGCGGCAAGGTGCAGGTACTTCATTGGGAGAAAAAACCTGCGTCAGGCATTCCCCAGGACCCGCATCGCTACAGCTTCACCGATCATCTGAAGTCCAGCACCGTCGAGCTGGATGAAGCTGCGCGATTGATCACGTGGGAAAGCTACTACCCGTACGGTGGAACCTGCTGGTGGGCGGGACGCAGCAAGCTGGAAGCCAGTTACAAAACCATTCGTTATTCAGGGCAGGAACGGGATGCCACGGGTTTGTATTACTACGGATTTCGCTACTACATGCCTTGGTGCCAGCGGTGGCTCAGTGCGGATCCTGCGGGAGTGTCAGCCGGGTTGAACCTGTATGCCATGGTCAGTGGTAATCCGATACGTCACGTCGATATGCAAGGTTTGGTAGAAGTAGACCCCAACCGTCTAAGCGCAGCGTCGGCGGCCGGCATGCACAGATTTGCAGCTGCGGCTGCCAGTTTTACGGTGCAATTGGCAGTGCGCTATGCGCTCGAACTGATTGAACCGAACCACGAGTACAACCTGGCCTTACATGTGCTCGCTTCATCTCTGGAAGGAGCAGCAGCCGGCTACACGGGCTACGGACTGACAAAAAGCGCTGGTGCACATGACGGTGTCGCCTCCATGGTTGCCGCGACAGCAGGTATCGGTTTCACAATCCCTGTATGGATGAGTGAACAAGGGCTTCCACCTCCAGGTACAGATCCGGAACTCCATCGAGATGCCATCGGACGCATCGCATCCGTTATCGGTGGATTGACTTACCAATTGACAATGGACGCGTTCACGGCGGGCCCCGAGATCAAATTCAACGCCTCTGCCAGCTTCTCTGACAAATTCAAAACGGCTGCAAAGGCATCGATTGGGTATGCGGGTGCTAGAGCAGGCATAGGCGCACTCAACTCCTTTTTGCCCGCGCCGATCAGCGGAATTCTGAACCCGGTGGGAGAATACGCGGACGGGTTTCTGGAGACCTACATGAAGCCCTACCCTTCAGAAACAACCGATTACTCCGAAAATACCCAAGCAGCCCTGCCAAGCAGTTGGAAGAGCACCTTTCAAGGTGCAGTAACACGTTCGGTAGGGGGATCCATCAACCGTTTTTTGGGCGGACTCATATCCTCTGATATGTCTTCCGTGGCACGGGGAGCGCTCGGTAACGCAATAGGATTTTTCACTGAGTTCCGCGCTCTGGCCACGAATCAGATGAAGAAAGGATTCATCAAGGACTCTCTGTCCCCGGCTTTCGACATTGAATCTCCGTCTTCAAGACGAAGCAGTACCACAAAACCTTCGGGCCGAGGATATTGGGAAGGGAGCTTGCATCTGGATCGGTTGTTTCGTGAAGCTTGATATGAAGCGGACCGGCGCGCGCCCTGTTTCATCAGTCCGCCGTCCATGTCTTCACTGCCTTGGCGGTGCTTCCCCCAACGGCACCACCGCCATGGTCAACCGTGACACACAACTGGCCTTGCCCTCATCGCTGGTCAACCGAATGTCCCAGACATGGGTCGTGCGCCCGATGTGAATCGGTTTGGCCACCGCCGTCACCCGTCCGCTGCGCAGCCCCCGCAAATGGTTGGCGTTGATCTCAAGGCCTACGCAGTAAAACCTGCTGGCATCGATGCACAGATAACTGGCCATGGAGCCGACAGTTTCGGCTAACACCACCGAGGCACCACCGTGCAGCAAACCATAAGGCTGGTGAGTGCGGTGGTCGATGACCATGCTCGCGGTCAGGGACTCTTCGTCGAAGGCTTCGAAGCGGATATCCAGCACTTCGCCGATGGTGTTTTTCTGAGTTGCGTTCAACTGCTCGATGTTGGGAGTGGTACGCCACAAACTCATTGCACACATCCTTTGTTGGTTTTATTCGTGGCTCAATCCTGCCACAGCACCGCTTCGTTATGCTCGCTCCATTCTTCGAACCGGGGGCCGTAAGCCGCTTCGATCACGTTGCGCTTGATCTTCAGGGTTGGCGTCAGGAAGCCGTTTTCCACGGCCCAGCTGTCTTTGACGACAACGAGCCGGCGCAGGCGCTCATGTTTGTCGAGGGCGCCGTTGACCTCTTCGAGAAGTTTTTCCAGGCTTGAATGCAGGCCTGCACGCGCGGTTCCGCCGGCGTCCTGCTGCCCGACCGCCGAAAGCACGCACAACCCCAGCGGCGCACTCAACCCATCGCCGACCACGCACACTTGCTCGATGCGTGAATGCACCGCCAAACGATTTTCGATTGGCGCCGGTGCCACGTATTTGCCTTTACTGGTCTTGAAGATTTCCTTCAGGCGGCCGGTCAGGCGCAGGTTGCCTTCGGCGTCCTGTTCGCCCTTGTCACCGGTGCGCAGGAAGCCGTCCTCGGTGATGGTGTCGGCGGTTTTTTCCGGTTCCTTGAAATACCCGAGCATGGTTGCGCCACTGCGCACCAAGACCTCGCCCGATTCGGCGATCTGCACTTCAACGTCGGGGCAAGGCTTGCCGATCCAGCCCGGTTTGTTGTCGCCGGGCCGGCCGATGTGGGAATACCCGCAGCTTTCGGTCATGCCGTAGACCTCCAGCACGTCCAGCCCGAGTTTGCGGTACCACAGCAACAACGTCTGCGGCACGGGCGCGGCGCCGGACAACGCGACGCGCAAGGCGTCCAGCCCCAGCCCGGCGAGCACTTTGTGCCCTACCCGTTTGCCGATGAAGGGCAGCCCGAGCAGGAAGTCGAGGCGTTTTGCCGGGATCTTGCCGTACACGCCCATCTGGAATTTGGTCCAGATGCGCGGCACGCCGAACAGCGCAGTCGGCCGCGCACGCTGCAAATCAGTCAGGAAGGTGTCGAGGCTCTCGGCAAAGAACACGGTTTGCCCGGTGTAGATAGACGCCAGTTCGACGAACATGCGTTCGGCGACGTGGCACAGCGGCAGGTAAGACAGCAATCGATCCGACTCATTGAGGCCGAACAACTGCGTGCCACGGGTGGTGGCGAACCCCAGATTACCGAAGCTGTGCATGACGCCTTTGGGCATGCCGGTGGTGCCGGAGGTGTAAATGATGGTCGCCAGTTGGTCAGCGGCAGGCTTGGGGTCGTCCTGGATCGGTGAGCAGGCTTGCAGGTCGGCCCAACTGAAATCGAAGGTACCCGGCGGGTGCAACGGCAGGCTGATGGTCGGCAAGTCGGGATTGACCCCGCGGGACATGCCGGGCCAGTCGTCGAGTTTGCCGATGAACGCCAGCGCCGCTTCGGAGTGTTCGAGTACTTGCGCGACGGATTCGGCAGTGAGGTTCGGGTACAACGGCACCGACACATGCCCGGCCATCCAGATCGCCAGGTCGGCGATGATCCAGTGGGCGCAGTTTTTCGAGATCAGGGCGATGTGGCTGCCTTGCGGAAGTTCACGGGCGCGCAGCCAGTGCGCGGCGCAGCGAGCCTGATGGCCGACGTCTTCCCAGGTCAGGGTCTCGACCTGGCCACCACCCGTGGGCTGGACCAGAAAGCGCTGACGGGGATGACGGGATTCGCGCTCGTAGAAGACGTCCAGCGGCAAACGAAAAGCAGCAGACATGCGACTCGCTCCTTTATTTTTGGTCTGGAGCAAGCGTAGTCAACCAAGCGGTTGCTTGGTTGACTATTTCATTACAAAAAATCAGTAACGCCGCCGAACACTGTAGGAGCGAGGCTTGCCCGCGAAGGGGCCCTTGAAGGCGCTAAAAGCTTCGCGGGCAAGCCACGCTCCTACAAAAGCAAAAGCAGCAATAAGCGCTAAGGGTGCTTGAGGCTGTTGAGCTTCATCGATCCGATCAACAACTCATTGTGCTCAAGTTCGGCCAGGCCGGCGGTGCTGACTTTTTCCGGTGGATAGCCGGCGCCATGTTGCAGGTAGCTCAGCAAGTTACCCACCAGCGGGTTGTGACTGACCAAAAGGACGTCACTCACCGACACCAACTGCTCGGCCACTTTATCCGGGTCGGTTTCCGGGGTCAGCCAGTCGACTGTACGAATCTCCGGTTCGAAGCCCAGAGCCTCACGGACCAGTTGCGCAGTTTCCTGCGCTCGCAGGTAAGGGCTGGCATAGATCGCGGTGACGGGCTGCCCCATCAACCGCGCAGCGCTGCGCAGCACTTCTTCACGACCGTGGGTAGTCAATGTCCGTTCGGAGTCCGGACGCGAGCCGTAAGGCTCGGCTTCCCCATGACGCAATACCCAGAGTTTCATAGCTTGGGTTCCTCATCTCGGGCCGGATGCGGCGCAGGCGCCACGACGTGTGGCGCTTCACCTTCCGGTGTACGCGGCGTCGGCCAGTCGGCGAACGGCCAGGGTTTCTGGTCGCTGTGAAACGTGCCGAAACGACCGATCTGCGCCAGGAACTGGCTCAGGCTGTCGCCGAAATTCATCAGGCTGGCGCTCGGGGCGCCATAGATCAAACGATAGACCAGTTGCACCAGCACCACGGCGCCGAGGATGAACTGCGCCACCTGCCAGACCAGCAGGAAGACGATCATCCACAACACCCGCAGCAGGATGGATTCGTATTGGGCTTCTGTTTTCGGATCGTTCATGTCTCGCTCTCCTGCTCCTTATGAGGAGCGTGATCAGTTAAAACCACTGGTGGAAATAAAGTCGACGTCAGTTTTCGGTTCGCCACGCATCAGCAGTTCAATGACCTGATTCAGCGTGCGCCCTTCGAACAGGATCGCGTGCAGCCCGGCGACCAGCGGCATATAGACACCAACTTCCTGGGCCTTGGCCTTGAGCACTTTCAAGGTGTTCACACCTTCGGCGACTTCGCCCAGGCGTGTCACCGCGTCTTCCAGGCTCAAGCCCTGGCCGAGGGCGAAGCCGACCTGGTAGTTACGGCTTTTTGGCGACGAACAGGTGACGATCAAGTCCCCCACCCCGGCCAGTCCCAGGAACGTCATGGGGTTGGCGCCCTGATTCACCGCGAAGCGGGTCATTTCCGCCAGCGCCCGGGTGATCAGCATGCTCTTGGTGTTTTCGCCCATGCCCAGCGCCACCGCCATGCCGGCGATGATCGCGTAGACGTTTTTCAGCGCCCCGCCCAACTCCACGCCGAAACGGTCGGCGCTGGCGTACACGCGAAAGGTGCGCCCGTGCAGCGCTTCCTGAACCCGTTGGCAGAGTTCTTCGTCTTCGCTGGCGACTACCGTGGCGGTCAGCGCGTGCTCGGCGATTTCACGGGCCAGGTTCGGGCCGGACAGCACGCCGATGCGCGCTTGTGGGGCGATTTCTTCGAGGATCTCGCTCATCAGTTTAAAGGTGTGGGCTTCGATGCCTTTGGTCAGGCTCACCAGCAATTTGCCGCTCAAGCGATCGGCGTGCGGAACCAGCACCGCGCGCAGCGCGCTGGAAGGCAGCGCGACAAAACACAGATCGCAGGCGTCCAGCGTGGCTTGCAGGTCGGTGACTGCTTCCACTCCCGGCAGAATCTTGATGCCCTTGAGGTAACGCGGATTCTCGCGATTGACCCGAATGGCCTCGGCCTGCTCGGGGTCACGCATCCACTGCCGGACCTGATGCCCGTTCTCGGCCAGCAGATTAGCCACGGCGGTACCAAAACTTCCGCCTCCCAGGACCGCAATTGGGCGCTGTTCAGTCATATGCAATCCGTTAATCCATACCAATGGCGATGTCGGCATTATACGGAGCGGCCCAGTGGCGGCCAGCCCCCGCGTCAATTACCGGCACTTGTAGAAAGAAGACGGATAAATCCGAGGAAAATGCCGGCATCGTGACTGAAAAAGTCGACCCGCTCGGTTAACATGCGCGCCCATTAATCGCTATCAAGGATGTGTTGTGTCGTTTGGCCCCGCTGCACCTCGCTCTCCGCTGGTCCTGGCGCTGATATTCAGCCCGCCATTGCTGGCCGACGACCTGTTTCTCGACAACGAGCCGGTGCCGCAAGTGCTGACGGCTACGCGTCTTAAACAATCGCCGGCGGCGGTTCCGGGAAGCATGACGGTGATCGACAGCGAACTGATCAACGCCAGTGGCGCCCGTGACATCAGTGAATTGCTGCGGCTGGTGCCGGGGATGATGGTCGGCAACATCAGCGGCAATCAGGCGGCGGTGAACTATCACGGCACCAACGCCAGCGAAGCGCGGCGCATGCAGGTGCTGATCGACGGGCGCTCGGTGTACCGCGCTGGCCTGGCCACGGTCGACTGGAGCGACATTCCGGTGGCCATGGAAGACATCGAGCGCATCGAGGTTTTCCGCGGCCCGAACACGGTCAGCTATGGTGCCAATGCGTTGATGGCGGTGGTCAACATCATCACCCGCAACCCGGCCGACAGCCATGGTACGCGGGTCAAAGTCACCCGTGGCCAGCGCGGCATCGATGACTTTTACGCCAGTCAGGGCGTGGGTTGGGATGGTGGCGACATGCGCCTGTCGCTGTCCGGCCAGCAGGACGACGGCTTTGACTCGGACCGCAGCGGCGCCGATTACCGCGACAGCCGCCGCTTGAACCGTTTCAACCTCGCCGTCAGCCAGGCGCTCAACGAACAGCAAAGCCTCGATTGGCAATTGAATGCCAAGGACGGCAGCAACCAGCGGCCTTATACCTACCGCCCGGTGTTCTCGGGGATTACTGCCGCCGGGAACAATTCCGACGTTGTGGCCAAGGACTATGCCGGTTCCCTGCGCTGGAATCTCGATGTTAATCCTGATCACAGCCTGTATATCCAGGGCTCGGCCCAGCACTGGGATCGTCAGCAGACCTGGCGCGCCTGCGACGCCGAGGTTTCGTTCAGCCCTGAACTGACCGAACTCTGGCAGCTCAATCCAAATTACACCGAGCGCCTGGCGCGCAATATCGAGCGCTACGTCGGCCTCGGCGCACCGTCCGGCACGCCGACAGAAAAAGCCTTGGCCAGTAAAGTGCTGGACCAGTGGCGCAACGGTGCCCGCCAAACCTTGTGCGGCGACATCGACCAGAGCACCCGCGAGACGCGCTACGACCTCGAACTGCAAGACACCCTCAGCCTGTCCGACAGTCTGCGACTGGTCAGCGGCCTGAACTATCGTTACGACCGGGCAGATTCCGAGACCTACTTCAATGGCACGCTTGACGACACGACATGGCGCGCGTTCGGCCAGCTCGAGTGGCGCGCAAGCGAACACTGGCTGTTACAGGGCGGTGCAATGTTCGAAGACACGCAATTGATCGGCAGCTCGCTGACGCCGCGCGTGGCGGTCAACTATCTGATCAATCCGCGCCACGGCTTGCGTGCGGTGTATTCGGAAGCCATCCGCTCGCCGGACATGTTCGAGAACAACGTCAACTGGAGTTACCGGGTGACCAACCTGCAACCCGCTGCCTACGGCCAGAACAGCGCCCGCTATTTCGTCAAGACCCGCGGTCCCGGCAATCTCGACCAGGAACACATGCGCTCGCGGGAATTGGGCTACAACGGCTACTTCGCCGAGTGGAGGCTGGCGGTGGACGTGAAGGTGTTTCACGACGAAATCACCGGCATGATCAGCGAGCCGCTACGCAACAATCAGTACATCGCCAGCAACGCCAACAGCTCGCGCTTCACCGGTACGGAAACCCAGCTCGACTGGCGCCTGAGCAGTGCCGATCGCTTGCGCCTGACCTACGCCTACGTCGATGCCGAGGCGAGCAACCCGCTGGATGCGCAACAGACCGCGCGCAACAGCGGCTCCGCCGGTTGGCTGCACGATTGGGGCCACGGCTGGAACAGCGCGCTCTTCTACTATGGTGACGACGCGCTCAACGGCTATCGTTTTGAGCGGGTCGACACGCGCATCGCCAAGCGCGTTGGCCTGGGCAAGGCCAGCCTGGAACTGGCCGGCGTCCTCCAACAGCGCCTGGACAATCAACCCACGACGTTCATCGACAACCGCTACGACGAGCGGCGAGTGCTCTACTTCAGCGCGGAGCTGGCGTTCTAAATGTTGCGCTCTCTATCACGGATGATGCCAAACCCTGGCCGCCTGCTGGCCGGGTTGTGCCTGGTGTTTGCCGGGTGGCTGGGTAGCCTTTCGGTCAACGCTGCCGAAATTCTGCTGACCGGCGCCGACGACAGCGCGGGCATGCAGTCTTTTGCCAAGGCCCTGAGCGACCTGCGCCCGGCTGACAACGTTCGTTTTCAGCCACTGGCCAATCTGCCGACACCGGACAAATTGCCCGCCGGCACCCGGTTGATCCTGCTGGATCTGCCGAGCCTCGACTGGCGCCTGCAAGACGCCCGAGGCCCGGCGACGCTGGTGCTGCGCATCAGCCGCCTGCAAGCCCGCCAACGCCTGGGGGCAACCGTGCCGGCGCATTTGAGCCTGTTGTGGAGCGACCCGCCGCTGGATCGGCAATTACGCCTGACCCGAATCCTGTTGCCTCAGGTCAAACGGGTCGGGGTGCTTTACGACAGCCACAGCGAATTCCTCCTGGGCGAACTGCGCGATATCGCCAAGCCCCTGGGTTTCGAAATCGTCACCGAGCGCTGGGACAATACCCATGACAGCCGACCGTTACAGACGCTGCTGAAAAACAGTGACGTGCTGCTGGGCCTCGACGATCCCGACCTGTACAACCCCAAAACCGCGAAAAACCTGCTGCTCAGCAGCTACACACGGCAAACCGCACTGATCGGCCCCAACGCCGGGTTCGTCAAGGCCGGAAGCCTGACCAGCACCTACAGCGACCAGAGCGACTGGCTGGCGATTCTCGACGATCTGCTCGACCGGCCACCGGCCACGTGGCCGCGCACGCACTACGCCAATCGCTTCAAAGTATTGAGTAACCCACAAGTGGCTCGTTCGTTAGGCATTGAACAGATTAATGAAGCGTTGGTCGCAACACAGCTGGCCGAAGGAGAACGCCGCCCATGACTTTCCGTCGTCGTTGGGACATCAACACGCGAACCCAGATCATCAGCCTCGGCCCTGCCCTGCTGCTGACCTTGCTGCTGATCAGTTTCTTCACCTTCGTGCGGATCCAGGACCTGCGTCAGGAGCTCAATCACACCGGTCAACTGATCGCCAACCAACTGGCGCCGGCCGCCGAGTACGGGGTAATTTCCGGCAACAACGAGGTGCTTGAAAGTTTGCTCAAGGCCACCCTGGCCACGCCCAATGTGCGCTTTCTGGAAGTCCAGGACAGCGCCAACCGGATTCTGGTGTACGTCGAGCACCCCTCGGAAACCTACACCCGCTCGCAACAGGTCGAAGTGTTCCAGGCGCCGGTGCGCTTGCAACGCATCGCACTGCACAATGATTTCTTCCAGGGCGGCAAAGTCACTGGCGCCGCCCCCGCCGAGGATTATCTGGGGCGGGTGATCGTCGGCCTGTCGAATGACGCCTTCAGCAAGCGTCAACAGGAAATCCTGTTCAAGGCCGGTGTCCTCGCGCTGTTCGCCTTGCTGTTCACTTTCCTGATTGCCCGGCGCCTGGCCGGCAGCCTGTCGCAGCCGATCCGCGACATCGGCAACGCGGTCAAGGCGATCCAGAGCGGCGACTACAAAACGCCATTGCCGATTGTCGACGACACCGAACTCGGCGCGCTGTCGCAGCACATCAACAACCTCGCCAGCGGTTTGGAACAGGCCAGCCGCGAACAGCATCAGGCCATGGCGCAGTTGATCCAGACGCGCGAAGAGGCGGAAAAAGCCAACAATGCCAAATCGGACTTCCTGGCGATGATGAGCCATGAATTGCGCACACCGATGAATGGCGTGCTCGGCATGCTGCAACTGCTGGAAACCACCGACATGACCGCAGAGCAGGTCGAGTACGCGGCGCTGGCCTCGGAGTCCACCGAGCACTTGCTCAAAGTCATCAACGACATTCTCGATTTCTCGCGCATTGAACGTTCGGAGCTGGAACTGGAGCACATCCCGTTCAACCTCGCGGACCTGATCGGCAGTTGCGCCCAGTCGTTCTCGCACAGCGCGATGCAGCGCGGGCTCGATCTGGCGTTGCTGATTCCCGAGGACATGCGTGACTTGCAGGTGCAGGGCGACCCGACGCGGATCCGGCAAATCCTGGTGAACCTGGTGGGCAATGCGCTGAAGTTCACCGAAAAGGGACGCGTCAGCATCGAGCCGCAATGGCAGTCGCTGGATCACGAGTTGTTGTGGTTCACCTGCACCGTGCGCGACAGCGGGATTGGTATCTCGGCCGAAAGCCTGGAATTGATGTTCAACGCGTTCCAGCAGGCCGACAGTTCTATTTCAAGGCGTTACGGCGGCACCGGGCTGGGGCTGCCGATTGCCCGCACCCTGGCAGAACGCATGGGCGGAACCTTGCGCGCCCAGAGCGAGGAAGGTCGCGGCTCGGTGTTCACCCTGGAAATCCCGCTGGCGCTGTATAAACAGAAGCTGCCGGTACGGACACCGCGCACACCGACCGGCAGCGGTGACGGTGAAGGGCGCAATGTGCTGTTGGTCGAGGACAACCCGGTCAACCAGACCGTTATCGAAGCAATGTTGCGCAGTCTGGGCTTTACTGTCAGCGTCGCCACCGACGGCGCTCAAGCGGTGCGAAGTGCCGAAAGTCTGATTTTCGAAGCGATTCTGATGGACTGCCGACTGCCGATCATTGACGGCTACGAGGCCACCCGCCAGATCCGCCAATTACCCGGCTGCACTGACCTGCCGATCATCGCGCTGACCGCCAACGCCTTGCAGGGCGACCGCGAAGCCTGTTTATCGGCAGGAATGAACGATTACCTGGCCAAGCCCTTCAAACGCACTGATCTGCAGCAGATTCTGCAACGATGGGTGCAGTAGTGCAGGCCTTTCGACCATCTGCGACTGGCGTGAAAGGCGAAAGTGCGGCAGTCTTAGGCACCCGAACAGGCCCGAAAAGGGGCTTGAATAATAATTTCAGTGCACAAGTGTACATTCATGTCCTTGGTGCTGTGACTTTCACCACAACGCAATAGTCTATGAGTAGGCTGCCGATTCGAGGCATGAACGCTTCGATCGGTCGGGAAGATTTGCCCCACCTGCCGCATGGGACTATTGAGGAGCTCGCATGACCAAACAAAACGCCTTTACTCGGGAAGACCTGCTGCGCTGCAGTCGCGGTGAGCTGTTCGGCCCAGGTAACGCGCAACTGCCCGCCCCGAACATGCTGATGGTGGATCGCATCACCCTGATCAGCGAAGAAGGCGGCAAGTACGGCAAAGGTGAATTGGTCGCCGAGCTGGATATCACTCCGGATCTGTGGTTTTTCGCCTGTCACTTCGAAGGTGACCCGGTGATGCCAGGCTGCCTGGGCCTCGACGCCATGTGGCAACTGGTCGGTTTCTTCCTCGGCTGGCAAGGCCTGCCGGGCCGTGGCCGCGCCCTGGGTTCGGGCGAAGTGAAGTTCTTTGGTCAGGTTCTGCCGACCGCGAAGAAAGTGACCTATAACATTCATATCAAGCGCGTCCTCAAAGGCAAACTGAACCTGGCCATCGCCGATGGTTCGGTGACTGTCGACGGTCGCGAGATCTACACCGCCGAAGGCCTTCGGGTCGGCGTTTTCACCTCCACTGACAACTTCTAAGGGTTATCCGCATGCGCCGCGTCGTTATCACTGGTCTGGGCATCGTTTCGTGCCTGGGCAATGACAAAGAGACCGTCTCCGCTAACCTGCGTGCAAGCCGCCCTGGCATCCGGTTCAACCCGGAATATGCCGAAATGGGTCTGCGTAGCCAGGTTTCCGGCTCCATCGACCTTCCCCTCGAAGAACTGATCGATCGCAAGATCTATCGCTTCGTCGGCCACGCGGCGGCTTACGCCTATCTGGCCATGAAAGACGCCATCGCTGACTCCGGTCTGACCGATGAGCAAGTCTCTAACCCGCGTACCGGCCTGATCGCCGGTTCCGGTGGCGCCTCCACGCTGAACCAGATGGAAGCGCTGGACATCCTGCGCGAGAAAGGCGTGAAGCGCGTTGGTCCATACCGCGTGACGCGGACCATGGGCAGCACCGTTTCCGCCTGCCTGGCCACGCCGTTCCAGATCAAGGGCGTGAACTACTCGATCTCCTCCGCCTGCGCCACCAGTGCTCACTGCATTGGTACTGCGGTCGAGCAGATCCAGTTGGGCAAGCAGGACATCGTATTTGCCGGTGGCGGTGAAGAAGAACATTGGAGCCAGTCGTTCCTGTTCGACGCCATGGGCGCCCTGTCCACCCAGTACAACGAAACCCCGGAGAAGGCCTCCCGCGCCTACGACGCCAAGCGTGACGGTTTCGTCATCGCCGGCGGTGGCGGCATGGTGGTGGTCGAGGAGCTGGAACACGCTCTGGCTCGCGGCGCGAAAATCTACGCGGAAATCGTTGGCTACGGCGCGACCTCCGACGGCTACGACATGGTTGCCCCAAGCGGTGAAGGCGCCATCCGTTGCATGCAGATGGCCATGTCCACCGTTGACGCACCTATCGACTACCTGAACACCCACGGTACCTCGACTCCGGTCGGCGACACCAAGGAAATGGAAGGCGTGCGTGCGGTATTCGGCGACAAGGCTCCGGCCATCAGCTCTACCAAGAGCCTGTCCGGTCACTCCCTGGGCGCCGCTGGCGTTCACGAAGCGATCTACTGCCTGCTGATGATGGAAGGCAACTTCATGGCGGGTTCCGCCAACATCGACGAGCTGGACCCAGCAGTGGCAGACATGCCGATCCTGACCAAGACTCGCGAAGACGTCGCCTTCAACACCGTGATGAGCAACAGCTTCGGCTTCGGTGGTACCAACGCTACTTTGGTACTGAAGCGCTGGCAGGGTAAGTAATACCCCGCCGCTACGCTGCACACAAAAACGCCCCGACTGGTTCGGGGCGTTTTTTTATGCCTGAAGAATATGCACAGCAATGCTTTTTGTAGGAGCCAGCGATGCGGCGGTCCGACTTGCCGGCGAAGGCGCACTCAAGGACGCCTTCGCCGGCAAGCCTGGCTCCTACAGGTGCCGTGCTCTACCAGCGATATATTCACGACGAACATGAAGCTTTTGTCATGAAACTCAAAGCCCTGCGACCGAATGTCGCGTATTACGCGGGCTGCAGCACTTTTGCAGAATTGGCAAGAGTGCGTTACCAAACACAGTCGTTTACTTAGCAAGCTAACCAAACATATAACTGAGTCCTGCACACGCCTTGCTGCAGATATCACAGAGATTGGAGCTAGCAGATGACTGTAAAAGTAACTGAACGCGACGATTCACATAAATCCCACGAGGGCGTAGCCGCCGGCATCCGGATCTGGGACGTACACCAACAAGGCATGTTGGTAGGGATGTTCCACTCCGAAATCGACGCCCACAGCTACAAGGCCGAACTGGAAACACTGGAGCAACAACGAGAGCTCCGATCCGCATAAGCAACGACAGCATTGAAAACGACAAACCCCGCCATGAGCGGGGTTTGTCGTTGTAGCAGTCGTTAACCGCTTACCACATCAGATCATCAGGAATCTGATAGGCCGCGTACGGATCGTCTTCAGCCGCCGCTTCTTCGGTCTGCACATTCAGCTGCACGATGCGCTGCGGATCGCGCTCCTGGATCTTCAGGGCCGCCTCACGCGGGATCACTTCGTAGCCGCCGGCATGGTGCACGATCGCCAGCGAGCCGTTGCTGAGCTTGTTGCGCATCAGCGCGTTGACCGACAGGCGCTTGACCTTCTTGTCGTCAACGAAGTTGTAGTAGTCCTCGGTGGTCAGCTTCGGCAGACGCGAGACTTCGATCAATTGCTTGACCTGCGCGGCACGGGCCTTGGCCTCGGCCTTCTCTTGCTGCTGACGGTTCAGCTCCTGGTCACGCTTGACCTTCTCGGCCAGTGCTTCCTGCGCCAGACGCTGCTGGGTGTCATCCTGTTCAATCTGACCTTTATGGACCAGACGCTGCTGCTTCTGTTTCTCTTTGCCGACCTGTTTGGCCTGCTTTTGGTTGACCAGCCCTGCCTTTAGCAACTGGTCGCGAAGGGAAATGCTCATGGTGCTTATTTCTCACTTAGGCCACTGCTCAACCGCAGCTGGGCAAATTCTTTTCCTGACGTTTGGCTTCGCCCCACAAGGCGTCCAACTCTTCGAGGGTGCAATCTTCTATGGGACGGTGGGTGTCGCGCAATGCCTGTTCGATAAAACGGAAGCGTCTTTCGAATTTGCTGTTGGCACCGCGCAAGGCGGTTTCCGGATCGACCTTTAAATGACGCGCCAGATTGACCACGGAAAACAGCAGGTCACCGACTTCATCGGCAATCGCTGCCGAGTCATTGTCGGCCATGGCTTCGAGCACTTCATCGAGCTCTTCGCGGACCTTGTCCAGCACCGGCAACGCATCCGGCCAGTCGAAACCGACCTGCCCTGCGCGCTTTTGCAACTTGGCCGAACGGGATAACGCCGGCAGCGCGGCGGGCACGTCGTCGAGCAAGGACAGTTGTTGCGGCACCGCAGATTTCTCGGCGCGCTCTTCAGCCTTTATTTCTTCCCAGCGCTGCTTGACCTGCTCTTCACTCAGACGCGGAACATCCATCGGCGCGTACAGATCGCCGGTGGGGAACACGTGGGGATGACGACGGATCAACTTGCGGGTGATGCTGTCGATGACGCCGGCGAATTCGAAGCGCCCTTCTTCCCGGGCCAGTTGGCTGTAATAAACCACCTGGAACAGCAAATCGCCCAGCTCACCCTGCAAGTGATCGAAGTCACCGCGCTCGATGGCGTCGGCGACTTCGTAGGCTTCCTCAAGGGTGTGCGGGACGATGGTCGCGTAGGTTTGCTTGATGTCCCACGGGCAGCCGAACTGCGGGTCGCGCAGACGGCTCATCAGGTGCAGCAAATCTTCAAGTGAATACATCTTTTATTAATCTCTACGCTCTGTAGGAGCGAGGCTTGCCCGCGAAAGCTGCATGTCTGACACACCGTTTTCGCGGGCAAGCCTCGCTCCTACAGATATCACCATCAATTTCCGTGAAGGTTTCTCACGGCGTGCGGTTACGCCGGGTTTCGATGATGTTCGGCAACTGGGATATCCGCCCCAGCAACCGCCCAAGCGCATCCAGCCCCGGGATCTCGATGGTCAGGGACATCAACGCGGTGTTGTCCTCTTTGTTCGAGCGGGTGTTGACCGCCAGCACGTTGATCCGCTCGTTGAGCAGCACTTGCGAGACGTCACGCAGCAAACCGGAACGGTCGTAGGCACGGATGATGATGTCCACCGGATAGGTGAGCACCGGCACCGGGCCCCAGCTGACCTGGATGATCCGTTCAGGTTCGCGACCGGCCAGTTGCAGCACCGAGGCGCAGTCCTGACGGTGAATGCTCACGCCACGGCCCTGGGTGATGTAACCGACGATGGCATCGCCCGGCAACGGCTGGCAGCAGCCCGCCATTTGCGTCATCAGGTTGCCGACGCCCTGGATCTGAATGTCGCCGCGCTTGCCCGGTTTGTAGCCGGTGGCCTTGCGCGGAATCAGTTCCAGCTGCTCGTTGCCGCGTTCCGGCTCGACCAGTTGCTGCGCCAGGTTCACCAGTTGCGCCAGGCGCAAATCGCCTGCGCCCAACGCGGCGAACATGTCCTCGGCAGTCTTCATGTTGGCCTTGTCGGCCAGCTTGTCGAAATCCACCGCCGGCAAGCCAAGGCGACTGAGTTCGCGTTCGAGCAGGGTTTTACCGGCCGCGACGTTCTGATCGCGCGCCTGCAATTTGAACCAGTGAACGATCTTCGCCCGCGCCCGCGAGGTGGTGATGTAACCCAGGTTCGGGTTCAGCCAGTCGCGGCTCGGGGTGCCGTGCTTGCTGGTGATGATCTCGACTTGCTCACCGGTTTGCAGGCTGTAGTTGAGCGGTACGATGCGCCCGTTGATCTTCGCGCCACGGCAGTTGTGACCGATCTCGGTGTGCACGCGGTAGGCGAAGTCCAGCGGCGTCGCGCCTTTCGGCAAGTCGATGGCGTGACCGTCGGGGGTGAAGATGTACACCCGGTCCGGCTCGATATCGACCCGCAGCTGTTCCGCCAGGCCGCCGATGTCGCCCAACTCTTCGTGCCACTCGAGCACCTGACGCAGCCAGGAGATTTTCTCTTCGTAGTGGTTGGAGCCGGACTTGACGTCGGTGCCCTTGTAGCGCCAGTGCGCGCAAACGCCCAACTCGGCCTCTTCGTGCATGGAATGGGTGCGGATCTGCACTTCCAGCACCTTGCCCTCAGGCCCGATCACCGCCGTGTGCAACGAGCGGTAGCCGTTCTCTTTCGGGTTGGCGATGTAGTCGTCGAACTCTTTCGGGATGTGCCGCCACAAGGTGTGGACGATACCGAGCGCGGTGTAGCAGTCGCGCATTTCCGGCACCAGCACGCGAACGGCGCGAACGTCGTAGATCTGGCTGAACTCCAGACCCTTGCGTTGCATTTTGCGCCAGATCGAATAGATGTGTTTGGCCCGGCCGCTGATGTCGGCATCGACGCCGGTGGCCTGCAATTCGACTTTCAGCTGGTTCATCACATCGGCGATGAAACGCTCGCGATCCAGGCGCCGCTCGTGCAGCAACTTGGCGATCTGCTTGTACTGATCGGGCTCGAGGTAGCGGAAGGACAAGTCCTCCAGTTCCCACTTGATGTGACCGATGCCGAGACGGTGGGCGAGCGGCGCGTAGATGTCGAAGACTTCCCGGGCGACGCGGTTGCGCTTCTCGTCGTCGGCAGTTTTCACCGCACGGATCGCGCAGGTGCGTTCGGCCAGTTTGATCAGCGCGACACGCACGTCGTCGACCATGGCCACGAGCATCTTGCGCAGGTTTTCCACTTGGCCCTGAGTGCCCATCACCATGGATTTACGCGGGCTCAGGCTGTCGCTGATCGCCGCCATGCGTTGCACGCCGTCGATGAGTTTGGCCACCACGGGACCAAAGCGCTGGCTGACCGCCGGCAACTGGATCTGGCCTTCGCGCACGCCTCGGTACAGGACCGCGGCGACCAGCGAATCCTGATCGAGCTTGAGGTCGGCGAGGATCTCGGCAATTTCAAGGCCGGTGCGGAAACTGGAGTTTCCCTCGGACCACAAATTCTTCGCCGCATTGGCTTGTTGTTCTGCCTCGCGAGCGTACTCGCAGGCTTCTTTCAAGGCTTCGCGATCCAGTGCCAGATCGACACTGACCGCATGATCGAGCCAAGCCTCGAGATTGATACTGCCGTCGGTGTTGATCGGCTGGTGTGCTCTCACCTGTACCATCTTGCTTACCTTCCCTACGACGCAGATTCAATGCGTCAAATCGCTGACCTTCGCTGCCCATGAGCCCACGTCGGGCTGGTACGCGGCTGCACGGGCGGGCCAGTCGGACCAGACGAGCCTTCCTAACTCGCTTCAAATAACGCCATGGCTTCGACATGTGCCGTCTGAGGAAACATATCGAGAATCCCGGCACGTTTTAACCGGTAGCCCTGCTTGATCAATTCCACTGTGTCGCGCGCCAGCGTTGCCGGATTGCATGACACATATACCAACCGCTCGGCACCCATCGACTTGAGCTTGCGCACCACCTCGAAAGCGCCGTCACGGGGTGGGTCCAAGAGTACCGCACAAAAGCCTTCGCGCGCCCATTCGGCATCGGTCAAAGGCTGGGATAAATCGGCCTGAAAAAACTTCGCATTATGAAGATTGTTGCTAGCGGCGTTCGCGGCTGCGCGCTCGACCATCGCCTGCACACCTTCGACTGCTACCACTTCGCGAACCGCTTTGGCCAGCGGCAAGGCAAAGTTACCCAACCCACAGAATAGATCGAGAACGCGCTCATCCGCTGTCGGCTTCAACCAGTCCAGCGCCTGGGCAACCATCGCTTCGTTGACCGCCGCGTTGACCTGAATGAAGTCTCCCGGCCGGTACGCCAGGTCCAAATCCCACTGTTCAAGGCGATAGCCCAAAGACTGATCGGCTTGAACCGGTTGTGGCTCGCCCTCTCCATGCAGCCACAATTGAGCTTCATGAAACGAGCAGAAATCCTTGAGGATCGTCAGATCGGATTCGGACAACGGCGCCATGTGCCGCAGCAAAACCGCCAACGACGAACCACTGAACAATTCCACATGCCCCAACGCCTGAGGCTTGCTCAAGCGGCGGAGCATTTCCGGCAAGCGGGTCATGATCGGTTGCAAGGGCTGTACCAGCACCGGGCATTCGTTGATCGCAACGATGTCCTGACTGCCAGCGGCGCGGAAACCGACTTCGAGCTTTTTCGCTTTCATGTCCCAGCGCACCGCTACACGGGCGCGACGGCGGTAAGCGAATTCCGGACCGCTTAACGGCGCGGCCCATTCTTCGGGCTCGACACCGGCGACCTTCGACAATTGCTCGGCGAGCATGCGCTGTTTCAGGGCAAGTTGTTC
Source organism: Pseudomonas sp. PDM01 (assembly GCF_014852325.1). NCBI lineage: Bacteria > Pseudomonadati > Pseudomonadota > Gammaproteobacteria > Pseudomonadales > Pseudomonadaceae > Pseudomonas > Pseudomonas sp. PDM01. The sequence continues at coordinate 39,954 of NZ_JACVBK010000004.1, forward strand.
GGTGTGCGGCAGATGTTGCACGCTGCAACCGCCACAGCGACCGGCATGCGGACACGGTGCCGGGCGACGCAGTTCGCTGGCCTGGAACACACGCTCGGTGCGCGCCTCGACTATTTTGCCGTGGGCGCCCAACACGCGCGCCTCGACTTCTTCACCGGCCAATGCGCCGATGACGAACCAGGTGCGACCTTCGAAAAACGCGATACCGCGACCGTCATTCGCCAGACGCTCTATAGTCAGGCGCTGCTTTTTGCCGGTCGGAATTTGCGGGGCCTTGCTGCCGCCGGTGGGCTGGAAGCGCAGGCCTCTCTCGTGCTTGGCCATCAGTTGGGCGCGTCGAAAATGCCGGTCGACAAGTAACGGTCGCCACGGTCGCAGATGATCGCGACGATCACCGCGTTTTCAACTTCTTTGGACAGGCGCAGCATCGCTGCCACGGCACCGCCCGAGGACACGCCGCAGAAGATGCCTTCTTCGCGAGCCAGACGACGGGTCACGTCCTCGGCTTCGCTTTGCGCCATGTCGACGATGCGGTCCACGCGATCTGCCTGGTAGATCTTCGGCAGGTATTCCTGCGGCCAGCGACGGATGCCCGGGATCGCCGAGCCTTCCATCGGTTGCAGACCGATGATCTGCACGTTGTCGTTCTGCTCTTTCAAGTAGCGCGACACGCCCATGATGGTGCCTGTGGTGCCCATCGAACTGACGAAATGAGTGATGGTGCCCTCGGTCTGACGCCAGATTTCCGGGCCCGTGGTGGTGTAGTGCGCTTCCGGGTTGTCGCCGTTGGCGAACTGGTCCAGCACCTTGCCACGGCCTTCGGCTTCCATTCGCTGAGCGAGGTCGCGTGCGCCTTCCATGCCTTCTTCCTGGGTGACCAGGATCAGCTCGGCGCCATACGCCGTCATCGCGGCTTTGCGCTCGGCGCTGGAGTTGTCCGGCATGATCAGGATCATCTTGTAACCCTTGATCGCGGCGGCCATGGCCAGGGCGATCCCGGTGTTGCCCGAGGTCGCTTCGATCAGCGTATCGCCGACGTGGATCTGCCCACGCAACTCGGCGCGGGTAATCATCGACAGCGCCGGCCGGTCCTTGACCGAACCCGCCGGGTTGTTCCCTTCGAGCTTGAGCAAAAGGGTATTGCTGGTGGCGCCGGGCAGGCGCTGCAAACGGACCAGCGGAGTGTTGCCGACGCAATCGGCGATGGTTGGGTACTGCAAGGTCATGGCGTATTCGCAATCCAGACTGCGGGGGCGCCTATCATACCGGCAAACGTTGGAAGGCCATATCACGCAAAGTGCGGTGCTTATGGCTTATGGGAATAAGCGACTGATTCAGCCTTCTTTTGCCTGTGCAGCATTCAAGGCATAGAACTCATGCAGCTTGGCCTGAAGCAATTGTTTGTCCGGTAGCTGAACCTGGTACTCGGCTATCAGTGCTGGCGACAGACTGCGATTAAGGGCGTACTCGACCACTTCATCTTCCTTGCTGGCACAAAGCAATACCCCAATGGCAGGGTTTTCGTGGGGCTTGCGCTCACCACGATCCAGCGCTTCCAGATAGAAATTCAGCTTGCCCAGGTACTCCGGTTCGAAACGACCGACCTTTAGTTCAATGGCCACCAGACAGTTGAGCCCACGGTGGAAGAACAACAGGTCCAGGGCGAAATCCCGGCCGCCAACTTGCAGCGGGTATTCGGAACCGACAAAGCAGAAATCGCGGCCAAGCTCGATCAGAAACTCCTTGAGGCGTGCCAGTAAACCCTGATGCAGATCGGTTTCAGCGTGGGTGCCGGGCAGGTCGAGAAACTCGATCATGTAGGCGTCGCGGAATATCTCAAGTGCCGAGGGGTGAGTTTGTTTCAGCGCGGCGGAGGCTTTTGCCGGTTGGGTGATACTGCGTTCGAACAGTGCAGCCTTTAACTGGCGCTCCAGCTCGCGCTTCGACCACTTTTCCTGAACGGCCATACGCACGTAGAACTCCCGCTCTTCCTCGCGTTTACACTGGCTGAAAATGATCAGGTTGTGCGACCAGGACAATTGTCGCACCAGTGGTGCGACTTTCTCTTCTCCATGGTAGGTCTCATAGAACTGACACATGCGAAACAAGTTGGACCGGGTAAAGCCACGCAATCCTGGCTGCGTCCGGGCCAGATGCTCGGCCAATTGGCTGACCACCGCATCTCCCCATTCAGCCAGTTCCAGCTTGCGACTGATGTAAGCACCAACCTGCCAGTACAACTCGATCAGCTGGGTATTCACCGTCTGTATCGCCTGTTGCCTGGCACCGTGAATCAGTGCAAGCACTTCATTGAAACGGTCGTCGGTTGTGTTGCCGGGAGCGTGGATTGCAGTCATGCCTGATTCCTTGAACATGAGTTAAAGCGTGAGCTTAAACCGTCAAAGATGCTTGAAATGACCGGTGATACCCTTTGGGAAATGTCGTACAGAAACCCCGGAACGCTCCGGCAAAATCAAAACGTTGGCGGACGGGAGGGCCTCTTCGCGGGCAAGCCCGCTCCCACAGGGATACGAGGTGATCACACCATTTGCGGCTGACATGCATCCACTGTGGGAGCGGGCTTGCCCGCGATGGCGTCATCATGGACAACACCATCATCAGCCAATAGCCGGATATTCAGTCGCAACCCCTTCCCGTTGTTTTCAGCCCAAAGCCGTCCGCCCTGGCGCTGCACCGCATTCCTCGCAATGCTCAACCCCAACCCGAACCCGCCATTCCCCGGCCGCGAACCATCGAGTCGAGTGAACGGCGAGAAGATCCGCTCAAGATCCTCTTCAGCCACCCCGCCCCCTTCATCCTCCAGCCACAGATGCCAGTAACCGCCTTCACGTCGTCCATCCAGACGCACGATGCCACCCTTCGGTGAATGGCGAATGGCATTGCGCAGGATGTTTTCCAGCGCCTGGGCCAGGGTGTTGAGATTGCCGCGCACCCAACAGGATGAATCCACCGCGCACTGCAATTGGTCGGTGGGGCAGCAACTTTCATAGCAGGCGTTGTCCGTGAGCATTTCCCACAGTGCCTGAATCTGGATTGCCTCGTCGGGCAAGGGCGTGCGCTCGGTGTCGAGCCAGGCCAGTTGCAGCGTGTCTTCGACCAACCGTTGCATGCCATCGACTTCGCGGCCAATGCGTTCGCGCAGTTGCACCAGACTTTGCTCACCCTCGCTCGCCACGCGCAAACGGCTCAAGGGTGTACGCAATTCGTGGGACAGGTCGCGCAGCAGCTGTTGTTGCAGGGCCACCGTGCTTTGCAGGCGCTCGGACATGTGATCGAACGCGCGGCCCAGTTCACCCAGTTCATCGCAGCGATTGGTCGTGCGGCTCGACAGGCGCACGCCCAACTGGTCGGCGCGCCACGCATTGGCCTGCTCGCGCAGTTGATTGAGGGGCACGACCAGCAATCGATACAGCCCGACACACAACAGCAAGGTGAACAGCCCGGGAATCACGCCGTTGGTGATGACGCGCCAGAACACCCGGTAGCGCCCCGGCTTGAACCGCTGGGGCAGTTCGATCACCAGGCTGCCGACGGATGAGTCGCTGGGAAACGGCACGCGCAGCCACGGCAGGCGTTTTTTGTGAATGGGCCAGTCCAGGCCACGCAGAAAAGTCAGGCGCTGGATTTCCTGGTCCGTCAGCGATTGGCTGCTCAACGACTGCAAATCGCCGCCAATCACACCCACCCAGCCCTTTTCACGCTGTCGCATATCCTGCAGCCAGGCATCGACACCTGCGCTCTGCCCCTGCTCCCATGCCTGTTCGGCTTCGGCAGCAAAGCGCGTCAGAGTGCCTCGGGCTTCGTCAGAGAGAAACTGGTTGCGCTGCTCCATGTAGCGGCCCCAGGACCAGCTCAGCCAGATCATCAGCAGACAGAACGCCACCAGCAGACAGGCGAGTTTCCAGAACAGCGAATGCCTGCCCGGCAGGTCAGACCACTTCATGGTCAGCACTCAGGACATAGCCCTTGCCCCACACGGTGCGCACTTCCCGTTCGGTGTAGCCGATGGCCTTGAGCTTGCGACGGATCTGGCTGATGTGCATGTCGAGGCTGCGGTCGTGAGCCGCGTAACCCCGTTGCAACACGTGCTGATAAAGGAAGGCTTTGCTCAGCACCTCATCGCCGTTGCGGTGGAGAGTGTCCAGCAACCGGTACTCGCTGCGGGTCAGGCCGGCGGCGTGTTCGCCATAGAACACCTCGAAGCATTCATCGTCGAAACGCAGACTGTCCGCCACCAAGGCAACCGGCGCCACGGCCGGGCGACGATCCAGTGCAACGCGCCGCAGGATCGCTTCGATGCGCACGCGCAACTCGGCCATGCTGAAGGGCTTGGGCAAATAATCATCGGCGCCGAGGCGGAAACCGCTGATGCGATCGGCTTCGGCGCCCAGTGCCGACATCAGCACCACCGGGGTGGAATGGCTCTGGCGCAATTGGGTCAGCACGTTCAATCCGTTCATGCCCGGCAGCAGAATGTCCATCAGCACCACATCGAAGGCTTGCTCACGGGCAATCGCCAAGCCTTCCTGGCCGTTTTGGCACCAGGTCACCTGGAAACCGCTACGGCCCAGTTGCTCGTGCACATAAGCACCGAGCACCAGGTCGTCTTCGATGGAGAGGATTCGGGGATGGCCAACAGAGATGGGAGTCATGAGTATCTGCAAATAATTCTCAGTTGATGATTATTCAAGATTGCCTCGCCGGGGGCAACCCAAGGTTTGCCAGCCACGCAAAAGCGCTGGACTGCCCGACGAATGACGTCATCAATTTTACGAGGATTGCCCGCAAGCAAATCGCTACACTGCGCAAGTGGCGTGTACCGGATGTACGCGCAGGTTCTTAAATGGCTGGATGCAGGAGAGAGGCGTGCTCAAGAAACTGGGAATAAAAGGCCGCGTGCTGTTGCTGACCTTGCTTCCGACCAGCCTGATGGCTTTGGTGCTGGGCGGCTATTTCACCTGGATGCAGCAATCCGACCTGCAAACCCAACTCATGCAGCGTGGCGAGATGATCGCCGAACAGCTCGCGCCCCTTGTCGCGCCGGCCATGAGCCACAAGGACACCGAACTGCTGGAGCGCATCGCCACCCAAGCGCTGGAAACGCCCGATGTGCGCGCGGTGACGCTCCTCGCCCCGGACCGCTCGTCGCTGGCGCATGCTGGCCCGACCATGCTCAATCCGGCGCCGCTGGGCAATGGCTCGCAAATGCTGCGCCGCAGCGGCAACGATGCGACGCGTTACCTGCTGCCGGTGTTCGGCAAGCACCGCAACCTGGCCGGTGACCTGATACCCGAGGAATCTGACCGCCTGCTGGGTTGGGTCGAACTCGAACTGTCCCACAACGGCATGCTGCTGCGCGGTTATCGCAGCCTGTTCGCCAGCCTGCTGTTGATCGGCGCGGGCCTCGCCGGTGCGGCGCTGCTGGCATTGCGCATGGGCCGTACGATCAATCGGCCGCTGAGCCAGATCAAGCAAGCGGTGGCGCAACTCAAGGACGGTCACCTGGAAACCCGCCTGCCACCGCTCGGCAGTCAGGAGCTCGATGAACTGGCGTCCGGCATCAACCGCATGGCCGGCACCCTGCAGAACGCCCAGGAAGAATTGCAGCACAGCATCGATCAGGCCACCGAAGACGTGCGCCAGAACCTGGAAACCATCGAAATCCAGAACATCGAGCTGGACCTGGCGCGCAAGGAAGCCCTGGAGGCGAGCCGGATAAAATCCGAATTCCTCGCCAACATGAGCCATGAAATCCGCACGCCGCTCAACGGCATTCTCGGTTTCACCCATCTGCTGCAAAAAAGCGAGTTGACCCCGCGTCAGCTCGACTACCTGGGCACCATCGAAAAATCCGCCGACAGCCTGCTGGGGATCATCAACGAGATCCTCGACTTCTCGAAAATCGAGGCCGGCAAACTGGTGCTCGACCACATTCCGTTCAACCTGCGCGATTTGCTTCAAGACACCCTGACCATCCTCGCCCCGGCCGCCCACGCCAAACAACTGGAACTGGTGAGCCTGGTCTATCGCGACACGCCACTGTCGCTGGTCGGCGATCCGCTGCGCCTGAAGCAGATCCTCACCAACCTCGTAAGCAACGCGATCAAGTTCACCCGCGAAGGCACCATCGTTGCCCGCGCCATGCTCGAAGACGAGCATGAAGACAGCGTGCAACTGCGCATCAGTATTCAGGACACCGGCATCGGCCTGTCGAACGAGGACGTGCGCGCGCTGTTCCAGGCCTTCAGCCAGGCCGACAACTCGCTGTCCCGGCAACCTGGCGGCACCGGCCTGGGGCTGGTGATTTCCAAGCGCCTGATCGAACAGATGGGCGGCGAGATCGGTGTCGACAGCACGCCGGGCGAAGGCTCGGAATTCTGGATCAGCCTGAGCCTGCCGAAAACCCGCGACGACGCCGAAGACCTGCCCGCTCCGCCGCTGCTCGGACGCCGCGTCGCCGTACTGGAGAACCACGAACTGGCCCGTCAGGCGTTGCAGCATCAACTGGAAGACTGTGGCCTGGAAGTCACCCCGTTCAATACCCTGGAAAGCCTGACCAATGGCGTGACCGGCGCACACCAGACCGATCTGGCGATCGACCTCGCCGTGCTCGGCATCACCAGCAACGACATGCCGCCGGAGCGCCTCAACCAGCATATCTGGGACCTTGAGCACCTCGGCTGCAAAGTGCTGGTGCTGTGCCCGACCACCGAACAGACACTGTTCCACCTCTCGGTGCCGAACCCACACAGCCAGCTCCAGGCCAAACCGGCCTGCACGCGCAAGTTGCGCCGGGCTTTGTCCGATCTGGTCAATCCGCGCCAGCAACGTAGCGATCCCGGCGAGCCGGTGTCCAGCCGCGCGCCGAAGGTGCTCTGCGTCGATGACAACCCGGCCAATCTGTTGCTGGTGCAAACCCTGCTCGAAGACCTTGGCGCCAAGGTGCTTGCAGTGGAAAGCGGCTATGCCGCCGTCAAAGCGGTGCAGACCGAGACCTTCGATCTGGTGTTGATGGACGTGCAGATGCCTGGCATGGATGGTCGTCAGAGCACCGAAACCATTCGCCAGTGGGAAAGCGAACGGCATTGCACGCCGCTGCCGATCGTAGCCCTCACCGCCCACGCCATGGCCAACGAAAAACGCGCGCTGCTGCAAAGTGGCATGGATGATTACCTGACCAAACCGATCAGCGAGCGGCAATTGGCTCAGGTGGTGTTGAAGTGGACCGGCCTGGCGCTGCGCAATCAGGGGCCCGAGCGTTCCAGTGACAGTCACGGCGGCAGCCACGAGCTGCAAGTGCTGGATCACGAAGAAGGGTTGCGGCTGGCGGCGGGCAAGGCGGATCTGGCGGCGGACATGCTGGCGATGTTGCTGGCATCGCTGGAAGCCGACCGCGAAGCCATCCGCTTCGCCCGGGAAACCAACGATCACAACGCGTTGATCGAACGCGTGCACCGCCTGCACGGCGCCACCCGTTATTGCGGCGTGCCGCAGCTGCGCGCTGCCTGCCAGCGCAGCGAAACCCTGCTCAAGCAACAGGACCCGAAGGCTCCGGGTGCATTGGAAGACCTCGACCGGGCCATCAATCGCCTCGCGGCGCATGCCCGTATCAATGCTTGATACAACGCAATCCGTTTGATTGCCACGGGCGTAAGCTCACCGCAATCCCTTGTAGGAGCATGGCTTGCCAGCGAAGGGGCCCTCAAACCCTTCTTCATTCTGGAGGGCGCCTTCGCTGGCAAGCCATGCTCCTACAAGGTATCCGGCAGGCCTGAAGTTTTCGGCAACAGGCTTACCGCGTGTTTTTTCCAGGAGGACGCCATGCGTACGATTCTTTTCAGCAGCCAGACCTACGACCGCGACAGTTTTCTCGGCGCCGACCTCCCTGCCGGCATCGAGCTGCACTTTCAATCGGCGCGACTCAGCCTCGACACGGCAGCGCTGGCGGAACATCACGAAGTGGTCTGTGCCTTTATCAATGACGACCTCAGCGCCCCGGTGCTCGAACGCCTTGCAGCGGGCGGCACACGCCTGATTGCCCTGCGTTCGGCCGGCTACAACCATGTCGACCTGGCGGTGGCGAAGCGCCTGGGGTTGTCGATCGTGAGGGTTCCGGCCTACTCGCCCCACGCGGTGGCCGAACACGCGGTGGCGCTGATCCTGGCGCTCAACCGTCGTTTGCACCGTGCCTACAACCGCACCCGCGAAGGGGATTTCAGCCTCCACGGGCTGACGGGGTTCGACCTGGTGGGCAAAACGGTCGGCGTGGTCGGCACCGGGCAAATCGGCGCGACCTTCGCGAAAATCATGAACGGTTTCGGCTGCCGGCTACTGGCCTATGATCCTTACCCCAATTCACAGGTCGAAGCCCTCGGCGCACGTTATTTGAGTTTGCCCGAGCTGCTGGCCGAGTCGCAGATCATCAGCCTGCACTGCCCGCTCAATGAGCAGAGCAAACACCTGATCAACCGCGAGTCACTGGCGCACATGCAAGCCGGCGCCATGCTGATCAATACCGGTCGCGGTGGTCTGGTGGACACGCCGGCGCTGATCGACGCGCTGAAGGACGGCCAACTCGGTTATCTGGGGCTGGATGTGTATGAAGAAGAGGCGCAGCTGTTCTTCGAGGACCGTTCCGACCTGCCGCTGCAGGACGATGTGCTGGCGCGCCTGCTGACCTTCCCGAACGTGATCGTCACCGCGCATCAGGCCTTCCTGACCCGTGAAGCCCTGGGTGCAATTGCCGCGACGACGTTGCAGAACATTGCAGCCTGGGCGGCAGGCACGCCGCAAAATCAGGTCGAGGGCTGAGCGGATCAGATCTTGGACAACAGGATCATCAAGGCCAGCCAGCCAAAACCGAGCAAGCGTTGGCCTGTTGAATGCCCGGGACGCAGCAGGAACCAGACAAAAAACGGTGGCAGAAAGAAAATCATCAGTTTCAGCCAAAGCTCCACCGGACGCGAACCGTTGAGCGTCGGTGCGGGAACCGCGGCCTCGACGTCGGCTTTGCGTTTACGCCCGAACGCGGCCGGCGAAACCTTGGCCACGCTCTCGTCTTGCGGTAAACGTCCGAAAGACAGTGGCGCCTTCGACGTTGCCCCTTGCGCCGTTGTCGGCGCACCGCAATGAACACAAGCAGGCGCCGTTGAACTGATGCGTTGCTTGCACTCAAAACATTCGATTAACGCCATGTCCGTTCCTTAGAAATGCAAAAGCGGCAGTTTGCCATGAGTCGGCAGGTCATTTGAACCTGATCGAAGGTCATCTGCTTGCGCAATGCTGCGTGCAGGCCCGTGCTAGCATACCGCGCATATTTGGAGGACCCATGGTCGAACACGATTTCCGCTATAGCCTGATGAACCCGCAACACACCCTCACCGAATGCCGCGCCCTCGTGCCGGGGCGTTATCAAGTCACCGGCAACGGCGGCTCGATTCGCAACAATGACGTGCTGGTCGTGACCCTAAAAGGTGCCAAGGACTTGTCCATGCGCCTGACCGTCGAAACGGTTCGCCATTTGATCAACCCGCCCGGTCAATGGGTCGCGGTGGCCAGTGGTCCGGTGTTCGGTGAACTGGCGATCCACACCTGGAAAGTCAACTGCGACAGCTGCGCCAAAGAGCTGAGCTTCGAGTTCGCGGTCGACGCCAAACTGGGTAACAAGGCTGAAAAGCCTGCCGCCACCGCGCGGATCGCCGAGTTGGGCTGGACCGCCGTCGGTGAGAAGCACCTGTGCCCGAAATGCCAGGAGCCTGCGTGATGAAACGCCTTGCTCTGACCGCAATGGTCGGCGCCAGCCTGCTGGGCTGTGCCGCCGAGCCGGTAAAATTGCAGCAGAACCGCAGCTACATTCTGGAATGGATCGGCGAACGCCCGCTGATGGATTACAGCCACCTGACCGTCACCCTCGGCGAAGATGGCCGGGCCTATGGCAATGGCGGCTGCAACCACTGGTTCGCAGCGTATACGCTCGAAGACGACAAGCTGAGTTTCGGCAAGGTCGGCAGCACGCGCAAACTGTGCGCGCCGGCGTTGATGGAACAGGAAAAGCGCTTCCTCCAGGCCCTGGAAAACGTGCAGCGCTGGGATGTTTCGCCAATCGACCAGATGCGCTTCTGGCCGGCCGAAGGCAAGCCGCTGCGTTGGTGGCTTGAAGAAGGCTAAGCCTTGCCGGCGATAACGGCGGGTCATTCACCATTGATTCCGCCTGATGCACGTTCCCCTGTAGGAGCCGGCTTGCCGGCGATGGCGGTGGATCCATAAACATTGATGGTGTCTGACACTCCGCTATCGCCGGCAAGCCGGCTCCTACAAAGTATTGCGTTCAGTTTTTAGCCTGTAGCGCCTCAAGCTTTGCCATCACCCCCGCCGCTGTCTGCTCGCCCATCAACTGTTCCCGCACCTTGCCCTTGTTATCGATGATGTACGTCACCGGCAACGCCTCGCTGCGCGGCAGTTCAAACAACTCTGCCGGATCCGAAGCCAATACAGTGAACCTGATCCCCAGTTTCTCGCTGGCGCTTTTCAGCTCTTCGCCCTGCACATTGTCGAAGTTGACCCCGAACACACCGATCTTCTTGTCCTTCAACTGCTCGGCCAGCCCGTTCAATTCCGGGATCTCGGTCCGGCACGGGCCGCACCATTCGGCCCAGTAATTAAGCACCAGCCATTGTTTGTCCAGACGTTCGGCGGCGACTTTTTGGCCGTTCTGATCGATGCCATAGTCATTGCCGCAGCCCCCCAACATCAGCGCACCGATGATCGCCAATGCCGCTGCCAATCGCCTTGTCATGTCGTGATCCTTGTTCAAAATTGAATGCGCCTGCGACCCATCGCCTCCCAAGGTTCTGGATTACGCGCTGCACAGTTAGAATAGCCGTCACCTTACGCAAGATGCGACCCGCACATGACCGATCTGACGCTTTATCACAACCCGCGCTGCTCGAAATCCCGCGGTGCGCTCGAACTGCTCGAAGCCCGTGGCCTGACGCCGACCGTGGTGCGCTACCTCGAGACCCCGCTGGACGCCGCGCAATTGCAGAGCCTGCTGAAAAAGCTCGGCCTCGGCGCCCGGCAATTGCTGCGCACCGGTGAGGACGAGTACAAGACCCTCAACCTCGCCGACGCGAGCCTGAGCGAGGCGCAATTAATTGCTGCCATCGCTGCGCACCCGAAACTGATGGAGCGACCGATTCTCGAAGTCGGCGACAAAGCCGTCATCGGCCGTCCGCCGGAGAACGTGCTGGAGTTGCTGCCGTGAGCGCGCCGTACATTCTGGTTCTGTATTACAGCCGCAGCGGTTCGACCAATGAAATGGCGCGGCAGATCGCCCGTGGTGTCGAGCAGTCCGGGATGGAAGCGCGCCTGCGCACCGTGCCGGCGATTTCCACCGAGTGCGAAGCAGTGTCGCCGGACATTCCGGACGAAGGCGCGCTGTACGCCAGCCTCGACGACCTGAAGAACTGCGCAGGCCTGGCACTCGGCAGCCCGACGCGTTTCGGCAACATGGCCGCACCGCTCAAATACTTCCTCGACGGCACCAGCAACCTGTGGCTGACCGGCGCCCTCGTCGGCAAACCGGCCGGCGTGTTCACCTCCACCGCGAGCCTGCACGGCGGTCAGGAAACCACGCTGCTGTCGATGATGTTGCCGCTGCTGCACCACGGCATGCTGATCACCGGCCTGCCGTACAGCGAGTCCGCGTTGCTGGAAACCCGTGGCGGCGGCACGCCTTATGGCGCCAGTCATCACGCCGGCGCCGACGGCAAAAGCGGCTTGAATGAACATGAAGTGGCGCTGTGCCGGGCCTTGGGTCTGCGCCTGGCGAAGACCGCACAAAAGTTGGTGAGCTGAGATGGCGAAAAAGCCGAAGATCCTGCCTTCCATTGAATGGCTCGAACCACGGGTTCGGGCGATGCGCGTCATCAGTCTGCTGTGCTACTTCGGCCTGGTGGGATTGCTCTGCGCTTATTACCTGGTGGTCGCCGACCTGCATGGCGCGCGGCCGTGGGTGATTCTGCTGATCGAACTGGTGCCGCTGCTGTTGCTGGCGCCGGGGATGATCGTCGGCAGCGCGCGCGGGCATTCGTGGATGTGTTTTGTGGTGAACCTGTATTTCATCAAGGGCGCACTGGCGGCGTATGACCCGAACCGGCAGCTTTTCGGTTTGCTGGAGATGGGTGCGAGCCTGGCGGTGTTCTGCTCGGCGCTGTTGTATGTGCGGTGGCGGTTTCAGTTGAATCGCAAACTGGCTGGCGAGGGCGAGATTAGCGTCGCCTGATCGGGCCTCTTCGCGGGCAAGCCTCGCTCCTACAGGAATCTGAGAAACCTGTAGGAGCGAGGCTTGCCCGCGAAGGGCATCACTCGATATCAATGATTGACGGTGTACGCCAGCATCATCGAGATCTGGCTCATCGGCCGCCCGCCGCTTTCTTCATGCCACTGGTTGAACACGCCCTGCACCGTGGCCAGGTCCCGCAGGCTGGTTGGCACTTTGTCGACGATCTTCTGCGCATTCAGCGCCGCCACCACGTCATAACTCGGCACGAAGGTATCCTTGCCGACCATGCGCAGGAAGCGCGGCGCCGACAAACCACCCAATTGATGACCGTGTTTTTTCAGGTAGGTCCACAAGCCGACGATATCGGTCACCGGCCAATCGGCGATCAACTCGCCAAAGCTGCCTTTCTCATGGGCCACGTCCAGCACGAACTGCGCATTGCGCGGCACGCTCTTGAGCTTGCCCAGGTGGCGGATGATCCGCGCGTCCTGCATCAGGCGTTCAAGGTGTTCGGCGCTCATCAGCACGACTTTTTCCGGGTCGAACTTGAAGAACACTTCTTCGAAGGCCGGCCACTTGGCGTCCACCAGGCTGTGCTTGAGCCCGGCGCGGAACACACGCAGCGCCATGGTCGAGAGGTAGCGATCGTCGCTGATATCGCGCAATTGCGCGGCAGTCTTCGGAACGGGCAGATGGGCTTCCAGTTCGGCTGCGGAACCGAAGCGGTTCAGACAGTATTCGTGCAGCCACTTGTAATCGCGCATGCCCTCTCCTGAGGAGTCAGTGAGTAGACCAATGTGGGAGCCAGCCTGCTGGCGATAGCGGTGGGTCAGTCAACGTCTGACTTACCGCTATCGCCAGCAGGCTGGCTCCCACAGTGATGGTGTTTAGAGATTTACTACGTTAACGAACCGCGACATGGCGGTTTCGTCGATCCGCAGGTTGGTGAAGTCGAACAGGTTGCGGTCCGCCAATTGCGACGGGATCACGTTCTGCAAGCTGCGGAAAATGCTTTCGGTGCGGCCCGGCGTCTTGCGCTCCCATTCCTGCAGCATTTCCTTGACCACCTGACGTTGCAGGTTTTCCTGGGAACCGCAGAGGTTGCACGGGATGATCGGGAATTGCTTGAGATCCGAGTAAGCCTGAATGTCTTTTTCGTTGCAGTAGGCCAACGGGCGGATCACCACGTTGCGGCCGTCGTCGGCGCGCAGCTTCGGCGGCATGGCCTTGAGCGAGCCGTTGAAGAACATATTGAGGAAGAACGTTTCGACGATGTCGTCGCGGTGGTGACCGAGGGCCATTTTGGTCGCGCCGATTTCGTCGGCAAAGGTGTAGAGCGTGCCGCGACGCAGGCGCGAGCACAGCGAGCAGGTGGTCTTGCCTTCCGGAATCAGCTCCTTGACCACCGAATACGTGTCTTTCTCGACGATGTGGTATTCGATGCCCAGGGTTTTGAGGTACGCCGGCAGCACGTCCTCAGGGAAACCCGGCTGCTTCTGGTCCATGTTCACGGCCACGATCTCGAACTTGATCGGCGCGACCTTCTGCAAATGCATCAGCACATCGAGCATGGTGTAGCTGTCCTTGCCTCCGGACAGGCAGACCATGACCTTGTCGCCGTCTTCAATCATGTTGAAATCGGCGACAGCCTCACCGGCCTGACGGCGAAGGCGCTTTTGCAGTTTGTTCTGGTTGACCGTGAGAGTGCCCATGACGCGAGATCCGTGAGGTGTGACGAAAGGCCGGCATTTTACGCAAAAACCCGCCTCCGGCGAAGAGCCCCCTATCTCCTGTAGGAGCGAGCCTGCTCGCGATGGCGGTGTGTCAGTCCAAACAGTCATGCCTGATACACCGCCATCGCCGGCAAGCCGGTCTCGCTCCCACAGGGGATTGTTTGTGACAGTCCTAGTGGCGATTAACAGCCTTGTTTACAGCGCGATTTGCTCTAACGCCCTACAACCTGCGGGGTTAAGACCTTTCTATACTGCGTCATAAGGTCGCACACATATCCAGACCTTTACTTACTTGGCCACTTTGGCCTGTAGGCGCTCCACTGGGGGGCGACGGTAAAAACAAGAGGAGTGACTGGCATGATCCATCACGTAGTGGGGCTCTTCACCCACCCCGACCAGGAATGGAAAGAAATCCGTGGCGACCAAGAGGAAAGCATCAGCCACATGTACCTGACCCACACGCTGATTCTGGCGGCGATCCCCGCCGTGTCGGCGTTTATCGGCACCACGCAGGTCGGCTGGGTAATTGGCAGCCGGGCACCGGTGATGCTGACGCAGGAAAGCGCGCTATGGATGACGATCATGTCGTACGTGGCGATGCTCGGCGGCGTTGCCGTAATGGGCGCGTTCATCCACTGGATGGCCCGCACCTATGACGCCAACCCGAGTCTGGCACGTTGCGTTGCGTTTGCGACTTACACCGCGACCCCGCTGTTCATAGGCGGCCTTGCGGCACTGTACCCACACATGTGGCTGGGGATGATCGTCGGGACGGCGGCCATCTGCTACACGGTGTACCTGCTGTATGTGGGGCTTCCAACTTTCATGAACATTCCATCTGACGAGGGATTTCTGTTTTCAAGTTCGGTGCTCGCCGTCGGTTTAGTCGTACTGGTGGCGATCATGGCGTTCACTGTCATTGTCTGGGGACTCGGCGTGGGGCCGGTCTACACGAACTAGTTACGCTCTCCACCCAAAATCAAGATCTGCCAATACAGGCCGCCGCAAGGCGGCCTTTCAATGTGGGGGGGTAACGACCATTCGGCGCCCTGGCGATTCGCAAGGCCCGAGCGTTGCGGCATACTCGACGTCTCTGGAGATCCATCAAGCATGCCCGAGCAACTCAATACCCGCGTCGAAGACTGTTACCAACAAGCCGAATCCTTTTTCAAACGAACCTTCAAACGCCCCGTGGTGAGCCTCAAGCTGCGCGGGCAAAAAGCCGGTGTCGCGCATCTGCACGAGAACCTGCTGCGCTTCAATCCGCAGCTGTACCGCGAAAACACGGAAGACTTCCTCAAGCAGACCGTGGCCCATGAAGTCGCCCACCTGATCGCTCATCAGCTGTTTGGCGATCGCATCCAGCCCCACGGCGAAGAGTGGCAATTGATCATGCGCGGTGTGTACGAACTGCCGCCCAATCGCTGCCACACCTACGACGTCAAGCGCCGCAGCGTGACGCGCTATATCTACAAATGCCCGTGTGCCGACAGTGATTTCCCGTTTTCGGCGCAGCGCCATAGCCTGGTGCGGCAGGGGCGGCGGTATTTGTGTCGGCGGTGTCGGAGCACATTGGTGTTCAGTGGGGAGATGCGGGTCGAATAAGTCGGATTTGTGGTGTTTTGGCGGGCCCCTTCGCGGGCAAGCCTCGCTCCTACAGGTGATCTCGATGCGTCTGTAGGAGCGAGGCTTGCCCGCGAAGAGGCCATCGAAAACCCTACATAATCACTTTGGCACGCCGCAATTCTTCAATTCGCAGCGAACTAAACCCCAACTCCCCCAACACCTGATCCGTATGCTCACCCAGCGCCGCACCGATATGCCGATGCTCGGGCAACCCATCCGAGAACTTCAACGGACACGCCATCTGCGCCTGGCTCGTGCCATCCCCTCGCGGCACGTCGGTCACCAATTCCCGTGCCTGCAACTGCGGATGCCGAATCGCCTCACCCAAGGTCAGCACCGGCTCGACGCACGCATCGAGCTCGGCAAACAGTGCGCACAATTCGGCAAAGTCGTGTTTCTCGAATTCAGTCTGCAGCGCGTCCTTTAGCTTCTTTTGCTGGGCAGGCTGAGGTGACAGGCCCAACGCCGCCAACTCCTCCAGCCCCAGTGCCGTGCACAGTTGCTTCATGAACGGCGGCTCCAGGCTGCCCACCGATAACCAGCGGCCATCCCGCGAACGGTAATAGTCGTAAAAGCTGCCGCCGTTGAGCATCTGGTCTTCCCGGCCCGGCTCCTCGCCGCAGGCCAGGTACCCGGCCCCGGCCATGGCGTTCAGGCTGAATGCGCAGTCGGTCATGCTCACATCCAGATGCTGCCCCAACCCGCTTTGTTGCCGGGCGATCACCGCCGCCAGCAGGCCGATGACGCCGTGCAGCGAACCGCCGGCGACATCCGCCACTTGCACGCCCAAGGGCAGCGGGCCGTTGTCGGCGCGGCCGGTGTAGCTCGCCAGCCCCGCCAACGCCAGGTAATTGATGTCGTGGCCGGCGCGATCCTTGTAGGGGCCGGTTTGCCCGTATCCAGTGATCGACACGTAGATCAGCTTTGGGTTGATGGCTTTCAACGCTTCATACCCCAGGCCCAATCGTTCCATGACACCAGGGCGGAATTGCTCCAGGACGATGTCGTAGTCCTGCACCAGTTGCTTGATCACCGCCAGCGCCTCGGGCTGCTTGAGGTCCAGCGCCAGGCTGCGCTTGTTGCGATTGAGGTATGCGTGGCTGGCCGACACGCCTTGGTCATGGGGCGGCAGCACGCGCAACAGGTCCATGCGGGTCGGCGATTCGATGCGCAAGACCTCGGCGCCCATGTCAGCCAATAACAGCGAGGCGAACGGCCCCGGCAACAGTGTCGAGAAATCCAGAACCTTGAGTGATGCCAATGGGCCGGGCATGAGCGATCTCCGTATTCGATGCCTCCAGCCTAGGCAGCCAATCGCGTTGCAGCAATCACCTGATGTGTCAGCAACTGTGACCGTTACGCTCAAATTCCAGGCATGAAAAAACCCGCGAAGCGGGTTTTTTCATGACAACGCGTGTTACTTGACGTTGCTTGGGGTTGGGCCTTCGGCCACACCCAGGTCGTCTACTTCACGTTCATCGGAGATACCGCGACCGCCGGAAGCCAGCTCGACTTGCAGCTTGTCTTCGTCCAGCTCTTTCACCCACTTGGCCACGACCAGGGTCGCAACAGCATTACCAACGAGGTTGGTCAGCGCACGGGCTTCGGACATGAAGCGGTCGATACCGAGGATCAGCGCCAGGCCGGCTACTGGCAGAGTACCCACGGCCGACAGGGTGGCTGCCAGCACGATGAAACCACTACCGGTCACACCTGCCGCACCTTTGGAGGACAACAGCAGCACCAGCAGCAAGGTGATCTGGTGAGTGAGGTCCATCGGCGTATCAGTCGCCTGAGCGATAAACACAGCCGCCATGGTCAGGTAGATCGAAGTACCGTCGAGGTTGAAGGAGTAACCAGTCGGGATCACCAGACCCACTACCGATTTATCCGCACCCAGGCGTTCCATTTTGATCAGCATGCGTGGCAGAGCCGATTCCGACGAGGAAGTGCCCAGTACGATCAGCAGTTCTTCACGGATGTAGCGGATCAGCTTGAGTACGCTGAAACCATGCGCGCGGCAGATGGCGCCCAATACCAGAACCACAAACAGGATGCAGGTGATGTAGAAGCAGATCATCAGCTGACCAAGCTGTACCAGCGAGCCAACACCGTAAGCACCAATGGTGAAGGCCATGGCACCGAAGGCACCGACAGGCGCGAGCTTCATGATCATGTTGATGATGTTGAACATCACGTGGGCGAAGCGATCGATAAAGTCCAGGACCGGCTTGCCGTACGCACCCAGGCGATGCAGGGCGAAACCGAAGATCACCGAGAACATCAGAACTTGCAGGATATCGCCGTTGGCGAAAGCGCCGACGATGGTGTTCGGGATCACATTGAGGATAAAGGCGACGATGCTCTGGTCTTTACCGGCCGAGATGAAGCCAGCGATTTTGCTGGTGTCCAGAGTCGTTACGTCGATGTGCATGCCGGCGCCCGGTTGCACGACGTTGACCACGACCAGACCGATCAGCAAGGCAATAGTGGAAACGATTTCGAAGTACAGCAGCGCATAACCGCCGGTCTTGCCGACCGATTTCATGTTCTGCATGCCGGCGATACCGCTGACGACCGTACAGAAGATGATTGGCGCGATGACCATTTTGATCAGTTTGATGAACCCGTCACCCAGCGGCTTGAGGGCCACACCGGTCTGCGGGTAGAAGTGACCAAGCAGGATGCCGATGGCGATGGCAACGATCACCTGGAAATACAGGGATTTGTACAGTGGCTGACGAGTCGTCATTGCAAAGTTCCTCAAGAGTGCGCGCTAACAACATCCATCTGTTGCCCACGACACCTGAATTGCGAACCCTCCTGCACTGGAGGGATTTGTTTTTTCGAGCTGCACGACGGCAGGCATCTGCTCGTTGTATCGCAAGCGGCGTGCCACTTTTGCAAAACCCGCTGCGAGCCTTTTGACATCAGGGGTTACAGGTTTAACGTGCCTTGGATGCGCTACAAAACAGTGGCGGATTTCCGCCCATCCGCCAAACCTCGTCCTGCAATTTGGCGGATATCCGCCTTGTCCATTGCCTGGCCCGACGACTACCATCCGTCGTTCAATAGACGGACCTGCCTTCTATGCGCGAACGTACCATCGCCAGCCATTTCGCCCGCGCCGCCCTCGGTGGCGCGCGTCGGCTGGGTCATGACTGTTCAAACCTGCTGCAACAACTCGGCATCAGCCCCGAGCTGCTGGAAGAACCGCGTGCGCGGATTGCGCCTGAGCAGTTCACCCGTTTGATCCAGGGATTGTGGCTGGCACTCGACGACGAGTACCTGGGCTTCGGGCCGGTCCCGAGTAAAACCGGCAGTTTCGCGATGATGTGCCACGCGGTGATTCACTGCCGCAATCTCGACAAGGCACTGCATCGCGGCTTGTTGTTTTATAGCCTGTTCCCCGGCGGCCCGCGCCTGACCCTGACCCGCGAAAACGAAATGATCCGCCTGAGCCTGGACGATTCGCAGTTTCAGGACCCGGACCATTTCCTCACCGAGAGCCAGTTGATGGTCTGGCATCGCCTCGGCAGTTGGCTGATCGGCCAGCGCATCCGCCTGGAACAAGCGACGTTCAGCTACCCGAGGCCCGAGCACGGCGCCGAATACGAGTTGCTGTTCCCCTGCCCGATGGAGTTTTCAGCGGCGCAGAGCAGCCTGCTGTTCCACAGTCGCTACCTGAACATGCCGTTGCTGCAGGACGAGCGGACCCTCAAGCATTTCCTCGAACACTCCCCCGCCGACCTGTTGTCGCGCCCGGATGACGGCGACAGCCTTAGCAGCCAGTTGCGCCGTTTGCTCAGCCGCGACAGTGCGCGCTGGCCGGACCTGGAAGCGGTGGCCGCGCACCTGCACATCAGCCCGCAGACACTACGCCGGCATTTGCGCGAAGAGGGTTCGAGTTTTCAGGAGTTGAAGGATCAGTTGCGCCGGGACATTGCGATTTATCACTTGGGGCGCGCGGACCTGTCGTTGCAACAGATTGCCGAGCAGCTGGGGTTTTCCGAGCCTTCGGCGTTTCATCGGGCGTTCAAGAAATGGACCGGGCTTACACCCGGTGCTTACCGCGCGCAGGAGAATTGATTGTTGCGGTGAATTCACCGGCCCCTTCGCGGGCAAGCCTCGCTCCTACAGGAAAGCGCTTTCCCTCGTAGGAGCGAGGCTTGCCCGCGAAGAGGCCCGATTGAGCACCTTCAAACTCCCGGTCAAACCACCGGAAAATGAATCCGGAACGCCGCGCCGCCCATCGGCGAATCGCCCAGCGTCAGTTTCGCGTTGTAACTCTCGATGATGTCCTTGACCACCGCCAACCCGATCCCCTGCCCCGGGTGCTGACGGTCCAGCCGTTCGCCGCGCTGCAGAATCCGCGCGCGCTGATCCGGTGGTACACCCGGCCCGTCGTCCTCGACGCACAATTCGACCCCGCTCAAGGTCTCGCGCACGCTGATGCGCACTTCGCCCAGGCACAGGCGATAGGCGTTTTCCAGCAGGTTGCCCATCATTTCCAGCAAGGCGCCCTGCTCGATCGGCACGTAGCATTGCTCCGGCAGATCGAAGGCCACCCGTACACGTTTGTCGCGGTAGACCTTGTCCAGCGTGTCGCAGAGGCTTTGCAGCACCGGCCGCAACCGCACCTGATGGCGCACCAGGCCGCTTTTGCGCAGGCTGGCGCGCTGCAATTGATAGCTGATCTGCTGGCTCATGCGCTCGATCTGGGTTTGCAGCACCCAGGCCTGATCGCGATCCGCCGGGCGTTGCGCCATGTCTTCGCTGACGCCTTGCAGCACGGTCAACGGGGTTTTCAGGCTGTGCGCCAGGTCGCCGAGAGAATCGCGATAGCGGCTGCGCTGTTCGCGCTCGCTGTGCAGCAAGCGGTTGAGCGAGCCGGTCAGGCGCAGCAATTCACGCGGGTGCTGTTCGCTGAGGCTTTCGCGGGTGCCGCTTTCGATTTCGTCGAGCTCCTGACTGAGTCGGCGCAACGCCTGCAAACCCCAGGTCAGGCCGATCCACAGCAACGCCAGCAGCACCAACAAAGCGGCGCCGAAACCCAGATAGAGATTTTCCCGCAGGCCTTCGAGGGTGTCTTCGTACTCGCGCACCGGTTGCAGCGCGACGATGCTGAACGCCGCGCTTTTGCCGCCAAGCAGTTTGACTTCGACGTCATAGACGAAGAATTCCTGGCCATTGGCTTCGCTGATCCTCGCGAACTCGTTACCGCGCCCGTCGTAACGCGGTTTGTAGTTGATGTCCTCTTCCTGAGTGCCCTTCGAGCGCCAGACCAGGTGACCTTCACGGTCATAGATGTAGCCGAGCAAACGGCTGTCGGTGAGGTTGAAACGCTCGTCCGGCAACTGCGCCGGCATCTGCAAGTGGTTGCCCTCGACCCGGGCGGCGGAAATCAGCGTGGTGACGTCCGACGCCAGGCGCTGCTCGATGGAATCCTGCAGCGCCAGGCTGAACGCGCCCTGCATCGCCGGCAGCAACGCCAGCATGAACAACACCGCCAGGATCGTGGCGGCGAGCATCAAACGGACACGAAGCGAACGAATCAAGTGCAGCGCTCATTGAACAGGTAGCCGAGGCCCCGCACGGTGTCGATCGGCTTGAAGCCAGCCGGGCCTTCGAGTTTGCGGCGCAAGCGGCCGACCAGCACTTCGATCACGTTCGGATCGCGCTCGTCGTCATCCGGGTAGAGCTGCTCCATCAAGCGGTCCTTGGCCACCACTTGCTGGTGATGGCGCATCAGGTATTCGAGGATCCGGTACTCGTAGGCAGTCAGCGCCAGCGGTTGTTCATCGAGGGACGCCTGCTTGCGATTGAGGTCGAGCAGCAGCGGCCCGGCGACGATGGTCGACTGGGTGAAACCGCTGGAGCGACGCAGCAAGGCATTCAGGCGCGCATCCAGCTCTTCGAACTGGAACGGCTTGACCACGTAATCGTCGGCGCCGGCAGCGAGGCCTTCGACCTTGTCCTGCCAGTTGCCGCGCGCGGTGAGGATCAGGATCGGGAAGGTCTTGCCCCGCGAGCGCAGCTGACGGATCAGGTCGAGCCCGCCCATGCCGGGCAGGCCGAGGTCGATCACCGCCAGGTCATGGTTGAATTGCTCGGTCTGGTACAGCGCCTCCTCGGCGTTGGCCACGGACTCGACCACGTGGCCACTGTCCGTCAGGCGGGTTTGCAGGTGATGGCGCAACAGCGCTTCATCTTCGACGACCAGCAATTTCATAACGCTCTCCCGGGCAATTCAACCTCTCCAGAGGTGCAACGGCGTATTTCAAGACAGATCATAGCGGCCCATGAGGTTCTCCTGACGGAGTTTAATGCCATTGTGAAAGACCGACACGTTCGCGTAAGCAGCGCAGTAATCGGCCTGAGGGTTCGGGCGGCCCAACTGCGCGCCCCAGGCACTGTCATGACTGACCACGCCGTTCGTGCCGATGCTGTGCAGGGTGAGGGACTTTTTGGGTCGCTCGCCGGTCTTCCCAAGAGCAAGGCTGGCGACATTATCGTCGGAAGCGAACGCCGCGGTGCTCGCGCTCAAAACGGTGAATGCCAGCAGCAGGTTTTTAAAGCCAGTCATAGGAAAATGTCCTCATGCGCAGATGCTTTGGGTACGGCGCTACATTACGCACCGGCCCCTGAACTCCCCCTGAACGCACTCTGAACCCGAGCTGAACCAGATCGACTAGTCTGTGTTGACGACTTTTTTGCAGGAGATCCGACCATGCGTATATTCCTTGCCCTGTTCTTGCTGGCCGTGAGCGGGCTCAGCCAGGCGGCCATCAAGACCCAGGAAATCCCCTATCAAAGCCCCGACGGCACCAAGCTGATCGGGTATTACGCTTACGACGACGCGGTTAAAGGCCCCCGCCCTGGCGTTGTGGTGGTTCACGAGTGGTGGGGGCTCAATGACTACGCCAAGCGCCGCGCCCGTGACCTCGCCGGCCTGGGCTACAGCGCCCTGGCCATCGACATGTATGGCGACGGCAAAAACACCGAACACCCCAAGGACGCCATGACGTTCATGCAAGCGGCGATCAAGGACAGCGCCGCTGCCAGTGCGCGGTTTCAGGCCGGGCTGGATCTGTTGAAGAAACAGCCGCAAACCGATCCGGATAAAATTGCTGCGATTGGCTACTGCTTCGGCGGCAGCGTGGTGCTGAATGCGGCACGTCAGGGCTTGCCGCTGGCGGGTGTGGTGAGTTTCCACGGGGCGCTGGCAACCAAAGCACCTGCAACACCGGGCAGCGTGAAGGCGAAAATCCTCGTGGAGCATGGCGCGCTGGACAGCATGGTGACGGCGGAAAACGTTGCGGCGTTCAAGGCGGAGATGGACAAGGCCGGGGCCGATTATCAATTCGTCAACCTTGAGGGCGCCAAGCATGGGTTCAGTAATCCGGACGCGGATCGCTTGAGCCATGGTGATCATGGCGGGCCGGATATTGGTTACAACAAGGCGGCGGATGAGAAATCGTGGGCGGATATGCAGGCATTCTTCAAGAAGATATTTGGTTGAGCAGGTAGACCGCGGCGCGGCCTTCGCGGGCAAGCCTCGCTCCTACAGGTTAGCGTTGTTCCCTGTAGGAGCGAGGCTTGCCCGCGAATGGCCGCACTCGGTTCTGAACCTTTGCACTACCCAGCATCAAGGCAACCCGGCAAAATGCCCGACATGAATCCCGTCCCCGCCCTGCCCGCCTGCTGCACCCCACTCGATGCCCATTGGCCGCTGCCGTTCGTGTTGCCCGATACGGTGCTGCTGAGCACGCACTTCAACACCTCGCAACTGGCCGCCGATGACTTTCAGCGCAGCGCCATCGAGCCGCCCGCGACCATCCAGCGTTCGGTGGCCAAGCGTCAGGCCGAGTTTCTCGCCGGCCGGGTTTGCGCTCGCGCCGCGTTGCAGCGCTTGGAAGGGCTGAATTTTACCCCGGCCATTGGCGAAGACCGGGCGCCGGTCTGGCCCGCGCACATCTGCGGCTCGATCACCCACAGCACCGGCCGCGCAGCGGCGATTGTCGCGCAGAAAACCCACTGGCGCGGCCTGGGAATGGACCTGGAAAACCTGCTCAACCCTGAACGGGCCGAGCGCCTGGCCGGGGAAATTCTCACCCCGCCGGAGTTACAACGCATGGCGGCAGGCCATCGCGATCAACTGGCGCTGCTGGTGACGCTGACGTTTTCGGTGAAGGAGAGTCTGTTCAAGGCGCTGTATCCGATTGTTCAGCAGCGCTTCTACTTCGAGCATGCCGAGGTGTTGGAGTGGTCCGAAGCGGGTGAGGTGCGGTTGCGATTGTTGACGGATCTTTCCAGTGAATGGCGCCATGGCACCGAGCTGGATGCGCAGTTCGGGGTTAAGGATGGGCAGTTGTTGAGTTTGGTGAGTATCAAGGCCTGAGGATTTACGGCGTCGGTTCGGGCCTCATCGCGAGCAGGCTCGCTCCCACACTGGATCTATGCCACACCGAAAATCCCCTGTGGGAGCGAGCCTGCTCGCGATGGCGGCAGATCATTCACCGCCATTCTCAACGCTTCTCCTGATTGCGCGGCCAACTCAAACTGAAACACGCCCCACCCAGGCTCTTGCTCTTGCTGATCAACGCTCGCCCGTCATGCCAATGGATGATCCGCCGCACGATCGACAGCCCCAACCCATGCCCGCCCGAAGCACGGGTTCGGCTGTCATCGAGACGCAGGAACGGCGTAAATATTTTCTCCCACGCGGATTCCGGCACACCCGGCCCGTCATCCTCGATGTCCACCCGACAACGCTGCTGCCCGACCTGATAGCTGACGGTCACCCGCGATGAGGCATGGCGCATGGCGTTGCTCACCAGGTTCTGGATCGCCCGGTGCAGGTAACGGGGTTCGGCCTCGACCCAGGCATCATCGCAATCGGCGGCCGAGAGGCACAGACCGCGCTGCACCGTGACGTCGGCGCGCAAGGGCGCCAATTCTTCGATCACTTGATTAACCAACGCATCCAGGTCGATCCGCTGGAAATTCAGCGCGGGCGAACCCTGTTCCAGCCGCGCGTAAGTGAGCATCTCGTCCACCAGCCGATCAAGGTCTTCAATGTCATGATCCATGCCCTCGCGGTACTTCTCCAGCGCCTGCGGCGTGGTGGCCGAGCCGATCATCTCCAGGCCGAAACGCAGCCGCGCCACCGGCGTGCGCAATTCGTGGGACACCGCGCGTACCAGTTCACGCTGGATCGCCAGCAACTGCTGCAAGTGCTCGGCCATGCCGTTGAACGCCGAGGCCAGGCGTCCCACCGAGTCGGCACCGCGCGCCGGCACGCGGGTTTCCAGGCTGCCTTTGGCGATGCGCGTGGCGGCCGCTTCGAGCCCGCGCAAACGACGCTCCAGTTGCCGCACCAAGAGATAGACGATCAACCCGATCAGGCTCAAGCCCAGCGCCGCGATCAGCACCAGCCACTCCGGCGGGTAAGGATTCATCTGATACAGCGGACCGATTTCCAGCACCCACGGCGTGCCGACCATGCCGGCAAACACCCGGATCGAATCGCCGCCCTTGCCCAGCGCCATTACCGTATCGCCTTCGGCCACCCGACGGCTCTGGTCTTCGTCCATGTCCGCTTCGCCGACCGTGACCAGCCGCAAGTCGAAACCAAACCCCTTGTCTTCTTTCAACTGCGCCAGTCGCTTGGGCTGCTCGGCCACCGGCACGCGCACCAGCTCATCGGCGAGCAGGTAAATAGTCGCGCGGGCCAGTTGCTCGCTGATCTGCTGCACCTCCCCCGTGAGCACCAACTGCTCCTTGTCGCTGATCAGCCGATAGACCTTCGCCGCATGCGGACCGGTCTGCTCCACCAGCGCCTGACCGCGCAGCACGCGGGTGCGCTGAGTCAGGTCGAGGTCGGTCTGGGCGAAGGTCTTCAGCGCCAACGGAATCCCGAGCAGGCGTTCCCACACCAGCAAGGCGCGGTGACGCTGGGTTTCGTTCATCGGTTGCAGGTTGTCGGCCATCAGCGAGAACGTGCCATGGGCCAGGCGCTCGCGGTATTGCTCGCTGCGCACCTGGTTGAGCATGTGCAACGCCAGCACGCCGAGCACCGCCACCAGAATCAGCGCCGCGCACATGCCGCCATAGATGCGCAGGAAGATCGAATTCACAGCGACGGGTCTACGCAGGCTTCCGGCACAAACAGGTAGCCCTTGCTGCGGATGGTTTTGATCAGGCGCGGATGATCCGGGTCATCGCCGATCTTCGGCCGGATGCGCGAAATGCGCACGTCGATGGAGCGGTCCTGGCCGTCATAGCCGATGCCGCGCAGTGCGGTGAAAATCTCTTCACGAGAGAGGATGCGCCCGGCATTGGCCACCAACAGCCACAACAGGTCGAACTCGGCGCTGGTCAGCTCGATGCCGTTGTCGTGCAGCCAGGCTTCACGCAAGGCGTTGTCCACCACCAGCGGGCCGAATTGCAGGCGCCGCTGTTTTTCCGGGACGGGTTCAGGCGCTTCACTGCGCCGCAACAAGGCCTGGATGCGGGCCAGCAGCAGGCGTGGGCGAACCGGTTTGCAGACGTAGTCGTCGGCGCCCAGGTCGAGGCCGAGGATTTGATCGGTGTCGTCGGTACGCGCGGTGAGCATCAGGATCGGCCCGTCGTACTTGTCGCGGACCTTGCGGCAAATACTCAGGCCGTCTTCGCCCGGCAGCATCAGGTCGAGGATCACCAGGTCCGGTTTCTCCTTGATGATGCGCGCGGCCGCCAGGGCGCCGTTGCCTTCGATCGACACACGCAGGCCATTGGCCTCCAGGTATTCGCGGGTCAGTTCGGCCAGACGCTGGTCGTCTTCCACTATCAATACCTGCCAGGCTTCTTGCTCCACGGTGACCTCTGCTTGCCAACAACACTAATAAGGAAGGATCCGCCCGTCTTTTTGTAATGATTGGGGAGGATAAGAATGCGTAACCATCGGCCGATTGTATAAACGTCGCCCGCCGAGAACACAAG
Source organism: Pseudomonas sp. PDM01 (assembly GCF_014852325.1). Classification (NCBI taxonomy): domain Bacteria; kingdom Pseudomonadati; phylum Pseudomonadota; class Gammaproteobacteria; order Pseudomonadales; family Pseudomonadaceae; genus Pseudomonas; species Pseudomonas sp. PDM01. The sequence goes on from NZ_JACVBK010000004.1 coordinate 66,600, forward strand.
CCGGCAAATGCGTTCGGACAACCCGGTTTTTTGTGATAGGGTTCGCGCCCTTAAAAATCCGAATGACTGTTTTCAATCGCTGAAAATCAGCGAAAAACAGTCCGCTCCAGCTAGGTCGCGGCCTACACGCTCGTTCCACCTTTCACACACAATTTACGCACAGGTTTATCCACAGGTAGTACGTTGCAACACCCTCCGAAACGCATTATCTTGTACCCCGGCGCGAAAAAAACCCTACATGTAGGGTTTTACGCCAAAAACCAAACACAAACCGGACACCGATTTCAAGCGCTTTTATTGCCTCTTTCCGGTTGAACCAAACGTATTTTCGAAAGACCAAACCGCGCGTGCGGATGGCTACTGTTTTTGAGCCGGAAACGGCGTTAACGGTACGGGTGTTGCAGTCGATTACTGTCACCCAAAAGGATCCTGGTGTCAGGCTCAAGGCCTGGGACCAAAGACTTCGGCATGGAAGCGGCGCCCCAACAGCCCCCTTCCTGATCTGTCCCGAAGTTGGTATGCCCGGCCCAGCCGGTTGTAGTGCTTCAGGACGGAACGGTGGGCACCGTGATGGTGCCCAAACAAACATAGAGAATGTGGAGACAACCCCCCATGCAAACCGACACAACTCGCGAGAACCCGCAGGGCACTTTGCCGCAGGCCGCTGATTCGACTTCGGATCTGTCCGCCACCGCGCCTGGCCAACTGCGCGTGATCAAGCGTAACGGCACTGTCGTTCCTTACACCGATGACAAGATCACCGTCGCGATCACCAAAGCGTTTCTCGCAGTTGAAGGCGGCACCGCTGCCGCTTCGTCGCGAATCCATGACACCGTGGCCCGCCTGACCGAACAGGTCACCGCGACCTTCAAGCGTCGCATGCCGTCGGGCGGCACCATCCACATCGAAGAAATCCAGGACCAGGTCGAACTGGCCCTGATGCGTGCCGGTGAGCAGAAAGTGGCTCGCGACTACGTGATCTACCGCGACGGTCGTTCGAAACAACGCGCTGCCCACGCTCCGGCAGAAGAAGCGGTCAACGCTCACCCGTCGATCCGCATCACCCGCGCCGACGGCACTTTTGCACCGCTGGACATGGGTCGCCTGAACACCATCGTCACCGAAGCGTGCGAAGGCCTGGAAGAAGTCGACGGCGACCTGATCCAGCGCGAAACCCTGAAAAACCTGTACGACGGCGTGGCCCTGACCGACGTCAACACCGCTCTGGTGATGACCGCTCGTACCCTGGTCGAGCGTGAGCCGAACTACTCGTTCGTGACCGCCCGCCTGCTGATGGACACCCTGCGTGCCGAAGGCCTGAGCTTCCTGAACGTTGCCGAAAGCGCGACCCACCACGAAATGGTCGACCTGTACGCCAAGGCATTGCCTGCGTACATCGCCAAGGGTATCGAATTCGAATTGCTGAACCCGGTCCTGGCCACCTTCGACCTGGAAAAACTCGGCAAGGCGATCAACCACGAGCGCGATCAGCAGTTCACCTACCTGGGCCTGCAAACCCTGTACGACCGTTACTTCATCCACAAGGACGGTATCCGCTTCGAACTGCCGCAAATCTTCTTCATGCGCGTGGCCATGGGCCTGGCGATCGAAGAGAAGCAGAAAGAAGACCGTGCGATCGAGTTCTACAACCTGTTGTCGTCCTTCGACTACATGTCGTCGACTCCGACCCTGTTCAACGCCGGTACCCTGCGTCCACAGCTGTCCAGCTGCTACCTGACCACCGTGCCGGATGACCTGTCGGGCATCTACCACGCGATCCACGACAACGCCATGTTGTCGAAATTCGCCGGTGGCCTGGGCAACGACTGGACCCCGGTTCGTGCACTCGGTTCGTACATCAAGGGCACCAACGGCAAATCCCAGGGCGTGGTTCCGTTCCTGAAAGTGGTGAACGACACCGCCGTTGCCGTTAACCAGGGTGGCAAGCGCAAAGGCGCTGTGTGTGCCTACCTGGAAACCTGGCACATGGACATCGAGGAGTTCATCGAACTCCGCAAGAACACCGGTGATGATCGTCGTCGTACCCACGACATGAACACCGCCAACTGGATCCCTGACCTGTTCATGAAGCGCGTCTTCGATGACGGCAAGTGGACCCTGTTCTCGCCGTCCGAAGTACCGGACCTGCACGACCTGACCGGCAAGGCTTTCGAAGAGCGTTACGAGTACTACGAAGCCCTGACCGAGTACCCGGGCAAGGTCAAGCTGTTCAAGACCATCCAGGCCAAAGACCTGTGGCGCAAAATGCTGTCCATGCTGTTTGAAACCGGCCACCCATGGCTGACCTTCAAAGACCCGTGCAACCTGCGCAGCCCGCAGCAGCACGTTGGCGTGGTCCACAGCTCGAACCTGTGCACCGAGATCACCTTGAACACCAACAAGGACGAGATCGCCGTTTGCAACCTGGGCTCGATCAACCTGCCGAACCACATCGTCAACGGCAAGCTGGACACCGCCAAGCTGGAACGCACCGTGAACACCGCTGTTCGCATGCTCGATAACGTTATCGACATCAACTACTACTCGGTGCCACAAGCGAAGAACTCCAACTTCAAGCACCGTCCGGTCGGCCTGGGCATCATGGGCTTCCAGGACGCTTTGTACCTGCAGCACATTCCTTACGGTTCCGACGCTGCCGTCGAGTTCGCCGACAAGTCGATGGAAGCGGTCAGCTACTACGCGATCCAGGCGTCCTGCGACCTGGCCGACGAGCGCGGCGCGTACGAGACGTTCCAGGGTTCGCTGTGGTCCAAAGGCATCCTGCCGCTGGATTCGCAACAGATCCTGATCGAGCAGCGCGGCCAGAAGTACATCGACGTTGACCTGAACGAATCCCTGGACTGGGCACCGGTTCGCGCCCGTGTACAGAAAGGCATTCGTAACTCCAACATCATGGCCATCGCACCGACCGCGACCATCGCCAACATCACTGGCGTCTCGCAGTCGATCGAACCGACCTACCAGAACCTCTACGTGAAATCGAACCTGTCGGGCGAATTCACCGTGATCAACCCGTACCTGGTTCGCGACCTGAAGGCTCGCGGTCTGTGGGACTCGGTCATGATCAACGACCTGAAGTACTACGACGGTTCGGTGCAGCAGATCGAGCGCATCCCGCAAGAACTCAAAGAGCTCTACGCGACTGCCTTCGAAGTGGACACCAAGTGGATCGTCGACGCGGCAAGCCGTCGTCAGAAGTGGATCGACCAGGCTCAGTCGCTGAACCTGTACATCGCTGGCGCCTCGGGCAAGAAGCTGGACGTGACCTACCGCATGGCCTGGTACCGTGGCCTGAAAACCACTTACTACCTCCGTGCCCTGGCCGCGACCAGCACCGAGAAGTCGACCATCAACACCGGCAAGCTGAACGCTGTTTCCAGCGGCGGCAACCATGGTGAAGATTCGGTCCTGGCAGCTCCTGCCGGTCCTGCTCCAGTGCCGAAGGCTTGCGCCATCGACGAGCCGGATTGCGAAGCTTGCCAATAAGCTGAGCCGGTAGGCGCTGAAAGGCGCTTACTCGACAACCCCCGATCGGTCCTCTGGATTGGTCGGGGGTTTTCTTTTGCCCATGGAAATGTGGTGACTGGTATGACGCCTTCGCGGGCAAGCCTCGCTCCTACAAGTTCGATGTTGTTCGCAATTAAACCTGTAGGAGCGAGGCTTGCCCGCGAAGAGGCCCTCCCTGACAACACAAAATCCCGGCCATAAAAAAACCCCTCTTACGAGGGGCTTTTTATGCAGCGCTATCCAGCATCAGGTCATCTGAATGATGGTCTGCATGATGGTGCTTTGAGTCGAGATGGTCTTGGCGTTCGCCTGGTAGTTGCTCTGCGCCTTGATCAGGTCGACCAGTTCGCTGGTCAGGTTGACGTTGGACTCTTCCAGGGAGTTGGAGTGGATCTCGCCCAAGGTGCCGGTGTTCGGCGCATCGTAGCCCGGGATACCCGACGCGTAGGTTTCTTTCCAGCTGGTGCCGCCTACTGGCTGCAGACCTTGCTCGTTGGTGAAGCTGGCGAGCGAGATCTGGCCGATGGCCTTGGTCTGGCTGTTGCTGAAGTTGGCCAGCATGATACCGCTACCATCGATGGTCAGGTTGGTGATCTGGCCGGTGGCGTAGCCGTTCTGCGTAGGAATCGAACGTGCGGTGTCAGCATTGTATTGCGAGGTTTTGGCCATGGAGACCGTAACGACGCCGGAAGTAGCGCCGTTGGCCGTCCACACGCCATTTTTCACGTCACCGGGAATCCAGCCGGTGACCCTCAGGTCAGGGCTGACGATCGGCGTCGGAACGGCCGGAGTGGTAACCGAAACCAGATTGCCCGAGGTATCGAACACCATGGTCGAAGCGACCGGCAGGTTCAACGGAACCGCGGTAGGACTAGGGTCGGTGCCATTCGGGTTGCGACCATCAATCAGGGTGTAGGTTTTCCAGGTGTTCGCCCCGGTCTTGACCATGTATTGGTCCATGACGTGCTTGTTACCCTGAGTGTCATAAATCGGGGTACTGAACTGTTTGGTGAAGGTGGCTTCTTTGGTCGAATCAAACGGGGTGGCAACCTGATCGATAACCGGTGCGGTGGAGTTCAGGTTGATCGTCGACGACACCGTGGAGGTGTTTTTTGGCGCCAGGTTCGAAGTATCGATACGCAGGTCGGTCAACACGCCGTTGATGATCTTGCCGTTGGCGTCCACGCCGTAACCTTGCAGACGCGAAGTGCCGTCGGTGTTGGTGACGTAACCGTCCTTGTCGACCTTGAACGTACCGGCACGGGTGTAGGACAGCGAGCCGTTGTCGTTCAGCACGAAGAAGCCGGAACCGTTGATGCCCATGTCCAGCACGTTGCCGGTGTTGTTGACGTCGCCCTGGGTGAACTGCTGGGAAACGTTGGCCAGGCGCACGCCGTTACCAATGGTTTTGCTACCGGAACCCAGCTTGGTGGCCGAGTAAACGTCCGAGAATTCCGCACGGGACGATTTGAAACCGGTGGTCGCGACGTTGGCGATGTTGTTGCCGGTCACGTCCAGTTGTTTGTTGGCTGCATAGAGACCGCTAAGGCCGATATTGAAAGACATATTCCACTCCTTTGTGCCGTGTTAGTCGGCTCTACATACCAATTGTTTGTACTTTGGACAGGGCGATGCTGCCCCCACCGGCGAGATTGAGCATCAACTCACCACCGGTCTGGCTGATGGTCACGCTGCTGACAGTCGCCGGCAGGTACGTCACCAGCGAAGTCGCCTTGCCGTCGTAAGTTGCGGTGGCGCCGAAGGTGTACGTACCCGCCTTGGCCACTTCGCCTGCATCGTTCTTGCCGTCCCAGATGAAACTGGCGCTGCCGGCTTTTTGGCTGCCCAGGTCGATGGTGCGGATGACCTTGCCATCGGCGTCGGTAATCTTCACTTTCACCGGGTCCACCGAGGCCGGAACCGCGACGGTCCCGTTGAAGCTCTTGGAGGTATCGACCACGGCCTTCTCGCTCGGCGCGATGACCGAACGCCCGACCAGCGACGAAGCCTGCAGGGCCTGGGACGAGTTGTAATTGCTGGCCAGGCCACTCACGGTGGTGTTGAGCGTGGTGATGCCTTCCAGGCTGCTGAACTGCGCCAGCTGGGCAACGAACTCGCCGTTGTCCTGCGGCTCCAGCGGGTTCTGGTTCTTCAGCTGTGTCACCAGCAACTGCAGGAACGCGTCCTTGCCCAGGGCCTTTTTGCCGGTGGCGCTGTTCGTGGCGGACGCCAGGCCGTCGGCACTGGTGTTGGTCTTGATCGAAGAGTTGGCCAGGATGTCTTTGAGGCTAATGCCGCTGGTGGTATCGGTAACACTCATCTGAGTCGCCCCTTATCACTGACCGAGGGTCAGGACCTTCTGCATCATGGTTTTGGCGGTGTTCATCATTTCGGCGTTGGTCTGGAACGAACGGCTCGCGGAAATCATGTCGGCCATTTCTTCAACCACGTTGACGTTCGGGTAGTAGACGTAGCCCTTGGCGTCGGCCGCCGGGTGGTTTGGCTCATAGCGCGCTTCCAGATTGCTCTGGTCTTCGACCACGCCCAGCACTTGCACGCCCTGACCGGCCGCGTCCTGGTTCTGGAACAACGAATCGCTGCCGCCGCTCTGCCCACCCTGGAACATGGTGGCGAACACTGGATGACGTGCGCGATAGGTCTGGTCGATGCTCGACGAGACGGTCTCGGCGTTGGCGATGTTCGAGGCCACGGTGTTCAAGCGCGTGGTTTGCGCGCTCATGCCGCTACCGGCAATGTTGAAAACACTGGATAGAGACATGACTTACTCTCCGCGAATGGCTGACATCAGCCCTTTGAATTTGCTGTTGAGCAGGGTGAAGCTGGCCTGGAAGTTGATCGCGTTTTCCGCGTAGTTCGACTGTTCCAGTTGGGCATCCACGGTGTTCTGGTCAATCGACGGTTGCATCGGCGTGCGATACAGCAGCGACTCGTCGCCATTGCCCATGCCTTCGGCTTCGATATGACGGTTGTTGGTCATGTTCAAGGCGAATGTGCCGCTCTTGGTTTTCTCGTTCTGCTCGGCGAGCACTTTCGAGAAGTCCAGATCCCGAGCCTTGTAGTTCGGGGTGTCGGCGTTGGCGATGTTGTTGGCCAGGACTTCGGCACGCTGGGCGCGGAAGCCCAGGGCTTGTTCGTGGATACCGAGCGCTTTATCGAAGCTGATGCTCATGTCGGGAAACCTTCGGGTGACCTGATTTTTCGTACGATGGATATAGCAAGCGGCGTGCCAATTCAAAAAAGCCCGTAAACCGGGGCTTTGCGGGCAGGGGGCGAAGCGGCAATGCCAGAAAAGCGGCAACGGGTTTCCGCCGTCTGCCGCTTTTCTGCCGCTTTCGGTTTTGGGCTCTTGGGTTGTGGGTTTGTGTACATATCCGTTTTGGGGGTAACGGCGGCTATTGGTTTCGCCCTTACGGCGAGTCACTTTGGAAAAGCCCCAAAGTAACCAAAGGGCTCTTGCCCCTTTCGTTCGGTGCCTCGCTAATGCTCGGCATGCCCTCGCTCCGGTCCTGCTCCGTGGGCCCGCCGCCATCGGCCATCCATGGCCGGGGGCGGCTAACCCGGCATCCATGCCGGGTTGCCCACTGCGCAGAACCTCCACTCGGCCTCTCGAGGGGGCGACCACCGCCACAGCCGCCGAGGCGGCCTGAAAGCCGACCTGGCTCTCAGTCGTGCGCGCTCTCCTTCTCTACTGCGCTCACTCGTTCCGGACTTGAACACCGACCCCCTGTAGGAGCCGGCTTGCTGGCGATGGCGTCCGTCCAGCCAATACATGCGTCGACTGATCCACCGCTATCGCCAGCAAGCCGGCTCCTACAATGGATTGGGTTCACACGATTCAAAACTGTAGGAGCTGGCTTGCCAGCGATGGAGGTTAACGATAACGCGGGCTGTCTGAATGAACGCGCTGCCCCGACGATTTTCGCCGGCAAGCCGGCTCCTACAGGGGATTGGGTTCACACGATTCAAAACTGTAGGAGCTGGCTTGCCAGCGATGGAGGTCAACGATAACGCGGGCTGTCTGAATGAACGCGGTGTCCAGACGATTTTCGCCGGCAAGCCGGCTCCTACAGGGGGCACGTACGCTTTTGATTCCCACCACTCATCAGGCCGAGCGTTAGCTCGCCTTCAGCTTTTGATCTGAGCGCCCCCTCGAGAGGCCGAGCGCAGGTTCTGCGCAGTGGGCAACCCGGCATGGATGCCGGGTTAGCCGCCCCCGGCCATGGATGGCCGATGGCGGCGGGCCCACGGAGCAGGACCGGAGCGAGGGCATGCCGAGCCACAGCGAGGCACCGAACGAAAGGGGCAAGAGCCCTTGGTTACTTGGGGCTCTTCCAAGTGACTCGCCGTAAGGGCGAAACCGCCAGCCGCCATAACCCCAGAAACGGATATACACACCAACACAGCAGACAAAAAAAACGGGAGCCCCTGAGGACTCCCGTCGTTCAAACCACCACCAACCCATCACTTAGCCTGGTAAATGATCCCCGGGCTGCACTGAACCATCTGGTAATGATCCGGCAACCCGTTCAGCGCTTCAGACGCGCCAAGGAACAGATAACCGCCAGGCTTCAACGTGCTGTGGATGCGCAACAGGATGTCTTTCTTCACCTCGGCGGAGAAGTAGATCAGCACGTTGCGGCAGAACACGATGTCGAATTTGCCGAGGCTCGCGTAGCTGTCCAGCAGGTTGAACGAGCGAAACTCCACCCGACTCTTGATCGGCGCCTTGATGGCCCAGCGCCCCGGCCCTTTCGGGTCGAAATAACGTTGAAGACGCTCGGGCGACAACCCGCGGCCGATGGCCAGGCTGTCGTACTCGCCAGTCTTGCAGTTGGTCAGCATGGAGCCGGACAGGTCAGTGGCAACGATCTGCACACCCATCTTCAACTGGCCCATGTTGACCCGCTCGAACTCGTCGATGGACATCGACAGCGAATACGGTTCCTGACCCGACGAGCAGGCCGCCGACCAGATTCGCAAGCGTTGCCCCGGAGCCGCCTTGATCGCTTCGGGCAGTACCTTGTTCTTCAAGACTTCAAACGGATAGGTGTCACGAAACCACAGGGTTTCGTTGGTCGTCATGGCATCGACCACCAACTCGCGCAAACCGCTGCGCGGCTGGGTCTGGATGCGCTGAACCAGCTCACCCAGGGACTTGATGCCTTGCTGTTCCATCAGTTTGTTGAGACGGCTCGAGACCAGGTACTGCTTGTTTTCACCGAGCAAAATGCCACAGGCTTTTTCCAGGAAGACCCGGAACTGTTCGAAATCCAAATTACCCGTAGACAAAGATGCCGCCTCTTAAATCGTGTTAACCACCAAGGGCAAAAGGCCCCTAGCTGATGTCTGCTGCTTTGATCCGGTCAACTACCCGGGATGCCAGGTCATCAGGACGGAATTTGGCCAGGAAGTCATCGGCACCGACTTTCTTGACCATCGCCTGATTGAACACACCCGACAACGAAGTATGCAGGATGATATGAAGCTTTTGCATGCGAGGGTCGTTGCGGATCTCGGCCGTCAGGGTGTACCCGTCCATCTCCGGCATCTCGATGTCGGAGATCATCATCAGGAACTCTTCTTCCGGCTTCTTACCCTCGTCGGCCAGTTTGCGCAGGTAATCCAGCGCTTGCCGTCCGTCGTTCAACGCCACCACTTCGACACCGACCGTTTGCAGGCAACGCGTGACCTGCTTACGCGCCACCGACGAGTCATCGACCGTCAGCACCCGCAGCGACAGCGCCTTGTGCTGGGTTTCGACATCGACCACGCCGACGGAAATCGCTTCCGGTGTCGGCGCCACTTCCGCCAGGATCTTCTCGACGTCGATGATTTCGACTAACTGATTGTCGACCCGAGTCACAGCCGTCAGGTAATGATCGCGTCCGGTGCCCTTGGGAGGCGGATGAATCTCCTCCCAGTTCATGTTGACGATGCGTTCCACCGAGCGCACCAGGAAACCCTGGGTCTTGGTGTTGTACTCCGTGATGATCACGAAAGGATTGCTTTGATCTTTAAGCGCCCCGGAACCGGTCGCCATTGCCAGATCAAGGATCGGAATGGTCGCCCCCCGGATATTTGCCACACCGCACACGACAGGACTGGACTTGGGCATCAGGGTCAGCTTGGGGCATTGCAGCACCTCGCGAACCTTGAACACGTTGATCCCGTACAGCTGCTGGCCGTCGAGACGGAACAACAACAGCTCCAGGCGATTCTGCCCTACCAGTTGCGTGCGCTGGTTTACCGAATCCATTACACCAGCCATGCCCAGACTCCTACACCAACGCTAAGTGTGTTGCGACGCACATTCATCACTAAACGGCACGGCGCTTGCTTTTTAACTTTTATGAACACAGAACCGACATTTTTCCGACGCCTGACATCACCTATCCGCAGATTGCTCTGTGCAGTGTCGGCCGTTTGCCTGTTCAACGCTGGCAGCCCTGCCTTTGCTGACGCAGTTACCTTGCCTGACATGCTTATCGGCGTCACCCAGGGCTTTCTTGAATTCACCGTAGAAGACTATCTGGCTACCAGTCAAACGGAAGGTCGCTACGAAATCCAGGTCAACCAGCTCGACCAGCGACTGCGCATGCCCATGTGCGACAAGGAATTGACAGCCAGCCTCGAGAGTCCGGCCAAGCCGCTGGGCCGGGTCACGGTCAAGGTTCGCTGCGAGGGGGCATCACCCTGGACAGTCTTCGTACCCGCTCAAGTCCGCCTGTTTCGCGACGTTGTGACCGTCACCCGGCCCCTGCGCCGCGCAGGGATTGTCGAGCCCGATGACGTGACGCTGCGCGAGCGTGACGTCAGTCTGATCGGCCAGGGCTACTTCACATCCGTAGACCAGGCGATCGGCCAGCGACTTACCCGACCAATGGTCACCGACCAGGTGATTACCCTGGTTCATCTCGAACAGGCGGAAGTCATTAGCAAAGGCGATCAGGTGGTGATTACCGCCCGCAGTGGTACGCTCAGCGTGCGAATGCCCGGCGAGGCCCTGTCCAACGGCGGCATGGCCGAGCAGATACGGGTGAAAAACCTCAATTCCAAACGGGTCATCAAGGCGCAGGTTACCGCGCCAGGTCAGGTGGAAGTGTCCATGTAGGATTCTCTGTTCGTGAAGATGTGGCGTTGCCCGAGGCTGTTCCCTAAACTGTGCCGCATGCAGGAGAAGTGCTGGCGCATGCGGGCCCATTTGATAAATGGGTCTAAAGTTTTCACAGGGAGAGCCGAAAACATGGCAAGCGTCCAAATACTCAGAGGTTTTTTACCATGGTCATCGATTTCAGCCGTTTGAACAGCTCCTCGCCACTTACGGGCAGTACACGTACCAGCGTTGCCAAGGAAACTGCCGATGCTGGCAAATCCGCGCCGCTGAATACCCCGGCCGAACAGGCCACTGCCATCAAAAGCGGGGAATCGGTACACCTCAGCAATGAGGCTCAACAGTTGCAACAGGTCACTGACAAGCTGCGCGATCAGCCTGCCGTCGACAACGCCCGTGTGGCCGAGTTGAAAGCAGCGATTGCCGATGGCAGCTATAAAGTCGACAGCAGCCGTGTAGCCAGCAAACTGCTCAACTTCGAAGCCCAGCGCTAGGCTACGGCCCGCGCCGGGCTTTTGGACGCTTAAAACCCAAGGCCAGCCATGCAAGACACTAATTTACTGCAACTGATCACCGACGACTTTGCTCCAGCGCAACACTTGCTTGAGTTACTGCAAACCGAGTCCCTCGCCTTGCACGGTCGGGACATGCCACTGCTCGAAGAGATTCTGGCGCAGAAACAGGCATTGATCATTCTGCTTGAACAGCATGGCCGCAAGCGCAGCGAAATCCTCGCCAGCCTCAACCTGCCGACCAATCGCAACGGCCTGGAGCAACTCGCCAGCCATTCGAGCATTGGCGAGCAGTTGCTGGCCCAGAGCGATGTGCTGACCGATCTACTGGCTCAATGCCAGGCGGCGAACGCCAATAATGGCCAGTCCATCCTGGTCCAGCAGGCCGCCACGGCCAATCAGCTGAAAATCCTGACCGGCGGTGAACCGCCAGCGCTTTATGACGCCCGCGGATCAACCGCCAAGCTTGCGAAGCCGCGCCCGCTCAGTCAGGCTTGAGCCCGCAAATGACCGCGCCCTATCAAGACTCGCAACATGCTGGCAATATACTGGCCAGCCGTAGTCATATTTTGTCTGGAGATTGATGAACCGTGTCCAATGCCTTAACCGCGGAAGATGCCCCGCAGCCACCCAAGGTGCTTACCACACCGTTGGAAATCTCCGGCAACCTGCGCCAACTGCAAGAAAGTCATGATCCGCTGATCATCACGTTCCATGAGCGCACCCAGCGCTTCCAGAGCTATCTGGTGGACGTGGACCGCGAGCGCGGGACCATCGCGCTCGACGAAATGATCCCGCGTGACGGTGAGCGCTTCATGCTGGCCGGCGAACCGTTCAAGGTCGAAGGCTTTCACGAAGGCGTGCGCATTGCCTGGGAAAGCAACGGTCAACTGACCATCGACGAGTCCGGTGACAGCCGCTGCTATCGTGGACCGCTGCCGGATGAAGTGGTTTATCACCAGCGCCGCAATGCCTTCCGCGCGGCCTTGAAACTGGCCCAACTGGTCAACGTCGATCTGGACGGTGAAAAGCTCAAGGCGCCGATCAGCGGCAAGCTGTTGGACATCTCCGCCACCGGCTGCAAGTTACGCTTTGAAGGCGACATCACCGGCAGCCTGCAATTGGGTCAGGTCTACGACCGCTTCGCCGCCGCCCTGCCCTTTGGCAAAATGACGGCACCGGTCGAACTGCGTTACCTGCACTTCGAAGAAAGAATCTCCACCACCTTCGCCGGCATCCGCTTTCATAACATGAGCGGCCTGGTGCAGCGCCAGGTCGAGCGCTTCGTCTATCAGCTTCAGCGCGAAGCACGACGTTTCGACAAAGACGACCTGTAATTCAAGCACCCATAAAAAACGGGCAGTCCCTTGCGGTGACTGCCCGTTTTTTTATGCCCGGGTTTAAGGCCTGGCCTCGGTGAAGCTTTGCTCACGACCTGTGTCAGGGTCCTCCGGAGGTGGAGTGGTGGGTGTCTCGGCCTCCGACTCAGGAGCCGGATCAGGATTGGCCGGGGTCTGCATCTGGTCCTGCACCACTTGTTCATCGACACGTGGATCAAGGCAAGCCACCAGCGGCGAACTCGACATGCTGTCCGGCATGGCGACGTGATGCAGCGGCGCGTCGTCGACCTGATGCAGGTTGGTCACCGCTTTCGGGCGGATCCGCCACACCAGCACCAACGCAAAGAAACTGAAGAAGGCGTAGAGCATCTGACTGCCGAACATCTTCATCAGTACCCCGGCGACCAACGGTCCGATACTCGCGCCGACACCGTAGGTCACCAGCAACATCGCCGTCAGTGACACCCGTCGATCAGCCTCGACGTGGTCATTGGAAAACGCGACCGCCAGCGGGTACAGGCAAAACTTCACCAGCGAGCAGATAAAACCGGTGATGAACAACACCTCCAGCGGCACCTGCTTCATGATCGCCAGCGGCAACGCGGCGAGGGCCAGTACCAGCGCAAAACAGCGGATCAACAGTGCACGGTCATAACGGTCGGACAACCAGCCCAACGGCCACTGCACCAACAGGCCGGCAAAAATGCAGCTACCCATGAACAGACCGACCTGCTCCGTGGACAACCCTTGCTGCGAGGCATACAGCGGCGCCAGACCGTAGAACGAGCCGATGATCAGCCCCGCCCCCAGCACCGTACTCAACGACTGCGGCACGCGCTTGATAAAGAAGCGCGGCTCCATCGGCGCCGGATGCAGCGGCGCCGGGTGAATCCGCCGTGTCAGGGCCACCGGCACCAGGCACAGGGCAAAGCACAGGGCGACCAGCATCAGCAGCTCCAGACCGAGGCCCGGGTGCATGACCAGAATCAGCTGCCCCAGCACCAGGCCAAGATAAGAAGCGATCATGTAACCGCTGAACACCGTGCCGCGCTGCGAGGCTTCGGCCTGCTCATTGAGCCAGCTTTCGATGACCATGTACTGGCACATCATGCCGAGACCGACGATGACCCGCAGGAATATCCACGCCGGCAGCCAGTCCACCAGACCATGGCCCAGCACCGCCGCGCCGACAATCCCGGCGCAGGCCGAATAAGCCCGGATATGCCCGACCCGGGCAATCAACCGGTGACCGATCTTGCCCCCCAGCACGAGGCCGAAATAGTTGGCCGCCATCAACGCACCGACCCACAGGCTGTCGACATGGTCGGCCGCCAGGCGCAAGCCCAGGTAAGTACTCAGCAAGCCGGAGCCGATCAACATCATCAGCGAGGCGAAATACAGCGCTCGAAAGGGTTTCCAGATTTGGCGCATCGGCGTTCCGAGCGGCTCCTTGCGGTAAGAAACGGGCTATCCGAAAGATAGCCCGAAGACGAAGGTTCGTCAGGCCTGGGCGGCTAAAACACGGCGCTCCCAGGGCGTAATTTCATCAAAGAAGCTGGTCAACTCCATGGTCTTCGAAGCGACGTAGCCTTCGATGAACTCCTTGCCGAACAGTTCCTTCGCCAATTGGCTACGTTTCAGACGCTCGAGCGCGGCATGCAAGGTACACGGCAACGAAAGATTATCCGGCACCTCGAATTCGCCCTGGATCGCTTCACTCGGCTCCAACCTGTTTTCAATGCCATACAACCCTGCCGCCAGGCTCGCTGCAATCGCCAGATACGGGTTGGCATCAGCCCCCGGCAGGCGATTTTCCACCCGACGCGCCACTGGCGAGCTGGCCGGGATGCGCAAACCGGCCGCCCGATTGTCGTGGGACCAGCAGGCATTATTCGGTGATGCGAACGGATGGCACAAGCGCTGATAGGAGTTAACGTTCGGTGCAAATAATGCCGTGAAATCCGCCATGCCGGCCTGCTGGCCACCGATGAAGTGACGGAAGGTCGCAGTCGGCTCACCGGCCTCGTCGCTGAAGACGTTACGCCCGGTGGCGATCTCGACGATGCTCTGGTGAATATGCATCGAACTGCCCGGCGTGTGCGCCAGTGGCTTGGCCATGCAGACCACCGTCAGCCCATGCTTGAGTGCCACTTCTTTAAGCAAATGCTTGAACAGCAATGTCTGGTCGGCCAGCAACAAGGGATCGCCGTGCAGCAGGTTGATCTCGAACTGACTGACGCCCATCTCGTGCATGAACGTATCGCGCGGCAAACTGAGGGCCGCCATGCACTCATAGACTTCACTGAAAAACGGCCGCAAGCCGTTATTGGAACTGACACTGAACGCCGAATGACCGTCCTCGCGCCGCCCGTCCAGGCCTACCGGCGGCTGGAACGGTTGCGTCGGGTCGGTGTTGGGCGCGAAGACGAAAAACTCAAGCTCGGTGGCCACCACCGGCGCCAGCCCAAGGGCCGCGTAACGGGCGATAACTGCTTTGAGTTGACCACGAGTCGACAGAGGGGAGCTTTCGCCGGTCAGTTCGTCCGCATCGCAAATGGCCAAGGCACGCGGCTGTTTGCTCCAGGGCAAGCGATGGATCTGCGCAGGGTCGGGCACCAGCGCCAGGTCGCCGTCATCGCTGCCGTAAAAACGCGCTGGCGGATATCCGCCCATGATGCATTGCAGCAGCACACCCCGCGCCATCTGCAAACGCCGCCCCTCGTGAAAGCCTTCGGCCGTCATGACCTTGCCACGAGGCACGCCGTTCAAATCCGGCGTAACACATTCAATCTCATCAATGCCCGTCAATCGCTGCGCGAGTGAGCGCTGGCCACCGGTTGTCATGACGCAATCCTTTGTAGTTGTGCAAGCCGCGAACGGCGACCGTACAAAATAGGCTCCGCGTGTTCGGAATATCAAGCAGCGACGTACAAATACACCCTCACGGATCACGCCCACTCCCTGTAGGAGCGAGGCTTGCCCGCGAAGGCGTTGTACCAGCCAATACTTGAATTAACTGACACATCGCCTTCGCGGGCAAGCCTCGCTCCTACAGGGGGATGCGGGGTATTCAGGGGAGATAGAGGCTGAACACTCCACCGCCCAACGGGCCGCCGTTGCTGATTTCTGTGCGCCCACCGATGCCGTTGCGCTGATGCAACGCGGCAATCCGTCCGGCGAAATACAGGCCCAGGCCGGTGCTGCCGCTGCTGTGGTTGATGCCCTGCACGTAATCGGCCTGACGCTCGATCATCTCGGCCGGATAACCCTCGCCATCGTCGTTGATGGTCAACACCAATTGCCCGGCCTCGTCGCTCACCGTGATCAACAATGCGTGACGGGCGTAACGGATGGCGTTGTTGATGCTGTTGGCCAGCACCGACGCAATCAGCTCACGGTCGAAAAAACCCAGCGGGCTCAGCGGATCCACTTCATAGGTCGCCATGATGCCGCGACTGGCGAACACGTCCTGATGGCAGGCCAGTTGCGCTTCGATGAAGTCATCCAGTTCGTGGTAAGCCGGCTGCAACGGCATCTGGTTGACCCCGAGCTTGTACAGCCCCAGCAACTGCACCAGCATGCCGTTGAGGTGGGCGAACTCGAACTCGATCACGCCCTGCTCCGGGGTGTGCCGCTCCGGGTCGGGCAAGCGCGCCAGCCATTGGCTGTGTGCCTGCATCAGCATCGCCAGAGAGTTCTTCATGTCGTGCACGGTGGAAGCAATCACCGTGGAGAAATCCAGTGCCGGGTTGTCTTGGTTCATCCGCTGAACGCCTTGATTTTCAGTTTCTGATAACGCGCATATCGCGCATCGGTGTCGGGCATCAGGCCGACCGTTTTCAGGCAGGCGCGACATTCTTCAAGCTCCGCCGATGGCGCGCTGGTGTCGGTGCCATGCAGCAGCGATTGCGCCATGTTCAACGCAATACTGATGTTCTTCGGTTGCAACGCCAGGGCTTTGCGGAACACCGCCCGCGCCTCCACCAGGTTGCCGGTCTTGTACACCCGCACGCCTTGACGGTTGAGTTCCGCCGCATCGTTGCCGGAGTTGAGGATGCTCGGGTCGTCGGTCAGCTTGGCGATACCCTGCATCACCGTCGGATCGTCACCGTAGATTTCTGCGCAGTTTTTCAGCATCGACTTACCGGCGTCAGCCTGCCCAAGCATTTGCAGTTGCTTGGCCACCAGCAGCGCGGCTTCGGCACTCATGAATTGCTCCATGCCATCGAGGCGCAACATCGCTTGCTCGGTGAGCTTTTCCGCGGTTTCGGCGTCGTTGAGCAACAGGCTGGTGGCCTTCATCAGCCGCGCACGAATCTGCAGGCCCGGGTCGGAAGGGTTTTCCTTGGCCACGGCACTCAGCGTGGTGTTGATTTCCAGCCGGGTCCGGGTGTCCAGGCCCTTTTCGCTGCCCTTGCTGATCAACGCATGGGCGAGGCCGAGGTTGCTTTCGGCGTCCTTGAAACGTGACTGGGCACCTTGGCTGACGGCCTGACGGTAAGCTTTGGACGCGGTATCGAAATCTTCGTTGGTCATCGCCAGCTTACCCAGCAGCGCTTGCCGGCGTACGGCCAGCGGCGACAAACGAATCGCCTCCTCCAACACCTGTTGCGCAGCCTTGGTGTCGCCCTCGGCGACCAGCACATCGGCCATGCCGTCATAGAGCGCCGGCATCATCGGAAACACTTTCAACGCTTTTTCGTAGATGCCCTTGGCCTGGCTGACCTGACCCCGCTTGAACAGCAACTGGCCCAGCCCGGCAAACGCCCATGGCAAAGGCCGGTCGGCAATGATGCTGTCGTAGAGTCGCTCCAGCGCTTCGTTCTGGTTCAAGTCGCGCAAGGCATCGGCGCGGTAGCGCAAACACAGCGGCGAGTAGCGGATGTCCTGCTTGCACAAGGCGATGCAGGCATTGAGCACTTCAACCGGTTTACCGCGATCGAGCGCCTGCAGGATCGGCTTGAGCAAGGTCTTGCGCTGCTCCAGACGCTCCAGGCGCTGGGCCAGGCCGGAACGGTTGAAGGGTTTGGTCAGGTAAGCATCGGGCTCGTGCTCCAGGGCGCTGAGCACCATCGCCTGGCTGGTCTCGGCGGTGACCATGACGAACACGGCTTCATGGCTGATCAGCTTCTCGACCATCAGGTCTTCGAGAACCTGCTGACCGTTCTTCTTGCCATCGCCGAGGTGGAAATCCTGGAGGATGAAATCGTAGGACTTCTGCGAACACATGCGCAGCGCCTGCTCGCCGGTGTCGGCGGTGTCCACGTCCTTGACGCCCAGCTCACGCAGCATGGACCTGACGGAACTGCGGAAATCCGAGAAATCATCGACGATCAAAAAACGCTTTTGGTGATACGACAGCATCGAAGATTTCCAGGCAATTTTAAGAAGAAGATCATGACTGTCCGGGTTATCGGCCAGCAGGGCCATTCACTTGAAGAATTGGAATGCATTTGCGCCGCTGGAGTCCAAATTTAAAAGGGCCGCGAATGCGGGCTAAATATTTGAAGGCGTTATTGAAAAACGGGATTATCCTGATTTATTGCAACGCGTCTGCTACCCCTCTTTCAGACCCAGACGCTCCCGTCGTCGGCACAGGCAAAAGTTATGACCACCACTCCCAATCGCTCAGCGAATTCCAATGAGCGAAAGACCCTGATCCCCAGTACCCTGGATTTTCCGGTGGTGGGAATTGGCGCGTCGGCGGGTGGGCTGCAAGCCATCAAGCTGTTCTTCGAAAACATGCCGCAGGACAACGGCATGGCGTTCGTGATCATTCTTCACCTCTCCCCCGATCACCAGAGCATTGCCGACAGGATCGTCCAGGAATCGACCGCGATGCCGGTTCTGCAAGTCACTGAAAGGGTGTCCATCGAGAAAAACCATGTGTACGTCATTTCACCGGCACAACGCCTGTCGATGAACGATGGTTTTCTTGAGGTCAGTACCAGCGATACACGGGAATCCCGGCACGCCTCGATCGATCTGTTCTTCCGCGACCTGGCCGATGTCCATCGGGAACGAGCGTTCTGCCTGGTGTTGTCGGGCACCGGCTCCGACGGTGCCGTCGGTCTTTCGCGCATCAAGGAACAGGGCGGCGTCACGCTGGCGCAGGCACCGGAAGACGCCGAGTTCGACGGCATGCCCCGCGCCGCCATCGATACCCGCATGGTTGACCTGGTTCTGCCGGTCGTTGAAATGCCGCAAAAACTGCTGGAGCTGTGGCGTAACTCTCAGGAAATCAGCTTGCCCATCGCCAACGACCCCGAACCGCAGACCATTGTCGCCATCTCCGAACGCGAAGCGCTGGTCGCGGAGCAAATGCTGCACGACATTCTGATCCAGCTGCGTACCGGCACCGGCCATGATTTCAAACACTACAAACGCGCCACCGTGTTGCGCCGGATCGAACGGCGGATGCAGGTCACGTCTCAACCGGATCTGGCGTCCTATTTCCATTACCTGCAAAACAATCCCGAAGAAACCAAGGCCCTGCTCGGCGACATGCTGATCGGCGTGACCAACTTCTTCCGCGATCGCGAGGCCTTCGAAGCGCTGGAGCGCGATGTCCTGCCGCAACTGGTCAGTGCCGCCGTGTCAGCGCAGCCCGAGAAAGAAGAAATTCGCGTCTGGTCTGCGGGTTGTTCCACCGGCGAAGAAGCCTACAGCCTGGCGATGTTGCTCAGCGATCAGTTGCAACTGGACGCCAGTGCGGCATCGCTGCAACTGTTTGCCACTGACATTGACGAGCGCGCCATCAGCGTCGGCCGGGCCGGGCTGTACCCGCAAGCCATCGTGACCGACGTGCCGCCGACGCGACTGCGACATTACTTCCTCAAGGAAGATGACCATTACCGGATTCGCAAGGAAATCCGCGAAAAAGTCCTGTTCGCCAAACACAGCCTGCTGTCCGATCCGCCGTTCTCGCAGATCGACCTGATCGTGTGCCGTAACCTGCTGATCTATCTCGATCGCGAAGTGCAGCGCGAAATCCTGCAAATGTTCCACTTTGCCCTGCGCCCCGGCGGGTTCCTGTTTCTCGGCTCCTCCGAGAGCGCGGACGCGTGCCACGAACTGTTCGCCCCGGTGGACAAACGCAACCGGATCTTCCGCGCCAAAACCGGTACGGCCAACAGCCGTCGCACGCCGACCATGCCGCGTGGAGGCTACGTGCGGACCAACATTTCCCAGCAGCCGACGCACAGCGGTGTACAGCGCAAAACCTCTTTCGCCGATATCCATCAACGCGCCCTCGAACAGTCGGCGCCACCGAGCGTGATCGTCGACGCCAACGCCGACATTCTGCACATGAGTGAAAGTGCCGGGCGTTTCCTGCGGCACGTCGGTGGTGAGATGTCGCGCAATTTACTGACATTGATCCTTCCAGAGCTGCGCCTGGAACTGCGCACCACGTTGTTCCAGGTTCAGCAGAGCAGCCTGTCGGTCAAATCCCGCGAGGTGTCGATCAAGCGTGATGAGCGGCGTTATCTGATTGATCTGGTCGCTCATCCCTACAAGGATGAAGGCTCGGACAGCGAGTACGTGCTGGTGATTTTCGAGGAGGTCGAAGTCGATCCTTCAGAACTGGCGGCGACCACCGTGCTGCAGAACGAAAACCAGGTGCTGTCCAACCTCGAACGCGAACTGCAACGCACCAAGCTGCATTTGCAGGACACCATCGAACAATCGGAAGTCTCCAGCGAAGAGCTCAAGGCCTCCAACGAAGAAATGCAGGCGATCAACGAAGAACTGCGCTCGGCCACCGAAGAGCTGGAGACCAGTAAAGAAGAGCTGCAATCCATCAACGAAGAGTTGCTGACGGTCAATTTCGAGCTGAAAACCAAGGTCGAAGAAACCGACAAGATCAACGACTACCTGACCAACCTGATCGCCTCCACCGACATCGCCACGGTGTTTGTCGACCGCAGCATGCGCATCAAGTGGTTCACCCCGCGCGCCACCGACATTTTCAGCATGCTGCCGGTGGACACCGGGCGCTCCCTGCTCGACATCACCCACCGCCTGCATTACGACAACCTGGCCGGTGATGCGGCGCTGGTGTTCGAATCGCTGAACATGATCGAGCGCGAAGTCAGCAGCACCGACAATCGCTGGTACATCGCCCGCCTGCTGCCCTACCGCTCCAGCGAAGACCACATCGACGGCACCGTGTTGACCTTCATCGACATCACCAAGCGCCGGGCGGCCGAAGAAGAGCTGCGCCTGGGCGAGGAGCGCATGCGCCTGGTCGCTGAAAGCACCCGCGACTACGCGATCATCACGCTCGATGAACAAGGTGTGATCACCACTTGGAACAAAGGCGCGGAGTTGATCTTCGGATACAGCAAGGCCGAGGCCGAGGGCGCCTACTATGACTTCATCTTCTCTGCGGAGGACCGCGCGGCGGGCGTGCCGGAAAACGAGCTGCTGACGGTGCGCAACCACGGCCGCAGCGACGATGAACGCTGGCATTTGCGCAAGGATGGCAGCCGCTTCTTTTGCAGCGGCGAAGTGACTCTGCTCAGCGGCGATAACCTGCAGGGCTACGTGAAAATTGCCCGTGACCTGACCGGCCATAAACGCCAGCACGAAGAACAGAGCCAGGAACTGGCCGAGACTCGTAACACCAACAACCTCAAGGACGAGTTCTTTGCGGTCATGTCCCACGAGCTCAAGCATCCGCTGAACCTGATCCAGCTCAACGCAGAATTGCTGCGGCGCTTGCCGGTGACCAAGTCGCTGGCACCGGCGGCCAGGGCGGTGAACACCATCTGCGACGCGGTCACCAGCCAGGCGCGGATCATCGACGATCTGCTGGATGTGGCCCGGGTCCGCACCGGCAAGCTCAAGCTGCAAACGGTCGCCGTCGACCTCGCCAGTGTGCTGCGCGATGTCCACACTGTCGTGCTCAATGACCAGCATGACGTCACCGTCGAACTGCTGGTGCCGTCCGATGCATTGATGGTCCAGGCCGACCCGACACGGCTGGAACAAATCATCTGGAACCTGGTGAACAATGCACTGAAATTCACCCCGACCAAGGGGCGTGTGCAATTGATCGCCAGCCAGGCCGGGGACATGGCGCGGCTCGACATCAAGGACAATGGCGTCGGCATTGCCCCGGAAAACCTCGATCACGTGTTCGACCTGTTCGGCCAGGCTGAAAAACAACATGCCACCCATAACCGTGAAGGGCTCGGGATTGGTTTGTCGCTGGTCCGTCAGTTGACCGAGGCGCAACGCGGTGCAGTCGAGGTGAGTTCTGCCGGTGTAGGCACAGGCTGCACGTTCACCGTCTATCTGCCATTGGCCAAAACCGCCGGCGAAGCGCAAGCCGCTGCCCAGACCGAAGAGGCCTGCGGCAGACTGAGCGGACTGACGATTCTGTTGGTGGACGATTCCGCGGACGTGCTGGAAACCCTGAAAATGCTGCTGGAGATGGAAGATGCGCAAGTGATTGCCTTTGACCGCCCGGTGGCGGCGCTGGACGCGGCAAAAAGCACTCGATTCGACCTGATCATTTCCGACCTCGGCATGCCAGTCATGAACGGCCACGAGTTGATGAGCGCACTGCGTGAATTGCCGCTCGCGAAGGATGTACCGGCCATCGCCCTGACCGGCTACGGGGCGCACAGCGACATTCAGAAATCACGACAGTCAGGCTTTGACCAGCATGTTGGCAAACCGGTGTCCTACGATGATCTGATCCTGACCATCGAGACGCTGCGCAACCAGCGCTGAAGCGCGCTCAGTTCAGATAGTCGCGCTGCACGCAGGCGCGCCGATCGATCGCCTGCCTGAGCCGCTCCTTGTGATCGGCCCAGACCATAGGGTCAACCTTGGTGGAGCGCATCAAGACGAGCATGGCCTCCTTGGCGTCCAGGTACTCTGACCAGGCATCGGCAGACCTGAGCTTCAAGCGTTCACGCTCAGTCATCTCCATCCGGCGCAACGCGACGACCGACTCATCGGTAATCACCGGACTCAACGTCAATTGCACCCGGTGCGGCGCGACGAACTCCTGAGTGTCCGCCACAATCTCCCTCGCCCGCTGGGTACCCCACTTCAATGCGGCGCAGTAATGCTCACCCGCCTTGAGGTCATGATGCTCCTCGCAAATCGGCCAGCCATCAGCGCCGTAGACACCTACAAAAATCTGGGTAACCCCTTCAACACTGATCCGCGCATGCACCTCGATTTGCACGCCACTGCCCAGCACTTCTTCGTGGGTGTGCAGAGGCAATCGCGTGTTGGTCCACAACCAGAATTGGGCGCCCCTGCGTCGCATCGATTTCGCTCCCTGTGTGGTCTTTGGAGTAAGGCACAGCAATGCGCGTCTATCAAATGTTGGTCGTCAGGTGATCGCACACGAAAAAGCCCCGCCGGATGCGAGATCCTGGCGGGGCTTTTTTGACAGCCACAGGGCTGGAAATTGATGGTGTCCCAGGGCAGGTTCGAACTGCCAACCTTCCCCTTAGGAGGGGGATGCTCTATCCAATTGAGCTACTGAGACACAAGTCGCACGCGAGAAATGCGATGCGATGGACGGCGTGCATGTTAACGGGCGGGTCTGATTTTGTCATGTCGTCCGTAGGCTTTTTAAGTGTAGGCAGACGCCCCTCTACAGCACGGGATTTGTTAACCGTGCAAATTGCATCACCGCAAAAAGCCATCATTGCAAATTGCAATGAGACCACCTTGCACGATTATCTTAATTCTTTGTTTTTAAAGGATTTAATAGCCGTTAGACTCTTGGCACGTCGGCTGCTTCAGCTGTTCTCAAAGAACAACGGAGGTCAGCCCTCATGAACCGCGCCCTTTTACTCTCGAACGCGATCGCTCTGGCGATTTTTTTGGGTTTTCATTTTGCCCCGCAGAGCGGTGCCGAGCCGGTTGCCCAACGAATGCCTCATTACCTCCAGGTACAGAAGGCACCTCAATTGGCGGTGTTGGGTAATCAGCAGGGTTTTGTCGGTCAAGAAGTGAGTCAGGAAAATGTCCTGCTGCCAGCGCAGTCTTCAGAACGCCTGGTATTTTGAACAACCCATCAGGAGCACAGCATGTCCAAATCAGCCGCAGGATTTTTCGTCCTCGCCCTGCTCAGCGGCATTCTTCATTTATCACTGGTAGAGGACGCAGTCGTCACCCTGCCGTTGATTGCCTGCGGCGTTTTCAGTGCTTTGTTTGTGCTGGCGCTGGTTGCTGGCCGCAAGATCAAGTTTGATCCGGTGTTGCGCTGACTTGTAGCAGCTTCAACAGCTCGGCCACTGTGTCCGAAAGTTCGCCTGAATTGTCGAGTTGGTGGATAAGCGTCTCACCGACTGAGGCGTCCGCCGTGAACAGTTCATTTCTGCGCAATCTCGCCTCAATCTCCGCCAGACTTTCACGCCCCCGCCGCAGCAAGCGCTCTCGCAGCACGTCCTCCTTGACCGTCAACAGAATCGGCACCAGCGCCGGATAACGGCGTAGCGCCTGGGCCAAGTGCCCGCGGGAGCCGTTGATCAGGACATCCCGGCCCTCCTTGAGCCATTGATCGATCACGACGGGAATACCGTAATCCAGGCCATTGGCATGCCAGCACAGCGCGAAGTCGCCCTCTTCTTTGCGGCGCGCGAACTCTTCACGGGAAACACCGATCGCATCCTCACCCAAGGATTCGGCTGAACGCGTAATGACCCGACGCACCACTTCGCAGTTGATTGTCTGCAAAGGCGCACGAGCGGCCTCGATGAGACTGTCCTTGCCGGACCCGGAAGGCCCCATCAGGTAAATCAGTCTGCCATCCATCCTGAATTAGCCCCCCATGTCGTGGTTGCCACTAGTAAATCGGCCAATTGCCACTATTCTGTACGAAGTAAGGAATCGTGATCGAAATCCGCACAGCATGCACCTTCAGGTGTCTCAGGACATCTCTTGTTGTGCAATAGGACGCGGCCAGCGATACGGACATGGGTAGTCTTTTCAAACCAGTCCGCATTTCTGATAATTGGTGCTGGCATAACGCCTTTATCCAGTTCAATATTTGTCACAGAATTGACGCCAATGATCTGGCTTCTTTGAGGCATGATGCGAGCCTCTATCAATTCAGGTTGAACATTTGGCCAGAGTCCTTGTCCTATCAGACATCGCGCGGCCAATCCCGAGAACCGCTCCCCTGAACTAACCGGTTAAATATATGCGCCCATTGAAACAGGCAATTTATTCCAGCCGTACGGCTGACAAGTTCGTCGTACGTCTGCCAGACGGAATGCGTGAACGCATTGCCGAGGTGGCTCGCAATCATCATCGCAGCATGAACTCCGAAATCATTGCGCGCCTTGAGCAGAGTCTCATTCAGGAAGGCGCACTGGGTGAAGAGTTGAGCATGCGACTGGACAGCCCGGAGCTGTCACTGCACGAACGCGAACTGCTGCAGCGCTTCCGCCAACTCTCCCACCGTCAGCAGAACGCACTCGTTTCGCTGATTGCCCACGACGCCGAAATGGCCGCAGACGCCTCCTGATTCATCCGAACGCTCAAGCCAGCTTAATCGCTGGCTTTTTTTTGCCTGAAATTCAGCCACAAAAAAACCCGCCGATTGGCGGGTTAATTGCTCTCGTAGGAGCCTGGCTTGCCGGCGAAGGCGGCCCTGAGATCGCCTTCGCCGGCAAGCCTGGCTCCTACGAGCTGATTCGCGGGTTGCAGGCAGATGGCAATCAAAGCAGGAAGATGGTCGCCAGCCCGAGGAAAATGAAGAAACCACCGCTGTCGGTCATGGCCGTAATCATCACGCTGGCGCCCATCGCCGGATCGCGACCCATCTTCGCCAGGGTCATGGGGATCAACACCCCCATCAACGCCGCGAGCAACAGGTTGAGCGTCATGGCAGCGGTCATCACCACACCAAGGGACCAACTGCCGTAAAGCAGGTAGGCGACCGCACCAATCACCCCACCCCACACCAAACCGTTGATCAAACCGACGGCCAGCTCCTTGCGCATCAGACGCGAAGTATTGCCGGTACTCACCTGGTCCAGCGCCATGGCGCGAACGATCATGGTGATGGTCTGGTTACCCGAGTTGCCACCGATGCCCGCCACGATCGGCATCAATGCCGCGAGCGCCACCAGCTTCTCGATCGAACCTTCGAACAATCCGATCACGCGAGAGGCAATAAAGGCGGTAATCAGGTTGATTGCCAGCCAGGCCCAGCGGTTGCGCAGGGATTTCCAGACTGACGCGAAAATATCTTCCTCTTCACGCAGACCCGCCATGTTGAGAACTTCGTTTTCGCTCTCTTCACGAATCAGGTCGACCATTTCATCGATGGTCAGACGGCCGATCAGCTTGCCGTTCTTGTCGACCACCGGGGCCGAGATCAAGTCGTAACGTTCGAACGCTTGTGCGGCATCGTAGGCGTCTTCGTCCGGGTGAAAACTCACCGGGTCGCTGGCCATGACTTCCGATACTTGTTTTTCCGGGTCGTTGACCAGCAAACGCTTGATCGGCAGCACGCCCTTGAGCACGCCGTCGTAATCGACCACAAACAGTTTGTCGGTATGGCCCGGTAGCTCCTTGAGCCGACGCAGGTAACGCAACACCACTTCAAGACTGACATCCTCACGGATCGTCACCATCTCGAAGTCCATCAGCGCACCGACCTGCTCCTCGTCATAGGACAACGCGGAGCGAACGCGCTCACGCTGTTGACCGTCGAGGGTTTCCATCAGCTCGTGGACGACGTCTCGCGGCAGCTCGGAGGCCAGGTCAGCCAGTTCGTCGGCATCCATGTCCTTGGCCGCTGCCAGGAGCTCGTGATCGTCCATGTCGGCGATCAGGGTTTCACGTACCGAGTCGGACACTTCGAGCAGGATGTCGCCGTCGCGGTCAGCCTTGACCAATTGCCAGAGCGTCAGACGGTCGTCCAGCGGCAAGGCTTCAAGGATGTAGGCAACGTCGGCGGAGTGCAGGTCGTCGAGCTTGCGCTGCAGCTCGACGAGGTTTTGCCGGTGAACCAGGTTTTCGACCCGGTCGTGATGCGGACCTTCCTGGCGATGAGTCAGGTCTTCGACCACCCGCTGACGCTGCAACAGCTCAATCACTTGAGCGAGGCGGTCCTGCAGGCTTTCTTGCGTTTTCTTTACTTCAACTTCGGACATAGGCGAACTCCACTCCCAGCAGCGGGGCACGCCGGAAGGATCAATCAGTCAATTCATGATTGGAAAAGCGGTTTACTGAATTACTACTGGGTAAGTCCATGGAGGTATTCCACAAGCCCCGGCGGGGCTGACGGGCGCAATGATACACCGCCCAACGGTTTTAAATGTTAAAAAATCGCGGCTGAAACAAGCGCTTGCGAGACAAACCTGAGCGCCGTCCTGATCCGTGAAAATGCGACGACTCATTCTGAAAAGAAAACACACCAGCGCTGAAAAATGTAGCGGCTACCCTTGAGTCAGACCGTCATGGAGGACGTTTGATGCCATTGAATGCCTGTTATTTTCTGCTGATCGCCCTGCTCTGCCTGCCGCCCGTGGCACTTGCCTCAACCGTTCACCGCTGCGAGGCAGCAAACGGCCGCATCACCTTCACCACGCTGAGTTGTACGGCCGGAGAAAGCCTTTCGCTCCAGGAAGTGCGCACGTTTACCCCCGGCAGCACGGTGTCACTGATGCCGGAAGCGGACTTTCGTGAAACATCACGTATGAATATCAAAAGGAGGGAGCCAACGGTCGTCGGCCAGACAGAAGACAACTGTGGAAACCAGATCGATGCCCGGGAACGCAGGGAAGCAATCATCAATCAACGGATTGTCGCCGGCATGACCCGGCAAGACGTCGAAAGCGCCCTCGGCAAGCCAGACAAGATCAGTATTCGGAATTCGGCCACGAGTTACCGATACGACACCAAGCGAGGTCGTAGCGCACACGTCGAATTCGATGAGAGAGGATGTACCAGAGGAAAAGCCAAATCCCAGACGGCAAAAAGCCCGCGTTAAACGCGGGCTTTTTGTTGTTTGGTGCACTCGACAGGATTCGAACCTGTGACCGCTCGGTTCGTAGCCGAGTACTCTATCCAGCTGAGCTACGAGTGCAATTTGTGTTTTTAGACCAGATCACAACTGGTTGAAACAGAGTAGCTCACATCACTGCAAACAACTCTTAAATGGTGCACTCGACAGGATTCGAACCTGTGACCGCTCGGTTCGTAGCCGAGTACTCTATCCAGCTGAGCTACGAGTGCATTTGTTGCCGCGCATTATAGGCCGTCGAATCTTTTTGTAAAGCGCTTTTTTCTAGTAATTTCAACAACTTACCGAAGAAGCCAGATTACAACGTACTACGCAAATAATGGCGGAGAACGGGGGATTCGAACCCCCGACACCCTTTTGAGGTGTACTCCCTTAGCAGGGGAGCGCCTTCGGCCACTCGGCCAGCTCTCCGCAACACGGGGCGTATATTAACCAGCTTCTTCCCCGTTTGCAAACATAAAAAACGATAAAAATTAATGGCTTGGTTCTTCGTCCTTCTCTTTCTTTATACGCAGGTAAATTTCCTCACGGTGGACCGCAACCTCTTTCGGGGCGTTGACACCGATACGCACTTGATTTCCTTTAACGCCGAGCACGGTCACGGTGATTTCTCCATCACCAATAATCAGGCTTTCTGCGCACCGACGAGTCAGAATCAGCATACCTTTCTCCTCACGCATTTCATTTCAGGGACAACAGTCTGCAAAAAAAAGGCACTCGACCTACAACCTGAAAGATCGCAGCCCTACATGCCTGAGTATTGACCAGCGCGGGCAAAAGAACAGCTTCGGGCCGCACCATTCAAAAAAACAAAAGGGCGCGGTCAGACCGCGCCCTTCGGCAAACGCATCACTCGCCCGTTCGGGCCGGCGCGTCCAGTTCGAAAGCCGTGTGCAGGGCGCGCACAGCCAGTTCCAGGTACTTCTCTTCGATCACCACGGAAACCTTGATTTCCGAAGTCGAGATCATCTGGATGTTGATGCTTTCTTTCGCCAGGGATTCGAACATGCGGCTGGCCACACCTGCGTGGGAGCGCATGCCGACACCAACGATCGAGACCTTGGCGATCTTGATGTCGCCAACGACTTCACGGGCACCGATCTCGCGAGCGGTGTTTTCCAGCACGGTTTGCGCGGCCTGGAAGTCGTTGCGGTGTACGGTGAAGGTGAAGTCGGTGGTGTTATCGTGCGCAACGTTCTGCACGATCATGTCGACTTCGATGTTCGCGGCGCTGATCGGGCCGAGAATCTTGAATGCAACGCCCGGGGTGTCTGGCACGCCACGGATGGTCAGCTTGGCTTCATCGCGGTTGAAAGCGATGCCGGAAATGATCGGCTGTTCCATGGTTTCCTCTTCATCAATAGTAATGAGGGTGCCCGGACCCTCCTTGAAGCTGTGCAGTACGCGCAGCGGAACGTTGTACTTGCCGGCGAATTCCACCGCACGGATCTGCAACACCTTGGAACCGAGGCTGGCCATTTCCAGCATCTCTTCGAAGGTAATCTTGTCCAGGCGCTGGGCCACGGACACCACACGCGGGTCGGTGGTGTAGACGCCGTCGACATCGGTGTAGATCTGGCATTCGTCAGCCTTCAAGGCTGCCGCCAGCGCCACGCCGGTGGTGTCGGAACCACCACGACCGAGGGTGGTGATGTTGCCGTGCTCGTCGACGCCCTGGAAACCGGCGACAACCACCACACGACCTGCTTTCAGATCACCGCGAATCTTCTGGTCATCAATCTGCAAGATACGCGCTTTATTGTGCGCGCTATCCGTCAGAATCCGTACCTGGTTGCCGGTGTAGGACACCGCTGGCACGCCGCGCTTGATCAGCGCCATGGCCAACAGGGCAATCGTCACCTGCTCACCGGTGGAGACGATCACATCCAGCTCACGCGGAACCGGCTGGCCGTCGCCACTGATTTGCTTGGCCAGATCGATCAGACGGTTGGTTTCGCCGCTCATTGCAGACAGCACAACCACCAGGTCATCGCCGGCATCGCGGAATTTCTTAACCTTGTCGGCGACCTGCTCGATTCTCTCGACAGTGCCGACCGAGGTGCCTCCAAATTTCTGTACGATCAAAGCCATTTCAAAGCCGCCTCTGCCCATGAAGGGCGCCCAAATAATCACTCAAACAGCGTTCCGGCCCACCACTAGACTGTGGGCCGGACACACTGCCTTATAAACCCTGCTCTACAAATGGAACAGTCAGGGCCAATGCCGCATCCAGTGCGCCAGCGTCAGTACCACCGCCCTGCGCCATGTCTGGACGACCACCGCCCTTCCCGCCCACTGCCGCAGCGGCTTGCTTCATCAAATCACCGGCTTTGAGTTGGCCAGTCAGGTCTTTGGTTACGCCTGCAACCAGAACGACCTTTTCCTCATGGACACTGCCGAGCAGGATCACTGCGCGGCCGAGTTTGTTTTTCAGTTGATCGACCAGCGCCAGCAGCGCCTTGCCATCCTGACCGTCCAGACGCACGGCCAGTACTTTCACGCCTTTGACGTCCAGGGCGGAAGCCGACAGATCGTCGCCCGCCGCGCTGGCAGCCTTGGCCTGCAACTGCTCGAGTTGCTTCTCCAGCAGACGGTTGCGCTCCAGCACAGCCGACAGCTTGTCGATCAGGTTGTCGCGGCTGCCCTTGACCAGGTTGGCCGCTTCCTTGAGTTGTTCTTCGGCAGCGTTCAAGTATGCCAGTGCCGCAGCGCCGGTGACCGCTTCGATACGACGCACACCGGAAGCCACACCGCCTTCGCTGATGATTTTCAGCAGGCCGATGTCGCCGGTACGGTTGGCGTGGATCCCGCCGCACAGCTCGACGGAGAAATCGCCGCCCATGCTCAGTACGCGCACGTTGTCGCCGTACTTCTCGCCAAACAGCGCCATGGCGCCTTTTTGCTTGGCGGTTTCGATATCGGTTTCTTCGGTTTCAACAGCCGTGTTCTTGCGAATCTCGGCGTTGACGATGTCTTCCAGCGCCTTCAGTTGCTCAGGCTTGATGGCTTCGAAGTGGCTGAAGTCAAAGCGCAGGCGCTGACTGTCGACCAACGAACCTTTCTGCTGAACGTGATCGCCCAGCACCTGACGCAATGCCGCGTGCAGCAAGTGAGTGGCCGAGTGGTTCAGCGAAGTCGCGTGGCGCACGTCGGCTTCGACGTGGGTCTCGACCGGCGAACCGATAGTCAGGCTGCCCAATGCCTGCACACCGTGGTGCAGGAACGCGCCACCGGTCTTGGTGGTGTCGCGCACGTCGAAACGGCCGATGTTCGATTGCAGGTAACCGCAGTCGCCAACCTGACCGCCGGATTCAGCGTAGAACGGGGTCTGATCGAGAACGATCACGCCCTCTTCGCCTTCACTCAAGACGTCGACGGACTTGCCTTCTTTATAGATGGCGACAATTTTCGCCGAACCACTGGTGGCCTTGTAGCCGGTGAATTCGGTGGCCACGTCAACCTTGACCAGCGTGTTGTAGTCCAGACCGAACGAACTGGCGGAACGGGCACGGACGCGCTGGGCTTCCATTTCGCGTTCGAAGCCGGCTTCGTCGACGGTCAGGTTGCGCTCGCGGGCGATGTCCGCGGTCAGGTCCATCGGGAAACCGTAGGTGTCGTAGAGTTTGAACACTACGTCGCCCGGCACCACGGTGCCTTTGAGTTCCAGCAGATCCTGCTCGAGAATCTTCAGGCCGTGCTCCAGGGTCTTGGAGAACTGCTCTTCTTCAGCCTTGAGCACGCGCTCGATGTTGGCTTGTTGCTTCTGCAGTTCCGGGAACGCTTCGCCCATCTCGGCAACCAGCGCCGCGACGATCTTGTAGAAGAAGCTGCCGGTCGCGCCCAGCTTGTTACCGTGACGGCACGCACGACGAATGATCCGGCGCAGCACGTAACCACGACCTTCGTTGGACGGCAGCACGCCGTCGGCAATCAGGAAACCGCACGAACGGATGTGATCGGACACAACCTTCAGCGAAGACTGATCGTCATTGGTGCAGCCAATGGCCTTGGCCGATGCGCTCAGCAGGTTCTTGAACAGGTCGATTTCATAGTTGGAATGAACGTGCTGCATCACCGCACTGATCCGCTCCAGGCCCATGCCGGTGTCGACCGACGGTGCTGGCAGCGGATGCAACACGCCATCGGCGGTGCGGTTGAACTGCATGAACACGTTGTTCCAGATCTCGATGTAACGGTCGCCGTCTTCTTCCGGCGAGCCCGGTGGGCCGCCCCAGATGTCGGCGCCGTGATCGTAGAAAATCTCGGTGCAAGGACCGCACGGGCCGGTATCGCCCATGGTCCAGAAGTTGTCGGAGGCGTACGGCGCGCCTTTGTTGTCGCCGATGCGGATCATGCGCTCGACCGGCACACCGATCTGCTGGGTCCAGATGTCATAGGCTTCGTCATCCGAGGCGTAGACCGTTACCCAGAGTTTTTCCTTGGGCAGCTTCAGGACGCCGGTCAGGAAGGTCCAGGCGTAGGTGATTGCGTCGTGCTTGAAATAGTCACCGAAGCTGAAGTTACCCAGCATTTCAAAGAAGGTGTGGTGACGAGCGGTATAACCGACGTTTTCCAGGTCACTGTTCTTGCCACCGGCACGCACGCATTTCTGGCTGCTGGTCGCACGGGTGTACGCACGTTTTTCCTGGCCCAGGAAACAGTCCTTGAACTGGTTCATCCCCGCGTTAGTGAACAGCAGGGTTGGGTCGTTGCCCGGAATCAAAGAGCTGGAGGCTACACGAGTGTGGCCTTGCTCTTCGAAGAAGCGAAGGAAGGCTTCACGGATTTCTGCGCTTTTCATTAGGTTCTTCCACGGAGGCTGCGGCCAAAGGCCTGTGCGAAACGTCAACAGACGAAGCGACGGCAAAGGGCCGCATTATATCGGCCCAGCGCGCGGGGTACAGCGTGTTTATACGATAGAAACGGTCAATTGGACGGCTAACGCTGTCAGTTGCGCGAAAACTCGACGAATGTCGCGATGACTTGCTCGATTTGCGCGCGGCTCACGTCCATGTGCGTGACCATTCTAAGACGACCGGCGGCACTGAGTTTGATCCCGCGCTCGGCGGCAAACGCCTTGATCGCCTCGGCCTTGTCGCCCATCTGCACATAAACCATGTTGGTCTGCACCGGTTCGACTTCGTAACCGGCTTTTCGCAGTCCGTCCGCGAGGAATTGCGCGTTGGCATGATCGTCCGCCAGACGCTGGACGTTGTTATCCAGTGCGTACAACCCCGCCGCCGCCAGAATCCCGGCCTGACGCATGCCGCCGCCGACCATCTTGCGCAGACGGCGCGCCTTGCCGATCAACTCGACCGAGCCGCACAACACCGAACCGATCGGCGCGCCCAGCCCCTTGGACAGGCAGACTGACACCGAATCGAAATGCTGGGTGATTTCCCGGGCATCAACACCCAATTTGACCGCCGCGTTGTACAGGCGAGCGCCGTCGAGGTGCAGTTGCAACCCGTGTTCGCGAGTGAAACTGCGCGCCCGGGCCAGATACTCCAGCGGCAGCACCTTGCCCTGCATGGTGTTTTCCAGCGCCAGCAAGCGGGTGCGGGCGAAATGGAAGTCGTCCGGTTTGATCGCGGCGGCCACCTGAGCCAGGTCCAGCGAGCCGTCGGCCTGCACTTCCAGCGGTTGCGGCTGGATCGAACCGAGCACCGCCGCGCCGCCACCTTCGTACTTATACGTGTGCGCCTGTTGGCCAACGATGTATTCGTCACCGCGCTCGCAGTGCGCCATCAGGCCCAGCAGGTTGCTCATGGTGCCGGTCGGCACGAACAGCGCCGCGGCAAAGCCCAAGCGTTTCGCCAACTCGGCTTCCAGACGATTGACCGTCGGATCTTCACCGTAGACGTCGTCACCGGTGGCCGCGTTGGCCATCGCGTCGAGCATCCCCGGAGTCGGCTGAGTGACGGTGTCGCTGCGAAGATCGATAACGCTCATGAATCTGGCCTCGGTAAGCAGGGGAAAATCCCTTTCGGAATGGAATTACTGCGGTCATGTCGACGAATAATCAACCCTTGGGCGAGGAAAAGACGCAGCAAGTGAGCGAAAAAGTCGATAGCAATCATCAGATAGCAGCAATGCACGGCTGAGAAATATGTGTTAAAAACGCTGCGCCGCCAGACAATCTGTCGGCAAAACGTTCTCAGGGCGGGGTGCAACTCCCCACCGGCGGTAATTGCGCGCAATGCGCATAGCCCGCGAGCGCTTGGCGACAGGCACGGCTTCGGCGGTGTTTGACGGCAAGGTCAGCAGACCCGGTGTGATCCCGGGGCCGACGGTCATAGTCCGGATGAAGAGAGAACGGGATTGGCGCCAAAGGGTCGTCCGCAGGCATTCTTGCGAGCGTGCGTACCCTTAAATCCCATTCGATTCATATGCCCTGTTTTATACATAAACAGGAGTCAGAACATGCAACCCACCGCAATCGACAGCAAAAGCAAACACCATCAGGGCGAGCGCGTTGCGTTCATCCAGGCCTGCTGGCACAAGGAAATCGTCGATCAGAGCCGTAAGGGCTTCGTCGCAGAAATGATTGCTCAGGGTTATCAGGAATCCGACATCGACTTCTTCGAAGTCGGCGGCGCCTTTGAAATGCCCCTGCACGCCAAGTTGCTGGCCAAGACCGGCCGTTATGCCGGCATTGTCGCGGCTGCCCTGGTGGTGGACGGCGGGATCTACCGTCACGAATTCGTCGCCCAGTCTGTGGTCAGCGGCTTGATGCAGGTTCAATTGGAAACCGAAGTGCCGGTGTTCTCGGTGTCCCTGACCCCGCACCACTTCCATGCCGGCGAAGAGCATCAGAAGTTCTTCTTCGAGCATTTCGTACACAAAGGCCAGGAAGCGGCGAAGACGTGTGCGGATACGCTGAGCAAGATTCGGGCGTTGCGTCGTACTGAGCCACGCGCAGTAGCCGTCTAAACACCGCTCCCCCTGTAGGAGCGAGGCTTGCCCGCGAAAGCGATTTAACATTCAACATCATCGCTGAATCTGGAATCGCTTTCGCGGGCAAGCCTCGCTCCTACAGAGTCAGCGTCGTCAGTTAGGCCAGGTTTTCGTCGGTGGTCGGCACGATCAGGATGCCGGCGCGCAGGCCGTTCTTGACCTTGGGGTTCGGGAAGATAATCCGCGCGCCCTCTTCTTCGATGATCCAGCGCGTCTGGGCGATGTCTTCGGCCAGCAGATAACCCACTTCCAGTTCCGAAAAATTCTCGATGTCCGCCGGCAGGTTCAAGCGGAAGCTATCGCTGTGCTTGATGATTTCCCGTGCCACGCTGAACAACTGCAACCCATTCAGCGCCTCTTCGGTCAGTTCCGGCTCGGTGCCTGCGATGATCTGTTTAAGGCGGGTTTCCAGCAGGGAGACGTTGACCCCGTCGTTCTGCCCGAACGGCCGCGCCTTGCCCAACTCCAGGGTGAAAGACTCGGCACCCAGCTTGTCGTAGGTGTAGGAACTGAAAACGATGGACGGCTTGTTTTGCAGCAACACCGCTTCCATACCGGCAGCGCGCAGGCGAGCCAGTTCCTGACGGGAATGCTGGCGATCCTCTTTCCACGGATACAACGCAAACTGCTCGATCTTCGAGCCACGAATCGCCGTGTGCAGGTCGTAATGCAGACGATCGCGATCCGGCAGGCTGAAGAAACTGGCCGCCAGACGCTCCAGTTCACACGCGCGCAGGGCTTCAGAGCCGCTGGTTTGTTCGTGACGGCCGTTGAACAGCCGATTGACGTCCTGCTCGATAAAGCGCTCGCCCTTGCGAATCGCTTCCGGGTTGCCGAACAGGAACAGAATACGTGCGCGCGGCTTCAAGTCGCCGCGAGCGATGTCATGCAACAGGCGATCAAGCAACTCGATCGGCGCTGTTTCGTTGCCATGGATCCCGGCTGACAGCAGCAGGTCCAGGCCATTGTCACGAGCTTCAGGTGGCCGGACTTCCAGCGCACCTTCGCTCAACCAGCGCATGCGTACGCCTTCGACAGTCAGTTGAGTCTTCTCCGCCGGTTCGCGGCCGGCGAGGGTCAGTTCAAGCAGTTTGCCGAGGGCGAGCATAGAGCGGTTTCCTTAGTGGTCGTGGGCGCAATCCGGGCCGTGCACGTGGTCTTCGTCGCCGACTTCAGCCGGTTCCATTTCCAGTTGCAGACTTACCAGATTAGTCGCCAATGGGCGCAGCAGCAGGTTGGCGTATTCAGCGTCACCTTCTTCGACGTCCACGCCGATCAGCAATTGGCCACGGCCATCGTGCTGAATCCACAGCTCTTTGCCTTGCCAAATGACAGCGACGCGGGTGCAGGAAGTTTCCAGTTGCGTGCCGTCGGTGTCTTCAAGGATCAGCTGCAGGGTATCGCTCATGTGTTTTACGCTCTCGACGTTCAATTGATCTGGAATGGATAAACCGCGCCCAGTTTAAGGATTTGCGTCAGTTCATCCAGTGCCGTCCGGCACTCAAGCAACAATTGCGGGTCCGCAAGGTCGGTTTCGGCCATGCGGTCGCGGTAGTGCTTTTCGACCCATTCGGTCAGCGTGCCGTACAACGGTGCCGTCATGATAACCCCTGGGTTGACGGCCGCCAGTTCGGTTTCATTCAGTGCCACGCGCAAACGCAGGCACGCCGGGCCACCGCCGTTCTGCATGCTTTGCTTCAGATCGAAGACTTTGACTTCGCGGATCAGGCCGCCAGAACTGGTCAGGCTTTGCAGGTACTGCCAGACGCGTTCGTTGCCACGGCACTCTTCCGGCACGATCAACAGCATCGAGCCGTCAGGACGCGACAGCAACTGGCTGTTGAACAGGTAGGAACGCACCGCGTCTTCCACGGTAACCGCCGAACGGGGTACGCACACCGACTGGAATTTGCCGCCGACCTTGGCGAGTTTGCTTTGCAGCTCGGCCAGCATCTGCTCGGTGTCGAGGAACGCGTCCTCGTGATAGAACAGCACCTCGCCGTTACCCACCGCGATCACGTCGTTGTGGAACACGCCCTGATCGATCACCGCAGGATTCTGCTGGGCGTAGACCACGCCGTCATCGCTCAAACCGTGCAGACGAGCGACAGCTTGCGAGGCTTCGAGGGTCTGGCGCGCCGGGTACTTCTGCGGTGCCGGGTAGCGGTTATCGAACGCGCTGCGACCGAACACAAAGAACTCGACGCCGGCTTCACCGTATTCGCGGCAGAAACGCGTGTGGTTGGCGGCGCCTTCGTCACCGAATTGCGCCACGGCCGGCAACGCCGCGTGGTGAGCGAAGTGCTTCTGATCAGCGAACATTGCACCCAGTACACGACTGGTGGTCGGGTGCTCGATGCTGCGGTGGTATTTGCAGTTGAGGTTGGCGGCGGTGAAATGCACGCGACCGTCGGCAGTGTCGGCGCTCGGGCTGACCGTGGCGGCGTTGGCCACCCACATGCTCGACGCCGAGCAACTGGCGACCAGCAACGGCATCGCGTCTTTCGCCGCTTGCTCGATCACTTGCGCGTCGGTGCCGCTGAAGCCCAGGCGACGCAGGGCGGCGACATCAGGACGCTCTTGCGGGGCCAGAACGCCTTGTTGAAAGCCCATTTCCATCAGCGCTTTCATTTTCGCCAGGCCTTGCAGCGCGGCTTCCTTCGGGTTCGAAGACTGCTGGCTGTTGCTCTGGGACGCGACGTTGCCGTAGGACAGGCCGCCGTAGTTATGGGTCGGCCCCACTAGACCGTCAAAATTGACTTCATAGGATTTCATCAGCGAGGCTCCACGAGAATCTGTTTTTATAGGCTTCAGTTACTGTTCAGTACGACCGCGTTGCGGTCATCGCCAGCAGGCTGGCTCCCACAGTGATTGGGTGGTACACAAAATGTGTGAACACCACTGAACCTGTGGGAGCCAGCTTGCTGGCGATGGGCATCACGCCATCTTCACGCCAGGCGTGAGGGCCGCTGGCAACGTCAGGCTCGGTGTTTCCAGCGAGGCCACCGGGTACGCGCAGTAATCTGCCGCGTAATAGGCGCTGGCGCGGTGGTTGCCCGAGGCGCCGACACCGCCGAACGGTGCGCTGCTCGCAGCACCGGTCAGCTGTTTGTTCCAGTTGACGATACCGGCACGGCTTTCCAGCCAGAACTGCTGATAACGCGCTTCGGAATCCGACAGCAAACCGGCCGCCAGGCCATAGTCGGTGTCGTTGGCTTCTGCGATCGCCGCTTCAAAATCAGCGTAGCGGATCACTTGCAGCAACGGGCCGAACAGCTCTTCGTCAGGACGATCGGCAACGGCGGTCACGTCCAGAATACCTGGGGTCAGCAACGCGGCTTGTGCCTGAGGCTGAGTCATTTCCAGCAACGCCACGGCGCCATTGGCCAGCAGATGTTCCTGCGCATCCATCAGCGCTTTCGCAGCGCCAAGGGAAATCACCGAGCCCATGAACGGCGCTGGCTGCTGATCAAACGCACCGACTTCAATCGTCGAGCTGACCGCCACCAGACGCGCCAGGAGCGTGTCGCCCCAGGCGCCCTGCGGCACCAGCAAGCGGCGGGCACAGGTGCAACGTTGACCGGCAGAAATGAAAGCGGACTGAATGATGGTGTACACCGCTGCATCCAGATCAGCGACCTCATCGACCACCAGCGGGTTATTACCCCCCATCTCCAGCGCGAGGATCTTGTCCGGACGACCGGCAAACTGCTGGTGCAGATGATTGCCGGTACGGCTCGAACCGGTGAAGAACAGACCGTCGATACCCGGGTTCGCCGCCAGGGCGATACCGGTTTCGCGAGCGCCTTGCAGCAGGTTCAACACACCGGCTGGCAGGCCGGCTTCGATCCAGCATTTGACCGTCAGTTCGGCGACTTTCGGGGTCAGCTCGCTCGGCTTGAACAGCACGCTGTTACCGGCCAGCAGCGCCGGCACGATATGACCGTTGGGCAAGTGCCCCGGGAAATTGTAAGGACCGAACACCGCGACCACGCCGTGTGGCTTGTGGCGCAATACGGCGGTGGCGTCGCCCAGCGGGCCGCTCTTCTCGCCGGTGCGTTCGCGGTAGCTCTGCACCGAAATCGCAATCTTGTTGACCATGCTGGTCACTTCAGTCGCCGCTTCCCACAGCGGTTTACCGGTTTCTTCACCGATGCAACGCGCCAGCTCGTCAGCGTTGTTTTTCAGCGCGCCAGCAAAGGCTTCAAGCACCGAAATACGTTCTTCCAAAGTACGACGGGCCCAACCCGGAAACGCCTGACGCGCGGCTTGCACGGCGGACTCAACCTGAGCGGCGGTAGCGCCCTCGCCGGCCCACAGCACTTGCTGGGTCACCGGGTTCAGCGATTGGAAGGCTTCACCCTGACCAGCCAGCCATTCACCTGCGATGTATAGCGAATTCATTATTTCGACTCCCGAGCAGCAGACAACGGAACGGCGCGCACTTGATCGCCGGCGTTGAGTTGAAGACGTTTGGCGGTCAGCGGATCGACTACCAGCGTACCGGCGGCAAGACGTGCGGGAGCGGCAGTGATCCGGCAGTCTTCGCGCTTGCGGTTGTGAATGATGAATGGCGTGGCGTCGTCACCCGGCGTGCCAACGGCCAACACCAGCGCCTGACTGTCTCGCACGGCGCGGATCTTGCCGGTTTCGCATTCGATGGCCGGGCCGGCGTCGAAAATGTCGACGTAGCCCTGATAGCTGAAACCTTCGCTCTTGAGCATGGCCAGCGCCGGCTCGGTGTCCGGGTGAACCTGACCGATCACGTTACGCGCATCCGGCGACAGGAAGCAGGTGTACAGCGGGAATTTCGGCATCAGTTCGGCGATGAACGCCTTGTTGCCCACGCCCGTCAGGTAATCGGCCTGGCTGAATTCCATTTTGAAGAAGTGTCGACCCAGGCTTTCCCAGAACGGCGAACGCCCTGCTTCGTCGGAGACGCCGCGCATTTCGGCAATGATCTTGTTGCCGAACAGTTGCGGGAACTCGGCGATGAACAGCATTCGCGCCTTGGACAGCATGCGGCCGTTGAGGCCGGTGCGGAAATCGGCGTGCAGGAACAACGAGCACAACTCCGAGTTGCCGGTCAGGTCGTTGGCCAGAAACAGCGTCGGGATTTCACGGTAGATGTTCAGCTCTTGCGAAGCGCTGACCGTCAGGCCGACCCGGAAGTTGTACCAGGGCTCACGCAGGCCGACGGCGCCGGCAATGGCGGAAATGCCCACCACACGAGCGTTGTCGTCTTCGAGGACGAACAGATAGTCCGCATCGCCGCGCCCGGCCTCGCCGCGAAAGGTCTTCTCGGCCCAGCCGACCCGATGGGCCAGACGCTCTTCGTTGGCCGGCAAGGTGGTCAGGCCGGTGCCGGTGCTACGGGCCAGGTCGATCAGAGCGGGTAAATCGCTGCTGCGTACGGGACGAACGATCATGCTATCTCCTCAAACGGGCCGCTTGCGCCACCCGCGAAACACTTGCTGCTTTCCAGGTTGAAAGCAGGCGTTAAACCGCCACCAGGCGCACGCTTGCACCTTCACCGACGCCCAGGGCTTCGGCCGCTTCCAGATCCAGGGTCACGGGTTTGCCCGGCGCGTAATCGAGCTCGAGCAACACGGCGCGGTAATCCTGCAACTGCGCATTGGCCACCAGGTACTGACGCCCTGCGCCTTTGACCGGCTCGCCGATTTTCACCGGCACTACACGGCTCTGGGCGATCGAGCGGATCCCCGAAACACGCGCATGCAACGTCGGGCCGCCGTCGAAAATGTCGATGTAGTGATCGGTCTCGAAGCCTTCGCGCATCAGGATGTCGAAAGTGATCTGCGCCCGTGGGTGCACCTGGCCCATCGCTTCTTGCGCGGAGTCCGGCAGCAACGGCACATAAATCGGGTAATGCGGCATCAGCTCGGCGAGGAACGTCCGGCTCTTCAGACCGCACAGACGCTCGGCTTCGGCGTAGTTGAGGTCGAAGAAGTTGCGACCGATGGCGTCCCAGAACGGCGAGTCGCCATTTTCATCGCTGTAACCGACGATCTCGGTCACCACAGAATCGGCAAAGCGCTCCGGATGGCTGGCCACGAACAGCAAACGGCCACGGGAGTTGAGCTCGGCCCACGGCGAACCCACCAACTCGCGCTGCACGTAGAAGCTGGTCAGCAAGCTGTTGCCGGTCAGGTCGTGGCACTGGGAGAGCACGTGAATCTTGTTATGAATCTTCAGCTCGCGGGAGGCGTGCACGAAGGTTTCATTGCGGAAGCTGTAGAACGGCTCGGAATAACCGGCCGAGGCGACGATGGCCGAGCAACCGGCCAGTTTGCCGGTGGCAGTGTCTTCGAGGACGAAGAAATAGCTCTCTTCACCGTTGAAGCTGACTTCGGCAGCAAACGAGGCTTCGCTCGCGGCGATCTTGTCGCTCAGGCGTTCAACGTCATCCGGCAAGGAAGTGACACCAATCGGGCTGTCCGCAGCCAGACGCTGTACCTCGCCCAGATCAGCCATTTGCGCGGGGCGCATCACCAGCATGGTGTCACTCCTTTCTCTAAACTCTTTGAGGAAAATAAACCGGCCCTTGTAGGAGCGAAGCTTGCTCGCGAAGGTGTGTCAGTCACAGTGATGTCGACTGACACACCTTCGCGAGCAAGCTTCGCTCCTACAGAAAAGCGGGGCCGGCATCAAAATTGGGTTCGACGCCTGAAATCATCAGGCGTCGAAGGGTCTATCAGGCTTGCGTCAGTTTTGCCGCAGCGCGCTCGAAACGATCCAGGCCGGCATCGATATCGGCGTCTTCAACCACCAGGCTTGGCGCAAAACGCACCACGTCCGGGCCGGCTTGCAGGACCATCAGGCCTTCGCGCTCGGCGGCGTTGAAGATGTCCTTCGCCTTGCCTTTCCAGGCCTCGCTCAGCACGCAACCGATCAACAGGCCCATGCCACGAACCTTGGTGAACAGGCCGTATTTCTCGCCGATCTGCTCCAGGCGAGCCTTGAACTTGTCGTGTTTGGCGTTGACGCCGGCCAGCACTTCAGGGGTGTTGATCACGTCGATTACCGCTTCGGCGACGGCGCACGCCAGCGGGTTGCCGCCGTAGGTGGTGCCGTGGGTGCCGACGACCAGGTGTTTGGCCAGGTCTTCGGTGGTCAGCATGGCTGCGATCGGGAAACCGCCGCCCAGGCTCTTCGCGCTGGTCAGGATGTCCGGGATCACGCCGTAATGCTGGTAGGCGAACAGATGGCCAGTACGGCCCATGCCCGTCTGCACTTCGTCGAAAATCAGCAGCGCGTTGTGCGCGGTGCACAGGTCACGGGCGCCTTGCAGGTATTCGAGTTCGGCCGGGATAACACCGCTCTCGCCCTGGATCGGCTCCAGAACCACAGCGCAAGTCTTGTCGGAAATGGCGGCTTTCAGCGCGGCCAGATCGTTGTACGGCACGTGGGTGATGCCGGTGATTTTCGGACCGAAACCGTCGGAATACTTCGACTGGCCACCGACGTTCACGGTGAACAGGGTACGGCCGTGGAAGCTGTTGAGCGCGGCGATGATTTCGTACTTCTCGCTGCCAAACCGATCATGGCCGACACGACGGGCCAGCTTGAAAGCGGCCTCGTTGGCTTCGGCGCCGGAGTTGCAGAAGAACGCACGCTCGGCAAAGGTTGCGTCGATCAGCTTGTGCGCCAGACGCAGGGCAGGCTCGTTGGTGAACACGTTGGACACGTGCCACAGCTTGTTCGCCTGCTCGGTCAAGGCACCGACCAGCGCCGGGTGCGCATGGCCCAATACGTTAACGGCAATCCCGCCGGCGAAGTCGATCAGCTCGCGGCCAGACTGGTCCCATACGCGGGAACCGGCGCCACGCACAGGAATGAAGGCGGCAGGCGCATAGTTGGGAACCATTACCTGGTCGAAATCGGCGCGTTCTACCGCAGCGTGCTCAACGGACATCGGAGTCTCCTGAAGAGGAACACTCGCCGGAAACTGGCGAGCGATGGGGGGATTGTAAGGACAGTTTTCAGCCCGGCCTTGCCGCCAAGCGACAACTTCTTATAGCGCAAACCCCGGTTTCAGCCGGGTTTACGGCAATGCGACATATAGCGTCGCAAAGGCGCAGTTTAAACCGGCGGCACAGGTTATAGGCAGGCTTGTCGAACGGTGCGGTAAATATGTACCGCACACCGTGCTTCATCGTTTGTTTTCCTTGGGTTCCATCCAAACGCTAACGGACTAGCGC
Organism: Pseudomonas sp. PDM01; assembly: GCF_014852325.1. Classification (NCBI taxonomy): domain Bacteria; kingdom Pseudomonadati; phylum Pseudomonadota; class Gammaproteobacteria; order Pseudomonadales; family Pseudomonadaceae; genus Pseudomonas; species Pseudomonas sp. PDM01. The sequence goes on from NZ_JACVBK010000004.1 coordinate 109,301, forward strand.
CATGATTCAGCATGACCCCGAGCTTACGGCTCAGCCAGACGCGCATTTCCAGCATGCGTTCCACAATCTGCCCGACTGGCTATTAACAGCATCGCCCGCTACGCGCACTGCGCTGAAAAGCGCGCGGCTGGACCTCCCTGAATGGCACGCCCGGGCAACCCGCCAGCAGCACCAATCATTGAAAGCGGCCAGCACGCACTATCTGGCCCAGCGTAACCACCTGGAATCCATGCTGGATAAACTGCAGAACGCCCGGGACTTTGCCGAACCGCTTCTGCGTGACGCATTGAAAACCCGGTACGGCCTGGAACTGGACGTCAAGACGACCTTCCTGCGCCTGTACATCCCGCAGACCGTTCCGTGGTTCCCGATCAAGACCGGTGCCGCGCGCACCTGGACGGTCTCGCTGCTCGACGCCGCCCTGCACAACTTTCAGGATTCGGAAACCGAAGCGCAGGCTTATGAATCTGCCTCGACGTTCATCACCGAACCCTCGTCCACCGGGCAATTCGATACATTGCCGGCGATCAAGCGCCAACTCTCCATTCAGCACTTCACCCGGTTGTGCAGGGAACTGGATATCGGCGCTCGATACGAGGCCCACCTCAAGGAAAACCTGGGGTTTACCAACCCGGTCGCCGCTGCCGTGTTGAAGTCGAGCGTGATCAAGACGCACAAGGCCGCCCTGCTATCAGCCCTGCATCTGGCCCAGGTCCGTGGCGACCTGCCGCTGGATGCAGGGCAATCGATTCTCGACATGATCGAGAGCCGCGAAAACGTGGGGCTGGACAACTGGCGACTGCACTGTCACGACCTGAGCCTGATGTCTTCATTGCTGACCGGCATCGTCATTTTCGCGCCGCGACTTGACCTCACCGCCCAGAGGTCGAGGATCATCGTCTACATCCCCGACGACCCGGAACACCCGTTCAAACAATACCCCGACACCCTGGCGTTCATGACCGAGCTGACCCGCAAACTGCGTTCGCCTGCTTATCAGACGTTCTTCAGCCGGTTCATCGATCATCAGGAACGAGGCCACTTTTTCGCCGACCTCAACAGTCGCCTCCACGCCGTGACCTGGCATGAACACCTGCGCGGCGATCCGCTGCCGAGCTGGCGCGACACCCCCATCGACAAGCCCAACCTGCAGTTCTCGGTGAACCCGATCAGAAACGATCTGTGGACTCACCTCTACCAGCAGCAATTGAACAAACTGCTCAATGATGCACGCACCCTTGCGGTCTCTACCGCCAGTGCCGACCGAGCGGCGCGATGGGCGGCGTGGGACGCCTTCAGCAATGTCGCCAAAAAGATCCTTGAAGTGGCGTCGTTCGTGGCCCTGCCTTTTGTTCCGTTCCTGGGCGAATTGATGCTCGCCTACATGGCCTACCAAGTGCTCGACGACACGTTCGAAGGCATCATCGACTGGGCTGAAGGCCTGAAAACCGAAGCGTTCGGACACTTGATGACGATCGCCGAAACGGTGGTTGAACTCGGGACGTTCGCGGTGGGCGGCGTCATGGCGGCCGGTGCGTTCAATGGCCTTATGTCTCGCGAGGCGGTGACGCTGATTTCCCCGCTCAAACCCATCAAGACAGCCACAGGCAAAACCCGATACTGGAAACCGGATCTCGCGCCTTACGAACAGTCCGTTGATCTGCCGGACGCTGCCAGCCCCGACCCTCTTGGTTTGTATCAGCATGAGGGCAAAACGCTGGTGCGCATTGAAGGCAAGGTCTACTCGGTAACACCGAACAGCAAGACTGGCCGTTTTCAGATTCAGCACCCGCGCCGGGCCGACGCCTATCAGCCGGCTCTGCGACACAACAACCACGGTGCCTGGCAGACCATACTGGAGCGACCGCTGACGTGGGACAGGGAAACCGTGCTGCGCCGCCTCGGCCAGAGCGTCGAGTCGTTCAATACTGCCGAGCGTGAGCAACTCCTGCAGATCAGCGGTTTTCACGACAACGTGTTGCGCGAGATCCATGTCGAGAATCAGCGCCCACCTTCGCTGCTGACCGACACGATCAAGCGCTTCAAGATCGACCGCGACATTCAGGCGCTGGTCGAGCAGACCGGCAGTGACCATCCCGACCGCTATCAGGCGCTGAACCAGCGCAGATCGCTGTTCCAGTCTCGCTACCGTGAACTTGAAAAAACCGCCGATCGCCACGTTCTGCTACTGCAAGGCGAAGTACAGGGACTGCCCACGGACATCGCACAAGAACTGGTGAGCAACGCAAGCGGCACCGAACTGAAGCAAATGCACAGCGGCCGCTTGCCCCAGCGCCTCAAGGATGTAGCGCTGAAAGCCATGGACGCGGTGCGTGTCGCCAGAGCCTATGAGGGGTTTTATCTGGAGGGCATGGAAACGGCGGACACTCATCGCCTGGCCCTGCACAGCCTTGAAACATTGCCTGGCTGGCCTGCTCGCCTGCGCATCGAAGTCAGGGAGTTCTCCCCTGAGGGGACATTGCGCGACAGCATTGGCCAGCCCGACGCACCGCTCCTCAAGACATTGGTGCACGCCGAGGACGGCACGTATCGGGTCCATGAAAACACGGCTCTGCCGGGCGACTTTTATCAGGCCATCCTGCAGGCACTGCCCGACGCTGAGCGCACGGCATTGGGTCTTTCCGCCGAAGACGGTCAGCTACTCAAACAACGCATTGCCGAGCATGCGCAGAACAAACCCGCGTTGCGCACGCTACTGGTGAAGCATCCCAACCGAAAACCCTTCTATGACCCGGCGACCATGCGCCTGCCCGGCGGATCGGAGGGTTACAAGCGAACAGGTCGTCCCATCCCCACACTGGATGACAGGGTTCGCGAGGTGTATCCAGGCCTGCCCCAGGATGAACTACGCGCCGTCGTCGCCCGCCTGCAAAGCCACCCCGATGGCGCTCGCGTGGAGCTTTCACGCCTGAGTAATGAACTCGAACGGCTGCATGAAGACCTGGATACCTGGATAAAGGAAGCCCCCACCGCCCACCCCGAAACCGGACAGCCATTGAGCGAGCTGGAACAACAGGCCCAGCAGCACAACCGCCGGTTGCTGGCACAGGAAATCCAGCAGAGCTGGCGTCGGCAAACGCAACGGGACCTCGAATCGACAGAGCACAGTGACCGCTATGTATTGCGGTTTGCCGAGCCGATTCTGGGTGAGCTGCCGGTGCTGACGGCGGACTTCAGTCACGTATCGCTGGTCGCCCTCGAAGGCAGTCACGCGGAACAAGGTGTTCACGGTTTCCTGCAAAATTTCAGCGACCTTCGTCGCCTCGACTTGCGGCGCTTCTCCCTGACCACCCTGCCCGACGCCATCCCACGGATGACCAACCTCGACACATTGGTGCTGAACGAATGCGCGATCAGGATTGATGCCGACGCGTGGTCGAAACTGTCCTCATTGAACAAACTGGTGATGCTGGACCTGTTCCGTAATCCGATTGACGTGGCTCCCGATGTAGGCGCATTTACCGAACTCGTGCACCTGGACCTGAGCGCAACCGGGCTGACTGAAATCCCCGTCAGCGCTATCACGCACCCCAGACTCGATACGCTCATGCTGATCAATAACCGGATCACCGAGCTGCCCGAAGGGGTGTTCGACAGCGTGGTCTACGACAAGCGCGGCGTGCACCTGTCGGACAACCCGCTCGTCGACAGCGCTCGGCAACTCGTCAAGCTGCACTACCTCGAAACCTCATACGATCTGGGCGTCTATGCCCCCGAGGCGGATATCGAACGAGCCAGGGCGCTCTACCCGAACATGGAAGTCGAGCAGGCCAGCGATTTCGTCTACGAACTGCCCGGCACACTGGAAGAGGGCCGAGCAGCGTTGACCCAACTGGAGGAAGAACTGGCTCAATTGAGCAACGATCTGACGACATGGACAGCCGATCTGCCACCGCACCATCCGCTAACGGGTGAACCCTTCAGTGACATGCAACAGTTTGTCGAACACGCCAATCGCGATGAATTCAAAGAGGCACTGCAACGTTGCTGGCAGCATGACGCAGACCTGGATGATTTCAATGAGTCGCTTGAGCCGTCGTATGAACTCTCCATCCGCCCGGTCATCACCGGGGAACTGCCGACCCTCAGCGCTGACTTCAGCCATGTCTCGGCGCTGGAGCTGCAAAGTGTCGATGGCGTGACGCGTATCGGGCGTTTTCTGGAATCCTTCCCGAACCTGAGAAGCCTGAGGCTGCGCGACTGCAACCTCGGTGACATTCCCAATGCAGTGTTCAAGATGGGGCAACTCAGGTCACTGTCGATTCCCAACTGCCGCGTCGGCCTGTCCGTGCAGTCGGTCGGCGCATTGGCGGGAATGGAACAGCTCGAATACCTCGATCTGGGCCTCAACCCCTTGGGGCTGACACCCGACCTGAGTCAGATGCCGGACCTGGCAACCATTCTGCTCAACGACACCGGCATCACCGACATACCCGATGGCCTGCTACAACTGGCCGAACTGGACTGGGCAGACTTGAGCGGCAATGCAATCACCAACATGCCCAGCGACCTGTTGGAGTTGCCCGTGGAAGTGGCTGAGAACATTACGCTGAGGGGCAATCCGTTTACGGAGGAAAGCCTGTTGCGGCTGATCAGTTACTTCGAACGCACACGTGCCGACTTTGGCGTGGAAGAGGTGATCAATCGAGGTGAAATGAACGTATCCACCTCTGAGGGTTCCGAGATCGACGAATAGATCAGCCGCGCTCGGACGGCACTGACGACAACTCGAACGGGCTGCTGCTGCGCCGCTGGTTGCGATCTTCCCGCGGCGTGGCGCCGAAGAAGTTGCGGTAGGCGCTGGAGAAATGTGGCCCCGAGGAGAAGCCGCACGACAGGCCGATCTGGATGATCGACTTGCTGGTTTGCATCAACATCTGCCGGGCCTTGTTCAGGCGCAGTTCCAGGTAGTACTGGCTCGGCACGCGGTTGAGGTATTGCTTGAAGATCCGCTCCAACTGCCGACGGGACACGCACACGTGCTGGGCGATTTCGTCGGTGGTCAGCGGCTCTTCGATGTTGGCTTCCATCAGCAACACCGCCTGGGTGAGCTTCGGATGACTGGAACCGAGGCGGTTCTGCAGCGGAATGCGTTGGCGCTCGCCGCCTTCGCGGATGCGCTCGACCACCAGCTCTTCGGATACGGCGCCAGCGAGTTCGGCGCCGTGATCACGGGCCAGCACTGCCAGCAACAAGTCGAGTACCGACAGGCCACCGCACGCCGTCAGGCGATCGCGATCCCAGTCGAACAGATGACTGGTGGCGATGACTTTCGGGAAACGCTCGGCGAAATCGTCCTGCCAGCGCCAGTGCACGGCAGCGCGATAACCGTCGAGCAAACCGAGTTGCGCCAACGGATAAACACCGGCGGACAAACCACCGATCACGCAACCGGCACGCACCAGTTGTTTCAGCGCACTGCTGAGCGCCGGCGCGAGGGTGGTCGGCGGCTCATCGGCGAGCAGGAACAGTTTCTGCAGGTTTTCGAGCTTGCCGGCCCAGGGTTCACCCGGCAATTGCCAGGCGCCTTCGGTCGACGGTTCGGCCTGCAGGAACGACAGTTCGTAGACCACGTCCGGATGCACACGCTGGGCAACACGCAAGGCCTCCTCAGCCAGCGCAAGCGTCAGTGCTTTAGTGCTGGGCCAAATCAGGAAACCAATTCGATGGGCAGTCATGGCGGGCAATCCGAAACGAAACAGTGATGAAGGCATGGGCCAATGCTAGCCCGTAAATGAACGCAAATCTCAAACCAACAGCGATCCCTTGTAGGAGCGAGGCTTGCCCGCGAAAGCGGTGTATCAGTCAACATCATTGCTGTCTGAGCCACCGCTTTCGCGGGCAAGCCTCGCTCCTACAGGGGATCGGGGCCGGCCTCTAAATTGCGAAGCATGCACTATCCCGGTGCACAACGGCAGTCTTGATTATTTCAGGCTGCCCGAGAGGAATTGTTGCAGACGTTCGGACTGTGGATTGACCAGTACCTCACGCGGGTTGCCGCTTTCTTCGACGACACCTTTGTGCAGGAACACCAGCTGGTTCGACACTTCACGGGCGAAGCCCATTTCGTGGGTCACCACCACCATGGTCCGGCCTTCCTGGGCCAGGGCCTGCATCACCTTCAGCACGTCGCCGACCAGCTCCGGGTCGAGGGCCGAGGTCGGTTCGTCGAACAGCATCACCTCAGGTTCCATCGCCAGTGCACGGGCAATCGCCACGCGCTGCTGCTCGCCACCGGACATGTGGCCAGGGTAAGCGTCTTTACGATGTGCCACACCGACCTTGTTCAGGTAGTGCTCGGCTTTCTCGCGGGCTTCGGCCTTGGACATGCCGAGCACGTGGACCGGCGCTTCCATGATGTTTTCCATCGCGGTCATGTGCGACCACAGGTTGAAATGCTGGAACACCATCGACAGACGCGAACGCATGCGTTGCAACTGTTTCGGGTCAGCGGCTTTCAGCGCGCCGTCCTTGTTGGCAACCAGTTTCAGCTCTTCGTTGTTGAGCAGGATCTTGCCCGCGTGCGGCTGCTCCAGCAGGTTGATGCAGCGCAGGAAGGTACTTTTGCCGGAGCCACTGGAGCCGATGATGCTGATCACATCGCCAGCCGCCGCTTTCAGGGACACGCCCTTGAGCACTTCGTGACTGCCATAGCGTTTATGCAGGTCTTGGACTTCAAGTTTGTACATGCGGTCGGTTCTCACAAAAACAGTCAGTCAGTCGTTGAGCAAGCGCCCGTGACGCAGCGCTTCGCGCCCCGCCACCTTGGCCAGCCAGAAACCGGGTTGGGCATAACGCAGCCGTTCAATGGCAAACAGCACCCCGGACGTACCAGCACACACCGTGCTGACCCGATCCGATAACGGATCGATCACTTCAAAAATCTCGTCGCCGGCTTCGATCCACTCACCGGGTTTACGCAGAAAACTGATCACGCCCGGATGCGGCGCGAACAGCAATTCGGTGCCTTCGAACGGCATGCCTTCACACGCGTCCTGCGCAGGTTTCGGCCATTCGCCGCTGATCAAGCCTTGCTCGGCGAGGAACGCAAGAATGCCTTCGGCATAAGCCTCGGCGTCAGCGCGAGCGGTATCGGCCTGCCCCCCTAATTCAATAGTAGTCGCCAGGCACGCCAGTGGAATCTGCGCTTCAGGAAACTGACGGGACAGACGCAACCATGGCAGCGAGCAGGCTTCGTCGAAGGAGCTGCCGCCGGAATCTTCCGCCAGCAGGCCCACTTTCACATTCAGGTGCGCGGCGAGCGAACGCCATTGCGGCCAGTGTTGCGGCAACGCGTACATGTGCAGCGCGGCTTCGGCATCGCAGTGCAAATCCAGCACGACGTCGGCAGTGCAGGCATGGCTGAGCAACACGCGCTGCATGCCTTGCAACTGGCTGCTCGCCTCCGGCAATGCCGCCAGGTGATCGCTCATGGCCTGACGGATCAAGCGGATGTTGGCGTGCGGATCGTCACCCAGATGCCCTTCGAGTTGGGCGGCCACTGGCGCGCTCAGCTCGACGAAATCGCGGTTGAAGTTCTTGCCGCTGCCCGCTTCGAAACGCCCTTGATGACTGCCTTGCAACAGCTGACCGAGGCCCAGCGGGTTGGCTACCGGCACCAGTTCGACCACACCGTTGAGCAGGCCTTGGGCTTCGAGTTCGGTCAGGCGCTTTTTCAGCTCCCAGGCCGTGCGCATGCCCGGCAATTCATCGGCGTGCAGGCTGGCCTGGATGTAGGCCTTGCGCTCGCCGCTACCAAAGCGGAACACCGAAATCTGGCGTTCGCTGCCCAGGTGGCTCCACGGCAATGAATGATCGATGCGTTCCATATCAGTGCTTCCGCGGGGCCAGGTAGCCCAGCCAGCGACGCTCGGCCAGTTTGAACAGTTTCACCAGAATGAAGGTCAGGCACAGGTAGAACACACCCGCAGTGATGTACGCTTCGAACGGCAAGTAGAACTGAGCGTTGACCGTGCGCGCGGCACCGGTGATGTCGATCAGGGTCACGATGGACGCCAGACTGGTGGTCTGCAGCATCATGATCACTTCGTTGCTGTATTGCGGCAGCGCCCGGCGCAGGGCCGATGGCAGCAGAATCCGCTTGTACATCTTGAAGCGCGACATGCCCATGGCCTTGGCTGCTTCGATCTCACCGTTCGGCGTAGCGCGCAGGCTGCCGGCGATGATTTCTGCGGTGTAGGCGCTGGTGTTGATCGCGAAGGCCAGGCACGCACAGAACGTCGCGCTGGACAGCCACGGCCACAGGAAGCTTTCCCGCACCGCCTGGAATTGCGCCAGACCGTAGTAGATCAAAAACAGCTGCACCAGCATCGGCGTGCCGCGGATCACGTAGGTGAAGAGCCAGGCAGTCATGTTGACGGCCGCGTTCTTCGAGACGCGCATCAGCCCCAGCGGCAAGGCCGCCAGCAGACCGAAAAACAGCGACAGTGCGAGCAATTTGAGGGTGGTCACCAGGCCGCCGAGGTACAGCGGCAGGGCCTCCCAAATGACGTTGTAGTCGAAGATCATAGATCAGCCGCCCTTACGCCTACCGAGTAGCGCTTCTCAAGGTGACGCAATGCCAGCAACGAGACACTGGTGATCACCAGGTACATCGCGGCCACTGCGAGGAAGAAGGTGAAAGGCTCGCGGGTGGCATCTGCCGCCTGCTTGGCCTTGAACATCATGTCTTGCAGACCCACCACCGAAATCAGCGCGGTAGCCTTGGTCAGTACCAGCCAGTTGTTGGTGAAACCCGGAATCGCCAGGCGAATCATCTGCGGCACCAACACCCGGAAGAACACCTGAAAACTGCTCATGCCGTACGCCATACCGGCTTCGGCCTGACCCTTCGGAATCGCCATGAAGGCGCCACGGAAGGTTTCCGACAGGTACGCACCGAAGATGAAACCCAGGGTGCCGATACCGGCGGCCAACGGGTTCAGGTCGATGTAATCGTCATAGCCGAGCATCGGTGCGACGCGGTTGAGCAGGTCCTGACCGCCGTAGAAAATCAGCAGGATCAGCACCAGATCGGGAATCCCGCGGATCACCGTGGAATACAGATCGCCCAGCCAGGCCAGCCAACGCACCGGCGACAGACGCAGCGCAACGCCGATCAGCCCCAGGACGATGGCCAGGGCCATGGACGACAAGGCGAGCTGAAGCGTCAGCCATGCGCCATCGAGGATGACAGCCCCGTAGCCTTTCAACATGATTCAGATCCTCGAAAGTTGGGATGAAAAAATGGCGCAAACCTCAGAGATTCTGCTGCTTGCGCCATTCGGACTTGTCGCCGGGACGTGTTACTTGCCGTAGATATCGAAGTCGAAGTACTTGTCCTGGATCTGCTTGTACTTGCCGTTCTCGCGAATGGCAGTGATCGCGGTGTTGACCTTGTCTTTCAGCGCATCACCCTTGCGAACAGCAATACCTACGCCGTCGCCGAAGTATTTGACGTCGGTGAAGGCCGGGCCCACGAAAGCAAAACCTTTGCCGGCGTCGGTTTTCAGGAAACCGTCATTCAGCAGCGTAGCGTCTGCCACGGTGCCGTCGAGGCGACCGGCAGCGACGTCGAGGTAAATTTCGTTCTGCGAACCGTACGGCTTGACCTCGGCACCCAGCGGGGCCAGGACTTCGCGGGCGAAACGCTCGTGGATCGAACCACGCTGCACGCCGATGTTCTTGCCCTTCAGCTCGGTCAGGCCTTCGCTGACTTGAGTGCCGGCCTTCATGACCAGGCGAGCCGGAGTGTTGTAGTACTTGTTGGTGAAGTCCACGGACTTCTTGCGGTCTTCAGTGATCGACATGGACGACAGGATGGCGTCGATTTTGCGCACTTTGAGTGCCGGGATCAGACCGTCGAACTCTTGCTCGACCCAGACGCACTTGACCTTCATTTCTTCGCACAGTGCGTTGCCGATGTCGTAGTCGAAACCAACGATGCTGCCGTCCGGTGCTTTGGAAGCAAACGGAGGGTAAGCCGCTTCGATGCCAATTTTCAGAGGCTTTTCATCGGCGAAAGTTGGCAGGGACAGCACGGACAGTGCCAGGGCGCCAAGCAGCACGAGTTTCTTCATCTTGGGACTCCATCGGTAAAGGGCTAAAACGGCAGAGTGAGCAACAGCCCATTATGCGAATGAGTAAAACCGGAAAGCGGTTGCTGCGTCCTGGGAAACCGGCGTTGTTTTCAACGCGAGCAACGACGAGCGAGTGATCGGCATTCTAACGACAGGCCCGAAGCCGATATTTCTTCAATGCGACAACAAATTACAGAAGCACCGAGAAAGCCGTTTAGGCACGTTGACAGCCTTGCAATTTCATGCAAGAGCAAAAGACAGTGAACCGATCTATATTGCAAATTGCGGGCCTATTATTCGCAAAGCCTTCTAATCCGGCAAGCGCAGCGTGGGTTCTTATTTTTTTGCGGGGTTGAAATGCACGGATGCGGGGTTATGGCGTTTCGCAATGCCCCGCATCGGCGCGGGCGGTTACACATTCAGTTACTTGAAGGGTGGCGGGTAACAGTGGGAAATGGACTACGGGGGAAGCCGATAATTATTGGCTGGTGTTTATTCGGTGCCTGATAGATTGCCTTCGCGGGCAAGCCTCGCTCCTACAGGATTCAGGTACACCTCAACCCCTGTAGGAGCGAGGCTTGCTCGCGAAGGGGCCAGCCCAGCCAACACAAAACCTTCAGGCAATAAAAAGCCCCACCAGACTCAACACCTGGCAGGGCTCCAATGACGCCAAACGCTACTTACGCAACATTCATCGTCTTGTGCGTATCAATCAAATGCTGCACCACACCCGGATCCGCCAGGGTCGAAATATCCCCCAACCCATCATATTCAGCGGTCGCAATCTTGCGCAGAATCCGGCGCATGATCTTGCCCGAACGCGTCTTCGGCAGCCCCGGCGCCCACTGGATCACATCCGGCGAAGCAATCGGGCCAATCTCTTTACGCACCCAGTTCTTCAGCTCCAGACGCAATTGCTCGCTCGTCTCTTCGCCAGCGATCAACGTGACGTAGACATAAATGCCCTGCCCCTTGATGTCGTGCGGCACACCGACCACGGCGGCTTCAGCGACTTTCGGGTGCGCAACCATCGCGCTCTCGATCTCGGCGGTACCCATGCGGTGACCAGACACGTTGAGCACGTCGTCCACACGGCCGGTGATCCAGTAGTAACCGTCCTCGTCACGACGCGCACCGTCACCGGTGAAGTACATGCCGCGGAAGGTCTTGAAGTAGGTGTCGACGAAACGGTCATGGTCGCCATACAGCGTGCGCGCCTGGCCTGGCCACGAATCGAGAATCACCAGGTTGCCCTCGGCGACGCCTTCGATGATGTTGCCCAGGTTGTCCACCAACGCCGGTACCACGCCGAAGAACGGACGTGCCGCCGAGCCTGGCTTCAGCGCATGAGCGCCTGGCAACGGGCTCATCATGTTGCCGCCGGTTTCGGTCTGCCACCAGGTATCGACGATCGGGCAACGGGATTGGCCGACGTTTTTGTAGTACCAGTCCCACGCTTCCGGGTTGATCGGCTCACCGACCGAACCCAGCAGACGCAAGCTGCTGCCGTCAGCACCTTCAACAGCGGCCTTGCCCGACGCCATCATCGCGCGGATCGCGGTCGGCGCGGTGTAGAGGATGTTGACCTTGTGCTTGTCGACGATCTTCGCCACCCGGGTGATGTCCGGGTAGTTCGGCACGCCTTCGAACAGCAGCGTGGTCGCGCCGTTGGCCAGCGGGCCGTAGACGATATAACTGTGGCCGGTGACCCAGCCGACGTCGGCTGTGCACCAGTAGATTTCGCCCGGGCGGTAGTCGAACACGCGCTCATGGGTCATGGCCGCGTACAGCAAGTAGCCGCCAGTGGTGTGTTGCACGCCCTTCGGCTTGCCGGTGGAGCCGGAGGTGTAAAGGATGAACAGCGCTTCTTCGGCGCCCATCTCTTTCGGCGCGCAGACACTGCCCGCCACTTTCATCAGGTCTTCAAACCAGATGTCGCGATGCTGGTTCCACTTGATGTCGCCACCGGTGCGCTTGCACACGATGACTTTCTGGATGCTGCTGGTTTCCGGGTTGGTCAGCGCGTCGTCGACGTTGGACTTGAGCGGGATTTTCTTGCCGGCACGAATGCCTTCGTCCGCAGTGATCACCACTTTCGAGCGGCAGTCGATGATGCGACCGGCCAGGGCTTCCGGCGAGAAACCGCCGAACACCACCGAGTGAATCGCGCCGATCCGGGTGCAGGCCAGCATGGCGACCACGGCTTCGGGAATCATCGGCATATAGATAGTCACCACGTCGCCGCGGTGCACATCCTGGCCGCGCAAGGCGTTGGCGAACTTGCAGACTTGTTCGTGCAACTCGCGGTAGGTGATGTTGCGGCTTTCGGAAGGATCGTCCCCTTCCCAAATGATCGCGACTTGATCGCCGCGCTCGGCCAGATGACGGTCGAGGCAGTTGTAGGAAACGTTCAGGGTGCCATCGGCGAACCATTTGATGTCGACATGGTGATCGTCGAAGGACGTCTGCTTCACCGTGGTGAAAGGCTTGATCCAGTCGAGGCGCTTGGCTTGCTCGCGCCAGAAACCGTCAGGGTTGACGACCGACTGCTGGTACATGGCTTTGTAGGTTGCCTCGTCGGTCAGCGTGTTGGCTGCTACCTCGGGACGAACGGGATACAGAGAAGCCGCACTCATCTTTCTTACCTCGGTGGAATAGTTGTTTTTGTATGGCCCTGTTGTAGCCCGGGCCGGGCCTATAGAACCATTCGACGATGGTAGTAACAAGCCCCTACAAATTATCGTGATAACCCCGCACAGATGTACGCAACACCCTGTAGGAGCCGGCTTGCCGGCGATGGTCGTCAACGATAACGCGCCAATCCTGACACCCCGAAGCGCTCTCGGGTTTATCGCCAGCAAGCTGGCTCCTACAAGGAATGATCGATTCCCCAACAACGTTATCCGGTGATTGTTACGAAATCTGTCAAAGGTGTTTATCAAAACCCCACCTATATGAATGCCACCCCCACGCCTAAAATCCACCTCGCCAACAAGGCAAACCCTGATTAACCAAGTTGCAGCCCCCACGAAGGCAGTTAATCAAAAACCCGGTAACCAAGTTCCACACGCAACCCCAAAAAGGTTGCGTGACCCCACTCGACCTCTAAAAGGTAAAACCGAAATGAAAGCTTTATTAGTTCTGGCCCTCTCCAGCCTGTGCGCAACCGCCATGGCAGACGAGGTCCCGACTGATGTCGCACAGCAACAACCGGCCATCGAGGAATACACTTACTCCACTCACCTCGATATCGCCAAAGTTGTCTCCATGAGTGAAATCCCCAATGTGTGCGAAGTTGTCCCCATGAAAATGGAATACGACGACTCCAAAGGCCAACGCCACATTCTGCGCTACAGCATCATGGGTAACGGCTGCTCCAACGGCTGATCACCCGCACTCCCCCTAAACGGTTCGACCCAATGCCCGATCATCACACCGACCTGTAGGAGCCAGCTTGCTGGCGAAAGCAGTCGACGCAATGTTCCAGGCAGTCAAAGCGCCGAACCGTATAGATCGATTTATACGATAACTTTAAGCATTTATTTGCGCTTTTTAATCGAATCCATCGGCGTAGTATGAATTCCACACCAAGGCACACAACGCCAACGAACCTGGAGCAACGACCATGAAAACCAAACTGATCCTCGCCCTGACCCTGTCTGTACTGGCCGCCAACACCTTCGCCGCCGACGGTTACGACCGCACAGGTTCTGCCACTTTCACCAGCGAAGCCGCTCTCGCTTCTGACGGCTACGACCACACCGGTTCGGCCAAAGTCGCCGCCGATGGTGCCGATCACGTTGGTGCAGGCAAACTCGCTTCCGATGGTTTTGATCACACCGGCGCCGCCAAAGTCGCTGCCGATGGTGCCGATCACGTCGGTGCAGGCAAACTCGCCGCCGATGGCGCAGACCACGTCGGTGCTGCTCGCCTGAGCTGATCATCGAGCGTGACTGACAGCCCGACTTCGGTCGGGCTTAGTTGTGTCTGAGGCCAGCGAAAACCGACTCAAAACACAAGATGTAGTGAAAAACCCGATTTTTTGTCTATTTTTTGAACAAAAAAGTAGCACGTCAAAATTTAAGAAAAAAAATCTGCACCCGCGATCTCCAGCCAAAGCCCTGTAAACCCTCGCTCCGACCGAAAAACCCTCCTTCTCGACCGCTCCATGCGCGGATTCGCCCCACCACGGCCGCAAAAATTTCCCTATAATGCCGGCTTAAACGGGCCTGCAATATTCCCTTACAGGGATGACAGCCAGTCCGAAGCCCAGGCCGACGTCGTCAACGACTGCAGCGCCATCAGCGGCTCTCGGAACCCCGTACAAAATTATGTTTATTTGCCTGCGTGTACCGCTGCAAAAAACGCTATCAAACGCGGCCAGACCGGTCGTGTGAAAAACCAACCAATCAGTTTTCACACGGGCATCTGGCCCTCACGCAGGAGACGACACGTCATGCTGAGCTGGGACGAATTCGACAAAGAAGACAGCGGCGAGACCGTGGTAAAAGGCGCCAACGCCGGCCACGCGACTGAAGCCAACATGGACCGCCTCGACACCGCCGGTGGTGTTGCCGCTCAAGAAGCTCGCGCTGTAACCGCGTCCGACTCCGCCGCCATCGCTCGCGCCAAGGCTGCCCTCGACAACCTCGACATCGCCGAAGGCCTCGCCGAACTCGAAGGCGCCTCCGCCCGTGTCGCCGTTGACGAAAAGCGCATGATCAACTGCCGCGCCGACCTCAACCAACTCGTACCTTTCAAGTACGACTGGGCCTGGCAAAAGTATCTGGACGGTTGCGCAAACCACTGGATGCCGCAAGAAGTCAACATGACCGCCGACATCGCCCTCTGGAAAGACCCGGAAGGCCTGACCGACGACGAACGCCGCATCGTCATGCGCAACCTCGGCTTCTTCTCCACCGCCGACTCCCTGGTTGCCAACAACCTGGTCCTGGCCGTGTACCGCCTGATCACCAACCCGGAATGCCGCCAGTACATCCTGCGCCAGGCTTTCGAAGAAGCGATCCACACCCACGCCTACCAGTACTGCATCGAATCGCTGGCCATGGATGAAGGCGAGATCTTCAACATGTACCACGAGATCCCATCGGTCGCGAAAAAAGCCACCTGGGGCCTGAAGTACACCCGTTCGATCTCCGATCCGAAGTTCGAAACCGGCACCGTCGAAACCGACAAAGAACTGCTGCGCAACCTGATCGCCTACTACTGCGTTCTGGAAGGCATCTTCTTCTACTGCGGCTTCACCCAAATCCTCTCCATGGGCCGCCGCAACAAAATGACCGGCGTCGCCGAGCAGTTCCAATACATCCTGCGCGACGAATCCATGCACCTGAACTTCGGCATCGACGTGATCAACCAGATCAAAATCGAAAACCCGCACTTGTGGGATGCTGAAATGAAGGAAGAGGCTTCGCAGATGATTCTGCAGGGGACTCAGCTGGAGATCGAATATGCGCGTGACACCATGCCTCGTGGGGTGTTGGGCATGAATGCGGCGATGATGGAGGACTACCTGAAGTTCATCGCTAACCGTCGTTTGTCGCAGATTGGGTTGAAGGAAGAGTATCCAGGGACGACTAACCCGTTCCCTTGGATGAGCGAGATTATGGACTTGAAGAAAGAGAAGAATTTCTTTGAGACGAGAGTTATTGAGTATCAGACTGGTGGGGCGTTGAGCTGGGATTGATTTTTAAACTCAGTATCCACTAAGCCAAAAAAAAGGCCTGGAACGCGTAGCGCGTTCCGGGCCTTTTTTGGTCACGCTGAAAAAGAAACACTTTGGTGCTAAGCAGTTAGGGTTGCGTCGGGGTTACCTCATGAAACAGCCGGTCAGGGGCTGGTGCAAGGGTATGCATTATGGTGCACAATGGCACCACTATTACCACTGGTCCCAAGCTTATGGCTCGCTCCCCCATCGCTCCTGATCGAAAGACCGTCAGGACTTCAGTCATGTTGCCCGAGGACGTCCACTTCCAAGTGCAAGCTCTTGCCGACGCAAATCACGTTTCGTCCGCCTGGGTCATCCGCATGGCGGTGCAGCGCTTCCTGGACGAACACCAGGGCCAGCTGGAACTGCCTCTTCGCCTGTCTTCGCGACAAGGATCTGATTCATGAGTAAAGATGTCTTTCTTCGTAAGCTAGCGCGCCTCCAAACTTCTGCGAAGCCCCGCGTACTGGATCTATTTTCCGGCTGTGGCGGAATCTCACTAGGCTTCGAGTCCGCAGGCTTCGAGATGCGGGGCTCCGTTGAATTTGATCCCGATGCGGCCAGATCGCATGGCCTGAACTTCCATGACGGCGCCGAGGCCCACAGCCAGCCGATTGACATTACAAAGACCTCTCCGGCTGATCTGTGCCTCAAGCTTAATTTAGGTAATGTTGCAGATGCCTTCGACATAGTAGTGGGTGGCCCTCCCTGCCAAGCATTTGCTCGCGTGGGCAGGTCCAAACTCCGCGAGATTGAGGAGCATCCCGAAGCGTTCATGCATGATCCGCGTGCGCAGCTCTACAAGAAGTATCTGGAGTATGTAGACGCGTTCCAGCCACTTGCCGTGCTTATGGAGAATGTACCCGACATTCTGAACCATGGCGGCCAAAACATTGCCGAAGAAACCTGCGAGGTCCTGGAAGCCAAAGGCTACATATGCGGCTATACCTTGCTCAACGCTGCGTTTTATGGCGTCCCGCAGATGCGGGAACGGATGTTCCTGATTGCATACCGACGAGAGCTGGGGGCAAGCGTTTCGTTCCCCTCTCCCAGCAACTGGCTGATATTGCCGCCTGGATATGAGGGCTCTCGCTCCGTCGCGCTCAAGTCATTGCGCAATTTGACCGATCAGGCTCACTCTTATATAGAACCGCCCGCGGCAACCCCTGACCTCCCGCCCGCAGTAACTGCCGAAGACGCACTAGGCGATCTTCCAGCAATCAATGCTCGTGAGCTGCTTGCTGCCGGGAAAATCACCCGTGGTGCGCGCCGCTTTGACAATCCGGTCAGCTACAGCCGCAGAAAGCCTTCTGCATATGCAGAGCTGATACGCACATGGCCAGGCCACGAAGCTCCCCAAAACGGGCTGGTGGATCATGTTATCCGCTATCTGCCACGGGACTATGAGTTGTTTGCCCGTATGAACCCAGGTGATCAATATCCGGAGGCATATGCGCATGCTATGGACATGTTCCAGGAGCACTTGGCGGTGGCTCGGGCCAGCGGAGAGAACCTCGCTGACGATTCATCAGAGTACAAAGCTCTGAAGGATTCGATTGTGCCCCCATATGACGCAAGCAAGTTTCCAAATAAATGGCGGAAGATGTGGCGTGACCAGCCAGCACGCACACTCCTGGCACATCTGGGCAAAGATGGCTATAGCCACATCCATTACGACAGCAAACAAGCCCGGACCATATCGGTGCGCGAGGCTGCACGCCTGCAGTCTTTCCCGGATGGTTTCCGTTTCAGCGGAACTATGAACCCCGCCTTCAAACAGATCGGCAATGCGGTTCCGCCCCTGATGGCCAAGGCTCTGGCCACTCATATGATGCAAACAATTAAGCAGGCAATCACACAAAAGGATATGGCAGATGAGCCTCGTCGAGCGGCAACAGCAGTTTCTTGAAGCCGCCCAGAAACAATTCGGCACATCAAAGGTAGTTCGCCCACGAGAACTGTTCGGCGTCTCGAACAGTGCCAAGATTGTTGAGGGTGGCATCCAGCTTGGTGTAGTCAACCTGGATAACGTCAGAGAAGACACCGAGGCCATGATATTTGGCTGCGTTCTCCGATTCCCGCCAGAAGATGAGGTTTACTTTGCCGTGCTGGTTCGCAAAGACAAAGCGAACTTTCTTGAGCGCCTAGCCGAGATGAAACGCCTCGGCGTTGTTGCAAAGAGTGCCGGAGAAGACACGGAGTTTGCGCTGGAATCTGCTGGCGATAGCGAAGCGCCGTCGGAACCCCCTGGAGCCACTATCAAGTACAGCGCCAGGAATAACCTAGTGCCGATCTATCTGGCTAGGGATGGGCGGCTTTGGCTACGCAATGCCAAATTCTGGGACAGCCTAGCTTTCGATCTTTCACCTTTCGGGCCCTCAACAGAACCGGACGAGATCGTTGTTGCAATGTATCCGCCGACAGCGTCCGCAAGGCGCAGCCTGCTTGCCCGTGAATTCATCGGATGGCTAGGCAGTTTGGTCGGCAGGGAAAAAATTCACGAACTCCTCGTTTGGACTGATACGGCGACGCTCAGTCCAGACATGCTACGCATGCCTCCAACCCTTCCAATTGAAGAAATAGAGAAAGCCATCAAGACTCTGGGTGGTCATTATCCAAATGGAGAGGTTCGGAGGTTTCATGCTGCGCTGAACTTCCTAGACCATAAGCACTTCGTGATCCTCTCCGGACTTTCAGGTACAGGAAAGACGCAACTGGCATTGAAATATGCACGAGCAGTACACGGCTTGACCTCGAATACAACCGCCGATCCATTGCTTTTCGAGTGCCCGGTACGCCCTGAATGGACTGACCCTACTGGGCTTACGGGATACTACGACGTACTAACGAACCGCTACGTCGTGCCGACCTTTCTGGAAGCCGTTCTGGTCGCGACAGCTCACCGGGACTCTCCGGTATTTGTAATCCTCGACGAAATGAACCTCGCGCGGATTGAGTACTACCTCTCTGACATATTGTCAGCCATCGAAACCCAGGGAGCTCTGCAACTGCACTCAAACGGTGTGCCTCTGGAGGGAACCACCGGTGCCAGTGTCAGGGCGGAAATCCCCTTACCCTCTAACCTCTTCATCATCGGCACAATTAACATCGATGAGACAACTAACCCTGTCAGTGACAAAGTACTTGATCGGGCATCGGTGATTGATATGTCTGCGGTGGATGTCTCGGGTTTCATGGCCTCACTTACTGACCGCTACCCCGAACTGCAGAATGCGAAGGATGCATCCGAACCGAAACTAACCGAAATCCACAGGCTCTTGGAGCACTACGGACTAGGGTTTGGTTACCGGGTGATTGAGGAGTTTGTGCGATACCACGCCTTCGACGCCAAGCATCTGCAAAACTCGGCTGACAGTGTCACAGACCAATTACTGGTACAAAAAGTCCTGGTCAAGCTGCGTGGCTCCGAGCGCCAACGTCCACTGTTGAATGCTCTGGACAAAGTCTGCAATAGCCTCCCCAGCGCGCAGAAGTATGTCCGTAGACTACTGAGTGATCTAGATGAGTTCGGCTCCTTCCAGGCGATGCGTTGATAATGACAACGCTACACGTTCAGAGCGAAAACGGAGGGCCTACATGGCAAGTCTGGCCGACACAGGAAGTAATTCCCAGCGGTTCGATCAAGGAGGCTTCTTCTTATCTATTTGAACTACGCGATAGCGACGATGCACTAAATGCCGATCTTCTGATCGACGATGTACCTGTCGAGGCTTTGCGCTCTCGCCAGCCCCGCGTTGCACGCTGGCGATGGACACCTGGTTTCCACGCCGGCTCTGTAGAGGTAGCTCTGCGCCTCCCTGGCACGGGAATACGCCGCTTCGAAATCACTACTGATCCTGATCTTCGCAAGCTTACTCGTAATGACTTTGACGCTATGGTGCGTGAGGTTTTGGAAGATACCTTCGCACTTTTCTCACTTAGTGCTTTTCGCAAGGGCATCGCACGCCAGTCAGGTAGTAAACCACCACCATTGGCCCGGCTAGAATTTCTTCGCTCGCGGGCCGAGGAAATTACGCAAACGATTGAGGCAATCAACCGCTCACCTAGACACTTCCTTCGCGCCGAACAGATAACCTTACCCTTTCATCGCGCTGTGCGTGCGACAGGACCGGAAATCATAAAGTCGCTCCGGTCCGGACTTATCCGAACGGAAACCAACAGTCCATCCCGGTTACCTGCTGCGCTCGGCGGACGCCTGCCAGCACAGATCACAATACGCCAACGTCGCAACAGCGTAGACATTCCGGAGCACCGACAGATCAAGGCATGCCTCCGGTCTTGGGCAGCTTGGTTGTCAGGCGTCGCCGATGTGCTTGCCAAGACAAGTCGTAGCAACGACTCGGATACACTTTCTACAGCCGGCAGTTGGGCTGTTCGTACAAGGCGAATTGCACGTAAGCTCAACGACGCTGCCGGCTCAGGCTTTATGACAGAAGTCACCGACAGCCCGCCCATGCTGCAAATGTCTTCGCTGTTTCGCAACGACCCTGTTTACCACCGCTTCTACCGACTCTGGCAAGACATGAATCTGGGCCTTGCCGCTCTGTTCGGCGACTTTTTGCAAATGCCGCTGGCCAGAACATACGAACTGTATGAGCTATGGTGTTATCTACGCCTCCTTCGCGCGGCCGTTCAAGAGTACGGTTCGACCGGTGTAGACCTGAGCAATCTGTTCGTAACCAATGGGGCCGGTGGTGTAACGATTTCCGCAGGTGCCGTTATCGTTTCAGTCAGCCCTGACAAGGTCTTGTGCTTCCAGCGTCAGTACCGTGAGTATTGGTTAGAACCAAGTGGCGAAGGCAGCTTCAGCCGGGTCATGGTGCCCGATGTGGTTCTTGCAGGTACCGGTTTTGGCAGCCCCGGGAAGCAGGTCATTGTCCTGGATGCGAAGTACCGCATTAATGACGGTCTGAATGATGCGTTGAATTCCATTCACATGTATCGCGACGCACTAGTGCAAGAGGCTGACAGCGGGGAGATTGAGGGTATTGTCACAGCCGCCTATTTGCTAACACCGCACACTCCTGCCCTCAATGCCGACTTCAAAGATACGCCTGTACCAGGACGGCTTTTCCACCCTCAGTACCGGGACAAGTTTCGCTTCGGTGCTATTACCCTGCGCCCAGGAATGAGTAGTGACGATCTGCGAAACAGCTTAAAAACCATTGTCGCAGATGCTACCGGAGAGCTTTGATGGTTGATGTACTCACCCCGGAGCAACGAAAGCTCAATATGAGCCGGATCCGTGGCCGAGACACTAAGCCGGAAATGCTTATCCGGAGGGGGCTGCATGCCCGAGGTTTTCGATATCGATTGCATGATCGCAAATTGCCAGGGCGTCCAGACCTTGTGTTTCCTCGCTACCACGCCGTAGTCTTCGTCCATGGTTGTTTCTGGCACGGACATAATTGTCCTATGTTCAAACTCCCGGTAACCCGCCAGGTATTCTGGGCCACAAAAATTGCGTCTAATCGTGCCCGAGATGCGCGAGTCATTGGAGCACTGCTAAAACTCGGATGGCGGGTCGTGAATGTGTGGGAGTGCAGTATCAGAGGCCCTGCTAAAATTACCGACGAGGAAGTTATTAAACGATGCCAGAAATTCCTGCTTTCCGACGAAGTCACTCTGCTAGATATTACCGGAGCCGCAAGAACACATGAAAAAAATGAACAATAAATCCGACGAAAGCTTAATAGATCTGTCAATTCTTAACGATCTAAAGCTCCTGGCACTACGTGCAGCAATCGACCGGGAGGCCAGAAGTCGTGGTTTGAATTTTAGTGTTGGCGAAGTCGGTGAGAAACTGGTGATCGACATCTTTAAAGAACGCCCTGACCTGCCTGTGCTGGTTCCCGCCCCTCGAGGCACAAAAAATATAGATGCGATCTCCCGAGAAGGAAACCGTTACTCGATCAAAACACTCCAGAGAGCGAAAAAATCCGGGACAATTTACCCGGACCAACTTAATAACGAGCGGCAGCTCTTCGAATTCATACTCATTGTTTTAATCCATGAAGACTTTACATTAGATCGAATCATCGAGCTCGACTGGCATCAATTCTGCGCCGTCCGAAGCTGGGATATCAGAATGAATGCTTGGTACGTAGCCCGCTCCAACCGAGCGTTAAGTGCAGGTCGCCAGATTTACCCCAAGCCTTTAAGCTCAACTGCCTTGTCCTCAAAAACCAGTTTTCTAGGGGAAAACCCAAGCACTTCAATCACACCCACTATTTAAACCGTGAAGCCTTCGGACATACTACTTTAACTTTTCGCCCCCATAATATTTAACCACCCCCCAAGCAGTTATCAGCACCGTGGGCTATCACTTGGGCGATGTCTTAGCAATAAAGTTTGCAAACTCCCTAGGCAGCAATTCCATCATCTGCGATGGCTGCAAAATGTGGGTATCATAAGTTCGACTCAGTCTTCTCACTGCCAACGCAAGTCGGCCCACACCACCTTTACCCGTCGTATCGCCGCGCTTGCGCTTCTTCATTGTCTTAACGCGACTTGCCGCCCCCGTCAGAGGTTCCCCCTCTTTCATATACATCGCATTAGCAGTTTGAATATAAGCGCGGTGATACACAATATTCTGTCGAGACGTAAGCTGTTCAGAAAGATCTCCCCAAGTTGGCATTTCAGCACTAAGCATTACTAAAGCTTCGGCACCATGCCTCCAATACATCTCAAATGATGTCCGGGCGAGATGACGATACGCGAGTGACCCGGAATGACCTTTCCTCTCGACACGATAGTGCCAGTACTTGCTCATTTTTCTTCCAAACTGAGAAAAATAAGCAATTGTCAACCACTCCCACACACCGTCATTTTTTTTACTGAGCAACAACTTTGCGTCAACGTTCTCACACAACAGATCATGAATGTACTTACCGAACTCAAAGCGATTTTTGAATTTCTTACAAAGATCAATCTCAACATCAAAGGCCACCGACGTACTTGAAGGTTCATCGAACAATTCCTTAGGCGGTAACTCACCTGGAGTGCGTTGATCCAACCATTCACGGTAGATTTTTCGTCCACTATCAGTCAAATTATGAATCTTCATAACTTTCCTCCTTCTTGCGCGCGTCGAGCAATTGCGTCGCTATCTTGAAGCGATTACAAAACGCTGCTGTCACTCGTGTACTCCAATCCGCCTGCTCTTCCTCATTGTCTTCGCTAGGCTCATCAGTGATTCCATGTAGAAGAAGCCAAGTTTTGAATTCCTCCCAAGTCGGCTCAGATAATTTGGCCGGATCTCTCGCAAGCCACCCTGCTAACTTACGAACCACCTCAGGAAGAACCAGCCCGATAAAGAATCTATCGGCTTCAGCTTCAACTGAAGAATGATAAATATCTTTATTAAAGCGCAAGATGGCTCTTCCGTCGCTTTCGAGAATATTAATTTCCCAAGGGCACTGCCCCAGCTCCGCAGGTTCAAGCGCAATGAAACTCGTGCTATCCCCATGTCCATCAGGCCGAATATTTTCTGCCGCGGCAACAAGCAACGACCCTACTGGCTGGACAAGCAAGACTCGAAACAACCATGTCCCTTCATCAGCTATTTCACTGAGAACAACGAACCCTTTGTTCCAATCTGATACCTCACCAAGACTTACTCGCTCTTCTGAGTTTCCTCGCTTCACAATTACAACTACGCTCACTGCGGGGTGTATTCCAATCCCCGAAAGGTCAAGGCGTGCAAGACTGAAAGCCAAGCGTTTCGCACTCTCATCAAGAATTATCGTAATACGATTCTTCTCAATGTCGATAAGCCCCGTTGGATTACTGAGCGCTGATAAGCGTGGCATCTACGGCCTCCTCATATTTCAACCGCATACGCAGTCGAAGGTTTTTATCAAATCCAATCAGTGCTAAATCAAAATCCCTACTTTCAATAGAAAAACTCAAATTATTCAAGTCAGTCTCAAGCATTGAGTATCCAAAGCCCGTCACTGCAAAAGTCTTGTCCTTAAGATCAAAATCTAATGGGTCGTACTCACTGAAGGCATCTTTATCCAGCCCCTCATATGCAAATTCGACATTCACGGTAAGTGGTAAGCGCGCACTTTCAAGCACCCCAGCAAAGGCCGGGCGAATCCTACAACCTTCGATCAATGGCTCGATCACAAGGAGCTTGGGATTTGGCGAAGGAATATCATTCGGCAGCTTAGTTTGAGTTCCATTTGGCGACTTCCTACCTTTCGTCCGCTCTGTGGAAGTAATGCCGGGAGCAGAAAAATATTTCGCCAACAATTTAAAGTCTCGCTTTTGATCGCCTTCGGTGAGTACGTCTAGCAGCTTAACCATCGCGTTGCGCACGATCGCTACGACTGTGTCCCCAGAGCGATAGTATTCGGTCAATCTTGGCAATCTACTGTTCCATCGTAGATGAGTGGCCTCTTCCGCGCTTAACAATAACTTGGAAAGTTCTAAGTCGTTGATGAGGGTCAGTCCACGGGCTCGAAAACGCAACTTGCCACCCCCTAACGGCTCTTCACCAATTAACAGGTCGCGTCGAATCACAGCTTGCTCCGGCATTTCCAAGTCGCCGGGATGACACAAGTGAACATCGAAAGCGCACTCAATAGCCCCTCCTTTTCGCGGTTTGATCATCAATGGGAATCGGACTGCAATCGACTCTTCAGAATTGAACGCAGATCGCATTCCCTCCAATTGATCGGAGCTAAAATTGGCCTCTGTGATCTTACTTGCAGATTCCACAATCTTTGCGGCGACGACTTCATTTTTTGACGATCTATCGATCGCCTGAACAAGAAAGTCACGGTATCCCTTGGTTGTGCAGGTATGTAGTTCCCGAGCGAGTTTGTCCGAGAGATACTGGTCTGCTAATGTGATAATCGTTGCACGAGCGATGGTTACGCCATCGATGTTCACAACAAGCTTACCTTGATAAATTGGAACGAAAAACTCGGCAATGGTGATCTGAATTGCATATGCTGTTTTCACAACCTTCGGTGCAGGAATCGCCAGTGAAAGGCCCGGCTGAGTAGATGTTCGTTGAATACCTAGCTGTTCGCGAAACCTCTCGATCGAAGGCCCTACTTGGACAGGTAAGACGCGCTGGTCGAGCCCTTCTTCTTGCCATATTCCCCAGTATGCATCCCGCTTCCATTTATGATTGCAGTAGTCGTAATCGCGAAGGAAGGAGCTTGCACCAAATAGCGCTTCATCCTTACCATCGTTGCGCACGGTATAACCGAAGATCGTTCTAATGCCACTGGTACTGAAGTAAGTAATCTTCCCTTGCCCCGCACCTCCGTTTCCAGAACCGTGTTCTTTACCGCCCTCCCCCTCACGGAACCAGAATGCGTTCCAGTTCTGCCCTTCACCATCAAGTTCCGGATTGTCAATTTTTCCCGTAAGTCCGGATGTTCCAAAATCCTCCACGACCAAACAGTTGGTAACCTTCATCATATTGATCTGCTGCAGGTGCGGAACCGACTGATTGAACCGATTGAGGTGCTCATCCGGCAGGAGTTCACTGAGGAAACTATTGTTATCGATGATTGGATGATTTCGTAGCGTTACCTCAACTCGTTCTGCAGAAATGTCGCGCGCGTCCAGCGCGTTTTGGAAGATCTCCCTCAGAAGGATGGACAGCCACTCCCGCCGCTCCTTGGCAAAGTTGTTCTCTGAAAGGCTGCGGCCGGTACGACCCAGCCCGGGTCTGATGTAACCCCAACGTGCAGTATTTACACTAGAGACGGAAGATGGTTGATTCACTCTTTTCTTCTCCTTTGAACTTTTCTTTCAATTCGTCCAACTCACGCTGAAGGGCGCGAATGATCTTCAGGGCATCCTCCGATTCGTATTGGTAATTTTTCTTGTTTGCGAGGTTGCCCACCAACCGAATCTGCTTGATGGCAGCTGTGACCCTGCTGTTCGCCAGACTGACAAAACGCTCGCGCGGGTCACGCGCCACTGATTTGGGATCAGAATCCCGAGTCTTCTGTTCGCTCATATGCATCTCCTACACTTCCAAGGATTAATCACACCTCATGAAAATGCCAATTCTTTAGCGGAATATGTATTTAGCTACATATCGCTTTTGTAGCTGATCATTGCTACGTGATCAGGTCTGCATTACTGGTGATTTGCTAGGCAGCTTGGGAAAATGCCTACACGATCCATCCTTGACCTTCCAAGCGGTGCCTCATACCCTGACAGCGCGCCTAAGAAACGCGTCAAGTAGCGGCCCGACCGCTCCCGAAATATGCGGCTTTTTTGTACCTGCGGCTCCCGGCTGCGCGTCTTAAAATCTCTGCTATGTCGGGAGTGGACTAATACAAGACCCGAAAGGGAAATATGTCCGGCCTTCTACTTGAGGTTTCTTAACTCCCGACGCCTTAGCCCTAAGAAAGCTACAAGTAGAGGTAATGGAAATGCCTACCCCACTCCGCCATTCGACTCGAAGGCAGACTGAATCACCATCAATACACACCGCATCAGCGACAGTTACAGCCGCCACTAGCACTAATTTCACCCCCATCGTCTTCACCCGCCACAACCGACCGCTCCACGCCATCTGGCTCGAATCCCAAGCATGGTTCTGTGCTCGCGACCTAGGCCGTTTGCTTGGCCGCCATCTCGAATCCCATGCTCTTCGTAAGCTCGACGCCGACCAAACTAGAAACCTAACGCTCCTGCGCGATGGCACTTATCAGCCAACTGTGCTGATCAACGAATCAGCGGCTTACACCACGTTGGTGCACCACTACACTCCGGAAAACCGTAACCTTCGCCAATGGCTGACCAATGAGGTCATTGCAGTAATGCGCGATGAGCATGCCAATCTAGGCATCCACATTCCTAGCCTCAGCTTACTGAAATGGGCAGAACTGTCTGTGAGCATGCTGCAGTGGCAGAACGAGCCATGGATCAGATTGCGGGACTTACCTGAAGTTTTAGCTCATCCGCACATGGGTAAATTCAGATCGAGTGAGCGCAAACGATCTTGGTGGGATGCATCCTCTCGCTTTTTTCGTTTCTAATACCCTTCCCCACTCAAGGACCCGAGCCCACCATGAAATTCGACCTCGCCTACTGCCTCAGCCTCGACGACAAACTGTCGATCTATGACGTGCGCGATTTGAATTTCGACGAGACCATGGAGTTCGATTCCGCCAAGGAACATTTCCAATGCCCCAATGACGCCTGTAGAGCGGCCTTCGATGCGGCAAACGTGCTGACAACGTTCAACGCCAAAAATGTGAATTACGTCCGCACCCCGCACTTCAAGAACACGCCGAGCACCCGGCATGTGGCGGATTGTCCTTATGTCAGTCTCAAGGCGCCGGCGTCGGGTGTGGACGCGGACGGTGCGGAAACGGATGACAGTCGCGAGGAGCATTTTCCGTCGGAGTTATTGCTGACTCGGCGTCAGTATGTGCGTAAGCCGGCGAACCCGGCGGTGGCGGCGGATGTGGTGCGGGACGATCCGAAACCTCTTACACAGTCCAGCGATACCGAGCACCCAAGCCACGAATCAGCGCCGGACAAGACCAGTGTCTTCGCCCACCCGGTGGAGTGTTTTGTGTCGAACTTCGAGGACAAGGAGCTGCTCAAGCGCGTGCCGCTGAAGATTGGCGAGCACACGGCGCCTTATGGGTCGTTCTTCAAGAAGATCGAATACCTGACGGACAACAAGGGGCTGATTTACTGGGGCAAGATCAAGGAAATCAAGGATTACACTCAGAGTTTCCGGATCGATTTCGAGCAGAAGGTCTGGTTCAAGCAAGCGGATGAGGCGAAGAAAAAGCCTTATTCGGTCAACGTTTACTTGAGCAAGAAGTTGATCGAGAACTACCGCAAGCGCAAAGCGTTTCTGGAAGAGATCAAGCATGCCATCGACAGTGAAGCGCAGTTGTATTGCTTCTTTTATGGTGTGACGCCGGAGTTGAAGCAGGTGCCGAGCAAGAAAAACCCCGAGCAGACGTTCGGGGTGTTCAGTGCGAATATCGAGAACCTGGATCACTTCATTATTCGTGAGGCGCCGGGGTTGGCTGATAAGTAAATTCGTCTCAGGGCAGTTGCAGCGCTACGCCACCGGGGTGTTGTTTGACGAGGTTGTAAGGCAGGACGCCCCAACCAATGTTTCGGCACACGGCCGCCACGTGAGGGAAGGATGGCTCTAACTTGATGCCTTTTTCGGTGAAGTACCAACCCGGATAGTGCCACGGGTAATCATCGTTGTAGCCGCAGTCGTTCTCCCCCTCTGGCGTTGTCGTCATTTCAGTGGGATAGAGCTTAAGCAGTTGTGCCACCAGCCACGGCGCCAGCTCTTTATTGCGGTAATCAGAATAAGCAGTGGATGACTCGGACGAAGAGTTATAGACGTCGTAGTCTTCCTCGTAATGCAGTGGTTTGCCCTGCCCCACCCACAGCACATCTTCAAGCGTCAGGGATTTGCCCGTTTTGGTATCGAAGTTGATTGAGTCATTGACCTGATCCGGATAAGCACCGCCACAAAAGTACTCGGTTGACACCCGAACGCTCATCACGGACGGCGTCATCCACAGAGGCTGACTGATCTGTGAGTAATAGGCATCAGCGTAATTGGCGAAACATCCGTAATACCCCACGACTTCTCGCCACAAACGGCCCATCAATTGCTGGTTGATTTGCTGACGCTCTTCGGCGCTGTAACCCGAAATCACTTCAAATAGCTCGGCGTTTGATTGTGGCTCGCTCCACCATTGCAGCGTGTATCCCATGAAGGTTTCGGTCTTGCCTGGGATGAGCTTCATACCTTGTAAGCGCAGGTATTCGTAAGGCGCCTTGTCGTGAAGTCTGACGAGATAGGGCAAGGTATCAGCGGGAACCGGAGGAAGGTTTGCTGGCTGCAACTGGACCTTCAAAACCTTCCCTTTAGGGCTGACCCATTCACCGGACCAACCGTTGGATTCGGGCTGTAAGCGAATTGTCGGAAGAGGTTTGTACTCTCCATAACGCTGGTCACCTTCTTCGAGCACCAGCGTTTCCCCTTCCTTGGTGCCACTGAGCACTAAGTCCTTGCGGTACTTTTGGTAAAAGTAACGACCCTCGCTGCCGTCGGCGCTCACCTCCAACACAATCGGCATTTTGCCCAGCATTCCGGTGTAGGTCTGCTTGCCGCTTTCGGCCCACAACACTGTTGGAAACGTTGAGCACACCAACACGAAAATGCCCGTGAGACGAAACAATCCTTTGAACATCAAATCATCCTTGAATACGGCGAGCGTTGGCTCGCAAGAAGTGGGCGGATTATGGAGAACCCGCTTGCGAGAATCGATAAAAAGCTGACTTGATAGCCATCAACTCAGGCACATGCTAATCATCACCAATACCAGCAAACCGATGTACACCCGCGCATGGATCCGATCCGGAATCCGCCCAATCCACGGCGTGGCCAATCGAATCCCCACCAACGACCCCATCGTCAAAACCACAAACGCCAGCAAATCCACATAACCAACAAACCACGCTCCCAAATCAAAATCGGTAACCCCCGCCATCGCCATGTAAGTCACCGTCCCGGCCAACGCCACGGGCAGGCTTAGTGGATTAGCCATGGATGTTGCCTGCGACATGCTCAACCCGCATCGACGCAACAACGGCACGGTCATAACACTGCCGCCTACGCCGAGAAACGTGGCGATGGTGCCGATTCCTACGCCGCCACCGGACACTTCCGCCCTCCCCAATCGCCGTGGGATTCCGTTATCTGCGTGTGTAAGAAAACCGCGTCTGAACAGGCAATCCACAATGGTCACGCCCAGGTAGGCAATGAACGCATACCGAATCACCTCGCCACTCACCCACATCGCCGCCACGGCACCGACCACCGCGCCCAACCCAATAAACCCGCCCAACGGCCACAGGTAATGGAGAATCAGATTACCGGCGCGGTGATGTTTTCCGGTGGCGACCAAGGCGTTGACGATCATCACGCAGGTCGAGGTGGCGACGGCGATGTGCATCGCCGATTGACCGATGGGGTCGTCGGCACCATGGCTGGCCATGAGCATGCGGTAAAGCAATGGCACGACGACGAAGCCGCCGCCGAAGCCGAACAGCACGGCGGTGACGCCGGTCATGCAGCCGAAGAGTGTCAGCAGGAGGTAGAACATTGTGCGTCGTCCGTTGGTTGAGAGTGGTCGACGATAGAGCGATGTGGCTTGGCCTGCTTCAGCAAGTCAGCCAATAATGTTTGTGTTTACGCCAACTTCTGGAAGCCGCTTGATGCGCAATGTTTCGATTAATGTGCTGGATGACACGCCACGGTCGGTGGTGGCGATCGGTACGGATTATTCCTACGGGCATGTGCTGCCTAGTCATACACACCGACGGGCGCAGTTGTTGTACGGCGCGACCGGGGTGATGCAGGTCGGCACGCACGATGGCAACTGGGTGGTGCCGCCGCAGCGGGCGGTGTGGATTCCGGCGGGGGTGGCGCATGAGGTGTTGATGCTGGGGGTGAGCACTCGCAGCTTGTACATCGAGCCGGGTGCTGTGGACTTGGGCGAGCGTTGTCAGGTGATCAGTGTTTCGCCGTTGATGCGGCATTTGCTGATGGAGGCGGTGGAGGTTCCGCTGGCGTACGACGAGGCCGGGCGCGATGGCGCGTTGATCGAGTTGCTGCTGCATGAGCTGGCGCGCAGTGCTCACTTGCCGTTGCACATTCCGTTGCCGGTGGATGCGCGGCTCCTTGGGTTGTGCCAAGGCTTTTTGCAGCGGCCTGATGTTCATCAGTCACCGCAGCAATGGGCGGATCAGTTGCACATCAGTCTGCGCACGTTCAATCGGCTGTTCCGCCAGCAGACCGACCTGAGTTTCAGCCAGTGGCGGCAGCGCGCCTGCGTGGTGCTGGCCTTGGCGCGATTGGCGGTGGGTGAGCCGGTGACGCGGATTGCGCTGGATTTCGGTTATGACAGCCCGGCGGCGTTTTCGACGATGTTTCGTCGTGTGTTGGGTCAGGCGCCGTCCGTCTGGTTGGCAGGGGCGAAATAGCAGAATTCAAAAAATGAGTTTGATCCGGGCGCAAAACAACTGTACAAAAACACAGTACATTTTGAATCAGCACTCTCGAGCCCGGAGAACACCATGGCCTCTTATGCGATGAAAATCACCCTGGAACGTATCGCCCTCTTCCAATTCACCCCCGCCCATTGCGCCCAGGCCCGGGCGATGTTGGGTTGGAGCGTTGATGAGCTGTCTCGGGAGTCTGGCGTTTTGGTTGATGTGATTGAGCGATTTGAGGCCAAACGTGAGGTGCCGGATGCTGATCGACTGGCACTGGCGTATCGGTTTGAGTCGCAGGGGTTGGTGTTCTTCCCGGGGTTTGCGCCGGGGCGGGGGATGAGTGTTAGAGGGACTGAGTCGAATTCGGTGGGGCGAGCGGATTTTGCGATGGTTGAGTGAGGTGTCGGCACGAGCCGCTTGCATCACAAGCGGCCGGGCTTCAATACGTCATGCGCTCTGGATTTCCACCTGATCGCCGAGGTTTTCCACCACCAACCACCAAGCACTCCCCCGCTGCGGATACATCACGTTAAACGCCTCACCCATCTGCGGCGTGGTAATCGAAACACTGCGCTCCCAGGCCAATGCCAGTATCCGGTCAAACGGTTCGAACCAGGCGTGCATCGACAGATCGAAGGTGCCGTTATGAATCGGCAGTAACCAGCGGCCTTTCAGGTCGATGTGCGCTTGCAGGGTTTGCTCGGGTTGCATGTGCACATGCGGCCACTCGACGTTGTAGGCGCCGGTTTCCATCAGCGTCAGGTCGAATGGGCCGTACTGTTCGCCGATGCGTTTGAAGCCATCGAAGTAGCCGCTGTCGCCGCTGAAGAAGATTCGTGTGTCGGCGTCGATCATCACCCACGAGGCCCACAGTGTGCTGTTGCCATCGAACAGCCCACGGCCGGAAAAGTGTTGCGACGGGGTGGCGACGAATTGGATGCCGTCGACTTCGGTGCCTTGCCACCAGTCGAGCTGGCGCACTTTGCTGGCGTCGATGCCCCACTTGATCAGGGTGTCGCCGACGCCCAGCGGCGTGAGGAAGTATTTGGTTTTGTCCGCCAGTTTGAGCACAGCCTGATAATCGAGGTGGTCGTAGTGATCGTGGGACAGGATTACCGCTTCAATTGGCGGTAGTTCTTCGAGGCTGATCGGTGGTTGGTGAAAGCGTTTCGGGCCGGCCCATTGCACCGGTGAAGCGCGTTCGGCGAAGACCGGATCGGTGATCCAGAATTTGTCCCGCAGTTTCAGCAATACCGTGGAATGACCGAGGCGATAGACGCTGTGGTTGGGCGCGGCGATCAACGCGTCGTGGGTCAGGCGTTGCACCGGAACGGCCGCCGTCGGGCGGGTGTTGCGCGGTTTGTGGAAGATCATGTTCCACATGATGCGCACCATTTTGCGCAAGCCTTCTCGTTGCACGGGCGCATGGTTGCGGAAGTGCCCTTCGGCCTGACGGGACGCTTCAGGTGCAGAAACGTTAGTGGAATTGGCCATGACTGAATGACTCCAGGAAACCGCACGATGTGCAGTTTCTACGGTGGGACGATAAATGGCCAAGGCACGCACGCATCAGCCGAACACTCTATTTTTGGCTGCGCAGGATTAACGAAACATTACACTGCACAGTGTAGTTTCTAGGTTGCATCAAAGCTGATCACAAGTAAACTGCCAAGTGTAATTCTTATTTTCTTCTGCCGAAGCGTACTTATGACAGCTCCACAGCGCCTGACCGACCGAAAACGCGAAGCGATCATTCAAGCGGCGATTGCCGAATTCCGGGCCAACGGTTTCGACATCACCAGCATGGACAAGATCGCCGCCACCGCTGGCGTGTCGAAGCGCACGGTGTACAACCACTTCCCCAGCAAGGAAGAGTTGTTCGCCGAAATCCTCAATCAATTATGGGCCAGGGTGACGGCCGAACAAGAAACGGCCTACCGCCCTGACTTGCCGCTGCGCGAGCAGATGCGCCGCATGCTGATGGCGAAATTGCAGATGCTGGGCGATGACAATTTTCTCGACCTGGCGCGGGTCGCCATCGCGGCCACCATCCATTCCCCCGAGCGCGCACAGAACATGGTCGAGAGAATGGGCAAGCGCGAAGAAGGCCTGACCGTGTGGATTCGCGCCGCTCAGGCCGATGGGCGATTGAAGCCGGTCGACCCGGAGTTTGCCGCTCAACAGATTCAGGGGATGCTCAAATCCTTTGCATTCTGGCCGCAGATTTCCATGGGGCTACCCGGCCTGTCGCCTGAGATGCAGGCCACCGTCGTGGACTCTGCGCTGGACATGTTCCTCGCCTGCTACCAGCTCTGAATCCAGCGCCTACAAGCATTACAGCAATTTCAACGCACGCCCCAACTCATCGAACAACGTCACCACCGAACGCAAGGCGCGACAGTCCGGGCGAGTCAGCAACCACAGCGCGGTGTCGTAACCGTGCAACGGCTCACTCAACGGTTGCAGCCCGTCATCGATCAGAAAGTCTGGCAATGCCGCGACACCGAGCCCGGCTCGCACCAGCTCAGTCACCGACAACATGCTGTTGCAACGATAACCCGGTGTGACGCCGGGCAATTGCTGACGACGCCACGCGACGGTGGGGTGATCGGGGAGGAAGTCGTCCGGGGCGATCCATGTCAGCGCGGCCAAGTCTTCGGTATCGACCGTTTTCAGATACGCCGTGCTCGCACAGACGCGATACGACACCTGCGCCAGGCATCGGCCCACCAAGTGTTCCGGCGGATTCCGGGTCAGGCGCAAGGCGATGTCCGCGTCCCGCCGGCTGAGATTGGCGAAGTCGTTGGACGTGCTCAACTCGATCGTCAGCGCCGGATAGCCGGGCATGAACTGCGCCAGCGCCGGCAGCAACAAACCTTGTAAAACCGAATCGGTGCAGGTCAGGCGTACGGTGCCGCTGATGACTTCACCGCCCTGCTCCACGCCGATGCGCGCAGCCTCCAGCGCTTGTTCGGCGCGCTCAGCCTGTTCGGCCAAGGTTTGCGCAAGACTGGTGGGCAAGTAGCCGGCGCGGCTTTTTTCGAACAGTTGCTGGCCCAGTGCGGCTTCCAGTCGGCGCACGGCGCGGAACACGGTCGAAACGTCGACCTTCAGCAGTGCCGAAGCCCGGGCCAGCGAGCCGCCGCGCACGAGGGCGAGAATCAGGGACAGGTCGGGGTAGTCCAGTCGATAGTGCGCTGTTGCATTGATCACTTGGGATAACGCCAATATTGAGTGCGTGAACGCCAATCTATAGTGGGCTCCAGGAATCAACAAGCGTCGAGAGCCCTCATGGAAAACAGCGCCATCCACATCGCCCTGATCGGCGATTACGACCCGCAAGTCACCGCCCACCAGGCAATTCCCGTCGCCCTCGGCATGGCTGCCGAACACGCCGGACTGGATGTGCAGTTCCAGTGGCTGGCCACCGACGGCATCAACGACGACTCGTCGCTGCAAGACTTCGACGGCTTTTGGTGCGTACCCGCCAGCCCTTACCGCAATGAAGACGGTGCGCTGCGAGCGATTCGCTTTGCCCGCGAACAACAGCGACCTTTCCTCGGTACGTGTGGCGGTTTTCAGCACGCGGTACTCGAATACGCCCGCAACGTTCTGGGATGGGGAGATGCCGAGCACGGCGAGACATCACCCGATGCCACGCGAGCGTTGCTCACGCCGCTGACGTGCTCGCTAGTGGAAGCCATCGACAGCATTCATCTGGTTGAAGGCTCGTTGATCGCCAAGGCGTACGAAAGCACGGTGATTCGTGAAGGCTATCGCTGCCGTTATGGTGTGAATCCGCAGTTTGAGCGGGATTTGCTAAGCCAGGAATTATCCGCAGAGGGACACGATTCGACGGGGGATTTGCGAGCGGTGGAATTACGCGGGCATCCGTTTTTTGTCGCCACGTTGTTTCAACCTGAACGTGCCGCGCTCAAAGGAATTCTGCCGCCGCTGGTGAGTGCATTGATCGACGCGTGTGTGAGGCAGAAATCATGATTGCCCAGACACCGGAACCGCCCTACT
The DNA here is from genome assembly GCF_014852325.1 of Pseudomonas sp. PDM01. Classification (NCBI taxonomy): domain Bacteria; kingdom Pseudomonadati; phylum Pseudomonadota; class Gammaproteobacteria; order Pseudomonadales; family Pseudomonadaceae; genus Pseudomonas; species Pseudomonas sp. PDM01. Next base: position 144,200 of record NZ_JACVBK010000004.1, read on the forward strand.
ACGCGGTGATTTTTACTTCGCTGCGCACCGACGGCGATCAGGGTTACGCCGAGGCTGCCGAGCGCATGGTTGAGCTGGCGCGTGAGCAGCCGGGGTTTCTCGGTGTGGAGTCGGCGCGGGGTGAGGATGGGCTCGGGATTACGGTTTCCTATTGGGCCAGTGAGGCGGCGATTGTGGCGTGGAAACATCATCCCGAGCACAGCGCGATTCGTGAGCGTGGGCGCTCGACCTGGTATGCGGCGTGCAGTACGCGGGTGTGCAGGGTTGAGCGGGCCTATCAGTTCAAGCGGTAACAGTTGCAGTGATCTTTAGGCCTTCATCGCGAGCAGGCTCGCTCCCACAGGGGATAGGTGTCGTACACAAAACCAGTGTGGGAGCGAGCCTGCTCGCGATGAGGCCATCACAAACACCGCAAAACTCAGCCCCGCACCAAACTCCGCACCGCCGAAATCTCCGGCACTTCCCGCCGATTCATGTACACCCGCAACGGCTCGGTAATGTTGATCCGGTCATCGATGTTCTGGTCCAGCAACAACTGAATCAACTCGCGCTTCAGCGTCATGACCTGCTCCGGCCCCGACGCCCAGACGAATTCACTTACAGGAATGATGCCGTCATCCGCCACGTCCATGCCGAAGGAATCTTCGCTGAAACGCACGATGTATTGGCCGGTCTTGCGATTGAGACCGACGAAGCCTTTGAGTTGGTCGGCGGCCTGGCAGATGAGTTCGGAAGTGATGCGCATATAAACCTCACACAAGTGATCGATGGTTTACACGCAGGGCAAGATGAAGGGCGTTCCCTCTGCCGGGGAAGCTGCCGGGGCCAAGAGTACTGCAAAGAACCGCACAAATGCGCTGAAAAAATCCGCTTTAAACACGTTTATGTCGGTCTCGCGATAGCGCAAGCGGCGTTCAGTTGTTAAAAGGGACGTCTTTGAAAACACTCTGCGAAAGGATCTCGACCATGCCTGTAACTTTCACCAAGAGCGCCCTGCTGCTGAGCATGCTGCTCGGCCTCGGCCAGGCGCAGGCCGCCAGCGAGCCAAGCCCTACTTCACTGGCCACCCATGCAGGCATTCCGCACCCGGCGGTGATCGCCCACCGTGGCGCGTCCTTCGATGCACCGGAATCCACCGCCGCCGCCTACAAACTGGCGCGCGACCTGGGTGCCGATTACCTCGAACTCGACCTGCAACGCAGCAAGGACGGCGTGCTGTTTGCCCTGCACGACAACAACCTGCAACGCACCACCGACGTCGCCAGCAAGTTCCCTGAACGCAAGGACAGCCCGGCCAACGCGTTCACCATCGCCGAGCTGAAAACCCTCGACGCCGGCAGCTGGTTCAACACGGCTTACCCGGATCGCGCCCGTCCTTCCTTTGCCGGCCTGAAAATCCTGACCCTCGACGAAATCATCGACATCGCCCAAGGCAATCCGCTGCACAAGCCCGGCCTGTACATCGAAACCAAGGAGCCGAAGCAATTCCCCGGCCTCGAGCGCGACCTCAAGGATAAATTGCAGGATCGCGGATGGCTGAGCCCGGCCGGTTCGAAACTGGCGAAAAGCGAACTCGCCGTCGGCCAGGGCAAAGGTAAGGTGGTGCTGCAAACCTTCGAGAAGAGCAGCCTCGAACTGCTGGAAAAGGAAATGCCGCAAGTGCCGAAGATCCTGCTGTTGTGGGTCGGCGAAGGCAGCATCGAGCCCAAGTCCAAGGTGACGTTCGCCGAGTCCGGCGACAAGGACAAAGCCACGTACTACGCCAAACAGGAACCGAAGGACAAAGCCGAATTCCAGCAATGGGTCGAGTACGCCAAGGCTCAAGGCGCGATCGGCACCGGCCCTTCTGCCGCGCTGACCAAGGGTGGCGATCAGAGCTACTCGGACCTGGTCAAACCATGGATGAACCAGTACACCCACGATCAGGGTTTGCTGGTGCACGTTTACACCATCGATGATGCGGTGGATTACCAGAAAGTCATGGACGCCGGGGTTGATGGCATCTTCACCAACCGCGCCAGCGAGTTGTTGAAGTTCTACAAACGTCCGGCGGCGGGTACGGTTGCGCAGTTGTTGCAGAACAACGGGTATTGATCCAGAACCGAGGTGACGCCATCGCCGGCAAGCCGGCTCCTACAAGACCGTGTCATTCGCAAATTGTGTGAACGACTCAATCCTGTAGGAGCCGGCTTGCCGGCGATGCTCCTGGAATTAAGGGTGAATTAAGTTGCCCCAGTTAATCTGGCCCCACTTAAACAGCTCACCAAGGAAAGAACCTCATGAAGACTTTGACTGCCCTGTTCACCGCTGCCGCCCTGACCCTCACCGCTGGCCTGGCACAAGCTGATGTTCGCGTCGACCAGATCCCTGAGCTGGTCAAGAGCGGCAAGATCAAGCCGCTGGAAGAAATGAACCAGGCTGCCCTGAAACTGCACCCGGGTGCGACCATCACCGACACCGACCTGGACAACCACTTCAATGGCTTCGAGTACGAAGTGGAACTGAAAACCGCTGATGGCAAAGAATTTGACGTGGATTTCGATGCCACCACTGGCAAAGTCCTGAGCAACAAACAAGACACCTGATACGCGCATAAAAAAAGCCGCACGATTTTCGGATCGTGCGGCTTTTTTGTGTTTCGAATCAGGCCGATGTACTGACCATCGATCCCGCAGTGCTGCTGCCTTCTTCCTGCAACGCCGCCAACAACGCCGCAGTTGCGGTCTGCAACGAACCTGAGGTCGTCGCAATCTGCGACTGAGCCGCCGCCACATCGGCAGCCTTGGCGTCTGCACTTTCCTGTTTGGCCTGGGCCGCTTGCAGTTGTTGCTGTTGTTCCTGCAATTGCTTTTGCAGCTCGGCGATCTGCTTGCGCAGGGCTTTCACCGAATCCGATTCTTCGCTGCTGCTGGAACTGCCGCCACTCGCTGCCGGTGCGCCGTCGGCGGACACTTTGGTGGTGTCGCTGGACGCCTCGGCGCTTGCGGTGACAGACGTGTCGTCAGTGCTTGCTGTGGCGTTGGCCGAAGCAGTGGCGACGGGCTGGATGATCGAAACAGACGAGATGCTAACCATGGCGTTTTCCATTGAGGTGATGGGAATACGCTCATCATCGACATCGGGTCAGCTGACTTGAGATCGACTGTGTACCCACTCGGTAAGCAAGCCGGTACACAGCCATTTTCCTTAGGCGCTCAAGCGCGCCGTCACCTCGTTCAACTGCCCCGACAACCCGTGCAGGTTATGGCTGGCAGCTTCGGTACGTTGCACATTGTCGAGGTTGGTACTGGCGATGCTGGTGATCTCGGTGAGGTTGCGCGAGATGTCTTCGGCGACCGAGGTCTGCTCTTCGGCGGCGGTGGCGATCTGGCGGTTCATGTCGCGAATCGCTTCCACGGCATGCGTGATGCGCTCCAGCATGGCGCCGGCCTCGGTCACTTGCTGAACGCTTTCCTCGCTGCGCGACTGGCCGCTTTCTATCGCCTGAGCCGCGTCCACCGCACCGGTTTGCACGGTCTGGATGATCTGGTTGATCTCGATGATCGACGCCGCCGTGCGCTGGGCCAGGCTGCGTACTTCATCGGCCACCACGGCAAAACCGCGCCCCGCCTCACCGGCACGCGCCGCTTCGATGGCGGCGTTGAGTGCCAGCAGGTTGGTTTGCTCGGCGATGCCGCGAATCACTTCCAGCACCTTGCCGATGCGGCCGCTGTCAGTTTCCAGTTGGCGGATGACCGTGGCGGTGTTGGCGATTTCGCCGCGCATGCGAGTGATGGTGTGGATGGTGCCCTGCATGACTTTTTCGCCCTGCTGGGCGGACTGGTCGGCATCGTCGGCGGCACGTGCCGCATCGGCGGCGTGGCGCGCGACTTCTTGCGCGGTGGCAGACATTTCGTTCATCGCCGTGGCCACCTGATCAGTGCGGTTGAACTGTTCGTTGGTACCACTGGCCATGAGGCTGGCGATCGAATTCAACTCACTGCTGGCGCCGTCCAGATCCTTGGCACTGACCTGCAAGCGGCTGAAGGTTTCGGCGAGGAAATCGCGCAGCGTATTGGCCGCGATCGCCAGTTTGCCCAGCTCATCCTGACGGGTGCTGGCCACGCGCTCGGCAAACTTGCCCTGGCTGAGTTGCGCCACGTAGTCGATCAATTTGCGGATCGGTTCAACCAGGTTGCGATTCACCAGCCACAGGCTCAACAGCCCGATCAACAGGCCCGAAGCGAGCATCACAATGATGCCCAACAACACGGTGCGATCGGCGCTGGCGCTGATCAGCTTCGACTGCTCGACGCCCTGTTTGCGCAATTCGCTGACCAGTTCACTCATCTGATCGCTGGCTGCCCGGTCCACGCCCTTGACCGCGGTGTCGCCCGCCGTTGGATCGGCACCGGCCGCCACGTAAGCATCGCGACCTTTCTGGTATGCCGCGCCCAACTGACGATGCTCGTCACGCAGGCGTTCGATGCGGATCTTGAGTTGCGGCTCGATGCCCTTCTGCCCGGCCAGTTCGCCGAGGATGCCCTGCACCTCGCGCTGACGGTCTTCGAATTGCTTCCAGTATTTGTCCAGGTCTGCCGGTTGCTTGCCACGCAGCAGGACGTTTTTCCATTCCTGCACCTGCACCTTGAATTGCAGGTTGGCTTCATCGATCAATTGAGAGGTGTGCAGCGGGCCGTCAATGAGATTCGCGTAGCTTTGAACGCCATTCGACAGAAAGTGAAAACAGGCCAGGGCGATCAACAGCATCGCAAACAGGCTGCCGCTCAACAGGGCGAGAATTTGCGCTCTCAAGGACTTTTGCAAAGACATCGGAAGGTACTCGTGACAGGAATGAGGCACGCCCTTGGGAGGCGTGAAAATAATCCGGACATTCCCTGTCTACAACGTCGAACGCATGCTCTTTGTAGGAGCCAGCTTGCTGGCGATAGCGTCCGGTCAGTCGGGAAATCTATTGACTGGCAGCACGCTATCGTCGGAACGCCGCCCGCAGCAAGCCGGCTCCTACGAGATCGGCGTTTCAGGGCCGTTCTTGAGCGGTTCCGACCGCCGGTAGAAGGCACTTGGCCAGCTCCGCGAAGCTGTCACAAAACTGTCAAGACGCCTTGCGATGATGCGGCTCAAGTGAACCTGTGAAACCCGCGACAGGCCGCCTCCTCACAGCGAGACCTCATGAACCACAGCATCGACCAAAGCCATCGCGACCCGGACCTGTTTGGTCTGCTGTACGGTTTCAGTTTTCGTCCCGGCGAACGCGGTCGGGAAATCGATTCGGCCATGGCGTTGCGGTCCCTGCAACAACCGGACGACAGCGACGAATTTCTCTGGCTGCACCTGAACCTCGCTCATGCCGCGTGCGAGCGCTGGATGAAAAGTCATCTGGAATTGCCCGACGAGTTTTTCGAAGCCTTGCATGAAGGCTCACGTTCGACGCGCATCGAGCATGTCGATTCGGCGTTGCTGGCGGTAGTCAACGACGTGGTGTTCAACCTCAGCAGCATGGTCTCCTCGGACGTGTCGACGCTGTGGGTGTGTGCGCGTAGTCGGCTGATTATCAGCGCGCGCCTGCAACCGCTGCACTCGGTAGACAAGTTGCGTTCCTCGGTGAAGGCCGGTGAGCGTTTTCGCTCGCCGCTGGAATTGCTCGTGCATTTGCTGCGCGACCAGGGCGAAGTGCTGACGCAGATCGTGCGCAAGACCAGCCTCAGCGTCGATCAGATCGAAGATGAATTGCTGTCCTCGCGGCTGTCGACCAACCGCGCAGAGCTGGGCGCCAATCGCCGGGTGCTGGTGCGCTTGCAACGGCTGCTGGCGCTGGAGCCGGGCTCGTTGCTGCGCCTGCTCAATCGCCCGCCGCAATGGTTGCAGAAGGAAGACGTGAAGGAGCTGCGCAAATCCACCGAGGAGTTTGCGCTGATCATCAACGACCTCACGGCGCTGGGTGAGCGGATCAAGCTGTTGCAGGAAGAGATTGCCGCCAACCTCAACGAGCAAAGCAACCGCACGCTGTTCACCTTGACCGTGGTCACGGTGTTGGCGTTGCCGATCAACATCATTGCCGGTTTTTTTGGCATGAACGTGGGGGGCGTGCCGCTATCGCAGGATCCGGAGGGGTTCTGGATCCTGGTGGCCTTGGTCGCGACGTTTACGGTGATTGCAGGGCGTTGGGCATTCAAAAAACGCGAGGATTATTAAGCCCCCCTGTAGGAGCGAGGCTTGCCCGCGAAGGCGGTGTGTCAGTCGACAACATTTGTTGAATGACACACCGCCTTCGCGGGCAAGTCGGAATGCCGCACCACTCGCTCCTACAGGGTTTTTTTTTTGTCTGGAGAATGCTTTTCGTCGCAAATTCAGGGGATTGCGTTTTTATTGGTCCTCCGCCCACCGGATTGCACTTCAGTTTGCTAACGTGTGGCCGACTCTTAAGAGACTCGATGTATTCAGGAGAGGAACCGTGAATCTGTACATCAATCAGCTTCAACACAAAGCTGACTTCAAAGAAGCCATCTATGGCGGCGACATCTTCCTGAACACACAACTGCGCGCCGCCAAAGAGCTGTGCGCGTTCGCCCAGGAAAGCATCACCGCTGCCTTCGACGGCGAGACCAACCACCAGGCGCTGCACACGCTGATGCCGGTGGAAGAATTCGTCGTACTGGTGACGCGCCTCAAGGGCCAGTTCACCAACAGCCTGCGTGCCAAAGAACTGATTCGCAGCTTCACCGAAGAGATCGGTGCCGCCCCCGAAGAATTCATCTTCGACGTACCGCGTATCCGCGTCGTGCCCAACTACGACTACCTGCATGCGGGCGTCAGCTATGCCTACAAGCCGCATCGCGATACCTGGTACGGCGGCGTCGATTGCCAGATCAATACCTGGATGCCGGTCTACACGATCCAGCCTGACCAGACCATGATGATCAACCCGGCCTACTTCGATGCCCCGGTGAAAAACACCTCGGCGCAATGGAGCCTGTCGGACTGGATTGGCGTACAACGTCAACGCGCCAAGGACAACGTCAAGGAAGAGGCACGCCAACACCCGGTGCCCACCGAAGCGATCAACACCGCGTCCGAAATTCGCATCGCCGGCAACACCGCCGAGATGCTGGTTTTCTCGGGCTCACACCTGCACGGCACGGTGCCCAACTACACGCAACAAACCCGTTTCAGCGTGGATTTCCGCCTGATGCACCTCGACGACCTCAAGCACAAGCGCGGCGCGATCAACGTCGACAGCGCCTGCCCTGACGTCGGCGCAGGTTTCAAAGACTATTTCCACGCCCACGACTTTTCTAATTTCCAAGGAATCGAAGCATGACCAAGCGTCGCATCACGCCTGCCGAGGCCCAGTACAACGAAACCCGTGCCAACGTTCTGAAACGGGTCGATGCCGAGTACGTGGCCGACGCACCGTTCGTCTTCGCCAACCGCATCGGCGTGACCGCTGCACTGTCGCGTATGGAACTGTTCAAGAAAGTCGCTGAAGTACCGGGTGCGATCATCGAGTGCGGCGTGTACAAGGGCAACTCGCTGATGCTGTACATGCACTTGTCGATGATCCTGGAACCGTACGCGATCAACCGTTCGATCGTGGGCTTCGACACCTTCGAAGGCTTCCAGAGCATCGACAAGAAAGAAGACCCGGCCGACGTCAACGAGACCATGTTCGCCGACACCGACCAGTCGCTGATCCAGGACATGATCGACGCCAACGACTTGCTGCGTCCGGTCAACCGCATCCCGCGTTGCGAACTGGTCAAGGGCGACATCGTCAAGACCGTACCGGAGTGGGTCAAGACCCGTCCGGACCTGGTCGTGGCCATGCTGATCCTCGACACCGACCTGTACGAATCGACCAAAGTCGCGCTGGAAACCTTCCTGCCGTACATGCCAAAAGGCGCCATCGTGGTGCTGGACGAAGTCGCTTACCGCAACTTCCCGGGCGAAACCAAGGCCCTGCGTGAAGTGCTGGACCTGAACAAGATCGAGCTCAAGCGTCTGCCGTTTGACAGCTGCGTAGGCTACTTCCACGTCTAACGCATACCCCCTGTAGGAGCCAGCTTGCTGGCGATGGTGTGTCAGTCGATACCACTCTGACTGACACACCATCGCCAGCAAGCTGGCTCCTACAGGGTTTGTTTTCAGGTTTCGCAAGACTCTCGCATCACAAGCCGTTCGCGCACTACGTCATACACCCAGTGGTAAACGTAGGTGTACGGCAGGAAAAACAGCAACACCCCGATATCCAGCAAGAACGCCTGCCACAGGCTGACGTTGAGCCACCAGGCAATCAGCGGCACGCCGACCGCCACCAACCCGCCTTCAAACAGCAGCGCATGAACGACTCGCGTCCAGGCGTTGTGCGCAATCTCGAATCGCGTCAGCACGCGGTCAAAAATCCCGTTGAAGATCACGTTCCAGGCCAGGGCCAGCGCCGCAATGACAACGGTGACGACGCCCATGTCGAGCATCGGCTTGTCCATGATCCACGCCAGCAACGGGGTGCAGATCACGATGGCCAGCAGTTCAAAGCCGATGGCCTGGAAAATACGTTCAGTGATGGATTTGTTGGCGTTCATGAGCAGAACTCCCTGAGTGACTGTGGTTGCCATGATCCATCCTCACGCCGATACTTCATAACCAATAACCATCGATCAAGGCGATAGTTCATGGCCTCTCAGGAAGTGTTGCAGGCGTTTGTGCAAGCGGCGACCCAAGGCTCGTTTTCCGCGGCGGCGCGCAAACTGGGGCGCAGTCAGTCGACCATCAGTGCTGCGGTGGCGAGCCTGGAGATCGATCTGAATCTGGTGTTGTTCGACCGCAGCAGCCGCAAGCCCACGCTGACGCCGGCCGGGCACGTGATGCTGCAACGGGCCGAGGAAATCCTCGCGGCCACCAGCCGCCTGGAAATGACCGCCAGCCAACTCTCTCAGGGTGTCGAGCCGAAGCTGACCGTGGCGATTTCCGACACCTATCAGTCCGACCGTTTCGAAGCGGCGCTCAGTGCGTTCGAGCAGCGCTACCCGGACCTGGAACTCGAATGCCTGATCGCCGAATGCGATGACCTGGTGGCGCTGGTGCAAAGCGGTCGGGCGCATGTGGCGTTCGCCGAGCAGCAGGACAGTTACCCGCCGGACCTGGTCAGTTCGACGGTGCAGGAGCGAACGGAAATCGCTTTGTTCGTGTCCCGTGAGCATCCGCTGGCGACCCTGACCGGAATCGATCAGGAGCTGTTGCAGCAGCACCGGGAGCTGCGTCTGGCGACCATCGTCAATCCGTATGAAAGCCGGGCGAAGGGGCGCGTCTGGTCGGCACCGAGTTACTTGATGCTGCTGGAAATGGCTCAGGGTGGATTCGGCTGGGCGCCGTTGCCGCGATGGCTGGTGGGGCGGTTTGATGCCGGGACGTTGCAGGAGTTGAACGTGCGAGGGTGGCCGAAGCCGCTGTTCGTCGATGCGCTGTGGTCGCGGCTGCATCCGCCGGGGCCGGCGGGGAGCTGGTTGTTGGGCAAGATGTTGGAATAGCGGTGCGGCCATCGCGAGCAGGCTCACTCCCACAGTTGATCGCGTCGGTCACAAATTTGTGGACACCACCGATCCCTGTGGGAGCGAGCCTGCTCGCGATGGGGCCGGCAAATTCACCTCACTTTAACGCTCTGATCCGCGCCTCGATAAACCGCCGCTCCGGCACCTGCTGCGTCAATTCCAACGCCCGCTCATACGCCGCCCGCGCCTCCTCCACCCTGCCCAACTGCCGACAAAACTCCGCCCGCGCCGAATGCGCCAGGTGGTAATCCAGCAATTCGCCGCGATTCAGAATCCCTTCAACCAACGTCAACCCCGCCAACGGTCCATCCCGTTTGGCGATCGCCGCCGCGCGATTCAGCTCAATCACCGGTGAAGGCACCGCCGCCAACAGCACATCATACAAACCCGCAATCTGCGCCCAGTCCGTCTCCCCCGCCGTCGGCGCTTCGGCATGCACCGCCGCAATCGCCGCTTGCAGGCAGTAAGGCCCGAATCGCCGCGAGGTCAACGCCTGCGCAATCAGCGCGCACCCTTCGGCAATCAACCCGGCATCCCACAGCGAACGGTCCTGCTCATCCAGCACAATCAGCTCACCACTCGCCGACGTTCGCGCCGGGCGTCGTGACTCATGCAACAGCATCAGCGCCAGCAGGCCCATCACTTCGGGTTCGGGCAGCAATTCCATGACCAATCGGCCGAGCCGGATGGCCTCGCGGGTCAGATCCTCGCGAGTCAGTTCAGCACCGATGGACGCCGAGTAACCTTCGTTGAACACCAGGTAAATCACCCGCAGCACGCTGTCGAGACGCTCAGGCAATTCCGCCAGGGTCGGCACCTGATAAGGGATTTTCGCGTCGCGGATTTTCGCCTTGGCGCGCACGATGCGCTGGGCAATGGTGGCCGGTGCCGAGAGAAACGCCCGGGCGATTTCTTCGGTAGTCAGGTCGCAGACTTCGCGCAACGTCAGCGGCACTTGAGCATCCGCCGCGAGTGCCGGGTGACAACAGGTGAAGATCAAACGCAGACGATCGTCTTCCACGTCTTCGTCACTCCAGTCGGCCTGCTCCAGCGCTTCCAGTTGCGCGATCAGCATCGGCCGGGACGCGGCAAACCGCGCGCGCCGACGCAAGCCGTCGATGGCCTTGAAGCGCCCGGTGGACACCAGCCAGGCACGCGGATTGTCCGGCACACCGTCACGCTGCCAACGCTCGACCGCGATGAAAAAAGCCTCGTGCAGGGCCTCCTCGGCAAGATCGAAATCACCGAGCAAACGAATCAGGGTCGCGAGGATTCGCCGCGAATCTTCGCGGTAAACCTGCTCGACCCGAGCCTTGACCGACACGTCAGCCATCAGTGCCGATGGCCTTCAATCACCCACATCACCACGCAAACCTCCTTATCAGGGATTCAATTGACGAACCGGTCGCACCTCGACACAGCCGACCCGGGCCGCCGGAATGTTGCCGGCGACCTGAAGGGCTTCATTGAGGTCCTTGGCGTCGATCAGGTAGAAGCCGGCCAACTGCTCCTTGGTTTCGGCGAACGGGCCGTCGGTGATCGACACTTTGCCGTTGCGCATGCGCACGGTGGTCGCGGTCTGCACCGACTCCAGCGCTTCGGCGGCGAGCATGCGGCCGCTGCCCTGGATCGATTCGGCGTAGGCCATGCACTCGGCGTCGTTGGGACTTTCGGGCAGCGAGTGCAACTCCTGTTCGTTGCTGTAGACCAGGCATAAATACTTCATGGGGCTCTCCGGATCGAACTGATCAACTATGGCTGCAGTTTGGCGCGTGGGGGGCACTTCCCGACGATCAGGGCTGCAGACCGAACAGCGCGGTGCCGCTCGTCATGTCGAACGGCGCCGACCAGTGTTCATGGACGATGCGCCATTGCCCGGCCTCGCGCCGATAGCAGCCGGTCACGCGCATCCAGCAGGCCTGGGTTTCGCCCTTCTCGTTGGTGCCGCCGCAATGGGCCAGCCAATGGGCGAAGGCGATGTGTTCGTCGGCCACGATGTTCATCTGGTCAAAATCAAAGGTGTGCGGGCCCTGGCACATTTCCATGCATTCCAGCCAATGCGCGCGGTAGGCCGCCTTGCCGCGAAACTGCAGTGCCTTGACCGCGTCGTAGGAGACGATGTCCTCGGCATACAACGCCATGATTTTCTCGAGATCCTTGGTGATGACCGCCTGACGATAACTGTCGATCAGGGCCTGGATTTCGTGGGTAGCGTTCATGGTGGTTCTCCGTGTTTTTTGTTGTGAAGACACCCTTAGTCGCCTGGCAAAACGCCAAATCGACAGTCAAATTAAAAATAATCCATGGGCGCAAACTCGCTAGAATCCGAGGCTCATTTCTGTTGGAAAAAGGACACTCCAGTGACAACCCGACTCGTGCCTTACGAAAGCCTGAACGCGAAGCAGCGCCAAGAGGTGGAGGCCATCGAAGTTCATCAGGAACAGATCAAGTTCTCCGGCGACATCCACGGTGCGTTGCACACCCTGCTGTCCAAACCCGGCCCCGGCGTCAAAGGATTCGCCCTGCTGGTCGAGGATGTCCCGGTGGCTTTCCTGCTGCTCAAACGCCCGCCGGTGCTGCCGGCCTGGGCCGACGAACACAGCGCCACCCTGCATGCGTTGCAAGTCGATCAGCGTCATCAAGGCAAAGGTTATGGCAAGGCCTGCCTGCAAGCCTTGCCGGAGGTCGCGCGTCAGGCGTTTCCGGAAATACGGGGGCTGGAGTTGTCGGTGGATGCGGACAACGAAGCGGCCATCGCGCTGTATGCAAAATTCGGCTGGGTCGACAGCGGCGAGGCCTACAAGGGCCGGATCGGTTACGAACGGCGGATGGGGCTGATTTTCTGAGGTGGTTATGCTCGACAGCATCGAAGCACTGGAAGCAATTTACGGCCAACCCCACGAACGCGCGGTACGCAAGCAAATCGCCTTTCTGAACGAGGATTATCAAGCGATGGTCCGCGCCTCGCCGCTGGTGATCATCAGCTCGGTCGGCCCCGACGGCCTGGACGGCTCGCCGCGCGGCGACACACCGGGTTTCGTGCGAATCATCGATGAGCGCACCCTGGCGATCCCGGATCGCCCGGGCAACAACCGCATCGACACGCTACGCAATGTGGTGTTCGATCCGCGGGTGTCGCTGTTGTTCATCATCCCGGGGATCGGCGAAACCTTGCGGGTCAACGGCGCAGCGCAGATCAGCAATGAGCCGGCCTTGCTGGAAAGCTTCGCGGTCAACGGTAAACCCGCGCGCACGGTGATGCTGGTGACGGTGGAGGCGGCGTTTTTTCACTGTTCGAAAGCGATTGTGCGTTCGGATTTGTGGAACCCCGAGAAGCACCTGGATCGCTCGGCGCTGCCGACGGCGGGGGCGTTTCACAAGCGGTTGAATGATGGGCAGTTTGATGCAGAGACATATGACCGGGAAGCGCCGGTGAGGGTGCGGGACAGTCTTTATTAGATCGATGTGGCGACTTTTGGATTGCCTTCGCGGGCAAGCCTCGCTCCTACAGGTTCATGGTGAATTCAGGAGCACACCAAACCTGTAGGAGCGAGGCTTGCCCGCGAAAGCATTTCACACCACACCGCATCAATCAGAGCGCCAACACCATCTCATGCCACGCCATTCCGCCATGGTCCGACGCGGAAGGTTTGATGTAGGCAAATCCGAACCCGGCGTACAGCGGAATGTGCCGCTCCTTGCACATCAGGTTGATGCTGGTCTTGCCCAGCGCACGCATGCGCTCGATGAACTCGCCCATCAGACGTTTCGCCAAACCCCGCCCCTGATAATCCGGATGCACCACCACCGACATGATCACCACGTGCGGGCCGGCCGGGTCGTGGCCGATCAGTTCCTTGAACGCTTCGTCCGACATTTCCACCTGAAACGCCGCACCGGAGTTGATGAAACCGGCTACAACGCCGTCCACTTCGGCGACGATGAAACCTTCAGGCCAGGTGGCGATGCGCGTGGCGATTTTTTCTCGGGTGGCAGCTTCGTCACCTTCGTAGGCAACGGTTTCGATGGCGTAGCAGCGGTCCAGGTCAGCGGGGGTGACGTGGCGGATGACGGTGTTCATGGCGGCTCGGAATCAGCGGGGAAAGGCTGGGGATCATAAATCAGCCTGGGCATGACATCGAGAGGCGCATCGTTGATCCGCCTCCCGACGTACGCCTCACGCTTTGATCGGCACCCAGATTTCCAGTTTCCCGGTGTTGAGCTTCGGGTTGAAGTCTTCGCTGTAGCGCTCATATTCCGGAGCATCCAACACTTCATGCCCGGACTGCGGTTGCCAGGTGCCGAAGATGTGCTGAAACAGCTGCGGCAATGCATCCAGCGGCCCTTTATGCTCGAACACCGCGTAATACTGAGGCTGGACCTCTACCCAACGGTACTGGTCCGGCAAGTCGTCGAGCTTGCTGATCTCGACGCCGGCGATGTAGTCGAAGCCGCCCTTGCCATCGAAATTGCAACACACGCCGTAGGTCACTTCGCCCTTCTGGCCCGGAACGTTTCCGATGTGCGGAATGAATTTTTCCCAGAGCGCAGGAATGCCCTGGGTGGTTTGCTGAGTAAACCGTCCACCAAGCCCTGCAATGAGCAGGAAGTGCCCATGTTCGAAGCGTGGTTCCGGGATTTCGACGCTTTTTTTATCATCCATGACTCGGCTCCTGGTACAAAAAGTGGGTTCGGCTAGGAGTATAGAAGCCAAACCCGATTCGCCCAATTACAGCGTATGCAACGCCTCGGCGGCGCCAGCGCCAACAAACTCGTTGTACCCCGATAGGATCACGTACACCGCGAAATAGCAGAAGATCGCCGCCGATGCCATGTACGAATAACGCAGCAGCTTGTCGCCCAGTAACTTGCCGCCATGGCTCGCGGCAAAGCACAGACCTGCCGACCACAACAGTCCGGCACAGAGAAATCCGCCGAGGAACAATGCCGAGCTGAGCGCCCCGCCACCGCCAGACCGCGCGATCAGCGTGCCGCCCACCGCCGCGAACCAGAGAATGGCGCTGGGTGACGACATCGCCAGGAAGATCCCGCGAAAGAACTCCTTGCGGTGCGAGTTGTGGCCCACGTCGGCGGTCTCGGCCAACAGCGCCTCATGGTGGATCGCCGAATAGATCATCTTCGCCGCGAAATAGATCAGCAACGCCGAACCACCAATCCACAACACCCAGCGCACGGTTTCGTATTGCAGCAAAACGGTCATGCCGGCCAAGGCCAGCACGGCGTAGATCAGGTCGCCGACACAGGTGCCCAACCCCAGCGCAAAGCCTTGAAAATAGCCGCGCTGCATGGCCAGCGTGATCATCGCGATATTGGCTACGCCGATGTCCAGGCACAGAGAAAGGCTCAGCAGAAAGCCGCTGCTAAATTCCATCGACCGATTTCCTTCGGAAAAAAATTATTTACGTGGAGGCTGGACAGTCTGCCACAGCTGCCCTTACATTCCGCCACAGGTCACCGCAGTGACCAGCGTCGCTCGGACGGTTCCGGGCGCTTACGTTATCCGAGGCAACAATGGCCGAACAAGGTTCGCCGCGCCGCTTTGCGCGCATAGATCGACTCCCCCCTTACGTATTCAACATCACCGCCGAGCTGAAGATGGCCGCCCGTCGCCGTGGCGAAGACATCATCGACTTGAGCATGGGCAATCCCGACGGCCCGACGCCGCCGCACATTGTCGAAAAACTCGTCACCGTCGCCCAGCGCGAAGACACCCACGGTTATTCCACGTCCAAGGGCATTCCGCGTCTGCGCCGGGCGATTTCCAACTGGTACAAGGAACGCTACGAGGTCGACATCGACCCGGAAAGCGAAGCCATCGTGACCATCGGTTCCAAGGAAGGCCTGGCGCACTTGATGCTCGCCACCCTGGACCAGGGCGACACCGTGCTGGTGCCGAACCCGAGCTACCCGATTCACATCTACGGTGCCGTGATTGCCGGCGCCCAGGTGCGTTCGGTGCCGTTGATTCCGGGCGTGGACTTCTTCGCCGAACTGGAACGGGCGATTCGCGGCTCGATCCCGAAACCGAAAATGATGATCCTCGGCTTCCCGTCCAACCCCACCGCGCAGTGCGTTGAGCTGGATTTCTTCGAACGCGTCATCGCCCTCGCCAAACAGTACGACGTACTGGTGGTGCATGACCTGGCCTACGCCGACATCGTCTACGACGGCTGGAAAGCCCCGTCGATCATGCAAGTACCGGGCGCCAAGGACATTGCGGTGGAGTTTTTCACCCTGTCCAAGAGCTACAACATGGCGGGCTGGCGCATCGGTTTCATGGTCGGCAACCCGGAACTGGTCAACGCCCTGGCGCGGATCAAGAGCTACCACGACTACGGCACCTTCACACCGCTGCAAGTCGCGGCGATTGCGGCGCTGGAAGGCGATCAGCAGTGCGTGAAAGACATCGCCGAGCAGTATCGGCAGCGGCGCAACGTGCTGGTCAAAGGCCTGCATGAACTGGGCTGGATGGTGGAAAACCCGAAAGCGTCGATGTACGTCTGGGCGAAGATTCCCGAAGCGTATGCGCACCTTGGCTCGTTGGAATTCGCCAAGAAACTGCTCGCCGAGGCCAAGGTCTGCGTCTCGCCGGGTGTCGGGTTCGGGGAATACGGGGATGATCATGTGCGCTTCGCGCTGATCGAAAACCAGGACCGGATTCGTCAGGCGGTGCGCGGGATTCGCGGGATGTTCAGGGCGGATGGTTTGGTCAGCAAAACCACCGGCTAGAGAAACAAACTCGGGAGCGGCCACGTCCGTGTCCGCTCCCGATTCGAATCAATTGTCTTCAGGCGTTATTGGAAAAACCTGTCCCTGAAAGCAAACGGCTAGCCGACAACAGTAAAGGTCCGCAATTCTGTCCACTCCGAATCGACGCCCCCCACGTTTTGTCTAGCCTTGACTTTGTATTTCCCTTTTTCCCACGAAGAAAGTGAAGGCACTTGCCATTGACCTGAAGACATCACGTCAACCGAACCCAGCACCGTTCCGTCATGTAGCGCAACAGTTACCTTCCCCCCGATGATCGCCGTCCCAATAAACGTTGGTCTTAGACTTTCCTCAGCACCTTCAGTGGGAAGGATAATTTCGGGTTTATCAACAATAGGCGTGCTCATAGAGTCTGCTCCTCATCCATGGTTCGACGATCAAACAGGAACCCGTGACTGGCGCTCCTTTCAAGGAGGGATGTTCGACGTGTCCATGCAAGTCGTCTACCTGTGAGAAATGACAGTTCCGACAAGTGGTTGTGTCGTCAGTACCCAAAAGATTTGGCTTGTCGCAGATTCCTGCCCATAAAAAAAACCGCAAAAATGCGGTTTTTTGTTATCGGTAATGATCGAAACCAGCGTCTACGGGGGTTCGACAATCCATGTAGGAGCCGGATTGCTGGCGATGCAGGCGACTCGGTTTAACTTCTTGACCGGGTCGATGCCATCGCCGGCAAGCCGGCTCCTACAAAAGTGTTGCTTAAACGAACAACGACAGCAGCAGGATAAAGCCCAGGCCAACCACGGACAGGATGGTTTCCATCGCCGTCCAGGTCTTGAAGGTTTCCGCTACGGTCATGTTGAAGTACTGCTTCACCAGCCAGAAACCCGCGTCGTTGACGTGAGACAGGATCAACGAACCGGCGCCGGTCGCCAGCACCAGCAGCTCACGGTTCACACCCGGAATCATCCCCACCACCGGCACCACGATGCCTGCGCCAGTAATGGTCGCCACGGTCGCCGAACCGGTCGCGATACGGATCACCGCCGCCACCAGCCAGGCCAGCAGGATCGGCGAGATTTGTGCGGCCACCGCCATGTTGCCGATGACATTACCCACGCCACTGGTCACCAGCATCTGCTTGAAGCCACCACCGGCACCGATGATCAGGATGATCGCGGCAGTTGGCGCGAGGCTCGCATCCAGCCATTTGAGCATCTGGTTGGAGCCAATGCCCTGCTTGTAACCGAAGGTGTACAGCGACAGCAGCAACGCCAGCAGCAGGGCCGAGATCGGGTGACCGATCAGGTCCATGAAGGTGCGGAAGAAGTTGCCGTCCGGCAGCACCACGTCGGCGAAGGTCTTGAGCAGCATCAGGAACACCGGCGACAGCACGGTGATCAAGGTGATGGAGAAGCTCGGGAGATCGGCAGAATCGTTCTCACGCGCCAGTTGATCCACCAGCTCCTGGTTGGGATGGCCGGGAATGTACTTGGCAATGAAGGTGCCGTAGATCGGGCCGGCGATGATGGCCGTCGGCAGAGCAACGATCAGGCCGTAGAGAATGGTTTTACCAATGTCGGCACCGAACACGCCGATGGCCAGCAATGGACCCGGGTGCGGCGGAACGAGCCCGTGCACGGCAGACAGACCGGCCAGCAGCGGGATACCGATCTTGATGATCGACACGCCGGTACGCCGGGCGACGATGAACACCAGCGGGATCAGCAGCACAAAACCGATTTCGAAGAACAGCGGAATGCCGACCAGGAACGCGGCGAACATCATTGCCCACTGCACTTTGTCCTTGCCGAACGCGCGAATCAGCGTCTGGGCAATCTGATCCGCCCCGCCCGACTCGGCCATCATTTTGCCGAGCATCGTGCCCAGCGCGAGGATGATGCCGACGAAACCGAGCACGCCACCGAAGCCGTCCTGGAACGCCTTGATGATGGTGCCGATCGGCATGCCGGAAGTCAGCCCGAGAAAGGCTGCCGCAATGATCAGGGCAATGAACGGGTGAAATTTGAACTTGGTGATCAGGACGATAAGCCCGATCACCGTGACCACTGCATCGAGCAGCAGGAACGTCTCGTGGGACATGCCAAACATTAGGGGTGTCTCCTGGTTGTTGTTGTTATTAAAACGGGTAATTCGAAAGCCATAAGGACAGCGCTATCTCTTCAAGCAAAATTTAACCGGCGCGTTTCAGGCCGTGTTCCAGCCACCAGGCGTGGGCTTGCTTCGCCAACTGGTCGACGCTGTGGTTCGAGGCGTCGAGGGCCAGGGTCAGCGGCTCGCCAACCGGGGATTCAAGGGTGGCGAACTGGCTGTCGATCAGGGTCGACGGCATGAAATGGCCCGGCCGATGGGAGACACGATCGGCCGCCACTTCAGGCGTGAGCTCAAGGAACACAAAGCCCAGGCCCGGCAAGGCGCTGCGCAAAACTTCGCGGTAACTGTGTTTGAGGGCCGAGCAGGTCAACACCGGGCGCTGGCCCGTGGCGTCGACGCGGCGCAGTTCTTCGCACAGGCTGTCGAGCCAACCGGCACGGTCGTCGTCGTTCAGGGGGATACCCGCGCTCATCTTTTCGATATTGGCGGCAGGGTGAAAAGTATCGCCTTCAATGGCAGTCGCGCCGCTGAGCTGGCACAAGGCTTCGCTGACGCAGGTCTTGCCGCAACCGGCAACGCCCATGATGACCAGGGCGGTGATGGGATGATTCATGTAACACCTCAGCGCGCAGACAGCGCTACCTTTGCCAGTTATGACACTAGACGAAAAGTAGAAGTTGCCGACGCCTTCTTGTCATTTTTGTGGGTTGCAGCATGTTCGTTCCGGACGCCGAAAAGCGAGGTTCAGGCAAAACTCGCTTACGCATTTGCAGCTGCATCGGGACAGCGCTACCTTAGTGCCTTGAATTTTGTTTGGCAAGCCGCCCGATGACCTCTCCTAAAAACGATAAAAATACGCGAACCACTGGCCGTCCTACCCTCAATGAAGTAGCCCGACTGGCCGGCGTCAGCCCGATTACCGCCTCCCGCGCCTTGCGCGGCGTGAGCACGGTGGCCACCGAACTGGTGGAAAAAGTCCAGAAAGCCGCGCTTGAACTCAACTACGTGGTCAACCCCGCCGCCCGAGCGTTAGCCTCGGCCCAGAGCCATTCCGTGGTGGTTTTGGTGCCGTCGCTGTCCAACTTGCTGTTCATCGACACCCTGGAAGCCATTCATCAGGTTTTACGACCGAAGGGCTTCGAAGTGCTGATCGGCAACTTCCATTACTCGCGTGATGAAGAAGAAAACCTGCTGCGCAATTACATGGCCTATCAGCCACGCGGTTTGCTGCTGACCGGGTTTGATCGCACCGAAAGTTCGCGGCGGATGATCGAGGCGAGCAATATTCCCTGCGTGTACATGATGGAACTCGACAGCGCTGCGGGCCTCAATTGCGTGGGTTTCTCGCAACTGGCGGCCGGCGAAACGGCGGCGGAGCATTTGCTGTCCCGCGGTCGCAAGCGTCTGGCGTACATCGGTGCGCAACTGGATCAGCGCACGTTGCTGCGCGGCGAAGGGTTTCGCAAAGCCCTGCAAAAGGCTGGTCGCTATGACCCAGACCTGGAAGTGCTGACGCCCCGCGCCTCCTCCGTCGGCCTGGGTGGCGAGCTGTTCCTGCAACTGCTCGCCAGTCATCCCGATGTCGACGCGATCTTCTTCGGCAACGACGACCTGGCCCAGGGCGCGCTGCTGGAAGCGATGCGCTGCGGAATCAAAATCCCCGAACAAGTGGCGGTCCTCGGTTTCAACGACCTGCCGGCCTCGGCGCACATGGTCCCGCGCCTGAGCAGCATCAACACCCCGCGCGAGGCAATTGGCCGTCGCGCGGCAGAGCAGATGCTGACGTTGATGGCGGGCAACACCGTGGCGAAACCGGTTCAGGACATGGGGTTCGAATTGAAGGTGCGCGAAAGCACGTAACACCTGTAGGAGCCGGCTTGCTGCGGGCGGCGTTCCGACGATGGCATCACCGCGTTGTATCTGACGGGCCGAGGTGATGCGATCGCCAGCAAGCTGGCTCCTACAGGGGGTGTATTCTGATCTTCCGGAAGCATCGAATCGCTAAAGGAGCCGTTCCATGGAACATGCACTGAAGATTCTCGGCAAAGCCTCGTCCATCAACGTCAGAAAAGTCCTGTGGACCTGCGACGAGCTGGGCCTTTCCTACGAACGCGAGGACTGGGGCAGCGGGTATGCGTCGACCCACAGTCCCGAATTTGTCCGGCTCAACCCCAACGCACAGGTGCCGGTGATCATCGATGAGGCCGGCGTGCTGTGGGAGTCCAATACCATCTGCCGTTACCTGGCCGGCAAACACCCACACGCCGAATTGCTGCCGCACGAACCGGCGGCGCGCGCCCGGGTGGAGCAGTGGATGGATTGGCAAGCCACCGATCTCAATTCGTCCTGGAGCTACGCGTTCACGGCACTGGTACGCAAAGACCCGGAGTTCCAGGACGCGCACCGGATTGCCACGGGCTTGCGCGGCTGGAATCAAAAGATGGGTATCCTCGAGCATCAGCTCGCGACCACCAAAGCCTATGTTGCCGGACCACGGTTCACACTGGCCGATATCGTCATCGGGCTGTCAGTCAACCGTTGGCTGATGACGCCGATGGATCGACCGGACTTCCCGGCCATCGACGAATATTTCCAACGCCTGGCGCAACGCCCCGGTTTCCTCAAACACGGCTGCAACGGCCTGCCTTGATCGGTCGACCTCTGCCGTCGGGCGGCAAAGGTTGACCGCAACGCTTTCGTTTTCTGCTCAAGCAAAAACATAACCAATTGAAAATAATAGGTTTTATTTCCTGGGCACGCTAATTGCTCAAGTCGCTGCACCGCAAACACCTACAAGGTCTACTCATCATGTTGGTCAGTGCAAAACAAAACCTAGTGACGCCGCTTCCCAAAAAGCCGGGCGACGAACCGACTGCGGACGCCGCCGCGGGTCTTCAAGGTGGCCTGCAAGCCGTGTTGATGCAGAGCGTGCAAAACAATATCCAGCTGCAAAACGTAAAGAACGATGGGAAGGTCCTGGCGTCTGCCTCCAAGCTCGCCACGGAACAGGTCAGCGCCGCCAATAAAATCAGCGACAACGTCGATGAAGCGTTCGCCAAGACCCGCGTCGCGCTGCAAGCCACCGATGCTTCGACAGTGCCAAAGGCCGGTGAAAGCACCGCCATGGCCGACTTCAAGGACTACATGAGCAAAACCCCGGAACAGCGGTTGCGCGACAGTATTCTGAAGGAGATGGGGATTACCGAAGAAGACCTGAAAGCCATGCCGCCGGAGAAACAACTGGCGGTCGGTAAAGAGATTGCCGAGCGTCTGCAAGACAAGATAAAACTGGCTCAGGCCGAGAAAGAAAACGGCAGCAGCAGTGAAAAAAGCGGCGCCCAGGTGGTCGACAAGTTCCTCGCATCGCTCTGACCACGCGGATGCTTCTGTAGGAGCGAGGCTTGCCCGCGAAGAGGCCGTCACATTCAACATTAATGTCGACTGACGCACCGCTTTCGCGGGCAAGCCTCGCTCCTACAGTTCATGGGTGAACCCACAATCCAGAATCCGTTACGATTCCCTGTAGGGGCGTTTCAATTCAATTGCAGCGTTGAATTGAACTGGCTGATCGCATCCACCACATGCCGCGAGCCTTGCTGGATTTCCAGGATCACCTCCCCCGCCTCGTTCGCCAGTTCCACCCCAAGGCCGGTGCGGCTCAAACTCGACTGCATGCTCGACACCGCGCTCAACGACAAATCGTGGTTTTTGCGCACCACGTCGACAATCTCCAGCGTCGCTTGGCTCGTGCGTGCCGCGAGACTGCGAACCTCATCCGCCACCACGGCAAACCCTCGGCCGTGCTCCCCGGCCCGCGCCGCCTCGATGGCCGCGTTGAGCGCCAGCAGGTTGGTCTGGTCGGCAATGCCGCGAATGGTCTGAACGATGGTGCCGATGATGTCGGACTGTTTGCTCACCGCATCAATGCTCAGCGCCGCTTCGTTCAAGTCCCTGGAAATGTCCTGGATGATCTGCACCGTCTGCTGCACCACCTGAGATCCCTTCTGCGCGCAGGCATCGTTCTGCACCGAAGTGCTGTGGGCCGACTCCGCAGCCGTTTGCAGCGTGGTCACTTGCTGCGTGATGTCGCTGGCGAACTTCACCACTTTGTACAAACGGCCCTTGGCGTCGAACAACGGGTTGTAGGACGCTTCGAGAAAAATCGTATGACCATGCTTGTCTCTGCGCTCGAAACGGTGCGAGTGATATTCGCCGCGATTCAGTGAAGCCCAAAACCCTTTGTAAGACGGCGATTCGGCTTCGGCGCGGTGGCAAAACAGGCTGTGATGCTGCCCGACAATTTCGTTGAGCGCGTAATGCGTGGTCTTCAGGAAGTTTTCATTGGCGGTGATCACATTGCCAGCGGGGGTGAATTCGATCACCGCCATCGAACGACCGATTGCCGCGAGCATGCTTTCGTTTTCGTGTTCCTTGTTCACCCTGTCCGTAATGTCGGTGGCGACTTTGATCACACTGCTGACTTGCCGGTCGGGACCGATAACCGGCATGTAACTGGCTTCGAGCCAGATCTCCTTGCCGCCCTTGTTCAAGCGCAGGAAAGTCCCGCTGAGCGACTCGCCACGGGCCAGGTCACGCCACAATTTGGCGTAGGCTTCGCTGCGATAAAACGTTTCCTCGCAAAAGATCCGGTGATGTTTGCCGCGCACTTCTTCGGCGCTGTAACCCATGGCTTTGCAAAAGTTGTCGTTGGCATCGAGCACGATGCCGTCAGGGGTGAACTCAATCATCGCCATCGAACGACTGACGGCCGCCAACTTGGCGTTGGCCTCGGTCAGCGCACAGCTGTAGCGCTCGATTTCCTGCAGGTCAGCCTTGTGATGTAGGTTAAACATGGTCGTATCACCCTAAGCGCGGTCGTTTGATTGATGAAAGTTCTTCGGTCTTTCAACGTATCCACCACAACGTTCCATGGAACAGGCACACGCATTCCTCCACGGGAGGAACTGTCAGGTGATCAATGATGTTGAATCGGAGAGTCCATGTGGCAACGCTCTTATCAAGACATCCGTCTCTTGATAGCCCGGGACCGGGCCAGCCCTAACGTTTTCATAAGTAACTCCCTTTATCGTAAAACTCCTTGCCGCTCGCATCGGTGCCTTGGGGTGCGCACTCTGAAGCGTGCATGCCGGCCTTCACATGGCGACCGACATGGTTCGTCAGGACTGAGCATAGCCAGCCGCAATAGGCTTGCAAGGCCACTAGTCGGCCAGTATTGAGGACAAAAACGGTTCAGCTTGATTCAGTGTTCAGCCAGCATGCTCAACAACGCCTGCACCGCTGCCGAGGGTTGTTTGTTTGCGGCGACCACCAAGGCAAACTCACGATCGATACGCGGTTTGACCGGCACCACACGCAGCCCCTGGAGATGGGTGGGCAAGGTCATTTCCGGCACCAGGGTGACTCCGATGTTTTCGCGCACCAGCGTGAACGCACTGCTCCACTCGCGGACCTCGACCCGAACGTCGCGCAATTGCAGACCGGCATCGGCGGCCAGGCTGCGGGCGTTGGTCGAACAGCCACCCGTGGCCAGCACAAACGGCTGGTCTGCCAACTCCGCGAGGGTGACGCCTTGTTCAATCGAGCGGCGCGCCAAGGGATGGCCGCCGGGCAACACCGCGACCCAGGCATCGCGTCCCAAACGCCCGGCATTGCGCTCCGGCGCCGGGTTCAGCACCACACCCACATCCACTAGGCCGGCGCCGAGCAGTGCTTCCACTTCATCGTCGCTGACTTCCAGCGCGACCACCTGAATGCCGGGGTAAAGCCGGCTGAATGTGCGCAGCAGCGGCGGCAGAAAGGTTGCCAGCACCATGGGAAAACTCGCCAGGCGAATCGTCCCGCGCTGGATGTCTTTCGCGGCATCGACGGTGCTGCGGATGTTTTCCAGGGCGCCGAGCATGGTCCGGGCCTGCTCGATGACCGGCAGGCCGATAGCGGTCGGCAGCGTTTGGCGATTCTCCCGAGTGAACAGCTGAACGCCGAGGGTTTCTTCGATCAGCGCCAACGCTTGGCTCGCGCCTGACTGGGTCATGCCGACCCGTTCGGCTGCGCGGGTAATGTTGCCCGTATCGGCCACTGCCACCACCATTCGCCAGTGCATCAGATTCATCATGGCAGTAGCTTTCCTTATGGCAGTTTTCTTAAAGATTAATTTTACCGAGGGCGCCGCGCACTATGACACTGGCGCAAATCCCCAACCAGAGCCCTGCCGATGAAGTTGTATTACGCCCCTCAAGCCTGCTCGCTGGCACCGCACATTGTGCTGCGTGAACTGGACCTGCCGTTCGAGTTGATCCGCGTCGATAACCGCACCAAACGGACCGCGATTGATGCCGATTTCCTCGCCATCAACCCGAAGGGTTACGTCGCGGCGCTGCAACTCGACAACGGTGACGTGCTGACTGAAGGCCCGGCGATCCTGCAATACCTGGCGGACCTGCGACCCGAGGCGAACCTGACGCCCGTGAACGGGACATTCGAGCGAGTGCGGTTGCAGGAGTGGCTGAATTTCGTTTCGACGGAGATTCATGGCGGGCTGGGTTGGCTGTTCAACGCGCAGCTCCCCGAGGAGGTGAAAGCGCTGATCAGGGAGAAGTTGTTCAAGCGCTTTGCGGTGTTGTGTCAGACGCTGGAGCGCCAGGATTATCTGCTGGCGGGTGGGTTCAGCGTGGCGGATGCTTACTTGTTTACGGTGTTGCGGTGGGCGCCGTTGTTTGCGATAGATTTGGATCAGTGGCCGGTGTTGGCACGGTTTCAGGCGCGGGTTGATTTGCGCCCGGCGGTGCAAGCGGCGTTGGCCGTGGAGTTGGTGTAAGGTTTTAGATTGATTCGCGGGCAAGCCTCGCTCCTACAGGATTAACGATACCTTTGTAGGAGCGAGGCTTGCCCGCGAAATCGATGTAACAGACGCCGAAAAATTACAAACTTGCACTCACCTTGGTCGCCACCTCACCCGGCACCCAACCCTTCCAGATCTGCGGCTGATCGCGCAAAAACGCTTCCGCCACCTGACGCGGTTGCTGGCGTTTTTCGCTCATCTGCGCCAGCGTCTGGTTCAGCAGATCGATCGGGAAATCGACTTTCTCGAAGAACGACACCAAGTCCGGATACTGCGTCTTGAACGGTGCAGACACGCCGATCGCCAGGCTCGCCGGCATCGAGCGCGTGCCTTTGGGGTTTGGGTTGTTGGCATCGGCCAGGGTCTTCCAGGCCTCGGCGTCGAACGGCGGCTCTTCGAGTTTCACCAGTTTGAAGCGCCCCAATAGCGGCGTCGGCGACCAGTAGTAGAACAACACCGGTTTGCCGCGACGGATCGACGAGGCCACTTCGGCATCCAGCGCCGCGCCGGAGCCGGTGCGGAAGTTGACGAAGCTGGTGGTCAGGTCGTAGGCCTTGAGTTTCTGACTGTTGACGATCTCCGAAGTCCAGCCGGTCGGGCTGTTGAGGAAGCGTCCGCGACTCGGGTCTTCGGGGTCGCGGAACACGTCTTTGTAGCGCGCCAGATCGGCGACGGATTTCAGCTCCGGCGCCAGCGGTTTGATCCCGCGTTCCGGGTCGCCCTTGATCACGTATTCCGGCACCCACCAGCCTTCGGTGGCGCCTTTGACGGTGTCACCCAGCCCGAACACTTTGCCTTCCGACGCCGCCTTGACCCACGCCGGACTGCGCCCGGCCCACTCTTCGCCGATCACTTGAATGTCGTTCTTGGCCAATGCCGCTTCGAGGCTGACGGTGCTGCCCGGCAAAGTGTCGGTCGGATAGCCGTAACCTTTTTCGACGATCAACCGCAGGATCTCGGTGATCAGGCTGCCGCTTTCCCAGGTGATGTCACCGAAGTGGATCGGCTTGGTTTGTTCCGCGGCGGGAACGTGGTTCGCTACAAGGCTCAGGGCCAGCAGCGAACTGCCGAGCAGGGTTTTGATCGATTTCATGCGGACCTCTGGTGCAAGGGTTCATTGGCGCTGTGCTGGGCGCACAACGCTTGGGAGCGGGTCATGTAGACGCTGACCGAGCGCTGGGAAATGCCCAGTTCGGCAGCGATTTGCGGGTACGTCAGGCCATCGATGCGCGACAACAGGAACGTCGCCCGGACTTTGCCCGGCAAACGCTCAAGCGTTCGGTCGAGGCGGTGCAACGCCTGGGTCAGTTGCAGCAATTCCTCGGGCGAGGACGCTTGGGGCTGATCGAGGTGTTGCAGTTGATCGAGGTGCTGACGCTCCAGATCGCGGCGGCGCCAGAGCTGATAAATCAACCGGCGGGCGATGGTGGTGAGCAAGGCGCGGGGCTCGCGGATCGGGGTCAGACCCGGCGATTCGAGCAGTTGCGCGAAGGTCTCGGCGGCGATGTCTTCGACGCTGGAACTGGCCCCGAGAAACTGGCGCAACCGAGCGCACAGCCAGGGGTAATGGGCGCGGAACAATCCGCCCACATCGTTTCGATGGGATACGTCGGTGCCGGACATAGAGGCTCCAAGGGTTAGGGTCGCTGAATGTCCGGTGGTCCGGTGAGGAGAATCCTAGCAAGGAGCCTTATTCTTTAATAATACTTAAAATGCATTTTTATATTCCATCAAGGAATTAACGTTGTGTTTGATAGATTGCCTTCGCGGGCAAGCCTCGCTCCTACAGGTGCAGCGCTAGACCTGTAGGAGCGAGCGGTGCGGCGATCCGACTTGCCCGCGAAGGCGATCTCTACTCAACGCAACCGCCCAAACCCCAACGCCTCGGCTTCTTGTTGATAGTCGAGAACGATTTGATAGTCACTCTCGCTGGCCGGCAACACCTCGTGCAACCCAAGGACTTCGACGACATCGGGCAATTCCCGCAACGTCTCGTTCATCACCTGCCGCAGCGTCTCTACCTGTTCATCGGTCGCCGTCGCAGCGGTGATATACGGCAAGGTCGGGCTGAACGCGCTACGCACCACCACGCGCAATCCCGCCACTTCCTCTTCGGCGTGCCGCGCCAGGTAGGCGAAGGTCACGCTGTCGATGGCGGCGAGGTCGGCTTGATCTTCACGCAGCCAGCGCAGGCTCTCGCGGTGGCTGCCGCTGATGCCGACGCTGGCGAAGAACTGACCGTCGCGGTGCAACGGCGCGAGTCGTTGACGCAGCAGGTTCATGCCGCTGTTGGAGTCTTCGCCGTTGATCACGCCACGGCTGCCGAAAAACGCGGGCAAGGTCCGGCGTGAATCATCGGCACGGCTCAACAGCAGGCTGCAATGGTTGCCGCCGCTGCTGTCCGGCAGTTCGTAACGAGGCCGGCCGATGACCCGAACCTGGCCGCGCAATGCGGTCATCAGCGGATAGCCGCAGGTTTGGGTCAGCAGCAACTGCGGGGACAGCCACAGGTCCATCAGCGACAGCCCTTCGGCGTTGCGGCGGGTGGCGCCCAGACGTTCGAGGATTCGCGTCAGCCAACGCTCGTTGGCCTGGCGGATGGGTTCGGGGGCGACGTACATCAGTAATTCGGCGAGGTGTTGAGTCATCAAAAATTTCCCATTCAACAAACATCTACTGTAGGAGCCGGCTTGCTGGCGATAGCGGTGTGTCATGTTGCATTGATGGGACTGATACACCGCCATCGCCAGCAAGCCGGCTCCTACAAGGGGATGCGTTGGCAATCAGTGAAAGGGGTGTTTCGGGCTGTCGATCGCCTTTATCCCGTTCTCACGCCACAACTGAGCATAACCCTGCACCAGAAACCCGCCGCTGCGCGCCACCCATTGCTCGCGGCGTGCGTGGTAGGCGCGGGGCAAGTCGTACCAGGGCAGACCCGGCAAGTCGTGATGCACCAGATGAAAATTCAGGTTCAGGAACAGCCAGCGCCATGGCCAGCCGGCTTCATTGAGCACGGTGCGTTGCTCGGGTTGCGCATGGGGACGGTGCTCATAGTAGGAGCGGATCATTGCAATCGACAGCGCCGGCACGCTGATCAGCAACAGGTAATGCCACACCGGCACCGCGCTGTAATGGGCGATGAACAGCAACATCGACACGGTCAGTGCGCCGTGGGTCAGCCACATCAACCAGGCCTGTCGATCACCCGATCTCAAGCGCTGCAGTTCTTCGCGCGCCAGCGCCAGCAAGGCCAGCGGCGCACCGATGATGAAGCGTCCGAGTACGGTTTTGTTCAGCCAGTGCAGGCTCTGTTCGAACACGGAACTGCCCTGCCACCGCTCGGCACTCAGGTAACGGCTTTCCGGATCGATGCCCGGCAAGGTCAAGTCTTCGTCGCGGTGATGCAGCAGATGACTGTCGCGATACAACGTGTAGGGGTACCAGACGGCGAACGGTGCGTAACCGAGGATTTTGTTCAGCGTGGTCCAGCGGGTGGGATGACCGTGGAGCAATTCGTGCTGCACCGACAACCACAGCACCACCAGCGGAATCAGCAGCAACGTGCTCCACCAGACGCCCAATCGATTGCTGGCCAGCATGATGCCGAACCAGCCGCCGTACACGCCGATCAGCAGCAACCAGGTCGGCCACTCGGTGCGAGCGGTCAGGCGCTGGCGCAGGGTTTCAATTTCTTCTCGGTGGGCATTATCGAAGTAATGGGGCATGGCGTTGCTCAGATCGGGGACCAGTCCCCTTCTGTGCAATGGCATCGGGAAATCTTGCAGATTATTTTTTCGCTGTCTGTAGGAGCCGGCTTGCTGGCGATTCAGGCAACGCGGTCTGCCTGACACACCGAGTGGTCTGAATCGCCAGCAAGCCGGCTCCTACAGGGGGGCGTGCGTTTCATGCTTACCGCTTAATGGCCGAACACACCCACCTTCTTGGCCTTCTTGTCCGCGCGTTTTTCATCGGCGGTTTTCGCCGGTTTCTTCTTCGCTGCTTTTTTTGAATCCATGCCTTTGGCCATGATACGTACTCCACTCATACGGGATGTGAGATCAGGTATACACCTATCCCCGGCCGCCCGTTCTTTTATAATCGCCCGCTTTGCGCACACACAGACCCGCCCCATGACCGACACTCAATACACCTTGCTCGACGAGCCGTTATGGCCCCTGATGAACAAGTTTTATCGCGCCCACCAATCGTCGATGAAAGCGGTCCGCGACGCTCAATTGTGGGTGGCCCGGCGCAACGAGATCATTGCGGCGCTGTGCTTGCGTCCGGTCTCGGGCGGGCATTGGTTGACTGGTTTGTTTGTCGACCCGGCCTGTCGTGAACAAGGGATCGCAGCGGCGCTGATTGCCGAAGCGGTGAACGGTCTCGACCAACCGGTGTGGCTGTTCTGCCACCCGGACTTGCGGGGTTTTTATGAGCGTCGCGGGTTTACCTTCGATCCGTCCATGCCTTACGCCATGGTCGAACGCTTGAGCCGTTATGCGCGCAGCAAACCGATGATAGCGATGGGCCTGGAGCCGGTTGGGTAGACGTATGGAGATCAAATGTGGGAGTGAGCCTGCTCGCGATAGCGGAGTGTCGGCCAACATTGATGTCGACTGACACTCCGCTATCGCGAGCAGGCTCACTCCCACAGGGTTTTGGGGTGGCTTTAGTCGTCGGCGTTGGGATCTAGATCCGGAAACATCACTTCGGTAAACCCGAATTTGCTGAAGTCGGTAATCCGTGACGGGTACAACCGGCCGATCAGGTGATCACATTCGTGCTGCACCACACGGGCGTGAAACCCTGAAGCGATGCGCACGATTGGCTCGCCTTTCGGGTCAAAACCTTCATAGCGAATTTGCTGGTAACGACTCACCGCGCCGCGTAATCCAGGCACCGACAGGCAGCCTTCAAACCCCTCTTCCATCACCGGGCTCAACGGCGTGATCAGCGGATTGATCAGGATCGTCTGCGGCACCGCTTCAGCGTCCGGATAACGCTCGCTGTGCTCAAAGCCGAAAATCACCAGTTGCAGGTCAACGCCGATCTGCGGCGCGGCCAGGCCCACCCCGCCGACGCTTTCCATGGTCTGGAACATGTCGTCGATCAGTTGCCACAGCTCGGGGCTGTCGAACATCTCGGCGGGGACCGGCGGCGCAATGCGCAGCAGGCGCTCGTCGCCCATTTTCAGGATTTCACGGATCATTTGATGACTTCGTCAGTGGGTGGTTTCACCGAGTGATCCCGGCCCAGTCCGGAAACGTGATGTTTCTCTTCGTGGACAGGACCGTGCTCGCCGGGGACCTTTTCGCCAGGGTCCTTGCCTTCGGTCGACATGTGTTCGATCACCGCATTCATTTCTGCGCCAAGCAGCAGCACTGCCGCGGAAATGTAGAAGTACAGCAACAGCACGATGATCGCGCCGATACTGCCATACATGGCGTTGTAGTTGGCGAAGGTCTTGACGTAAAACGCAAAGCCCAACGACGCGATGATCCACACCACCACCGCCAGCACCGAGCCTGGGGTGATGAAACGAAACTCCTGTTTGACGTCGGGCATGACGTAATAGATCAGCGCCACGGCAATCATCATCAGGATCACGATGACCGGCCAGCGAGCGATGGTCCAGACCGTGACAATAAAGTCTTCAAGGCCGACCTGCGCGGCGATCCAGCCCATCACTTGCGGCCCGAGCACCATCAGCGCGGCGGCAATCAGCAACATCCCGGCAATGCCGATCGTGTAGAAAACCGACAGCGGAAAACGCTTCCAGAACGGCCGGCCTTCGACCACGTCATACGCGGCGTTCATCGCGCTCATCATCAGTCGCACGCCGGCCGAGGCCGTATACAGCGCGATGACGATACCGACCGAGAGCAAGCCGCCCTTGGATTGCTGGAGCTGGTCGATCACCGGGTTCACCTGCTCCAGCGCCTGGGGCGGCAGGACCAGTTCCGATTGCAGGCGCAGCCAGGAAAAGAAGTCCGGCAGGTGCAGGAAACCGATCAGGGCAATCAGGAAAAGAATGAAGGGAAACAACGAAAACAGCATTTGATAGGCCAACGCCGAGGCATAGGTCGACATCTCGTCGGCGACGAACTCGGTGACCGTGCGCACCATCACGCGATGGAGGGGCACACCTTTCATGTCCGGGAAAATCATTAGCGTCTCCTTTCGCCGCAATGGGGTTGAAGTCGTGGCGACTCAGGGGCCGTTTTCTACATCAAAGTAGCCTACTTGGCGACTTTGAAACAATTTCCGTGTGCAAGTTCAGACTGACACAAAAACGACATTTCATCGTTCCGTGCAGGTTGGGCTTTATGTTTGCCGACCAACCCCCGAGAATGCGCAACGTATTCAGGCCACGGCCCTGAAGATCCAACCCCGTAGGAATGTTATGAAACTCGATAAAAAGCAGGCCATTGCCCGCAGAAACCAGGAACTCGGCGGTGCTGTGCTTGGCGTCAACAACTGCCATTTCGCCGAATTGAACCGTAACCGCAACATCTGGTGGTTCGATCTCCCGGTGGCGCGCCTGGCCATTGGTCAGTACGAATGGATTCACCTGC
Source organism: Pseudomonas sp. PDM01 (assembly GCF_014852325.1). NCBI lineage: Bacteria > Pseudomonadati > Pseudomonadota > Gammaproteobacteria > Pseudomonadales > Pseudomonadaceae > Pseudomonas > Pseudomonas sp. PDM01. The sequence goes on from NZ_JACVBK010000004.1 coordinate 176,026, forward strand.
TGATGCACACGCCGGACACCGACGAACTGCTGCACCTGAAAGTGCCGACGGTGTTCCTGCGCGAGAAGCTCGAAGGGCTGGTGGTGCGTAACCAGGGCAAGCGCAAGGCTGCGCTGAGCCTGGAACTGAGTGCGGACAAGGATTCGTACCTGCAGGACATGCGCCCGGCGGGCACCAACGTCAATTTCGCGCCGTTCCGCCAATAACATTGTAGGAGCCGGCTTGCTGCGGGCGGCGTTCCGACGATGGCGGTACATCTGGCACATCAATATTTACTGACACACCGCTATCGCCGGCAAGCCGGCTCCTACAGGTCCAACAAAAAGCCCCGCATCTGCGGGGCTTTTGTTTGTTACGCGCCTACTTTCTTCGCGTTGATCTTCTTCAGCTCTTCATCACGCAATTCCCGACGCAGGATCTTGCCAACGTTGGTCGTCGGCAGCGCATCGCGGAACTCGACGGCTTTCGGCACTTTGTAGCCGGTGACGTTCGCACGCATGTGCTCCATCACTTGCTCCTTAGTGAGGGTCACGCCCGGTTTGGCGACGATGAAAATCTTGATCGCCTCGCCCGACTTCTCGTCCGGCACGCCGATGGCCGCGCATTGCAGCACGCCCGGCAGGGTCGCGAGCACGTCTTCGAGCTCATTCGGGTACACGTTGAAACCGGACACCAGGATCATGTCTTTCTTGCGATCGACAATGCGCATGTAGCCGTCAGGCTGGATCAGCGCGATGTCACCGGTCTTCAACCAGCCTTCGCTGTCGAGCATTTCGTCGGTGGCTTCCTGACGCTGCCAGTAGCCCTTCATCACCTGCGGACCTTTCACACACAGCTCGCCGATTTCGCCCAACGGCTGTTCAACGCCGGCATCGTCGATGACTTTGCACAGGGTCGACGGCACCGGAATGCCGATGGTGCCGATCTGGATGTTCTGGATCGGGTTCACGGTGGCCACCGGGCTGGTTTCGGTCATGCCGTAACCTTCGCAGATGGCGCAACCGGTGACCGCTTTCCAGCGTTCGGCCGCGGCCAGTTGCAGGGCCATGCCGCCCGACAGGGTGACTTTCAGCGCCGAGAAATCCAGCTTGCGGAAGCCTTCGTTGTTGCACAGGGCCACGAACAGCGTGTTCAGGCCGACGAAGCCGCTGAACTTCCACTTCGACAGTTCCTTGACCATCGCCGTCAGGTCGCGCGGGTTGCTGATCAGGATGTTGTGGTTGCCGATCAGCATCATCGCCATGCAATGGAAGGTGAAGGCATAGATGTGGTACAGCGGCAGCGGCGTGATCAGGATCTCGCAACCTTCATTCAGGTTGGAACCCATCAGCGCCTTGCACTGCAACATGTTGGCGACGAGGTTGCGATGGGTCAGCATTGCGCCCTTGGCCACGCCGGTGGTGCCGCCGGTGTATTGCAGCACTGCCACGTCGCTGCTGGCCGGGTTGGCTTCAGCCACTGGCTGGCCATGGCCCTTGCTCAACACGTCGTTGAACTTGATGGCTTTGGGCAAGTGATACGCCGGGACCATCTTCTTCACGTACTTGATGACGCTGTTGATCAGCAGGCGCTTGAGCGGCGGCAGCAGGTCGGCGACTTCGGTGACGATGACGTGCTTGACGCCGGTTTTCGGCACGACGGCCTCGGCCAGATGCGCCATGTTGGCCAGGCAGACCAGGGCTTTGGCACCGGAGTCGTTGAACTGGTGTTCCATTTCCCGCGCGGTGTACAGCGGGTTGGTGTTGACCACGATCAGCCCGGCGCGGATAGCACCGAACACAGCGACCGGGTACTGCAAGACGTTGGGCAGTTGCACGGCGATTCGATCGCCCGGCTGCAAGTCGGTATGCTGTTGCAGGTAAGCGGCAAAGGCACCGGACAATTCGTACAGTTCACCGTAGGTGATTGTCTTGCCCAGGTTACTGAATGCCGGCTTGTCGGCGAAGCGTTGGCAGGACTGTTTCAACACTGCCTGAATATTCGGATACTCGTCCGGATTGATGTCGGCAGCAATCCCGGCAGGGTACTTATCCTTCCAGAAGTCTTCGATCATGGAAGCCCACTCCTCAGCAACGCGAATTCAAATACCGCATTTGATGCGATTATTATTGGTGTTTGATTATTGGTGAGTCTGGGCTTTTTACAGAGGCCGAGAGGTCACAAAGCGCGCCGAGAGTAGCAGCTTTGCCAAGGGCCGACTAGAGCCAAAAGCGGCCTCTACAGTCACATTAGTGACTCAAGAATGACAAGCGGTCATTTTAGAGCAAAAAACCTATATGTCGCTGAAAGCCCCGAAAATCGGGGCCTCCGCCTTAAAAGCATCGCGGGCAAGCCTCGCTCCTACAGGTTTTGTGTCGTTCATGACCTTATGAACAACACTGACCTTGTAGGAGCGAGGCTTGCCCGCGAACTGTGCGAAGCGCGGCCATTTATCGGTTACGCGATATCCCGCAACTCCCGCCGCAGAATCTTGCCCACCGGCGTCATCGGCAACGATTCACGCAACACGATGTGCTTGGGCACTTTGTACGCGGTGAAGTTTTCCTTGCAGTAAGCCTTCAACTCTTCAAGGCTGACCCCCGATTCACGCGCCACCACAAACAACTTCACCGCCTCGCCCGAACGTTCGTCCGGCACACCGATAACGGCGCAGTTGGCGACTTTCGGGTGAGCCATCACCACGTCTTCGATCTCGTTCGGGTACACGTTGAAACCCGAGACGATGATCATGTCTTTCTTGCGATCGACGATGCGCACAAAACCGTCCGGGTCGATCACCGCGATGTCGCCGGACTTGAACCAGCCTTCGGCATCCAGCACTTCGGCGGTGGCTTCGGGTTTCTGCCAGTAGCCCTTCATGATCTGCGGGCCCTTGATGCACAGTTCGCCGCGCTCGCCCAACGGTTGCTCGACGCCTTCGTCGTTGATGACTTTCAACGTGGTGCCCGGCACCGGCAGGCCGACCGTGCCGATCCGCGATTTGTCGCCGTACGGGTTGGTGCACGCCACCGGCGAGGTTTCGGTCAGGCCGTAACCTTCGGTGATGCGGCAACCGGTCAGTTGCTCCCAGCGCTCGGCGGTGGCCTTGACCAGCGCGGTGCCGCCGGAGTTGGTGAGCTTGAGGCTGGAGAAATCCAGGGTCTTGAAGTCCGGGTGGTCCATCAACGCGACGAACAGCGTGTTGAGCCCCAGCAACGCCGAGAACCGCCAGTTTTTCAGCTCCTTGATGAAACCCTTGATGTCTCGTGGATTGGTGATCAGCACGTTGTGGTTGCCGGTCACCATCATGCACATGCAATTCGCCGTGAATGCATAGATGTGGTACAGCGGCAGCGGCGCGATCATCACTTCCTGCCCTTCGCGCAACAACGGCTGACCGTCAGCGCCGAACTGGCCGAGGCAGGCGCGTGCCTGCTGCATGTTCGCCACCAGGTTGCCGTGGGTCAGCATCGCGCCCTTGGCCAACCCGGTGGTGCCGCCGGTGTATTGCAGCACGGCGATATCGTTGAGGCCGGCGTTCAACGGCTTGATGCCCAGGCCCCGGCCCAGACGCAGCGCGCTCCTGAAGGAGATCGCCTGCGGCAAGGCGTAGTCCGGGACCATTTTCTTGACCTTGCTGACCAGCGTGTTGACCAGCCAGCCCTTGGCGGCGGGCATCAGGTCACCCATCTTCGCTTCGATCAGGTACTGGATGTCGGTGTCGGCCAGCACTTCCTGGACCTTCTGCCCGAATACGTTCAGGTAAACCAGTGCCCGGGCACCGGAATCCTTGAACTGATGACGCATTTCCCGCGCGGTGTACAGCGGGTTGGTGTTGACCACGATCAGCCCGGCGCGCAACGCACCGAACACGGCAATCGGGTAATGCAGGACGTTGGGCATCTGCACCGCGATGCGATCGCCGGGCTCCAGGTCGGTGTGGGCTTGCAGGTAACCGGCGAACGCGGCGCTGTAGCGTTCCAGTTCGGCGTAGGTCAGGGTGACGCCCATGTTGCTGAAGGCCGGGCGGTCAGCAAATTTTTTGCAGGAACGCTCGAACACCTCGATCACCGACTTGTAAGCCCCTTGTTCGATGTCCAGGGGTACGCCGGCCGGGCGTTTGTCATTCCAGAAATCAGGTTGCATTGTTCTTGTCCTCTTTACCTGAACCTATCCGGGGCCGCTTTTGTGTCACCTTTGAAAAAGCGGAGCTTCACGGACACTAGCAGCTATGGCGAATCAGGCAAATATGCCAACAACCGTCATTGACCGTGTGAATCTCGGTGCCGTGGTGCGGCCTGATCAGACGGCAAGCGCAGGATGCGCTATACAATGGGCCGAGCCCATGCAAAGGAATCGCCATGATCCACGACACCTTCTGGCTGACCGCGAGTGACCGCAGCCGCCTCTTCGTCAACCAGTGGCTGCCCGCAGCGCCGTTGAAAGCGGTGATCCTGCTGGCCCACGGCATGGCCGAACACAGCGGTCGCTATGCGCGCCTGGCAGAAAAGTGCTGCGCACAGGACTACGGTGTGTACGCGCCGGACCTGCGTGGACATGGCAAAACTGCCGAAAACGGGACACTCGGTCATTTCGCCGACGACGATGGCTGGTGCAAGGTGGTCGGCGACCTCGCCAGCCTCAATCAGCACATTGGCCAGCATCATCCCGGCGTGCCGATCGTGCTGCTCGGCCACAGCATGGGCAGCTACATCGCCCAGGCTTATCTGCTGCATCACAGCGCCAGCCTGCACGGCGCGGTGCTCAGCGGTTCGAACTTCCAGCCCGTGGCGCTTTATCGCGCGGCGCGGCAGATTGCCCGCCTGGAACGACTGCGCCAAGGGCCGAAGGGCCGTAGTGCGCTGATCGAATGGCTGTCGTTCGGCTCGTTCAACAAGGCCTTCAAACCGGCCCGCACCCGGTTCGACTGGCTCAGCCGCGACCCGGCGGAGGTCGATCTGTACGCCAACGACCCGCTCTGCGGCTTCCGCTGCACCAACCAACTGTGGATCGATTTGCTCGGCGGCTTGCAGCAAATCAGCAAAGCGTCCAATCTCGCTCAGATCGATCCGGGCCTGCCGTTGCTGGTGATAGGCGGTGAATGTGATCCGGTGAGCGAAGGCAAGCGTCTGAAAGATCTGGCCGATGCGCTACGCGCCGCGGGCAGCCAGAGCCTGCAACTGACGATTTACCCGCAGGCACGGCACGAACTGTTCAACGAGAGCAACCGCGATGAGGTGACGGCCGATGTGCTGGACTGGATCGCACAAGCCCTGAGCCACCGCCGCCCGCCCCGATCCGAATAGTTTTTTTGTGGTTTTTTTATTTGTCACAGGAATTGAAACAGATGACCCAGGTTACCAACACCCCGTACGAAGCCCTCGAAGTCGGCCAGACCGCCAGCTACAGCAAGACGGTCGAAGAGCGTGACATTCAGCTGTTCGCCGCCATGTCGGGTGACCACAACCCGGTGCATCTGGACGCCGAATTCGCCGCCGGCACCATGTTCAAGGAACGCATCGCGCACGGCATGTTCAGTGGCGCGTTGATCAGCGCTGCAGTTGCCTGCGAGTTGCCTGGGCCGGGGACTATTTATATCGGTCAGCAGATGAGCTTTCAGAAGCCGGTGAAGCTTGGCGATACGCTGACGGTGCGCCTGGAGATTCTGGAGAAGTTGCCGAAATTCCGTGTGCGCATTGCCACCCGCGTGTTCAACCAGCGCGATGAGTTGGTGGTGGATGGCGAGGCGGAGATTCTGGCACCGCGCAAACAGCAGACCGTGACGTTGACTAGTCTGCCGGCGATCAGCATCGGCTGAGTCCTGCGGACACCTGTAGGAGCGAGCCTGCTCGCGAAGGACGTTAACGATAACGCGTTCATCCTGAATAAACGCGTTGCTCTCTAGTCCTTCGCGAGCAGGCTCGCTCCTACAGTTACTTCGGCCCCTCCTGCACCTGCACACTCGCTGTCATCCCCGAACTCAAATTGATCCCCTCGGGCACCTTGTCCAGTTTGATTCGCACCGGAATCCGCTGCGCCAACCTTACCCAGTTGAATGTCGGTTCCACCTCCGCCAACAACTGTCCATCCGGCGTGGTGTTGCGATCGGTAATCCCGCGACTGATGCTTTCCACCTGCCCTTCCAGCGCCTCGCCCGCGCTCATCAACCAGACCTTCACCGGATCGCCGACGCGAATCCGCGGCAGTTTGGTTTCTTCGAAATACGCCTGCACATAAAACGTTGAATCATCGATCAACGCCATCACCGGTTGCCCGGCATTCACGTAATTGCCCTGGGCCAGGCGCAGGTTGGTGATGTGGCCGCTGCGGGGCGCGTGGACCTGACTGCGGGCGAGGTTGAGTTCGGCGACCTTGGCTTCGGCCTGGGCTTCACGCAGTTCGCCACGAGCGATGCCGGCGTTGATTTGCGCATTCTCGCGCAGCTCGGCACTGATCGCTTGCGGGCCGAGGCTGGCGCGACGGCTGGCTTCGCGCTCGCGCAGGTTGAGTTGCTGCTGACGGGTCTGCACCACCGCTTGCGCCTTCTCCAGCGCCGCTTCGAAACGGTCGCGGTCAATGCTCAGCAACAGATCGCCGGCCTTCACCGGTTGGTTGTCGAAGGCCTTGAGTTCACGCACCCAGCCCGACACATCCGGGGCGATGACCACCACGTCGGCGCGAATCCGCGCGTCCCGGGTCCACGGCGTGAGCATGTAGTACTGCCACAAATGGAAACCGGCAAAAATCGCCAGCGCCACCAGGCACAGGGTTACCGCGACACGCACGGGTGTACGCATGTTCAACTCCTTATAAAGGTCCGAGGACGACGGTGATCAGGGTCAATACACAGACGTACAAGGCGCAATCGAATAACGCTTCGTGCCAGATCCAGCGACCGGCCGGGGTCAGGCGCAGCAGCAGGCGCAAGACCCCGGTGACCAGCAGCGCCAGCACCACATAAATCAGAAACGGGCTGAGCAGCACGCCGCCCACCGACCATTCACGCAAGCCCATGGCTTTGCTCCTGTTGATGGCACCAGGCGCGCCAGCTGCTCTGCAATTGCAGCACCGCGCCCTGGGCCAGTTTCACCGGATCGCTGGGTGGCAACGCGTACAAGGTTTTCAGGAATTCTTCGCTGGGTTGTTCCAGCGCATCCGCGCAGTGGCCGGCTGGGCCTTGTTCGAGGATGTTTTCCAGTTGTTCGAGATAACGCCGCTGCGCTGCATTGACCGGTGCCTGCGCCGCCGCCAGGCTCAAGCGCAAATGCAGCAGCTCGTCGCCGATGTCGAGACCGAGCAAGCCGTCGTCCCAGCGGCTGCGCGCCGGTTCCGGCAGTTCCGGGTAGTGCCGCGCCAGTTGCAGCAAGCGGTCGGCCATGCGTCCGCCGAACCAGCTTTCGGCACCGCGCAGGTTGCGTCGGGTCAGGCGCACCAGGTCGTCGAGGGTCGCCGACAGCAAACGCCGACCGTGCCACGTCGGGTTGCGCAGGATCAGCAAGTGGAAGGCCAACACCGCCGCCCCGACGCCCACCACCATGGCTTGAGCGCTGTTGAAGAACGTCGCGACATCAAACTTCATCGCGTTGAGCGGTGACACCAGCACAATGAAATGCAGACAGAACGACGTGGCCGTGGCGCCGATCTGCGGCCTGGCCATGCCCAGCGCACCGAAAAACAACGGCACGCCCATGCCCATGCAGAGCAGCGCAAAACCACTCCATTGCGGCAGCAGAATCTGCCCGACGAAAAACGCCGCCGGGATCGCCAGAAAAATCCCGCGCATGAAACTCATGCCGATTTGCGCGCCGTTTTCGCGACTGGCGAACAGGCTGCACACCACACACGTCAGCACCAATGCGCCCGAAGCGGCGGGCCATGCAGTGGCCAGCCAGAAACACGACACCACCAGAAATGCCAAGGCACTGCGCGCGCCGAACACCAGCGCCAACGACAGGTCGCGGTGAGGTGTCAGGGTACGCGGCGGGTCGACGGTTTCCTTGCCCTCCTCCACCGCCGTCAATGCCGCGCTCGCCGCCATCGCGGTATCCATCAGCAAGGTGAAACGGACCAGACAGTAACTCTGCGCAGAGCTGATCTGCGGGTCATGGCTGGCGTCGAGCAAGCGCGGGCGCAAGGCTTGCAGCGTCGCGGTGTCCGGGCTGGCGAGCGCTTGCTGAACCTCGCTCATCCACGGCATCAATTGCTCGGCTTCCTGCGGTTCAAGCTGCTTCCACTGCCGGCGCACCGAGCGCGCAATGCGCAGCAACATCAACAGTTTCTGGCTCAATCCGCTGATGGCCCGCGCACGCTGCCGGCCCAGCCCGCCTTCGAACCAGGCATGTTCGCGCTGGGCATCCACCGCGACGATGCGGCCAAGGATTTCCAGCAGCCCCTTGCGCGCCTGACCGTCGCCGGCCAGGGTTGCGCGTGCGGCGTTCATCCCACTCTGCCACGCCGTTCGCGCCTGATCCGCCAGTTGCCGTTCGACGCGCAACGGCCATAGCAGCGCGCTGGCGGCGGTGGCGCAGAGAATGCCCAGACAGATTTCCGTGCAGCGCGCCACGGCTTGGTCGAACACCGTCAGCGGATGGCTGATGGCGGGTAATGCGATGATCGCCACCGTGTAACCGGCCAGCACAAACGAATAGGACCAGGCACTGCGCAGCAGCGTCGAACTCGCCGTACACAACCCGAGCCACAACGCCAATGCCAGCAAAAACAGCCACGGCGTCTGGGCGAACAGGCCCATGAACACCACCGACATGAACGTCCCGATCAGCGTCCCCAGCAGCCGCGCCAACCCCTTTTGCACCACCATCCCGGACAACGGCTGAGCGACGATGAACGCTGTCATCAACGCCCAGGCCGGTTGCTCCAGGCCCCAGCGCAATGCCAGCCACAATGCCAGGCCGCCACCGAGTAACGTCTTGATCGCGAACTGCAAGGCGCGGCGGTCAGGCGCGAATAAAGCCTGCAAAGTGATAGGCACGTAAAGCACTCTTGAAAGGACGATTTAACGATAGTCGGGTTCATCGAAGTGACCGGTAAATCAAATTATTAGCTGGCTATCTATCAGGCGTCCAGCGCTAAAACCCAGGCACAAAAAAACGCCAGGCTGGCTGGCGTTTTTGACAGGCTTTGCGTGCTTACGAGCGTGCGCGAGCCTGGTTGCGCAGGGCTTTCACCTGATCGTGATTGCGTTGCACGCCGTGATACTGACGTTCAACCAGGTCACGAATACCCACCAGGTTGTGCTTGTTGATTTTCTCGATGGCTTCTCGGTAAGCCTTCAGTGCATGGTCTTCACCGCGTTCGGCTTCGTTCAGCACGGCTTCTTCATCCTTGCCGGTGAACACCGCTTTCACGTCGACCCAACGGCGGTGCAGGTCACCACTGACGCTGGTGGAAGTTTCCGGATCGCCGCCCATCGAACGCACCGCCGCCTGCAGTTCGGAAGCCGCAGTGGCGCAGTCGGCGGAGCGAGAGATGAACAGTGTTTTCAGTTCTGGATGCTTGATGTCTTCAGCGCAAGTCTTGAACCCTTCCTGACCGTCTTTGCTGGTTTCAATCAGGTCGTTGAGTACAGAGATCGCTTCTTTATTAATGTCGGTCATTTTTCAATTCCTTGCGGGTTGATGAAAGATGCAATAGGTATTGCACCCTGCATGCCAGCCTTGAACTGATAATTTATTTGTTAATTTTCAACAACTTAGTTTTAAAGAGAAAATCTGTATCCGTTTTTTTTGCATGATCTGTCAATTGGCCTGCATGCAGAATGCCTGTATTTTCCAAGGCTGTTGAATCAAGACGATCGATTGATGAACCCTGAAAAACTCGAACTGCTGATTACCCGCGAAATGCCCTTCGGCAAATACAAGGGCCGCATCATTGCCGACCTGCCCGGCCCCTACCTGAACTGGTTTGCCCGGGAAGGTTTCCCCCATGGCGAACTGGGCGGACTGCTGGCCCTGATGCAGGAAATCGATCACAACGGCTTGTCGGAACTGCTTGAACCGCTGCGCGCCAAACACGGCAAACCCGCCCCTCGCCACTGAGCCGTCCCCATGCCCGATAACACCCGCCGTGCCCGTGATGAAATGTTCTGGCAAACCTTTGCCGACCGCTATGCCGTCGAACCCGGCCCGATCAACCTCGAGAACGGTTACTTCGGCCGCATGTCGCGCACGGTGATCGAGGAATACCAGCGCAACATCGAACTCATCAACCGCGGCAACTCGGTGCATGTGCGCCAGCGTTTCGAACAGGGCGAAAACCTCGCGATCGTGAAACGTCTCGCCGACCTGATGGGCGTAACAAGCGAATCCGTCGCCTTCACCCGCAACGCCTCGGACGGTTTGCAATCGCTGATCCGCAATTACAATCGCCTGCAACCCGGTGATCAGGTGCTGATCTGCGACCTGGAATACGACACGGTCAAAGGCGCCATGCGTTGGCTGGCCCGGCATCGCGGCGTGGAAGTGATCGAGATCGAACACGCCCACCCCGCCAGTTTCGACAGCCTGCTGGCGACTTACCGCGACGCCTTCGTGCGTTACCCAAAGCTCAAATTGATGGCCCTGACTCACGTCACTCACCGCACCGGCCTGGTGATGCCGGTGCAGGCTATTGCGGCCGCCGCCAGGGAACACGGGATCGACGTGATCCTCGACGGCGCCCATGCGCTCGGCCAGATCGAGTTCAGCCTCGATGACCTCGGCATCGCGTTCGCCGGTTTCAACCTGCACAAGTGGATCGGTGCGCCGCTGACCCTGGGCTTCATCTACATCGCCCCGGAGCGCCTCGCCGACATCGACCCGGACATGGGCGAGATGCATTTCCCGATCACCGACATTCGCGCCCGTACGCCGTACAGCACACCCAACATCCCGGCGTTACTGACCCTGCCACTGGTGTTCGAAGAACATCGGGCGATGGGCGGTTCTGCCGCCAAGGGCGCCCGGCTCAACTACCTGCGCAACCGCTGGGTCAACGCCGTACGTGACTTGCCGGGCATCGACGTCATGACCCCGGACGATCCGCGACTGTATTGCGGCATCACGTCGATGCGCTTTACCCGGCATGCCGACCAACAAGCAATGGCCGGGCGGCTGCTCAAGGACTTCAACCTGTTTACCGTGGTGCGCAGCGGTGCAGCGAGTGGCCCGTGTATCCGCATCACGCCGGGGCTGACCACCACTGCAGCAGACATGGATGCGCTGAGCGAGGCACTGAACGAGCTGCGCTGACGTCACACGGTGTACTTGTCAAAGTCCTCCGGCTTGAGCTGTGATGAAATCGCGAACGTGTCGATGCCAATGGTCATCTGCCCGAAAAAACCGTCTTCTTTCGAATCTCGACCGAGGGTGTGAATGTTCAGGGTCGAGGCTTCGCCACCCATGGTGGTGTAGAAATGGTCCTCGTCGTTGGTCAGCGCGGTGACGGTTCGGCCGCTGTATTCCCTGGCATTGAGCACCGAACGCGAAGCCACTTCGGGGAAGTACAGCTGGCCGACCCAGGCAACGTGGCGCTCTTCGAGATAGTTGTTGCCGGCGGTCACGCGAATCGCGACGTGTATGTGCAGCGCGCGACCGGCATAAAACCCCGGATAGATCGTGGTGAATCGCACGATGCCCTTCTGGTCGGTGAATTGCCCGCCGCGCAGATACGTGTCGTCGTCGGTACGCGGGATCGCGCCGATATCGCCGACATCGACTTCCTTGTCCGGGTTGACTTTGCTCCACCCCGAATAGGCGCCTCTGGCATTGCAATGCCAGATATCGACGATGGCCCCGTTGACGGGCTCACGGGTCATCGCATCGATGATCGTCAACCTCAGCACCAGCGGAATACCGTCCAGGCCTTCGCTGATGTTTCGTCTGATCAGTTTCGGGTTGCGAAAATACGGACCGACGATCTGTTCGGGTGACAGCAGGTAAGCCGGTTGTGCGGATGTAACTGAGGTGGTGTCGTCCATGACGTTCTCTCTTCCATAAGATGAACGCAGGTTAACGCGGGACCGGCGGCGAGATGCGGTAACTATGTATCGCGTGATGTCTTTGTAGGAGCAAAGCTTGCCCGCGAAGGCGTCGATACAGTCAGCATCGGATGTGACTGGACTGACGCCTTCGCAAGCAAGCTTTGCTCCTACGGGGGCTTTCTTTGGGCAAAAAAAAACGGTGCACCGACCAAGCGCACCGTAAAGCCGTAGAACACACAACGAAGTGTTGGGTAAAAGCAGGTCAGTCCAGCAGCGCCAAGGCCTCGGCGGTGCATTCCTGAATGCGGGCCCAGTCGCCGTTCTTGATCCACTCCGGATCAAGCATCCAGCTACCGCCCACGCACATCACGTTTTTCAACGCCATGTAGCTCTTGATATTGGCCGGGCCGACGCCGCCAGTCGGGCAGAATTTCACTTCGCCAAACGGGCCGCCCAAGGCTTTGATTGCCGCAACGCCGCCGCTGACTTCCGCCGGGAACAGCTTGAAGCGGCGATAGCCCAGACCGTAGCCTTCCATGATGCCCGAGGCGTTGCTGATGCCTGGCAGCAGTGGAATCGGGCTGGCGACACTGGCTTCGAGCAGGTCACGGGTGATGCCCGGCGTCACGATGAATTGCGAACCGGCGGCTTCGGCAGCGGCCAGCATCTGGCGATCGAGCACGGTACCGGCACCGGTCACCAGTTCCGGACGCTGCTCGCGCAGGATCTGGATGGCCTTGAGGCCGAACTGCGAACGCAGGGTCACTTCCAGGCCTGTAAGACCACCGGCAGCCAGGGCGTCGGCCAATGGCAGCACGTCCTGTTCGCGAGCGATGGTGATCACCGGCAGAATCCGCGCCTTGGCGCAGAGGCTGTCGATCAGGGCAACTTTGTCCGCCATGGAAACGGTCGGGGATGGGGTTGTCATAGCGGCTGTTCCTTGGCTCATGGGCACCAGTAAATCTCTAACGTGGGTTGCAGAAACGCGCGGATCGGCATTTCGGCGACATCGTCACCGGCCAGCGCGAAACTCAGGGTGGTCAGCTTGGACTGACCGGAAATCGACAGAATCTTGTGTTTGGCCGAGGCCAGCAGCGCACGACTCATGGTCAGGCGCTGATGCGGCACGGTTGGCGCCAGCATCGGGTAGCAACGACGCTTGCCGTCGGTTTTCAAGGCGTCGGCCAGGTTCGGGCTGTTCGGGAACAGCGACGCGGTGTGGCCGTCATCGCCCATGCCCAGCACCAACACGTCAATCGTCGGCAGCTCGGCGAGCAGGCGATCAGCCTGTTCGGCCGCTTGCTCCAGGTTCGCGGTGGCGCTGTACAGGCTCAGGAACTGAGCCTTGGCCGCCGGGCCTTGCAACAGGTAACGCTTGAGCAGACCGGCATTGCTGTCGGCATGTTCAACCGGTACCCAGCGCTCGTCCGCCAGGCTGACCACCACGTTCGACCAGTCCAGCGTCTGCTTGGCCAGGTGCTGGAAAAACGCCACCGGACTGCGCCCGCCGGACACCACCAGCGTGGCCGTGCCTCGAGCATCGATCGCCTCGCTCAGTTGCCTGGCCACCTGCAGTGCCAAGCCTTCGGCCAGCAACACCGGGCTTTTGAACGCATGGGCGCTGACGCCCTGCGGCAATTGCAAATTAGATATCGCCATACCACGACCTCCCGTCCCGCGTGATCAGAGCAATGGAGCTCATTGGTCCCCAGGACCCGGCCGCGTACGGCTTGGGCGCATCACCGGATTTTTTCCACCCGGCGATCAACTGGTCACACCACTTCCACGCGGCTTCGATTTCATCTTTACGGACAAACAGGTTCTGATTGCCACGCATCACTTCCAGCAACAACCGCTCGTAGGCATCGGGGATCCGTGCGCTGCGCCAGGTGTCGGAAAAATTCAGCTGCAACGGACCGCTGCGCAGCTGCATGCCCTTGTCCAGGCCTTGTTCTTTGGTCATCACACGCAAGGAAATGCCTTCGTCCGGTTGCAGGCGGATAATCAGCTTGTTGCTAATCTGCAAGCGCTGCTCCGGGGCGAAGATGTAGTGCGACGGTTCCTTGAAGTGGATGACGATCTGCGACAGCTTTTGCGGCATGCGCTTGCCGGTACGCAGGTAGAACGGCACGCCGGCCCAACGCCAGTTGCGGATGTCGGCACGCAGGGCGACGAAGGTTTCGGTGTCGCTCTGGGTGTTGGAATTCGGTTCTTCCAGGTAGCCAGGAACTGATTTGCCTTCGCTGTAACCAGCGATGTACTGGCCGCGCACCACTTGCGTGGTCAGGCCTTCCGGACTGATCGGCGCCAGCGCCTTGAGCACTTTGACTTTCTCGTCACGGATGCTGTCGGCGGACAGGTCGGCCGGCGGGTCCATGGCGATCAGGCAGAGCAGTTGCAGCAGGTGATTCTGGATCATGTCCCGCAGCTGACCGGCCTTGTCGAAGTAGCCCCAGCGGCCTTCGATCCCGACCTTCTCGGCCACGGTGATTTCCACGTGGGAAATGTAATTCTGGTTCCACTGGGTTTCGAACAGGCTGTTGGCGAAACGCAGGGCGATGAGGTTTTGAACGGTCTCTTTGCCCAGGTAGTGGTCGATGCGGTAGGTGCGGTTCTCCGGGAAGAACTGCGCCACGGCGTCGTTGACCTTGCGCGAGGATTCGAGGTCCGAACCGATCGGCTTTTCCAGCACTACGCGGGTGTTCTCGGCCAGACCGACCTTCGCCAGGTTCTCGCAGATCGCGCCGTAAACGGCGGCCGGCGTGGCGAAATAGGCAATCACCCGCTGGGCGCTGCCGGCCAGTTCGGCCAGGGCGAGGTAATCGTCAGCCTTGAGGAAATCGACGTGCAGGTAGCTCAAACGAGACAGGAAGCGCTCGACCACCGCCTCGTCCAGCTCTTTGGCACCGACGTAGCGGCGCAGCTCGGACGCGATGAACGCCAGATGCTCCTGTTCGCTACCGGGCTCACGGGCCAGCGCGATGATGCGCGTGTCCTCATGCAGCAGGCCTGCGCCATCGAGTTGATAGAGGGCAGGAAACAGCTTGCGCAGGGCCAGATCGCCAAGCGCGCCGAACAAGGCAAAGGTGCACGGTTCAACCGTAATCGAAGGCATGATGTTTGTTCTTTTATCAAGTTAAGCTACAAATACCTTTTTTCAAGGCATCGCTCAAGAGAAAATGTAGTAATAACCACAACATTTTCGCAAAATACAGATTCCGAGTGGTGGTCGGTTGGTGCCATCAGTAGGATAGGCCACCGCTTGGGGCCCTATCAAAGGCCCAATTTGCATAGCAACACCCTTATTTGCATCGCAGTGCACTCGTGTAGGTGCACCAAGGAAATCATATGGACCGCGTGCGAAATTTACTGGAACAGATCCAGAATCGCCTTGAAGACCTGAACAAGGCGGAACGCAAAGTCGCCGAAGTGATCCTGCTCAACCCACAGCAGGCCACCCGGTTCAGCATCGCCGCCCTCGCCCAGGCCTCCAAGGTCAGCGAGCCGACGGTCAACCGTTTCTGCCGTTCGTTCGGCGTCAGCGGTTACCCGGAACTCAAGCTTCAGCTCGCCCAGAGCCTGGCCAGTGGCGCGGCGTATGTCAGCCGTGCGGTCGAGGCCGACGACAATCCGGAAGCCTATACCAAGAAGATTTTCGGCAGCGCCATCGCGTCGCTGGACAGTGCCTTGCAGGCGCTGGACCCGAACCTGATCAGCCGCGCCGTCGACTTGCTGATCCAGGCCCGGCAGATCCACTTCTTCGGCCTCGGCGCCTCAGCCCCGGTGGCGCTGGATGCGCAGCACAAATTCTTCCGCTTCAACCTGGCCGTCACTGCCCATGCGGACGTGCTGATGCAGCGCATGATTGCCTCGGTGGCCCACACCGGCGAGTTGTTCGTGATCATTTCCTATACCGGTCGCACCCGCGAGCTGGTGGAAGTGGCGCGTATCGCCCGGGAAAACGGTGCATCGGTGCTCGGCTTGACCGCTGAAGGTTCGCCGCTGGCCAAGGCCAGTACCTTGAGCCTGAACATTCCGCTGCCGGAAGACACCGACATCTACATGCCGATGACTTCGCGGATCATTCAGCTCACCGTGCTGGACGTGCTCGCGACCGGTATGACCTTGCGCCGTGGCGTGGATTTCCAACCGCATTTGCGCAAGATCAAAGAGAGTTTGAATGCGAGTCGGTATCCGATTGGGGATGAGTTTAATTAATCAGGTTTGAGTAGTTTGTCGGCTGATAGTCCGTCTTCGCGGGCAAGCCTCGCTCCTACAGGTTCAGGGTGACCTGTAGGAGCGAGGCTTGCCCGCGAAGAGGCCCGCCGATCCACCGCAACCCCCTGAGCTAAACCCCCACCCGCGCCTGCAAACTCAAATGCGCTTTCTGCCCCGGCGCCAGGCTCAGGCTATCGGTCCCGCCGCTCGCCGCTTCCACACACACAAACTCGGAAATCTCGTTCCAGCTCACGCCCAATAGCGGACGCGTCCCCGGATGCCAGACCACCGTGTCCGCATCATCCCCGGTATCGATGCACAATTGCCGCTGCCAGGCGTGGTCCTTGAGCTGCAATTCGCCGTCATGCTGGAACACCCGCTGACAGCCACCCTCTACCCGCAACTCGCCTTCCTGCTGACAAACCTGGCGGTTCAGCTGGTCGTAACCTTGCGCCCCGTCGAGCCCAGACAGCGCTATCTCACCAACATCACCAATACGCCAATAGGCGTGCAATGCCTGACTCAATTGGCACGGCAGGCTGTCCTGATGCTCGGTGCTCAGGCGCAACTCCATGCGTTCGCCAAGGTGGGCATGCAGGTCCACTTGCCAGTCGCACAACTGCAATTGCCAGTGCAGCCGCACGCCGTCATCGTCGTGACGGCTGTCGAGCAGCTTCCAGTCCAGCAAGCGTGCCCAACCATGGGACGGCCAGGCGTTTTCGCTCGGATGGCGGCCATACCACGGCCAGCACACCGGCACGCCGCCGCGAATCGCACCGACATGCGGCCACTTCGCCGCGCACCAGAGCCAGGGCTTCTGGCCCTTGGGCTGAAAGTGCAGCAACTGCGCGCCCTGACGACTGAACACCGCCTGACACAGCGGGTGATCGATCACCAGAACGTCGCGCATCTGATAGCGCTCCCACGCAAACACCGGACGTTCGCGCAAGGATTTGAAGAAGCGTTGTAGCGGATGCTCATGCATGTGCCACGGTCCTGAAAATCAGCTGTCACCGGGGTGCGCCGCCCCCAAAAAAAAGCGGACAGCCTGGGCTGTCCGCAAAAATGCGCACATAGAGAGGAGCTTATCGCAACAGCGTTAGAACACCGACTGAATTTTCAGGCCGGCGACCAGCGCGTTATCGACTTCATCCACACCGCCCGGGTGAGTGATGTATTGCAGGTTGGGACGCACGGTCAGCCAGTTGGTAACGTGGAAGCCGTAGTTGATCTCGTAGTTGTACTCGGTGGTACGCAGTGGCGAGAACCGTGGATCGTTGTAGTCCGTGACATTGTTGGCGGCGTTGACCAGCTCGGCGTTTTTCTTCACGTCATCGTTGACATGGATACGCGCAAAACCGATACCGACGTCATCTTTCGGACGAGCATCGAACGGGCCTTTGTACACAAACATCAACGACTGGTAGTTGTCGACGAAGTTGGTGTCCTTGTCGTGGAACGTGGCGTTGGCCGAAACGGTCAGGCCGCGGCTCTTGTCACCGTTGTGGTCGGTCAGCTGTTGCTGCGCCACGAACCAGTAGCCGGACTTGCTGTCGTGGCTGCGGTAAGCGTTGCCGCTGGTGGCAGCATCAGCACCGTTGTCGTCTTCACGAACGTCATCGGCATCGGCCGTGCTTTTGTAGTAACCGACACGGTATTCGCCCGGCAGGTTGTTAGGGTTAGGCAACCAGACCAGTTCGACCGGCAGGACGGTGCCGTTGGTACCACTGCCGCTGAGCTTGAAGCCGTTACCGTGCTCCAGTTGCGACGTGTTCTGGTTGTACGCGCCGATCTGCGCATAGAACTCAGGCGAGATGTTGTACTTCACGCGGACCGCAGCCTGCATGACCGGCCAGTTGTACCAGATGTTGGTCGCCCAGTTACCCACCTGGGAACCGCAGAACGCCAGGTTCTGGAACTCGCAAGGGAAGGTGTTGAAGTCTTCGCCTTCGCCGAAGTAACCGGCCTTGACGTCCAGTTTGCCGTCGAGGAACTGGTGCTTGATCCACAACTGGGTCAGACGGACCATATGGCCGCGACCGTAGACTTCCTGGGAGGAACTCAAGGTGCCGGCACGCGGGTCGCCGACACGGTCATTGGAGATGTTTTCGCCGTTACGGTTGGTCAACTGGATCTTCGCCTGGGTGTTATCCCAGCCCCACAATTTTTGCAGGTCCAGTGCCACGCCCAAACCAAACTGGTCGGCATAACGCGCTGTCTTGTCGTCGTTGAAGCCGCCGTGAAGGTTGCTGCCCACTTCACCGACGTAGTCCATCTTGATGTCGATGCCTTGCTCGATCAGCTTGGTCCGCTCACCACCCCAATCACCGGTCATCCATTCGGAATCAGCGCTGAACGCGTCAGCCGCGTGCACACTACCGGCCAACATCATTGCCGCAATTGCCGACAACTGGCAGATAAGCTGAGCGTTGTTGTTCTTCTTCATCCCTACATCCTCGTTTTATTGTTATTAACTGTTTTTATCTAACGCGGTTACATCGGTTGCGATGCGCGACAGGCCGCCCACCGCATATCCCCCCTGTAGGAGCCAGGCTTGCCGGCGAAGGCGTCACTGAAATCGCTTTCGCCGGCAAGCCTGGCTCCTACAGTTTTTGATCTTCAGCGGTTTTTGAACTGGGTGACGTTGGCGCTGTGAACTTCGGTTTTTGGCAGACCGGCCACCCCCAGGCGCTCCCCGGTCTTGGCATCGAACAGCAGCACTTTCGATGGATCGAATTGCAGGGTCAGTGTCTCGCCCACGGCCGGCGCAACGTCCGGCGCCAGGCGGCAGCAGACTTTGGTGTCGTTGAGATTGACGAACACCAGCGTGTCCGGACCGGTCGGTTCGGTGACCTGCACTTCGGCGCGAATAGTCGGCAAACCATTCGGCTCGCTGCCCGCCAGCACGATCTGCTCAGGGCGCATGCCGAGGATCACTTCGCGATCTTCCAGACCGGCGTCCTGCATGCCCAACGGCAATTCGCAGCGCGCCTGACCGCTGTCGAGCAGCGCCAACAGACGACCGTCCTTGCGTTGCAAACGCAGGGGGATGAAGTTCATCGGCGGCGAACCGATGAAGCTCGCCACGAACAGGTTGGCCGGGTTGTTGTAGATGTCTTTCGGCGTGCCGAACTGCTGAATGATCCCGTCCTTCATCACCGCCACTTTGTCGCCCAGCGTCATCGCTTCGATCTGGTCGTGGGTCACGTAGACCGTGGTGGTTTTCAGGCGCTGGTGCATCAGTTTCATTTCGGTGCGCATCTCGACGCGCAGCTTGGCGTCGAGGTTGGACAGCGGTTCGTCGAACAGGTAAATCTTCGGCCGCCGCGCCAGGGCACGGCCCATCGCCACACGCTGTTGCTGACCGCCGGAGAGCTGGCCAGGCTTGCGGCTCAGCAGGTGTTCGATCTGCAACAGCTTGGAGACGCGAGCGACTTCTTCGTCGATTTCCGCGGCGGGCATTTTGCGAATCTTCAGGCCAAAAGCGATGTTGTCGCGCACGCTCATGGTCGGGTACAGCGCGTAGGACTGGAACACCATGGCGATGTCGCGATCCTTGGGGCTCATGCCGCTGATGTCGGCGTCATCCACCAGGATCGCGCCGCCGCTGATGGTTTCCAGGCCGGCGATGCAGTTCATCAGCGTGGATTTACCGCAGCCCGACGGGCCGACCAGGATCAGGAATTCCCCGTCATCGATCTTCAGTTCGATGTTTTTCAGGGTGTCCGGCAAACCGGCGCCGTAGGTCTTGTTGACGTTGCGTAATTCGAGAGTTGCCATGTTTCTACCCCTTGACCGCGCCGGACGTCAGCCCACGCAGGAAATACTTGCCAGCGAATATGTAGACCAGCAGTGTCGGCAGCCCGGCGATCATCGCGGCGGCCATATCAACGTTGTATTCCTTGGCCCCGGTGCTGGTGTTGACCAGGTTGTTCAGGGCCACGGTAATTGGCTGGGCATCGCCACTGGCGAAGACCACGCCGAACAGGAAGTCATTCCAGATCTGGGTGAACTGCCAGATCAGGCAGACCATCACGATCGGGATCGACATCGGCAGCAGGATCTTCCAGAAAATCGTGAAGAAGCCTGCGCCATCCAGGCGTGCAGCCTTGACCAGCGCATCCGGGATGCTCACGTAGTAGTTACGGAAGAACAGCGTGGTGAACGCCAGCCCGTAGACCACGTGCACCAGCACCAGACCGGTGGTGGTGTTGGCCAGGCCGAACTTGCCGAGGGTGAACGAAGCCGGCAGCAGCACGGTCTGGAACGGCAGGAAGCAGCCGAACAGCAGCAGGCCGAAGAACAACTGCGAGCCACGGAAGCGCCACATCGACAGCACGTAGCCGTTCATGGCACCGATGAAGGTCGAGATAAAAACCGCCGGCACGGTGATTTTCACCGAGTTCCAGAAGTACCCGCCGACCACGTCCCAGGCCTTGATCCAGCCGATGCCGTCAATGACGGTCGGCCAGCTCAGCAGGTTGCCGGTACGGATGTCTTCCGGAGATTTGAAGCTGGTCAGCAGCATCACGATCAGCGGAATCAGGTACACCGCAGCGGCCAGCAGAAGCGTGGCGTAAATCGCGATGCGGCTGAAACTCAGCGTTGGTTTTCCGAGTTGATTAGTCATGGCGTTTGCCTCGCAGCTCGGAGTACAGGTACGGCACGAGGATGGTCAGCACGGCACCGAGCATCAGCATGGCGCTGGCCGAACCGATGCCCATCTGGCCACGGCTGAAGGTGAAGGAATACATGAACATCGCCGGCAGGTCGGACGAGTAGCCGGGACCGCCCGCCGTCATCGCCGCCACCAGGTCGAAGCTCTTGATTGCGATGTGCGCGAGGATCATGAAGGCGCTGAAAAACACCGGGCGCAGGCTCGGCAGGACGATCTTCAAATAGATGGTCGGCAGGCTCGCACCGTCGACTTGCGCGGCACGGATGATCGATTGATCGACACCGCGCAGACCGGCCAGGAACATCGCCATCACAAACCCGGAGGCTTGCCACACGGCAGCGATCACCAGGCAGTACACCACGCGATCCTGATCCACCAGCCAGTCGAGACGGAAGCCTTCCCAGCCCCAGTCACGCAGCATCTTGTCCAGGCCCAGGCCAGGGTTGAGCAGCCATTTCCAGGCGGTACCGGTGACGATCATCGACAGCGCCATCGGGTACAGGTAAACGGTGCGAATGAAGCCTTCCTTGCGAATGCGCTGGTCCAGCAGCACCGCGAGGAACACGCCCAATACCAGGCTGATGCCGATGAACATGCCGCCGAAGAGCGCGAGGTTCTTGCTCGCGACCCACCAGCGATCGTTGTCCATCAGGCGCATGTATTGCTGCAGGCCGACCCATTTGTAGCTCGGCATGAAGCTGGAATTGGTGAAGGACAGTATGAATGTCCAAATGATGTAACCGTAGAAACCAACCAACACGATGAGCATGCTTGGCGCGAGTACCAACTTGGGTAACCAGCGTTGCAGCGCATCGAACGGTGAGGCTTTGCTGAAAACCGCCACAGAGCTCATCGGGATAATCCATTGGAGAAGTGAGTATCTGTAGGAGCGAGGCTTGCCCGCGAAGGCGGCGTAACTGTCGACAACTCTGTTGAATGTCAGACTGCTTTCGCGGGCAAGCCTCGCTCCTACAAGGGGAACGGTCCCAGAAAATTGCCGCAGGCGAGCCTGCGGCCTCAGGGATTACTGGGCGGCTTTGACAGCCGATGCCAGTTGGGCGCTGGCCTTGGCCGGGTCAGCGTCCTTGTCGTTCATGAAGTTGGTGACCACGTCGAAGATCGCGCCTTGCACGGCCAGGGAAGTGGCCATGTTGTGCGCCATGCTTGGTTGCAGGCCGCCGGTTTTCTCGTCCGCCAGGAAGTCCTTGGCGGCGGTTTGAGCGCAGGCGTCGAAACCGAGCTTGTCCATCTCGTTCAGCATGTCGGTACGGACCGGGATCGAGCCTTTGTTGATGCTGAAGACTTTCTGGAAGTCGGTCCCCAGAGCAACCTTGGCCAGGTCTTGCTGGGCGGCGATGTCACCCTTGCGATCAGCTTTCAACTTGAATACAGCCATCGAGTCGATGTTGTAGGTGAAGGCTTTTTCGGTGCCCGGGAACGGCACGCACTGGTAGTCCTTGCCGGCGACTTTCTTCGCCGCAGTCCATTCGCTTTTCGCCCAGTCGCCCATCATCTGCATACCGGCCTTGCCGTTGATGACCTCGGCGGCAGCGATGTTCCAGTCACGACCGGCGCGGTTCGGGTCCATGTAGCCGGTGAGTTTTTTCAGCTCGGTGAACGACTTGGTCATTTCCGGTCCGGACAGGGTTTTCTGATCCAGGTCTACCAACGCTTTTTTGTAACCATCGGCGCCCATGACCGAGAGCACCACGTCTTCAAACACGGTGCTGTCTTGCCAAGGCTGACCACCGTGGGCGAGCGCGATGAAGCCGGCGGCTTTGAGCTTGTCGCCGGCGGCGTAGAATTCTTCGAGGGTGGTCGGGGCTTTGTCGATCCCAGCTTTCTTGAACACTTCCGGGTTGATCCACAGCCAGTTCACACGGTGAATGTTCACCGGAACGGCCACGTAGTCGCCTTCGTATTTGACGGTGTCGGAGACTTTCTTGATCAGCAGGTTATCCCAGCCTTCGGACTTGGAAACGTCTTTCAGGGTGTCGGTGCTGAGCAGGCCAGTGCTGCCCCACTCCTGGATGTCCGGACCCTTGATCTGGGCAACGCCCGGCGGGTTACCGGCGACTGCGCGGCTTTTCAGTACGGTCATGGCCGTGGAACCGCCACCACCGGCGACTGCGCCGTCCTTCCAGGTGAAGCCGTCTTTTTCGACTTGAGCCTTGAGGACATCGACCGCTGCTTTTTCACCACCCGACGTCCACCAGTGAACAACTTCCACCGAACCTTTGGAATCGGCGGCAAGGCCACTGAGAGGAAATGCACTGAGGGGAAGCAGCGACGCGAGAGAAATGACAGTAGCGAGGCGAGAAATCGCATTCATCTGGAAGTACCTTTCTTGTTGTTATGCATGCAAGTCTGGTGCTTGCGCTGCATAGGATTTTAAACAGGAGTCATCCCCTCGCAGGTAACGAAGGGACGCGTGAATGTCACCGCATGGTTACATAGAACCGCTCTGGGACAGACTCGCCAAGGCACTGGCCATGCTCGGCGCCAGCGGCAGGCGCGGAATCAACACGGCTTGCCAGGCGTGATAGAGATCGGGTTTGCCGGCCCAGATATCGGCGCTCGGACGGTTCTGCGGATCGAGCTCGTGATACCAACTGCCCTCGCAGCGGTCGATGAAATGACTGTCACAAAATTCCCAGAACAGTCGGTACCAGGTTTCATATTGCTCATCGCCCGTGCGTTTAAGCAGCGCGCTGGCGGCGGCGCTGGCTTCGCAATGGGTCCAGTGCAAACGATGGCGAACCACCGCGCGATTATCCCAATCGAGGGTGTAGACAATCCCGGGCAGCCCATCGACATCCCAGCCGTGGCGGCAGTTGTGCTCGAAGAGTTTTTGCGCGTCGGTGGCGAGCCAACCGGGCGTCAGCATCCCGGCCTGTACTCGCGCAGCTTCGAGGTGCAGCAACAGCCGGGCCCATTCGAAGCCGTGGCCCGGCGTGGTGCCGTAAGGACGGAAACCGTCGGCCGGGTTGTCGTGGTTGTAGTCGCGCAACGGCTGCCAGTCGCGATCGAAATGTTCGACCACCAGGTAATCGTTGGCGGCGGCGTGACCATGAATCACGCGCTCGACGATCCGTTGCGCGCGGCACA
Source organism: Pseudomonas sp. PDM01 (assembly GCF_014852325.1). Taxonomy (NCBI): domain Bacteria; kingdom Pseudomonadati; phylum Pseudomonadota; class Gammaproteobacteria; order Pseudomonadales; family Pseudomonadaceae; genus Pseudomonas; species Pseudomonas sp. PDM01. The sequence goes on from NZ_JACVBK010000004.1 coordinate 199,986, forward strand.
ACCAGCGATTGTCTTGCGTGACATCGGCCAGGGCGAGGAAGGCTTCGGTGGCGTGCATGTTGCTGTTGGCGCCGCGATAACTTTCCTCTTCACGCCAGTCGCGATTGAAGGATTCGCGCATTGCGCCCTCCTCCTCACTCCAGAAATACGTGTCGATGATGTTAATCGCGTCATCGAGCAAGGCCTGTGCGCCGGGACGCCGCGCCACCACGGCGGAACTGGCGGCCAGGGCAACGAAAGCGTGCAGGTAAGCGGCCTTGCCGGTGTTGTCGTCAAGGGGATGCGCGGTGGCGAACCAGCCACCATGCTCGGCATCGCGCAACGGCCCGCGAAGGGCATTGATGCCGTGATCCACCAGCTCGGCGAAACCCGGCAGGCCCTGGATGTGCGCCATGGCGAAGCTGTGGGTCATGCGCGCGGTGTTCATGGTTTCGGCATGGGCGTTGGCCGGCAGACAGCCCTTTACGTCGAGATTGCCGAAGCCCTCGGGGAGCTTCGAAGCCTTGGCGAATGCCAGCAGGCGCAAGCCTTCGGCGGCGAGCCATTGCTGATGGGCCGGTGCGTTCAGCCAACTGCTGAAGGCGGGTTGGAAGGTGTCCATGGGGTGCCTTTTTTTGTTGTTATGACTGCGGGCAGTCTAAACAACGGGCGGTGGCGGGCTTGTAACGAAGGGGGCGAGTTATGTCACCGAATGGTGACATTTTGTAGGAGCCAGCTTGCTGGCGATGGCGTTTTCAATGACGCTATCGCCAGCAAGCTGGCTCCTACAGGGATTTGTGTTTTTTCAGTCGATTGATCGAGGCAATTGGAGCGTCACCCGCAACCCACCTTCACGCAGGTTTTGCAGGCTGACTTCCCCGCCATGGCTATGGGCAATGTTGCGCGCAATGCCCAACCCCAACCCATAACCCTGCTGCTGCCCGGCCAGACGAAAGTGCGGCTCGAACACCTGCTCCAGCCGCTGCTCCGGCACACCCGGCCCTTCGTCATCGACATGCAGGACAAACGCGTTCTCGTCGTCATCGATGTGCAGGTGCGCGTTCTGACCGTACTTCAAGGCGTTGTCGATCAGGTTGCCGATGCAGCGCTTGAGCGCCAGCGGTTTACCCGGATACGCCGCCAGCGCCCGCCCCTGCTGGGTCACGCGACCATTGCCGTTAGGCGCCAGATACGGCTCCACCAGGCAATCGAGCACATGGTTGAGGTCCACCTGCTCGATGTTTTCGTGGATGTCAGTGTCTTTCACGCATTGCAGCGCGCCTTTGACCAGCAGCTCCAATTCATCGAGATCACGACCGAATTTGGCTTGCAGCTTTTCGTCTTCCAGCAATTCGACACGCAGGCGCAAGCGGGTAATAGGCGTGCGCAAATCATGGGAAATCGCACTGAACAACTGGCTGCGTTCAGTCAGGTAACGGCTGATACGTTCGCGCATCGCATTGAAGGCGCGCCCCACTTCGACCACTTCACTGCCGCCACCCTCCGCCACCGGCTCGACTTCCGCCCCGAGGGACATGTCCCGCGCCGCCCGTGCCAAACGCTTGAGCGGTCGGCTCTGCCAATGCACCAGCAAGCCGATGAACAACAGCAAAAAGCCGCTGGTGAGGACGATGAACCAGACTTGCTGCGCCGGCAGGCCTTGCTCTTCAAGGCTGGTGTACGGCTCGGGCAACAGCGAGGCGATGTACAGCCACTCGCCCGGCGCCATCTGGATTTGCGTGACCAGCACCGGTGGATTCACCGGCTCCAGGGTCAGTGCGTAATGCGCCCAGGAACGCGGTAGCTCATCCAGTTTCAGGCCACCGTTGAAGATCCGCAGGTCTTCGGGGCTGACAAAGGTCACCGAGATATCGGTGTCCTGGCCGAGCGACTGACGCAGCACTTCGTCCACCGCTTTGAGCACCGCTGCTTTGCGCGGGGTGATCGGCAGCACTTCCATGCCCAGCGGTTTGTCGTTGAGGGTCACCACAAAACGGGTGCCGCCCATGCTGCGCAACTGGTCGAGTACCAGCGGCCTGAACGCCACCGGCAACGAGCGAAAATAACTGACGCTGGCGGTCATCGAATGGGCAAGGCTGCGGGCGCTGGTGACCAGGCCTTCCAGCTGCGTGGCACGCAATTGCGAGACCCAGATCACGCTCGACAACGTCTGCGCAAACAACACGGCCAGCAAGGTCAGCAGCAACATCCGCCCGAGCAGCGAACGCGGGACCGGAATCTTTGCCGCGAGCTTGCGCAACACCTCAGTGACCATTGCTGGCAACCACATTGGCTGCCAACTGATAACCGCTGCCGCGCACGGTGCGAATCAGTCGCGGCGGTTTTTCGGTATCGCGCAGGCGTTGGCGTAAACGGCTGACCGCCATGTCGACGATCCGGTCCAGCGGCATCAGGTCGCGGCCACGGGTGGCGTTGCCGATGGTGTCGCGGTCGAGGATTTCCTGGGGGTGATCGAGGAACAGTTTCAGCAGGGCGAAATCGGCGCCGGAGAGAATCACCTCTTCGCCATCGATGTGGAACAGCCGATGGCTGACCATGTCCAGCCGCCAGTCATCGAAGGCCAGCACTTCACTGCCGGAACGTTCCTGACCGAATTGCGCACGACGCAACAAGGCTTTGATCCGCGCCTGCAATTCACGAGGGCTGAAGGGTTTGCCAAGGTAGTCGTCGGCGCCCAGTTCCAGGCCGATGACGCGGTCGGCTTCATCGGAGCTGGCGGTGAGCATGATGATCGGCACCTGCGCCTGCCGCGGATGCTGGCGAATCCAGCGGCAGAGGCTGAAACCGTCTTCGTCGGGCAGCATCACGTCGAGGATCACCAGATCGCTCGGCGCGTCGTTCAACGCCTGGCGAAAACCGGCGCCGTCGGGCGTGGTACGTACCTGGAAACCCGCGCGGGTCAGGTAGGTGTCCAGCAACTCGCGTATCTCTTGATCGTCATCGACCAACAAAATCGACTTGTTGACTGAGCTCACGGGGCGGCGTCCTTGTTGTTTGAATTGGGCGGATTATGCCTTAAGCACCGATTTTACAAACACCACAAAACCACTGTAGGAGTGAGCCTGCTCGCGATTGCGGTTTCACATTCAACATTTCTGTCGATTGATACGCCGTCATCGCGAGCAGGCTCACTCCTACATTTTGATTGCATTTCAAGCGGGGATTGATTGATCCAGCGCCACACCCGCACCCACCAACCCGGAATACGGCGCCGTCACCAGCCACACCGGAATTCCCTTGAAGTAATCGCTCATGCAACCCTTGTCGGCAAAGCACCGCGCAAAACCGCTTTCGAGGAAGAAATCGGCAAACCGTGGGATCACCCCACCGACGATAAACACGCCACCGCGCGCGCCCGTGGTGAGCACGTTGTTGCCCGCCACGCGACCGAGCCAGCAGCAGAACTGTTCCAGCACTTCCAGCGCAATCGGATCACCCGCCAGGCCGGCGGCGGTAATCGCTTCCGGCGTTTCGAGCACAGGCGTATGCCCGTCCACCGCGCAAATCGCCCGATAGACGCGCGGCAAGCCGCTGCCACTCAACGCCGTTTCCGCGCTGACATGCCCAATCTCGTTGAAGATGTGCTGCCACAACTGAGTTTCACGCGGGCTGCTCAACGGCAAATCGACGTGGCCACCCTCGCCCGGCAATGCAGCAAAACGCCCTTCGCCGAGATCGAGCAAAGTACCGACGCCCAACCCCGTGCCCGGACCAATCACCACCGCCGGGCGCAACGGCTCCGGCGTGCCTTCGCAAACCACGCGGAATTCGCCCGGCTGCAAACGGGTCATGCCCAGCGCCATCGCCGAGAAGTCGTTGACCAACAGCAGTTGCTCGACTTGCAAGGTCTGGCAGAACGCCTTGCGACTGAGGCGCCAGTGATTGTTGGTGAACTTGAATTCATCACCGCTCACCGGGCCGGCCACTGACAGACACACGGAACCAATCGAACCTGGCGCCAACCCCTGCCCGTTCAGATAGACGCTGATCGCCTCTTCCGGGCTGGGAAAATCTGCCGTTGCCAGCACCTGGACCGATTCCAGCTGCTGGTTTTTCCACAACGCGAAACGTGCGTTGGTCCCACCGATGTCACCGACCAAAGCCAGTTTCAATTAAGCGTCTCCAGGGCAGAAGTAAAGGCGCTGGCGCCCTGCTCTGCGGAGCTGAAGGCCATGCGCATGAAACCAAACAGCTCGCGACCGGTGCCAATGTTGTTGCCCAACAGGCCTTTGGCCGGCGTGCGCGCTGCGAATTCTTCGGCGTCAACCTTAAGCTCCAGAGTGCCTTTGACGCCATCGACGCGGATGATATCGCCCTCTTGGACTCGCGCCAAAGCGCCGCCCACGTAAGCTTCGGGGCTGACGTGAATCGCCGCCGGGATTTTCCCCGAGGCGCCGGACATGCGTCCGTCGGTGACCAGCGCGACTTTGAAGCCGCGATCCTGCAGCACGCCGAGGAACGGCGTCATTTTGTGCAGTTCCGGCATGCCGTTGGAGCGCGGGCCCTGGAAGCGCATCACCGCGACAAAGTCCTTCTCCAGTAAACCGGCCTTGAACGCATCGGCCAGATCCTGTTGATCCTGGAACACCATTGCCGGTGCTTCGACGATCTGGTTTTCCAAGGCGACTGCCGAGACTTTCATCACGCCACGACCGAGGTTGCCTTCCATCACGCGCAAGCCGCCCTCGGGCGAAAACGCACGCGCCACCGGGCGCAGGATGGTTTCATCGAGGCTGTCGGTGACGCCTTCGCGCCATACCAGCTCACCGTTATCGAGGAACGGTTCCTTGGTGTAGCGGCTCAGGCCGTGGCCCAGAACCGTGTTGACGTTTTCGTGGAGCAGGCCGGCTTCCAGCAGTTCGCGGATCAGGAACGACATGCCGCCCGCCGCCTGGAAGTGGTTGATGTCGGCTTTGCCGTTCGGGTAGACGTGGCTCAGGGTCGGCACGACTTCGGAGAGGTCGGCCATGTCCTGCCAGGTCAGTTGAATGCCCGCCGCCATGGCAATCGCCGGCATGTGCAAAGTGTGGTTGGTCGAACCGCCGGTGGCGTGCAGCGCCACGATGGAGTTGACCAACGAACGCTCATCGACGATTTCGCCGATCGGCATGAAGTTGCCATTCTGCTTGGTCAGGCGCGTGACCTGATGCGCCGCTTCGCGGGTCAGGGCATCGCGCAACGGCGTGTTCGGGTTGACGAAAGAAGCGCCCGGCAAGTGCAGGCCCATGACTTCCATCAGCAACTGGTTGGTGTTGGCGGTGCCGTAGAAGGTGCAGGTGCCGGGGCTGTGGTAGGAATTCATTTCCGATTCCAGCAGCTCTTCGCGAGAGGCCTTGCCTTCGGCATAGCGCTGACGCACATCGGCTTTCTGCTTGTTGGAAATGCCCGAGACCATCGGCCCGCCCGGTACGAAAATCATCGGCAGATGACCGAAGCGCAACGCGCCCATCATCAGGCCCGGCACGATTTTGTCGCAGATGCCGAGCATCAGCGCGCCATCGAACATGTTGTGGGAAAGGGCAACAGCGGTGGACAGCGCGATCACTTCACGGCTTGGCAGGCTCAGTTCCATGCCCGGCTCGCCTTGGGTCACGCCATCGCACATCGCCGGGGTGCCGCCGGCGAACTGGCCGACGGAGCCGATTTCGCGCAGGGCTTTTTTGATCAGTTCAGGAAAGACTTCGTACGGCTGATGCGCCGAGAGCATGTCGTTATATGACGAAACAATCGCGATGTTCGCGGAGTTCATCATTCGCAGGCTGTTCTTGTCTTCGGTGCCGCAACCGGCCACGCCATGGGCGAAGTTGGCGCATTGCAGCTTGCCGCGCATCGGACCGTCGCTGGCCGCACCGCGAATGAGCGCAAGGTAAGCCTCGCGGGTTGCGCGGCTGCGGGCGATAAGCCGTTCGGTGACCTCAAGGACGCGGGGATGCATGTGTAGAACTCCAGGCTAACGGATGTGGCGACCTGATTGTCTATGCTGAACAAGAGCCGTTGTTGATGGGATGACAAACGGCTTTCTTGATCATTCGGACCAGTTGATTCAGGTCACTCGTTGTAGATTGAACAAAATATTGCCACTAAAAAGGCTTGTTTTCTATTTTTATGCGAATAATCTTGTAATTCCAACAACAAAACGACGGCGGCCCTGTTAAATGACTCTTCGAATCGCAATCAATGGTTTTGGCCGTATCGGCCGCAACGTCCTTCGCGCACTGTATACCCAAGGCTACCGTCAGGATTTGCAGATCGTTGCAATCAATGACCTGGGCGACAGCGCGATGAACGCTCATCTGCTCAAGTACGACACTGTTCACGGCACGTTCGACGCCGATGTCCAGCATGATCAGGAAAGCCTGACCGTCAATGGCGACCGGATTTCCGTCAGCGCCATTCGTAACCCGGCCGAGCTGCCTTGGGCTGCGGAAAAGATTGATGTGGTGTTCGAATGCACCGGTTTGTTCACCGACCGGGCCAAAGCCGCCGCGCATATTACGGCCGGCGCGCGCAAAGTGATCATCTCTGCACCGGCCAAAGGCGCCGACGCCACCGTGGTGTATGGGGTGAACCACGACATTCTGCGCCAATCGCACCAGATTATTTCCAACGCGTCGTGCACCACCAACTGCCTGGCCCCGGTGGCCCAGGTGCTGCACCGCGAACTGGGCATCGAAAGCGGTTTGATGACCACCATCCACGCCTACACCAACGATCAAAACCTGACCGACGTCTACCACACCGACCCGTACCGCGCCCGTTCGGCCACCCAGAACATGATCCCGAGCAAGACCGGTGCGGCCGAAGCGGTCGGCCTGGTGCTGCCGGAACTGGCGGGCAAACTGACCGGCATGGCCGTGCGTGTGCCGGTGATCAACGTGTCACTGGTGGACCTGACCGTGCAACTGAAGCGCGAAGCGTCGGCCGATGAAGTGAATGCACTGCTCAAGGAAGCCAGCCAGCATTCGAAGATTCTGGGCTACAACACGTTGCCGCTGGTCTCGAGCGACTTCAACCACAACCCCCTGTCGTCGATCTTCGACGCCAACCACACCAAGTCCAGCGGCAAGCTGCTGAAGGTTCTGGCCTGGTACGACAACGAATGGGGCTTCTCCAACCGCATGCTCGATAACTGCCTGGCGCTGTGCAACGCTGAGTAACTCTGTGCCTGTTGCGCCGTACCCGACTCTGTAGGAGCCAGGCTTGCCGGCGAAGAACGATGACGCGGTCTAACAGATACATCGCGCCGCTCGGTTCGCGGGCAAGTCGGGTCGCCGCACCGCTCGCGCCTACAGGCGATGGCGTACTCAACCATCGTCGGTAACCTGCCTACGGAACACCCCATGATCGGTATCAGCTTCACGCAAAAAACCGTCGCCGCGCGCAAACGCATCGCCCTGGTCGCCCATGACCACTGCAAGGTGTTCCTGCTGGACTGGGCCGAGCGGCACAAAGACAAGCTCGCGCAACATGAACTGGTCGCCACCGGCACCACGGGTTTGTTATTGCAACAACGCCTCGACCTGCCCGTGGAAAGCATGATCAGCGGCCCCTTGGGCGGCGACCAGCAACTCGGCGCACAAATCGCCGAGCAGCGGGTCGACATGCTGGTGTTCTTCTGGGACCCGTTCGAACCGCAACCCCATGACCCGGACATCAAGGCATTGCTGCGGGTCGCGGCAGTCTGGAACATTCCCGTCGCCTGCAATGAATGCAGCGCCGACTACCTGCTCAGCAGCCCGTTGATGGATCAGGCGCATTCCCATCGCATTCCCGATTACGCGACCTATTTGCTGGGCCGCGCATAAACCTTCACAAATCAGGACTTGACCATCGTAGCGGATGATAAGCATTATCATTTGATCAAAATGGATCAGGTCCTCCCGTGAGTCAATCGCGCTTCAATCACGTCTTCATCGCCCAGCGCGTCTCTCTGCTGCGCACGCTGGAGCGGATGGTCAACAATCACAGCACCGCCGAAGACCTCTTGCAGGAGACCTACCTGCGCGTAACCCGTGCGCTCAGCGAACGGGCCATCGACCACCTTGAACCCTTTGTTTTCCAGACCGCCCGCAACCTGGCGCTGGACCATTTGCGTGCTCGGCGCATTCAGTCCCGGACGATGCTCGACGACGTGCCGATGGACGTGGTGGAAAGCATTGCCGCACCGGCCAGCAGTGCCGAGGACGCCGCCCATGCCAAACAATTGCTGGAGCGTTTGAACGTGAGCCTCAGTGAACTCAGCGCCCGTCAGCAGCAGATTTTCATTCTCAGCCGTTTGCACGGGCACAGCTATCTGGAGATTTCCGAGAAGCTCGGCGTGTCATTGAGCACGGTGCAAAAGGAGTTGAAGCTGATCATGGCCATCTGCATCGGTGTCGCCGAACGGTTAAACGGCGACTGAGCAAGCAAGGCTTTGCTACCCTTGCCCACTTTCAAGCTCCACTAAAAAACAGCCGTGCACAGACACTGCCAAGGAAACACCGTGACGGACACCCACCGCTCCCCTCCGCCCTCCCCGGCGCGGGACTCCGCAAGTGCGATGGACCAGGCCCTGGACTGGCTGATCGTGCTGGGCAGTCCGAGCGAAGAACAGTCTCGCCAGTTCCAGGCATGGCTGGACGCCGACCCTTTGCATGCGCAAGCGTTCGCCAAGGCCCAGGCCATCTGGGACGGCCCGCAAGTCGTGCAATGCGCGCAGCACCTGGCCGCGCAACCACCCAAAGTCACCGTGTTGTCGCGCCTGCGCCCGCACTGGAAACCATTGGCCACCGCTGCCGTGTTGATCCTCGGCCTGTTCAGTTTCAGCAACCTGCCCCTGCGTCTCCAGGCCGATCACCTGACGGTGGTCGGTGAGCGTCAGCGCCTGCAACTGGAGGACGGCTCGAAAGTCCTGCTCAATACCAATTCAGCGTTTTCCAGCACCATCAACGATCAGCAGCGCGTCGCCCGCCTTTATCAGGGCGAAGCGTTTTTCGAAGTGCCGGCCCATCGCGGCCAGCCGCTGGAAATCGACGCCGGACCGGTGAAGGCCAGCGTGCACGACACCGCATTTGCGGTGCGCTACCTCGATGGCGTGACGCAGGTTCAAGTGCAGCGTGGCGATGTCGACTTGCGGGCGACCCGCGACGACGCACGGATTCGCCTGTCTGCTGGCGAAAGCATCCGCATCGGCCCCAACGGTTTCGACCGGCCGGCCAGGCTCGACGCCGCGACTGACCTGGCCTGGGTCCAGGGCCGACTGGTGTTTGAAAACTGCCCGATGAGCCAAGTGCTGGCGGAACTGCGTCGCTACTACCCAGGCTGGATCATCAACAACAACGAGCAGTTGGCCGACGTCGCCGTGACCGGCAATTACCGTCTCGACCAGCCGCTGGACGTGGTCCGCTCGCTGGCGCACATCACCTCGGCGCGGCTCCAGGAATATCCGGCGCTGGTGATCCTGAACTAAATGAGAGTTATTTTTACTCGATAGCTGAAGCTCGTACGTCTCGTTATAGCCAATGCAATTGATTCGCATCTTCATATGCCAATCAGCACCTATAAAGATTCGTGCGACTCGGAGCGCTATCGATGTCCTCTCGCCTTACCCGCCACTCCTCTTCACCGTCCCGCGTGCTCTCGCTGCTGACCGCCGCCATCCTCATGGCTGGTAGCGCGCCGCTGATGGCCGCCACCGCCGCCGAGCAACCAACGCGCAACATGGGCGATTACGCGTTTGCGATCCCGCAACAGTCGCTGGTCTCGGCACTCAATGCCTTTACCGCGGTGACGGGCTGGCAGGTCGGCTTGCCGGCAGAACTTGGGCAAGGCGTGGCCTCGCCGGGTGTGCGCGGGTCCTTGTCGCCGGAGAAAGCCCTGGATCGCCTGTTGGTGGGGACCAACCTGAGCTATCGCAAACTGGGCAACAACAACATCGTCCTGGAAAAGCGCCCGAGCAGCAGCGCGCTCAATCTGCAACAGGTGACCATCAGCGCCACCCGCCAGGAACAAACCGTGGAAAGCGTGCCGGGCATCGTCACCGTTCACACCCGCGAAGAGCTGGACCGCAACAACGTCAACACCATCAAGAACCTCGTGCGTTACGAACCGGGCGTTTCGGTCGGTGGTGCGGGCCAGCGCGGCGGGATCAGCGGCTACAACATCCGCGGCATCGACGGCGACCGGATCCTGACCCAGGTCGACGGCGTCGAAGTGCCCAACGATTTCTTCAACGGTCCCTATGCCAAGACCCAGCGCAACTACGTCGACCCGGAGATCATCAAACGCGTCGAAATCCTCCGCGGGCCGGCCTCGGTGCTGTACGGCAGCAACGCCATCGGCGGCGCGGTCAGCTATTTCACCCTCGACCCGGACGACATCATCAAACCCGGCAAAGACGTCGGCGCCCGCCTGAAAACCGGCTACAGCTCCGCCGACGAGAGCTGGTTGAAGTCCGCGACCGTGGCTGGCCGCGCCGAGCAGTTCGATGGCTTGCTGCATTACAGCCAGCGCGACGGTCATGAAACCGAATCCTACGGCAGCAACAACGGCACCGGCCTGGCGCGCACTGCGGCCAACCCGGAGGACGTGCGAACCTACAACGTGCTGGCCAAGATCGGCTGGAACTACAACGAAGATTCGCGCCTGGGCCTGACGTATGAAAAGTACAAGGACGACCGCGACACCGATCAGAAAAGCGCCTACGGCGGTCCGTTCGACAAAGGCCAACCGGCGATTCCGGCCAGCGTCCTGCCGGGCGGCATGTACCAGTGGCGCACCGGTAACGACACCGTCACCCGCGAGCGTTTCGGCCTGGAACACAGCTTCGCCCTCGACAGTCTGCTGGCAGACAACGTCAAGTGGAGCCTGAACCACCAGGTCGCCAAGACCGACCAGAGCACCGAAGAGTTCTACTACCCGATCTCACGCAAAGTGCTGCGCACCCGCGAAACCCTTTATGAAGAAAAGCAGTGGGTATTTGACGCGCAACTGGACAAGGCTTTCAGTCTTGCCGACACCGAGCACCTGCTGACCTACGGCACCACGATCAAGCAGCAGAAAGTCACCGGTTCGCGCAGCGGCAACGGCACCTGCCTCGCGGTCTTTGGCTCCTGCCGAACCCTCGGCGCCGTCAGCACCGCAGACGTGCTGAAAAAATCCAGCGACTTCCCCGACCCGACCGTCAACACCTACAGCCTGTTCGCCCAGGATCAGATCAGCTGGGACAAATGGACCTTCCTGCCGGGGCTGCGCTACGACTACACCGAGCTCAAGCCGCACATCACCCAGGAGTTCTTGAACACCGTGGCGGCCGATGGCCGCGGCACCGTCAGCAACGACTCAAAAACCTGGCATCGCGTGTCGCCGAAATTCGGCCTGACCTACGCCCTGACCGACCAGTACACCTGGTATGGCCAGTACGCCGAAGGTTTCCGCACACCGACCGCCAAGGCGTTGTACGGACGCTTCGAGAACACCACCACCGGTTATCGCGTGGAACCCAACCCGAACCTCGACCCGGAAACCAGCAAAGGTTTTGAAACCGGTCTGCGCGGTCAATTCGAATCGGGCTCCTTCGATGTGGCTGTGTTCTACAACAAGTACCGCGACTTCATCGAAGAGGATGCCATCTCCCCCGGTTACAACGAGCTGACCTTCCAGAGCGCCAACATCAAGCGCGCCACGATCAAGGGCGCAGAGGTCAAGGGACGTCTGAACCTCGACGTCTTCGGCGCGCCACAAGGTCTGTACACCCAGGGCTCGGTGGCCTACGCCTACGGTCGCAACAATGACAACGGCGAACCGATCAACAGCGTCAACCCGCTGACCGGCGTGTTCGGCCTCGGTTACGACCAGGACAACTACGGTGGTTTGCTCAGCTGGACGCTGGTGAAAAAGAAGGATCGCGTCGACGACACCAAATTCAAGTCGCCGGACGGCGTCAGCAGCCAGTTCAAATCGCCGGGCTTCGGCGTGCTGGACCTGACCGGTTTCTACAAAGTGACGGACGACGTGACTGTCAGCGCCGGGGTCTACAACCTGACCGACAAGAAGTACTGGCTGTGGGATGACGTGCGCGGTTACGACGGCGTCGGCGAGGCTTCGGTCCTCAGCCCGGCCAACCTTGATCGCCTGACTCAGCCGGGTCGCAACTTCGCGGTCAATCTGGTCTGGGACATCTGATCCTGCACGCTCACTGCGCGGCTTTTTATAGCGCCGCACAGTGAGGTTTTTTTACTGTCAGGCGTCTTCTTGTTCGTCTCGTTACCAAGCGCCTCTTTTCTTCAAGGATTTCTCATGACTAACCAGGACACTGCTCAACGCCCGGTTTTGCGTTCGCAACGCTTGAACCAGATCACCCATGAGCCCCACACCAAACTCGATGCGCTGGTCAAAGCCCATGCGCCGTTCGAAACCCAGGCCAATTTCGCCCGTTTCGTGGTGGCGCAATATCTGTTCCAGTCGGAGCTGGTGGCGCTGTACAACGATGCCGAACTGATCACCATCGTTCCCGATCTGGCGGCGCGCTGCCGTGCCGAGGCGGCCAAGGCTGACCTGGCCGATCTGGACACCGAAGTGCCGGCGCCTGTCGCGGGCGCAGTGAACACCCCGAGCAAAGCCGAAGCGCTGGGTTGGTTGTTTGTGTCCGAAGGCTCGAAGCTCGGTGCAGCGTTCCTGATCAAACGGGCTGTCGGCCTGGGCCTGAGCGAAACCTTCGGTGCCCGTCACCTCGGCGAACCGGCCGGTGGCCGCGCTGAAGGCTGGAAAAGCTTCGTCAAGACGCTGGACGGTCTGGAACTCACCGAACAGGAAGAAGCCGAGCTGGATAAAGGCGCAATTAATGCGTTCAACCGCTTCACCGTGTTGCTGGAACACGCCTACGCCACCATCCCCGAACTCGCCTGATAACCCCGCCCTTGTAGGAGCGAGGCTTGCCCGCGAAGAACGATAACGCGGTCTATCTGAAAAACCGCGGCGCATTCTTCGCGGGCAAGCCTCGCTCCTACAGGTCATAAATCGATCTTATGACTCGCTCCTCCTCCAAACTCGCCCGTTTCCTGTTCGGTCTCTTGGCCTACATCAGCCTAGCCATCGGCCTGATCGCCATCGTCGTGCCAGGCCTGCCGACCACCGAGTTCGTCCTGCTCGCCGCCTGGGCCGCGACCAAGAGTTCGCCGCGCCTGAGTGCCTGGCTGGAAAACCATCGGCTGTTCGGTCCGATCCTCTGCAACTGGCGCAACGGCAAAATCGTTGCGCGTCGAGCCAAGGTCAGTGCCACCGTGAGCATGTTGCTGTGCGCCGGGTTGATGCTGGTCATGCTCGATCACGGTTGGCCGGTTTACCTCGCCATCGCCGGCATGAGCCTGGGCAATCTGTGGATCTGGTCACGACCGGAATCACTGCCGCAAACCACCTGACACACTCCGCGATTTATCCCCGTTTTAAAGCGCTTTTCGGCACTTTTTCCCGCGCAAACGTTCAACCATGACCGTTCGTCGGGGTCACCTTCATGCATCCTCGCACCACGCCGATGCGCAGAGATTGGCGCTGAATGGATTTGGCGAACCGGGTCGGCCTCGACTCGCAGCCAACACTTCATCCCTTCGCGAGTTCGTCCTATGTTCGACTCTCTGTCCATCCGCCTGAAAATCGTTCTGCTCTCCGGTCTATGCCTGCTGGGCGTGGTCGTCCTGATCGTCAGCATGAACTTCTACCAGACCAACCAGAACGATGAGCTGGTCAGCGCCTCCAGCAGCAAAATGCTCACCAACAGCGTGCAAGACCTGCTTCAGGCCAAGGCTGCCGAGCAAGCGGTGCGTGTGCAGAAAACCTTTGGCGAAAGCCTGCTGGTGGTGACCGCCCTGGCGGACCAGATCAAGGACATGCGCACCCTGGCTGCCAAGCGTTCGCTTGAGGCCGGCGCCCTGCGTGAAGAGCTGAACCAGAGCCTGAAAACCGCCTTCGAGCGCAACAGCAAAGTGCTGGGGATCTGGCTGGCGTTCGAACCCAACGGGCTGGACGGCAAGGACAGCGAGTTCGCCAATGACGCCGCTCGCCAGTCCAACGAAGCCGGTCGTTTCGCCAGTTACTGGAGCCGCGCCGGTGGTACCGCGCTCAACACGATCATGGTCGAAGACGACATGACCAAAACCACCTTGAGCCTCAGCGGCACGCCTTACAACAGCTGGTACACCTGCCCTCGCGACAACAAGCGCACCTGCTTGCTGGACCCGTACGCCGACACCGTCGGCGGCAAGGAAATGCTGATGACCACCATTTCCGTTCCGCTGCTGGTGGACGGCAAATCCATCGGTGTAGTCGGTGTGGACATCGCCCTCGACGCCCTTCAGGCAGCGGCTGTCGATTCCCAGCGTGATCTGTTCAACAGCGCCGGGCACATGCTGATTGTCTCTGGCAGCGGCGTGCTCGCCGCTTACAGCGTCGACGCGAGCAAGGTCGGCAAAAGCATCGGTGAAACCCTGGGCGCAGAGGGCAAGGATGTCCTGCAATTGCTCAGCGGCGGCGCACCGAAAATCCTCGAACAAGGTGATTTGATTCGTGCGGTGTACCCGGTCAGTCCGATCAGTGATTCCAAAGCCTGGGGCGTGGTGATCGACCTGCCCAAGCAAGTGCTGCTGGCCGATTCGGTGAAGCTGCAAACGGTGCTCGATGATGCCCAGCAAAGCGGCACGATCAAAGCCGTGCTGGTGGCGGTCGCTGCCGGCCTCGTCGGCCTGCTGCTGATCTGGCTCACCGCGTCGGGCGTGACCCGGCCGATCAACAGCGTCGCCGAGATGCTCAAGGCCATTGCCAGCGGCGACGGCGACCTGACCCAGCGCCTGCATTACAGCAAGCAGGACGAACTGGGCGAACTGGTGAGTTGGTTCAACCGCTTCCTCGACAAGCTGCAACCGACCATCGCGCAGATCAAACAGAGCATCACCGATGCCCGTGGCACCGCCGACCAGTCTTCGGAAATCGCCCGCCAGACCAGCGAAGGCATGCAGGTGCAGTTCCGCGAAATCGACCAGGTCGCCACCGCGTCCAACGAAATGAGTGCCACGGCCCATGACGTCGCCAACAGTGCGTCGAACGCGGCAAACGCGGCCAAGGGCGCTGACCAGTCGGCTCGCGATGGCATGTCGATCATCGAACGCAGTACCCGCGACATCAATCAACTGGCCGACGAAGTCAGCAAGGCGGTGACCGAAGTCGAAGCGCTGGCGGTCAACAGCGAGCAGATCGGTTCGGTGCTGGAAGTCATCCGCAGCATCGCCGAGCAGACCAACCTGCTGGCGCTCAACGCCGCCATCGAAGCCGCCCGTGCCGGCGAGAGCGGTCGCGGTTTTGCGGTGGTGGCCGATGAAGTGCGCAACCTGGCCAAACGCACGCAGGATTCGGTGGAAGAGATTCGTATCGTCATTGAGCGCATCCAGACCGGCACCCGCGGCGTGGTCGCCACCATGCATTCGAGCCAGACCCAGGCGCACAGCAACGCCGGGCAGATTCAACAAGCGGTGCAAGCCTTGAGCAAAATCAGCGACGCGGTCACGGTGATCAGCGACATGAACCTGCAAATCGCCAGCGCCGCCGAACAACAAAGCGCCGTGGCCGAAGAGGTCAACCGCAACGTCTCGGCGATCCGCACCGTCACCGAAACCCTGACCGGCCAGGCCACCGAATCGGCGCAGATCAGCAGCCAGCTCAACTCCCTGACCACCCACCAGATGAAATTGATGGATCAGTTCCGCGTGTAGCTGCCACGGCCCCTGTAGGAGCGAGGCTTGCCCGCGAAGAACGATGACGCGATCTGCCAGGTAGACCGCATCATCGTTCTTCGCGGGCAAGCCTCGCTCCTACAGGTTTCACCCGCATCATCAGCTGTTTGATCTATGCTCGGCCTCTCGTTCCGGAGGGCCTTCGATGACTGATTTACTCACGTCCATTCAAGCCGCACTCGGCTTGCCCCACACCCCGATTCCGTTCACCTCGAAGGGCGCCCTGCCCTCGGCGTTCGCCGTCACTGACCTGGCGAGCGCCAGCATTGCCGCTGCCGGCCAGGCGGTCAGCGAGTTACTGCACCAGCACACCGGTCATTTGCCCGGCCTTGAAGTCGACTCTCGCCTCGCGTCTTTCTGGTTCGCGACGTCGATCCGTCCCGTCGGCTGGAGCGTTCCTCCACTCTGGGACCCGGTGGCCGGAGACTACCCGACCAGCGACGGCTGGATCCGCCTGCACACCAACGCGCCACATCACCGTGCGGCGGCCGAAAAAGTGCTCGGTGCTTGTGCCGACCGCGCCACCGTAGCGAGCAAGGTTGCGCAATGGGCGAAAACCGATCTGGAACACGCCGTGGTCGAGGCCGGTGGCTGTGCCGCCGAAATGCGCAGTTGGGCGCAATGGCAGGCGCATCCCCAGGGCCAGACGGTGAACTCTGAGCCACTGATTCAGTTCAGCGCCGGCGACCCTGAATCGTCGCCATCGTGGCAAGGATCGGTGGCACGACCACTGGCCGGAATCAAGGTGCTGGATTTGACCCGCGTGCTTGCAGGCCCGGTCGCCAGTCGCTTTCTTGCCGGCCTCGGCGCCGACGTTTTGCGCATCGACCCACCGACCTGGAACGAGCCCGGCGTGGTGCCGGAAGTCACCTTGGGCAAACGCTGCGCACGCCTGGACTTGCATGACCCGGCAGATCGCATCCTGTTCGAAAGCCTGCTCAAGGACGCCGACATTCTGCTCCACGGCTACCGCGCCGATGCCCTGGAACAGCTGGGTTATGGCGTCGCCGAACGACAGGCACTCGCGCCCGGCCTGATCGACGTTTGCCTGAACGCCTACGGCTGGAGCGGACCATGGCAGAACCGCCGCGGCTTCGACAGCCTGGTGCAGATGAGCAGCGGGATTGCTGAAGCGGGGATGCAATGGAAGAAGGCGGACAAGCCGACGCCGTTGCCGGTGCAGGCGCTGGATCATGCCACTGGGTATTTGATGGCGGCTGCGGCGATCACGTTATTGGGACGGGGTGGGTCGGCACGGCTGTCGCTGGCGCGGACGGCGAAGTTGTTGATTGAACAGGGTACGGGGACGAGTGAGCTGCTGCGGGCAGAGGATGAAAACGATCAGGACTTGCTGGTTGAACAGACGCCCTGGGGGCCGGCGCATCGGCTTCATGTGCCACTGAAAATCACCGGGACGCCGTTGCAGTGGGCGATTCCGGCGTCTGAATTGGGTTCACATCGCGCGCAGTGGTGGTGACTTTCAAATAGCTATCGCCGGCAAGCCGGCGATAGCGGTCGAACAGTCACTAAAAATCCCGGATCAGCTCAGTCCGCCCGACTCAGTGATGTCCACAAAAGCTGCGCCGCATACCCTCGACAAGGCCGCCAACCCTCGGCCCGCGCCAACAACTCCCGAGCCGTCACCCGCGCCCCCTCAAGCGCTGACAACGCATTGATCAACCCCACATCCCCATTCGGAAATGCATCCATCTCGCGCAATTGTCGCAAGGCAATGTACTGCGCCGTCCAGTCGCCAATCCCGTGCAACGCCTGCAACCGCGCCACACCACCCTCACGCCCCGGTTCAAACAATAACGGATCATCAAGCAACGCCTGGGCCACACCCGACAACGTCCGGCCCCGGCTTTTCGGCATGCCCAGCGCCGCCAGATCCGCCTGCGCCAATACGCCAGCCACCGGGAACACCTGCGTGATACCGGGCAAAACCGACGCCAAAGGCGGCCCATATTGCACCACCAGCTTCCCCGCCAACCTGATCGCCGCAACCACGCTGATCTGCTGCCCCAAAACCGCACGAATCGCCAGCTCCAGACCGTCCCACGTCCCCGGAACCCGCAATCCCGGCCGCTCGGCAATCAACCGCGCCATCAACGGGTCAGCCTCCAGCGACCGATGAATCGCCGCTAAATCCGCATCCAGATCAAACATCCGTCGCAACCGCACAACGATCTCCGGCACCGCCGCCGGGTCAGGAAAATCCAGCGTCACTTCCAGCGCATCGCCCGCCACCGGCCTTATCGAAAACGTGCCGTGAGCGCCGTCCAGGCCGATGCTGCGCGAATACACGCCATCCACCACCGTTTCCATACCCGCCACGGCCCGCGCCGACAAGAAGCCCAGCATCGCCGGCCAGTCATAGGGCGGCTGATAGGCCAGCCGCAACCTCACAACGACAGAAATCCGCTGTACAAACCGTACGCCGCCAACCCGGCGCCGCTGATGACCGCGGTAAATATCCCTTTCTCGATCGCTGTAAACAGCGGCTCACCCTGCTCACGTTTGGCCTTGGCGAACAGAATCACCCCCGGCGCATACAACAACGCCGACAGCAGCAAATACTTGACCCCGCCGGCGTACAACAGCCACACCGCATAACTCAGCGCGATGCCGCCGATCAGCAAGTCCTTGGTGCGTTCCGCCGACGCGTGCTCGTACGTTTCGCCGCGCCCGCTCAGCAACACCGCATACGCTGCCGACCACAGATACGGCACCAGAATCATCGACGACGCGAGGTAGATCAGGCTGGTGTAAGTCCCGGCGGAAAACAGCGTGATCAGCAGGAAAAGCTGGATCATCACGTTGGTCAGCCACAGCGCATTGACCGGCACATGGTTGGCGTTTTCCTTTTTCAGGAAGGCCGGCATGGTCTTGTCCTTGGCCGTGGCAAAGAGGATTTCGGCACAGAGCAGCGCCCAAGAGAGCAACGCGCCGAGCAGCGAAATCGCCAGGCCAATGCTGATCAACAACGCGCCCCAGGGCCCGACGATATGTTCCAGCACCGCCGCCAGTGACGGGTTCTGCAGGTTGGCCAGTTCCGGTTGGCTCATGATCCCCAACGACAACACGTTCACCAGCACCAACAGCGCCAGCACGCCAATAAAACCGATGACCGTCGCCCGGCCGACATCCGAACGTTTTTCCGCCCGCGCCGAATACACACTGGCGCCCTCGATGCCGATGAACACAAACACGGTGACCAGCATCATGTTGCGCACCTGATCCATCACGCCGCCGAAATTCGGGTTGCTGCGGCCCCAGATGTCACGGGTAAAGATGTCAGCCTTGAACGCCACGGCGGCGATGACGATGAACATGATCAGCGGCACGATCTTGGCCACGGTGGTCAACTGATTGATGAACGTCGCCTCCTTGATCCCGCGCAGCACCAGAAAATGTACGGCCCACAGCAGGACCGAGGCGCAACCGATGGCGATGGGCGTGTTGCCCTGGCCAAACACCGGAAAGAAGTACCCGAGAGTGCTGAACAGCAGAACGAAGTAACCGACGTTGCCCAGCCAGGCGCTGATCCAGTACCCCCACGCGGACGAGAAACCCATGTAGTCGCCGAACCCTGCCTTCGCGTAGGCGTACACCCCGGAATCCAGCTCGGGTTTGCGATTGGCCAGCGTCTGAAACACGAAGGCCAGCGTCAGCATTCCGACGGCGGTGATGGCCCAACCGATCAATATCGCGCCGGCATCGGCACGGGCGGCCATGTTCTGCGGCAAGGAAAAGATCCCGCCGCCAATCATCGATCCAACCACCAGCGCGATCAGTGCGCTCAGGCGAAGTTTTTGCGTCGGTTGCGACATGCCTGCGTCTCCATTTTTCCCGATGTGACCGGGGAATGACCACGGCCGGGAAACCGTCACATGGTTGGTTTTAACTAAATAGGTACAGCGTAATAACGTTTATTAGAAAACGCCAAGTCATGTCCGTTATTTATAGCGGATGATTCTATTAGCGTCTTGGCAAAGAGCGAATTTGTGGGTCAATCTTAATTAATCGATTCCATACCTGAAACCGGCGTCAAAAATTTGCGGAACGCAGAAAACGAACTAGCGTAAAAGTTCCAAGCAATTGGAGTTATTCCTTTTGTATGAGTCGAGGCCTCTGGACCGGGCTTTTCCGGAAATACCGTTATGCCCGGAAAAGGTTCATAAGTCTTTCATTAACAATGGAATGTAGCCATGCACTGATCTAAGTCAGCTGACTGAATTGCTAACAGAACTACTCTGTTGTCTCTCTTCTCCTGCATTGGAGTCATGCAATGTCTGAATCCCCCGGAAAACTGAAACTCGGTGCACTTGTTGCGTTGGTTGTCGGCTCTATGATCGGTGGCGGGATCTTTTCTTTGCCCCAGAACATGGCCGCCAGTGCCGACGTCGGCGCGGTGCTGATCGGTTGGGCCATCACTGCCGTAGGCATGCTGACACTCGCCTTCGTGTTCCAGACACTCGCCAATCGCAAACCTGACCTGGACGGCGGGGTCTACGCCTACGCCAAGGCCGGATTCGGCGACTACATGGGTTTCTCCTCCGCGTGGGGTTACTGGATCAGTGCCTGGCTCGGTAACGTCGGTTACTTCGTCCTGCTGTTCAGCACTCTCGGCTACTTCTTCCCGATCTTCGGCGAAGGCAATACCGTTGCCGCTGTGATTGGTGCGTCGCTGCTGCTTTGGGGCGTGCACTTCCTCGTGCTGCGCGGGATCAAGGAAGCGGCGTTCATCAACCTGGTGACCACCGTCGCCAAGGTCGTGCCGCTGCTGCTGTTTGTGCTGATCGCGATCTTCGCCTTCAAGCTCGACATCTTCACCGCTGACATCTGGGGCGTGAAAAACCCCGACCTGGGCAGCGTGATGAACCAGGTGCGCAAAATGATGCTGGTCACCGTCTGGGTGTTCATCGGCATCGAAGGCGCGAGCATCTTCTCGGCGCGGGCGGAAAAGCGCAGCGACGTCGGTAAAGCCACCGTGATCGGCTTCATCACCGTGCTGTTGTTCCTGGTGCTGGTGAACGTGCTGTCGCTGGGCATCATGACCCAACCGGAACTGGCAAAACTGCAGAACCCGTCGATGGCCGCGGTGCTGGAGCACGTGGTCGGTCACTGGGGCGCGGTGCTGATCAGCGTCGGCCTGATCATTTCCCTGCTCGGTGCGTTGCTGTCATGGGTGCTGTTGTGTGCGGAGATCATGTTCGCCGCCGCCAAGGACCACACCATGCCGGAATTCCTGCGCAAGGAGAACGCCAACCATGTGCCGGTCAATGCCTTGTGGCTGACCAACGCGATGGTGCAGCTGTTCCTGATCATCACGTTGTTTTCCGCCAGTACTTACCTGTCGCTGATCTACCTCGCCACTTCAATGATTCTGGTGCCGTATCTGTGGTCCGCGGCTTATGCACTGCTGCTGGCGGTGCGCGGCGAGAGTTATGAAAACGACTCGGGCGAACGCTCGAAGGATTTGCTCATCGGTGCCATCGCGGTGATCTACGCGGTCTGGCTGGTCTACGCAGGGGGCACCAAATACTTGCTGTTGTCTGCCCTGCTCTATGCGCCCGGGGTCATCCTGTTCGCCAAGGCCAAGCGAGAACTCGGCAAACCGATTTTCACCAACGTCGAGAAGCTGATTTTTGCAGCCGTCATCGTGGGCGCCCTGGTGGCAGCTTACGGGCTGTATGACGGCTTCCTGACCCTGTAATACCCGATTGTTTTGTCATCTGGAGGATCACTGTAATGACCACGGAAAAAGTTAAGTACGGCGTACATTCCGAAGCCGGCAAACTGCGCAAAGTCATGGTTTGCTCCCCCGGCCTGGCCCACCAGCGGCTGACCCCGAACAACTGCGACGAACTGCTTTTCGATGATGTGCTGTGGGTCGCCCAGGCCAAGCGTGACCATTTCGATTTCGTCACCAAGATGCGTGAACGCGGGGTCGACGTGCTGGAAATGCACAACCTGCTGACCGACATCGTCGCGATTCCTGAAGCCCTCGACTGGATTCTGGAACGCAAGGTCACCGCCAATTCGGTCGGTTTGGGGTTGATCGATGAAACGAAGTCATGGCTGCGCAGCCTGGAGCCGCGCAAGATCGCTGAGTTCCTGATTGGCGGCGTCTCCGCCGATGACCTGCCGGACAGTTTCGGCGGCAAGACCATCCAGATGTTCCGCGATTTCCTCGGCCACTCCAGCTTCATTCTGCCGCCGCTGCCCAACACCCAGTTCACCCGCGACACCACGTGCTGGATCTACGGCGGCGTGACGCTGAACCCGATGTACTGGCCGGCGCGCCGTCAGGAAACCTTGCTGACCACCGCCATCTACAAATTCCACCCGCAGTTCACCAACGCCGACTTCGAAATCTGGTACGGCGATCCGGACCAGGAACACGGCAGTTCCACCCTTGAAGGCGGCGACGTCATGCCGATCGGCAACGGCGTGGTGTTGATCGGCATGGGCGAACGCTCATCCCGTCAGGCCATCGGCCTGTTGGCCCTGAACCTGTTCAAGAACAAGGCCGTCGAAAAAGTCATCGTCGCTGGTCTGCCGAAGTCCCGCGCAGCCATGCACCTGGACACCGTGTTCAGCTTCTGCGACCGCGACCTGGTGACGATCTTCCCGGAAGTGGTGAACCAGATCGTCGGCTTCACCCTGCGCCCGGATGAAGGCAAACAAGGGGGCATCGACATCCGTCGCGAAGAAGGCAACTTCCTCGATGTGGTGGCCAAGGCATTGAACCTCAAAGCGTTGCGCGTGGTGGAAACCGGCGGCAACAGCTTCGCCGCCGAACGCGAGCAGTGGGACGACGGCAACAACGTGGTGGCCGTGGAACCCGGCGTGGTCATCGGTTATGACCGCAACACCTACACCAACACCCTGCTGCGCAAGGCCGGTGTGGAAGTCATCACCATCAGCGCCGGTGAACTGGGACGCGGCCGTGGCGGCGGCCACTGCATGACTTGCCCGATCATCCGCGACCCAATCGACTACTAAACGACCATCCCCCCGGCCGCACTGACCCGGTAGCGGCCGGGCCGATTACCGAACTCAAGGAGAATCATCATGGCGTTCAACATCCACAACCGTAACCTGCTCAGCCTGGAGCACCACACGCCCCGTGAGCTGCGTTACCTGCTCGACCTGTCCCGTGACCTCAAACGCGCGAAGTACACCGGCACCGAGCAACAACACCTCAAAGGCAACAACATCGCGCTGATCTTCGAAAAAACCTCGACCCGCACCCGTTGCGCCTTCGAAGTCGCGGCCTATGATCAGGGCGCCAACGTCACCTACATCGACCCGAATTCCTCGCAAATCGGCCACAAGGAAAGCATGAAGGACACCGCCCGAGTACTGGGGCGCATGTACGACGCTATCGAATACCGTGGCTTCAAGCAGGAAATCGTCGAGGAGCTGGCCAAGTTCGCCGGCGTGCCGGTGTTCAACGGGCTGACCGACGAGTACCACCCGACGCAAATGATCGCCGACGTGCTGACCATGCGTGAACACGCGGACAAGCCGATCCACGAAATCAGCTACGCCTACCTGGGCGACGCGCGCAACAACATGGGCAACTCGCTGCTGCTGATCGGCGCCAAGCTGGGGATGGACGTGCGCATCTGCGCGCCAAAAGCCCTGTGGCCCCTTGATGATCTGGTCTCGCGCTGCAAGAAATACGCGGAAGAAAGCGGCGCCCGCATCACCTTGACCGAAGACCCGAAAGCAGCGGTCAAGGGCGTGGACTTCATCCACACCGACGTTTGGGTGTCGATGGGCGAGCCGGTCGAAGCCTGGGCCGAACGCATCCAGCAACTGTTGCCCTACCAGGTCAACGCGGAACTGATGAAAGCCACCGGCAACCCGCGCACCAAGTTCATGCACTGTCTGCCGGCGTTCCATAACAGCGACACCAAGGTCGGTAAACAGATTGCCGAGCAGTATCCGCACCTGTCCAACGGCATCGAGGTCACCGATGACGTGTTCGAGTCGCCAGCGTGCATCGCCTTCGAGCAAGCGGAAAACCGCATGCACACGATCAAGGCGATCCTGGTGTCGACCCTGGCTGACCTGTAACGGCTGACCCGGCCTCCTGTAGGAGCCGGCTTGCCGGCGATGGCATCTCCTCGGTCTGTCAGATTCACCGCGGTGATGTCATCGCCGGCAAGCCGGCTCCTACAAGGACATCCGCAACTTCTCTGCTTTAGAAGGACTGAATCATGCGTATCGTCGTTGCTCTGGGCGGTAACGCCCTGCTCCGCCGTGGTGAACCCATGACCGCGGACAACCAACGCGCCAACATCCGGATCGCCACCGAACAGATCGCCAAGATCCATGCCGGCAACGAACTGGTCATCGCCCACGGCAACGGCCCGCAGGTCGGCCTGCTGTCGTTGCAGGCGGCGGCCTACACCTCGGTGTCGCCTTACCCGCTGGACGTGCTCGGCGCCGAAACCGAAGGCATGATCGGCTACATCATCGAACAGGAACTGGGCAACCTGCTGGACTTCGAAGTGCCCTTCGCCACGCTCCTGACCCAGGTCGAAGTCGACGCCAACGACCCGGCCTTCCAGAACCCGACCAAACCCATCGGCCCGGTGTACGCCAAGGCCGAAGCAGAAAAACTCGCCGCCGAAAAAGGCTGGGCGATTGCCCCGGACGGCGACAAATTCCGCCGCGTGGTGGCCAGCCCGAGACCGAAACGCATCTTCGAAATCCGCCCGATCAAGTGGCTGCTGGAAAAAGGCAGCATCGTGATTTGCGCCGGCGGTGGCGGCATTCCGACCATGTACGGCGCTCATGGCAAGCTGCAAGGCGTGGAAGCGGTGATCGACAAAGACCTGTGCTCGGCGCTGCTGGCCGAACAGCTGGACAGCGATTTGCTGGTGATTGCCACCGACGTCAGCGCGGCCTTCATCGACTACGGTAAACCCACGCAAAAGGCCATCGGCCAGGCGCACCCGGACGAAATGGAAAAACTCGGCTTCGCCGCCGGCTCCATGGGACCCAAGGTTCAGGCAGCCTGCGAGTTCGCGCGCCATACTGGAAAGGTCGCGGTGATCGGTTCACTCTCGGACATCGAGGCGATCGTCCAGGGCACGGCCGGCACCCGCATCAGCACGGCAAAACCTGGCATTACTTATTTATAAGGAGAACCGTCAATGGCACAGTTCGAGCCCGGTCACCTGCACATTGAGCGCCATGCACTGACACCGGACGATGTCAGCTACAACGTGCACCTCGACTATGAAGTCAGCAAGAATCCCAAGGGGGAGAAAGGAATTCAGTTCACCCTGCATGGCAGTATTCAAGGAAAGGACGTGAAGGAGCCCTTCTTTCTGCGCAAGGAGGAAGCCTACAACTTCGCCAACAACGTAACGAAAATCGCCGAGAAGTACGGGATTCCGAAGACCCACAGCCAGATCGGCTCGGTCCACAAGCATTACGATCTGATGTTCGAAGACATCCGCAAGCAGCTGGATATGAAATCCGGCGACCCGGTGAACATCGAACACTTCGAATAACCCACGCCCCTGCACAACACAAAACCTGTAGGAGCCAGCTTGCTGGCGATAGCATCGCCTCGGTGAATCAGACAAACCGAGGCGATGCGATCGCCAGCAAGCCGGCTCCTACAGGTGGCGATCCCATCAGCGGATTTCACCTGAACCCCTCCTCCAAGGCATACTTGCCACCCTCCGCACTCCAGAACCCAATACCGCCCCATGCGTATCCACGTCAGCTTCATCGACCGCGTCGGCATTACCCAGGAAGTCCTGGCCCTGCTCGGTGGGCGCAATCTCAATCTGGATGCGGTGGAAATGGTTCCGCCCAACGTCTACATCGACGCCCCGACCCTGAGCCCGGACGTGCTCGAAGAGCTGCACGACGCCTTGCTCAGCGTGCGCGGCGTGCAAGCGATGACGGTGGTCGACATCCTTCCCGGCCAACGTCGGCACTTGCAACTCGATGCGCTGCTCGCGGCCATGACCGACCCGGTACTGGCCCTGGACAGCGCCGGCAAGGTGCTGCTGGCCAACCCGGCATTGATTGCCTTGTACGGTCGCGAACCGGCCGGTGAAAGTGTCGCTGACCTGTTTGCCGATCCCGCATTGCTCGACGCCTTGCTGGAACACGGCTTTCGCCTGCCGCTGCGGGAGATCACCGTCAACGGCCAGACTTTGTTGCTGGACGCCACGCCGATCACCGACGCCGGCGCCCTGCTGACGCTGTATCAACCGAACCGCATCGGCGAACGCCTCTCGGCGCTGCACCACGACCATGCCGAAGGGTTCGATGCGCTGCTCGGCGAATCCCCGGCGATTCGTACGCTCAAGGCCCGCGCGCAGCGGGTTGCAGCCCTCGATGCGCCGCTGTTGATCCAGGGCGAAACCGGCACTGGCAAAGAACTCGTCGCCCGGGCCTGTCACGCCATCAGCGCGCGGCACAGTTCACCGTTCCTGGCACTGAACTGCGCGGCATTGCCAGAGAACCTCGCCGAAAGCGAGCTGTTCGGCTACGCCCCCGGCGCCTTCACCGGCGCGCAACGGGGCGGCAAGCCGGGGCTGATGGAATTGGCCAACCAGGGCACGGTGTTTCTCGATGAGATCGGCGAGATGTCGCCGTACTTGCAGGCGAAACTGCTGCGTTTCCTCAACGACGGCAGTTTCCGTCGGGTGGGCGGTGATCGTGAAGTGAAGGTCAACGTGCGGATCCTCAGCGCCACGCACCGCGATCTGGAAAAAATGGTCAGCGAAGGCTCGTTCCGCGAAGACCTGTTCTATCGCCTCAACGTGCTCAACGTCGAAGTCCCGCCGCTGCGCGAACGCGGCCAGGACATTCTGCTGCTGGCGCGCTATTTCATGCAGCAGGCCTGCGCGCAGATTCAGCGACCGGTGTGTCGCCTGGCACCGGGCACTTACCCGGCGTTGCTGGGCAACCGCTGGCCGGGCAACGTGCGGCAATTGCAGAACGTGATCTTTCGCGCCGCGGCGATTTGCGAAAGCAGCCTGGTGGACATCGGCGACCTCGACATCGCCGGCACCTCCGTGGCGCGCCAGAGCGACACAGAAGTCGACAGCCTGGAGCAGGCGATGGAAGAGTTCGAAAAGACCCTGCTGGAAAAACTCTACGTCAGCTACCCCTCGACCCGGCAACTGGCCAGCCGCCTGCAAACCTCCCACACCGCAATTGCCCATCGGTTGCGCAAGTACGGGATTCCCAACAAGCCGTGAGGCTGAGAATACGATCTCGTTCTCAACACAAAACCACTGTAGGAGCGAGCCTGCTCGCGATAGCGGAGTATCAGTCGATACAAATGGTGACTGACCCTCCGCTATCGCGAGCAGGCTCGCTCCCACAGGTTTTGTGTCCAGCCTGAAAGGCTCTTCAAAAACGACCTCCATCTGTACTGAAAGCGCTACAGCGGAACGATATCGATACACCCTCATCGGATCACCGCTGCACAAGGCTTTGATCCACCTATACTTTTTTGTTCGCACTCGACTGTAGCGATTTCGCTACACCGATCAAAAAGCCATCTTCAAAACAAACTCCTAACCATTTGATTTATAACAATAAAATCAAACTGGCCGCGAAATTGCTTAGTAACCACTCATAAATCAGGGCTTACGCCCAAGCATTCAATCGCGTCCACCAGACGAGTCTGGCCCCCTTAGGAGTTTCCATGAGCGAGTTGCGTTTTACTGAAGATCACGAATGGCTGCGTACCGAAGCTGATGGCTCTGTCACCGTCGGCATCACCGCTTTCGCGCAGAACGCTTTGGGCGACGTGGTTTTCGTACAACTGCCTGAGCTGCAGTCCTACGACAAAGGCGCAGAAGCCGCCACCGTGGAATCGGTAAAAGCCGCCAGCGGCGTGTACATGCCACTCGACGGTGAAGTGCTTGAAGTAAACCCGGCGCTGGACAGCAGCCCGGAACTGGTCAACGAAGATCCGCTGGGCGAAGGCTGGTTCTTCCGCTTCCAGCCAACTGACGCCTCGGCTGTCGCCAAACTGCTGGATCAGGACGCCTACGACCGTCTGATCAAAGCCAACGCCGAAGCCTGAGGAGCACGCACATGACTCAAATCAATCTGAGCACTGCCAACGAATTCATCGCGCGCCACATCGGCCCGCGTTCCGGCGATGAGCAAGCGATGCTCAACAGCCTCGGTTTCGACTCGCTGGAAGCCCTGAGCGCCAGCGTCATTCCGGACAGCATCAAAGGCACCAGCGTGCTCGGCCTCGAAGACGGCCTGAGCGAAGCCGACGCCCTGGCGTTGATCAAAGGCATCGCTGCCAAGAACCAGCTGTTCAAGACTTACATCGGCCAGGGCTACTACGGCACCCACACACCGTCGCCGATCCTGCGCAACCTGCTGGAAAACCCGGCCTGGTACACCGCCTACACCCCGTACCAGCCAGAAATCTCCCAGGGCCGTCTCGAAGCGCTGTTGAACTTCCAGACCCTGATCAGCGACCTGACCGGCCTGCCGATCGCCAACGCCTCGCTGCTCGACGAAGCCACTGCCGCCGCCGAAGCCATGACCTTCTGCAAGCGCCTGAGCAAGAACAAAGGCAGCCACGCGTTCTTCGCCTCCGTGCATTGCCACCCGCAGACCCTCGACGTGCTGCGCACCCGTGCCGAGCCATTGGGCATCGACGTGGTTGTCGGCGACGAGCTTGAACTGACTGACGTGACGCCGTTCTTCGGCGCCCTGCTGCAATACCCGGCCAGCAACGGTGACGTCTTCGATTACCGTGCACTGACCGAGCGCTTCCACGCCGCCAACGCACTGGTTGCCGTCGCTGCCGACCTGCTGGCCCTGACCGTGCTGACCCCGCCGGGCGAGTTCGGTGCCGACGTGGCCATCGGCAGCGCACAACGCTTCGGCGTGCCGCTGGGCTTCGGTGGCCCGCACGCGGCTTACTTCTCCACCAAAGATGCGTTCAAGCGCGACATGCCGGGCCGTCTGGTCGGTGTCTCCGTGGACCGTTTCGGCAAGCCGGCCCTGCGCCTGGCCATGCAGACCCGCGAGCAACACATCCGTCGCGAGAAGGCCACCAGCAACATCTGCACCGCGCAGGTTCTACTGGCCAACATCGCCAGCATGTACGCCGTGTATCACGGCCCGAAAGGCCTGACGCAAATTGCCAACCGCATTCATCACCTGACCGCGATCCTCGCCAAGGGCTTGAGCGCACTGGGCCTGACCGTCGAGCAAGCCAGCTTCTTCGACACCCTGACCCTGAACACCGGCGCCAACACCGCCAAACTGCATGACAAGGCGCGTGCGCAGCAGATCAACCTGCGCGTAGTCGATGGCGAGCGTCTGGGCCTGTCCCTCGACGAAACCACTTCGCAAGCTGACGTCGAAACCCTGTGGGCCTTGTTCGCCGACGGCAAAGCACTGCCGGACTTCGCTGCCATCGCAGCGGCAGTGGTTAGCGCGATCCCGGCTGCACTGGTTCGCCAATCGCCGATCCTCAGCCACCCGGTGTTCAACCGTTATCACTCGGAAACCGAGCTGATGCGCTACCTGCGCAAGCTCGCCGACAAGGACCTGGCCCTGGATCGCACCATGATCCCGCTGGGTTCGTGCACCATGAAACTCAACGCCGCCAGCGAAATGATCCCGGTGACCTGGGCTGAGTTCGGTGCCCTGCACCCGTTCGCCCCAGCCGAACAAAGCGCCGGTTACCAGCAACTGACCGACGAACTGGAAGCGATGCTCTGCGCCGCCACCGGTTACGACTCGATCTCGCTGCAACCGAACGCCGGTTCGCAAGGTGAATACGCCGGTCTGCTGGCCATTCGTGCTTACCACCAGAGCCGTGGCGAAGACCGTCGCGACATCTGCCTGATCCCGTCGTCCGCCCACGGCACCAACCCGGCCACCGCCAACATGGCTGGCATGCGCGTGGTCGTGACCGCCTGCGACGCCCGTGGCAACGTCGACATCGAAGACCTGCGCGCCAAGGCCATCGAGCACCGCGAACACCTCGCTGCGCTGATGATCACTTACCCGTCGACCCACGGCGTGTTCGAAGAAGGCATCCGCGAAATCTGCGGCATCATTCATGACAACGGCGGCCAGGTGTACATCGACGGCGCCAACATGAACGCGATGGTCGGCCTCTGCGCGCCGGGCAAGTTCGGCGGCGACGTGTCCCACCTGAACCTGCACAAAACCTTCTGCATTCCTCACGGTGGTGGCGGCCCGGGCGTCGGCCCGATCGGCGTGAAATCGCACCTGACCCCGTTCCTGCCGGGCCACGCCCAGATGGATCGCAAGGAAGGCGCGGTCTGCGCGGCACCGTTCGGCAGCGCGAGCATTCTGCCGATCACCTGGATGTACATTCGGATGATGGGTGGCGCGGGTCTCAAGCGCGCTTCGCAACTGGCGATCCTCAATGCCAACTACATTTCCCGTCGCCTCGAAGAGCACTATCCAGTGCTGTACACCGGCAGCAACGGCCTGGTTGCGCACGAATGCATCCTCGACCTGCGTCCGTTGAAAGACAGCAGTGGCATCAGCGTCGATGACGTTGCCAAGCGCCTGATCGATTTCGGCTTCCACGCCCCGACCATGTCGTTCCCGGTCGCCGGCACGCTGATGATCGAGCCGACCGAAAGCGAATCCAAGGAAGAACTGGACCGCTTCTGCGACGCCATGATCCGCATCCGCGAAGAAATCCGCGCAGTGGAAAACGGCACCCTGGACAAGGACGACAACCCGCTGAAAAACGCCCCGCACACTGCGGCGGAACTGGTCGGCGAGTGGTCCCATCCGTACAGCCGTGAGCAAGCGGTGTACCCGGTCGCGTCGTTGATCGAAGGCAAATACTGGCCGCCGGTCGGTCGCGTCGACAACGTCTTCGGTGATCGCAACCTGGTTTGCGCTTGCCCGTCGATCGAAAGCTACGCTTGATCTATAGGGGGCGGACTCTCTCGCCCCACTAGGACGCCACAAAACCCCGTAGGAGCGAGGCTTGCCCGCGAAGAGGCCATCAAGGTCGCCAAAAGCTTCGCGGGCAAGCCTCGCTCCTACGGGGTCGCGGTGCTCCTCATAACAAGAAACCGGAGAACAACCATGTCGTTAAGCGTGTTCGACCTGTTCAAGATTGGCATCGGCCCCTCCAGCTCCCATACCGTCGGCCCGATGCGCGCTGCTGCGCGTTTCGTCGAAGGTTTGCGCCGTGAAGGGCTGCTGGCCGCCACCACCTGCGTCAAAGTCGAGCTCTACGGCTCGCTCGGCGCCACCGGCAAGGGCCACGGCAGCGACAAGGCTGTGCTGCTCGGTCTGGAAGGTGAACACCCGGACACCGTGAACACCGAAACCGTCGCCGCCCGTCTGCAAGACATTCGTGGCAACGGTCGCTTGAACCTGCTCGGCGAACACAGCATTGCGTTCAACGAGAAAGAACACCTGGCGATGATCCGCAAACCGCTGGCCTATCACCCCAACGGCATGATCTTCCGCGCATTCGACGCGGCGGGCCTGCAGATCCGCAGCCGCGAGTACTACTCGGTCGGCGGCGGTTTCGTCGTCGATGAAGACGCCGCCGGCGCCGACCGTATCGTCGAAGACGCCACCCCCCTGACCTTCCCGTTCAAAAGCGCAAAGGATCTGCTCACTCATTGCACCACTTACGGCCTGTCCATCAGCCAGGTGATGCTGACCAACGAAAGCGCCTGGCGCCCGGAAGCGGAAACCCGCGCCGGCCTGCTGAAAATCTGGCAAGTGATGCAGGATTGCGTCGACGCCGGTTGCCGTAACGAAGGCATCCTGCCCGGCGGTTTGAAGGTCAAGCGGCGGGCGGCAGCGCTGCATCGGCAACTGTGCAAAAACCCCGAATCGTCGCTGCGCGATCCGTTGTCGGTGCTGGACTGGGTCAACCTGTACGCCCTGGCGGTCAACGAAGAAAACGCCAATGGCGGGCGCGTGGTCACCGCGCCTACCAACGGTGCAGCGGGCATCGTCCCGGCAGTTTTGCACTACTACATGCGCTTCATCCCCGGCGCCAACGAAGACGGCGTCGTACGTTTTCTGCTGACGGCTGCCGCCATCGGCATTCTCTATAAAGAAAACGCGTCGATCTCCGGCGCTGAAGTCGGCTGTCAGGGTGAAGTCGGCGTGGCCTGTTCGATGGCGGCCGGCGCGTTGTGCGAAGTGCTTGGCGGCACCGTGCAGCAAGTGGAAAACGCCGCCGAAATCGGCATGGAACACAACCTCGGCCTGACCTGCGACCCGATCGGCGGGCTGGTGCAAGTGCCTTGCATCGAGCGCAACGCCATGGGCTCGGTGAAAGCCATCAATGCCGTGCGCATGGCCCTGCGTGGCGACGGTCAGCACTTCGTCTCCCTCGACAAAGTCATCCGCACCATGCGCCAGACCGGCGCCGACATGAAAAGCAAATACAAGGAAACCGCCCGTGGCGGTTTGGCGGTCAACATTATCGAGTGCTGATGCGCGCTCACTGCATCTGCACACTTTTTCAGGAGCTGGATATGTCCACCGAACAACTGTTGAAAACCCCGTTGCACGCACTGCACATCGAACTCGGCGCCCGCATGGTGCCGTTTGCCGGCTATGACATGCCGGTGCAGTACCCGCTGGGCGTCATGAAGGAACACCAGCACACCCGTGATCAGGCCGGGCTGTTCGATGTTTCGCACATGGGCCAGATCCGCCTGACCGGCGCCAATGCCGCCAAGGCCCTGGAAACCCTGGTGCCGGTGGACATTATCGACCTGCCGGTGGGCATGCAGCGCTACGCCATGTTCACTAACGAGACGGGCGGCATCCTCGATGACCTGATGGTCGCCAACCTCGGTAACGACGAACTGTTCCTGGTGGTCAACGCCGCCTGCAAGGATCAGGACCTCGCGCACCTGCGCAAACACATCGGCGACCAATGCACCATCGAGCCGCTGTTCGAAGAGCGCGCACTGCTGGCCCTGCAAGGTCCGGCCGCCGTCACGGTGCTCGCGCGCCTGGCGCCGGAAGTGGCGAAAATGACGTTCATGCAGTTCGCCCGCGTGAAGTTGCTGGGCGTGGACTGCTTTGTCAGCCGCTCGGGTTACACCGGCGAAGACGGTTTCGAAATCTCCGTGCCGGCTGCCAACGCCGAAGCGTTGGCCCGCGCCCTGTTGGCTGAACCGGAAGTTGCGGCCATTGGCCTGGGCGCTCGTGATTCGCTGCGTCTGGAAGCCGGCCTGTGCCTCTACGGCCACGATATGAACACCGACACCACTCCGATTGAAGCGAGCCTGCTGTGGGCCATCTCCAAGCCTCGACGTGCCGATGGCGCGCGGGCCGGCGGCTTCCCTGGCGCTGAAACCGTGTTCGCCCAGCAGCAAGCCGGTGTCAGCCGCAAGCGCGTAGGCCTGTTACCGCAGGAACGCACACCCGTGCGCGAGGGTGCAGAGATCGTCAACGAAGCAGGCGAGATCATCGGTAGCGTTTGCAGCGGCGGTTTCGGTCCGACCTTGAGCGGTCCTTTGGCCATGGGTTACCTCGACAGCGCATACATCGCCATCGACACACCTGTGTTCGCAATTGTTCGTGGGAAAAAGGTGCCTTTGCTTGTAAGCAAAATGCCATTCGTTGCACAACGCTACTATCGTGGTTGATTGACTGTTTCTATAAGTAACGCGGTTGCGTTAACAGTGCACTAATGTGTAACGCAACCGCCATAAAACAGTGCAAGCTTTCGTTTATGAACGCTGCTTATAACAATCGAAAACAATTGAACCGCCGCATCGAATAAGCCGGAACTAGTGAAACACTAATGGCCAGCAACCTGAGTAAAACCGGGCCTCTCACAGGGCTTGTTTTTTCTCCCGTAGTTGGCGTAGAGTTTGTTCACTGTGTTTGCATGGGTCGCTTGGAATCGTGACCTGGGCAGTAGCCTACAAGTTAGCTACATCCCGTTCGACGTCTTCTTACTCTCCTGCAACCAGCCCCAGTACTCTTTCATGAGAAGGAGACTGTCATTAATTTTTGCGTCAAAGGAAATAAGAAATGTCCCAACGTCAGAGCGGTACCGTCAAGTGGTTTAACGACGAGAAAGGTTTTGGTTTTATCACTCCAGAAAGCGGTCCGGATCTGTTCGTGCATTTCCGCGCTATTCAGGGCAACGGCTTCAAGAGCCTGAAAGAAGGCCAGAAAGTGACCTTCATCGCCGTGCAAGGCCAGAAAGGCATGCAGGCTGACGAAGTACAAGCAGAAGCCTAACCTTCTGTTACGAAAAAGCCCCTGATGCTGACATCAGGGGCTTTTTTGTGCGCGTAAATCCGTAAAATGGCTTCTTTTTCCGTCGAGAGCCCTGCCATGTCGAAACACCTGCTCAACCCTCAGGGCGACTTTCCCGCCGCGACCCTGGGCCGTCGCCTGGCAGCGATGTTCTATGACTTTCTGTTGTGCACTGCCCTGCTGATCGTCACCAGCGGCCTCTACAAGATGATCCAGATGGCGATCATCGGCGAAGACAAAATGCGCACCCTGACCGAAGCCGGCGCGCTGGACGGTGACCCGTTGCTCTCGACGGTGTTGCTGTTCGTGCTGTTCGGCTTCTTCGCCAAGTTCTGGACCTGGTCCGGGCAGACCCTGGGCATGCAGGTTTGGTGCATCCGCGTGCAGAACGCCGATGGCTCATCCATCAGCCTGTGGCAGGCACTGCTGCGTTTTGTCGTGTCGATCGCATCCTTGCTGTGCGTCGGCCTTGGATTCATCTGGTCATTGTTCGACAAACAGAAACGTAGCTGGCATGACATCTATTCGGGCACCCAGCTGGTGCGGATCCCGAAGAAGACCAAATAATCGGATAGCGTAAAACCATTGTGGGAGCGAGCCTGCTCGCGAAGACGGAGTGTCAGCCGACATTAATGTTTGCTGACATTCCGCCATCGCGAGCAGGCTCGCTCCCACAGGTTTTTCAATTTGCCTGACAGCTATCAGGCGTTCCCGGCCAGCTTCATCCGCGCAGCCTGAGTGAAGTCGAGCATCCGCTTCAACGGGCGAATCGCCTGAGGGATCAACGCCGGATCGACAAAGATCTCGTTCGCCCCTTCCTTCAAGGCCTTCAGCGTGCGCTCAAGCGTATTCATCGCCATCCACGGGCAGTGCGCGCAACTGCGGCACGCCGCGCCGTTACCCGCTGTTGGCGCCTCGATGAACACCTTGTCCGGGCACAACTGCTGCATCTTGTAGAAGATGCCACGGTCGGTGGCAACGATAAGCGTCTTGTTCGGCAGGCTCTGCGCCGCTGCGATCAACTGACTGGTGGAACCGACAGCGTCCGCCAGCTCGATCACCGAGGTCGGTGATTCCGGGTGCACCAGAATCGCCGCGTCCGGGTACAGCACTTTCATGTCTTCGAGCTGCTTGGACTTGAACTCTTCGTGAACGATGCAGGCCCCGTCCCACAGCAACATGTCCGCACCGGTCTGGCGCTGAATGTAGGTGCCCAGGTGCTTGTCCGGGCCCCAGATGATCGTTTCGCCGTTATCCATCAGGCTTTCAACGATCTCCAGCGCACAACTTGAGGTCACAACCCAGTCCGCCCGGGCCTTGACCGCTGCCGAGGTGTTGGCATACACCACCACGGTACGTTCCGGGTGCTGATCGCAGAACGCCGAGAACTCGTCCACCGGGCAACCCAGGTCCAGCGAACAGGTCGCTTCCAGGGTCGGCATCAGCACACGTTTTTCAGGATTGAGGATCTTGGCGGTTTCGCCCATGAATTTCACACCGGCGACCACAACGGTCTTGGCCGGGTGAGCATTGCCGAAACGGGCCATCTCCAGCGAGTCGGAGACACAGCCACCGGTTTCTTCAGCCAGGGCTTGAATAACCGGATCACAATAGAAGTGTGCAACCAGCACCGCGTCCTGAGCCTTGAGCTCGGCAGCAATGGCAGCGCGATAATAGGCCTCTTCCTCGACCGTCAGCGGCTTGGGCTGCTTGGCGTCGAGGTGGGCTTGAACCAGAAGGCGTTCGGAAATCTGCGTCATGTTCGCAAGACCTGCAAGCGCTTACGCGCGAAAGTCGAGTATACACCCGGCTCCGGACCCTTCAGGGGTACCGCCGGGAAAGTGAGTATTCATCAGGCATGGACAGCGTTGAAGCTGCGCAAGGCTACAGAATATCCCCTGGAGACAAAAGACCATTTCAAGCTGATTCCGATACACAACGCCTTGCCGGTCATGATTCTTGAAGCGAGAAATCTGCCAGTACTAAGAGATTGAGTGGTGGCGGACGATTAAAAACCCGGCCACCACCGCTTTTCGGTGCACGAATCAAAATAACTTGATGGTGATCCAGCCGTTATCCTTGAATTGAGCATCTAGCACTTTGACATCCCCATCCATGGGCAGTTTTTTGCAAATCACGTTTGCGGGGAAATCCCTTTGCTTTTCAAGCGGCACATACTTCTGTCCCGAAAACGCTTTGATCGAAGCGTCAAAATAGTCAACTTTCAACGATGAATCGCCTTGTGAACGGCTCTTCAAAGTATCGGCAACTGTTTCCATTCGTTCAAGAACAGCACGACATCCGTTAGCAACCAAAGGAAAGTTGTACTGATAGGAGAATAGTGGCACCGCCATCATCGAAACCGAGTAAGGCAGCTTGGCAGACAAATCACTGTCTTGAATAACGATCGACATCGGATCGTCTGAGGCCGCCTTATATTCTTCAACCGATTTGAACTGCAAACCACGGAAATACGTGTACTCCAGTTCACTGAAGTTGAACCCATAAGCCTTGAACGTAAGATATAAAATAATCGAGGCGACAGCAAAACAAGCAAGCCTCGCACCTTTGATCGCATGACACCTTAGAAAATCAAGAAAAATAATTATTGCCACCCCAGCCACAAGACTGGTGGAGTAATCAATATAATTCTTGTACGACAGCATAACCCCAGAGACAACGTGCACATTACAAACAAGGAACAACGAAAGAGCAATAAAAAACTGGCTATATAGATGCCAAGTGTCTTTTATCGCGTATCGACGGGAAAGAGCAATCTGAACCAAGAAAAAACCAAGCGCTACAAGGCCGGAAACTGGCAACATCGGCACATGGCTTTTTATATAACCATCCGACATCGCGGAAATAAATGGATCTTTTGACAAAAACAGAAAATCAAAAAACATAAAACCGAAAGACATAGCCAAATAAGACGCCACGCAGGCGATACCTATTCGCAAATAGCTCAGGCTCTTATTATAGAACCATGAATGCAGCAAGATAAAACCACAGACGAGGAAGTACGCATAAGATACCCCCACATAGAAATATAACAACGGCAACAACACAACCAAACAAAGCAAGCGCCCGGTTTTTAAAAAAGCCGAAACCGCCAGCACAACAAAAAAATATGACAACTGTGGCTCCGGCGTTCTCAACGCCGATTGGTAATATTCCCAGCCGTAACCGAATACACCATAATCCCTGGTCAGATGCGCTATAAGCGGATTACCGAAATTAAAAATAATGGGAGAAAACAAAACTATCGCTGCGTATATTAACGCCCGCCCATAGTTGACATTCAACCGATGAAGAATAAATACAAGCAAGAAAAATGTGGCTGGGGTCAAGAGACAATCAAACAGAATATTGATTTCTCCCCCACTCAACCCCAGATTTTGTAGGGTATAAACGATCGCCCCGGATGCCCAATACCCTGGTACTGTCAAAGAACCCAATGCGCCTTGATAGCTTAGATAAGTCTCCTCATCCCAGGCGTTTACATAGATGAAATTGACAGATTCAAAGTAGGCGTAAATCATGGGAAAGGCGTAAGACAAATATGCCAGCACCACAAAAACTATCTTCAGAGCCAAACTGGCCGAAATTCTTTCAGATACCTGCTTTAGCACCGCAAAAAACATAATGTCTAAATCTCTGTTATGAAAACGAACTTCAATATGCCTGTTCCGGAGATATTAACCTCACGCACCATAGGCACGGATGCCACGAATGGCACCCTGTTCGCCATTGAATCTCACTGCAACTCTTCACAAAACACGTAGATTAACTAATAGCCCGCGCCAAGACGTCCACGACTTTATCTTGCTGCTCTGGTGCCAAGCCGACCCAAAGAGGTAGTCGCAATAGAGACTCTGAAAGTGCATCCGTATTGTCCATGGAACCATGAACTCGTCCGTAGCGCAGGCCGCCTGGTGACGAATGAAGAGGAACATAATGGAATACTGCGGATATATCGTTTTGCTTCAACGCTTCCAGGACAGCCTGTCGATCAACACCTGGCGCCAGCAACACGTAGTACATATGCGCATTGTGCTGACAGTCTTCCGGCACAATTGGACGACGCAACAAGCCCTTTTGCTCCAAAGGAGCAAGGGCAGCATGATAGTAGTCCCAGACTGCCAATCGTCGATCGGTGATACTTTTGGCCTCTTCCAGTTGAGCCCAAAGAAATGCGGCAATCAACTCTCCTGGCAAAAATGAAGAACCTACTTCCTGCCAGGTATATTTATCTACCAGCCCACGAAAGAAGCGACTGCGATCAGTGCCTTTCTCACGAATAATTTCAGCGCGCAACGAAAGCTGAGGTTCGTTAACTAAAAGCGCACCGCCCTCACCCGAAATCACATTCTTTGTTTCGTGAAAGCTGAATGCACCGAGATCACCAATACTCCCAAGTGCACGCCCCTTATAGCTGGACATTACACCCTGGGCAGCATCCTCCACTACTTTGAGACCATGCTTACGAGCAATATGCATGATCGTATCCATCTCACAGGACACGCCCGCATAATGAACAGGAACAATAGCTTTGGTCCGGGGAGTAATGGCTGCTTCAATCAGCTTCTCATCCAGATTCAATGTATCTTTACGAATATCCACAAATACAGGGATCGCACCGCGCAGTACAAAGGCATTGGCGGTTGAAACGAACGTATAGGACGGCAAGATCACTTCATCGCCAGGCTGTATATCCAGCAACAATGCAGCCATTTCAAGTGCGGCGGTGCATGAATGAGTGAGGAGCGCGGTATTACAGCCCGTGCTTTGTTCAATCCATTGATGACAACGCTTGGTGAAGGAGCCATCACCCGCCAGCATATTCCCAAACTTGGCTTCTGCGATGTAGTACAGCTCTTTACCCGTCATGTATGGACGATTGAAGAGTATTTTTTCAGTGCTCATGCCTGCTCCGACTGGGTAAGTTTTGGCCTTGGCTCATTAGGTTTTCGGAGTTTCAATGAAAACCACGGTGAGAAAAAGTTGAAACCCTATTGCCTGGACGGCAGAAGGAGAGCCCCGATCCGGGCTTTCATCTCTTTATGTCTCTGCCAATTCCACTTTGTCACAGTATGTCAGATGAGCCTGTCATTCTGAACATCCATGTCGAAAATGGCGCCTGCCATGGCCCTTACGAAGTCACACGCCTACGAAAGCCATACACCTCTGCTCCGTCCGCGCCGCGCACTTTCTTCCAGGCAAAAAAAAATCCGGAAATCCTCACTTTCGTGGGCCTTCCAGACTTTTAAAACTGCTATAAAAATGGTGGGTCGTGTGGGATTCGAACCTACGACCAATTGGTTAAAAGCCAACTGCTCTACCAACTGAGCTAACGACCCGCTGTGTGGTGGCGCGTATAATACTGATTTTTAAGGACTATTCAACACCTAATTTGAAATAAATCAAAAATAAGGTGTTGGATCGCTGATTCCGGCGGCTGCGAAGCCTTCTGCACGCAGTCGGCAGCTGTCGCATTTGCCGCACGCGTAGCCTTTATCGTCCGCCTGATAGCAGGAAACGGTCAGACCGTAATCGACGCCGAGCTTCACGCCCGCCTGGACGATCTGCGCCTTGCTCAGGTTTTGCAGGGGCGCCTGAATGCGGAAGCCATTGCCTTCGACACCGGCCTTGGTCGCCAGATTGGCCATGCGCTCGAAGGACTCGATGAACTCAGGACGGCAATCCGGATAGCCGGAGTAATCGACAGCGTTAACGCCAATGAAGATGTCGCGCGCCCCGAGCACTTCGGCCCAGCCTAGCGCCAGGGACAGAAACACGGTGTTGCGAGCAGGCACGTAAGTCACAGGGATGCCTTCACCTGCCTCTTCCGGCACATCAATGCTGCTGTCGGTCAGTGCCGAGCCACCGATGCCGTTCAGGTTCAAACCGATGACCTTGTGCTCGACCACACCCAAGTCCCGGGCAACACGTTCAGCGGCGTGTAATTCAGCGTGAGACCGCTGACCGTAATCGAAGCTCATCGTGTAGCAGCTATAGCCTTCAGCGCGAGCCATGGCCACGACCGTCGCCGAGTCGAGGCCGCCGGACAGCAGGATGACCGCACGTTTTTCAGCAGTATTCGTTTGTTCAGTCATATCAGCGCCCCGGCTCGTCATTCCAAAGATATTTATGCAGCTGCAGTTGCAGACGTACTGGCAGGTTGTCCGCCACCACCCAGTCAGCCAGATCCCGAGCATTCAGGTCATGGTGGCTTGGCGAGAACAGCACTTCACCGGCTCGGCGATCCAGACCGTACTGAATCAGCTTCGACACGGCCCAGTCGTAGTCTTCCCGCGAGCAGATGACAAACTTCACCTGGTCGTTGGGGGTGAGCAGCTCGATGTTCTCATAGCGGTTGCGATGCGCTTCCTTCGAACCCGGGGTTTTCAGGTCGACAACGCGACTGACGCGTGAATCTACCGCCGAGATATCAAGTGCACCACTGGTTTCCAGTGACACTTCGTAACCGGCGTCGCACAACTGCTTGAGCAATAGGATGGCATTGGGTTGCGCCAGCGGCTCTCCGCCGGTGACACACACATAACGCGGGCGGAAACCGGCCACTTGCTCGAGGATGTCGTCGAGCGTTCGGACAGTACCGCCAGTGAACGCATAGGCGCTGTCGCAGTATTGGCAACGCAATGGGCAACCGGTCAGGCGCACAAATACTGTGGGCAGCCCGGCAGTCCGCGTTTCCCCCTGCAACGAGTAGAAAACTTCGGTGATTCTCAATGTGTCTTGCATAGTCGCCACGGGCGTAACAGCTAAACAGGCTGTCCGCCTCCGTCAGCACTTCAAGGAACCTCGCCAACGCGCAGGCCCCAAAAAGCGTATTTCATAAAAAGGGCGTGAATTCTAACGAAAAAACCCGCGACAAGCGCGGGTTTCTTCGAAATGGGTCAAGCAGGCTTACATGCGTTGCAGATCACGTTGGGCCAGCTGAGCGGCGGAAGTGCCCGGATATTGGGACACGACCTGTTGCAGAATGCCTTTTACCTTGTCGGGATGACCGAGGCGGCGTTCTACATCAGCCAGCTTGTACAGCGAATCAGGCACTTTGTTGTGCTTTGGGTACAGCTGCGAAACCTTGGCAAATGCCTGACCTGCACCTTGCAGATCGCCTTTGGCCAGGTTTACTTCGCCCAACCAGTACTGGGCATTGCCCGCGTATTGGCTGTTCGGGTATTTGCGCAGGAAAGCGGAGAAAGCCTGACTGGCTTTGTCGAAATCCTTGGCCTTGATCAAGTCGAAGGCTGCATCGTAATACAGTTTTTCCTTCGCTGGATCCGCCGGTTCGCTACCCGCGGCCGGAGCCTGAGCGGCTGCCGCCCCTGCACCCGCTGCTGCGCCGGGGGCATTCAGATCGCCACCGGTAGAAGAATTCTCAGGAGTCGCGGCTGGTGCAACGCCGGTTCCTATGCGCCGATCAAGATCCTGGTATCGCTCCAGGTTTTCCTGCTTCATGCGCGCTACATCATTTTGCAGAACTTCAATCACACCTTGTTGGCGCGAGATCTGCTCCTGCATCGATTGCAGTTGGTTGAACAGCTCGCCCTGTGCCGAGACAGGGGCCGAAACCCCTCCCCCGGCATAGGCGCCGTTCGTACCGTAACCCGCAGGCGGATAACTACTCCCGCTATTGTTATAGCCGGAGTCATTATCGACCACAGGAACCGCAGCCCACACCGCAA
This sequence comes from Pseudomonas sp. PDM01, assembly GCF_014852325.1. NCBI lineage: Bacteria > Pseudomonadati > Pseudomonadota > Gammaproteobacteria > Pseudomonadales > Pseudomonadaceae > Pseudomonas > Pseudomonas sp. PDM01. The sequence goes on from NZ_JACVBK010000004.1 coordinate 241,732, forward strand.
GCGGTGCGAGGCTGAGAGCCAAAACAGTTACAGCACGACGGCACGTTCGCATGACGAATTACTTACGCAGTTCGACGCGACGGTTTTGAGCCCAGGACTGCTCGTCGTTGCCGGTAGCAACTGGACGCTCTTCGCCGTAGGAAACCAGTTCCAGCTGAGCTGGGGAAACACCTTGCAGTACCAGGTAGCGTTGAACGGCTTTCGCACGACGCTCGCCCAGTGCCAGGTTGTACTCACGAGTACCACGTTCGTCGGTGTTGCCTTCCAGAACAACGCGAGCGCCGTTTGCTTTCAGGTCTTTGGCGTGAACGTCCAGAGCGCGCATGGCTTCTGGCTTCAGGTCCGAGCTATCGTATTCGAAGTAGAAGGTGGTGATTGCGCGCAGAGCAGCTTCTTCGCTCAGGGAGCCATCAACGGCACCAGTGTTAGCGCCGTAACCAGCGTTTGGATCAACAGCGCCTTCACCGGCGTTGTCGCCGCCTTTGGACGAGCAACCTACAGCTACAGCCATGGCCAGAGCCAGCGCAGCAAATTTACCAAACTTCAGCATTTCCATCGTGAAACTCCTAATGAACCCCAGTGTGTTAAGTACAACGTGTAGCGCCGCGTCAGTTCAGGTAAGGGGACCAGGAAGGTTCTCTGACTTCGCCTTGTGCGGTAGGAAGCGGGAGCCTTACGCGTCCATTAATGGACACGAGCATCAAGACTCCCCGGCCCTGCTGGCGGGTGGCGTAGATTACCATGGTGCCGTTGGGCGCAACAGTAGGCGACTCGTCCAGAGTGCTATCAGTGAGGATTTTTACGCTTCCGCGCTGCAAATCCTGGGCCGCCACCTTGAAATTAGTGAAGCCATCCTGGCGGTGAATCATCACCAGGGTCTTTTCATCAGCCGAAAGCTTCGGATTGGCGTTGTAGTTGCCGATGAAAGTCACACGCTCCGCACCACCGCCACTGGCGCTGGTTTTGTAGATTTGTGGCTTGCCGCCACGGTCGGAGGTGAAGTAAAGGGTATTACCATCCTTGCCCCAGAACGGCTCGGTGTTGATGCCAGGACCGTTGGTAACACGGGTCAGCTGACGCGAACCCAGGTTCATCACATAGATATCCGGGTTACCGTCTTTCGACAGAACCAACGCCAGGCGATTGCCATCCGGCGACCAGGCTGGCGCGCCATTCAGGCCTTCGAAGTTGGTGATCTGCTCACGGCGACCGGTATCGATGTTCTGCATGAAGATGCGCGGACGCTTCTGCTCGAACGACACATAAGCGATGCGCTTGCCATCCGGTGCAAAACGTGGCGACAGGATCGGCTCGCGCGATTGCAGCAGGGTCACGGCACGGGCACCGTCATAGTCAGAACGTTGCAGCGTGTAGCGCGTGTTCTTCTCGGAGAAACGCTCTGCAGTCACGTACAACAGACGTGTCGAGAACGCACCTTTGATACCGGTGAGTTTTTCGAACGACTGGTCCGCGATGTAGTGCGACATGTCACGCAGTTGATCAACGCTGCCCGACACGCTACCGGTCAGCACTTGCTGTTCGGTGGCGACGTTGAACAGAGCGTATTGAACCTGCAGGCGACCGCCCGCCGGAGCAATGCTGCCGACCATGACGTACTGGGCACCGAGCGCCTTGAAGTCACGGAAGATGATTTCGCTGGCCTGGCTCGGCTGGCTGATCATGTTCTGCTTTGGAATCGGCGAGTAGTAACCCGAGTTGCGCAGGTCGTTACCGATGATTTCGGCCATGTCGTCCGGCAACACGCTGCCGCCCTGGTTGCCAAACGGTACGACGGCGATCGGAGTAGCCCGATCGCTGCCGCTGGTGACCAGAATGTTTTTTTCATCTGCCGTCGCAATCCCTGCCAGGCAGCAGATCACGACAAGCATTCCTCGAAGAAGGTTTCTCACAAGGCTAGATCCTCAGGTGTGAATGTCATCTTGAATGAACGATACGGAGCGAAATCACTCGGCTTCATTCCCTGCATTTCTGTCAAACGTCCAATATTCTTGACCGCAGCAACTGCCGACGCGTCAAACGGACCGTCACCACTGGACTTGGACACGCTGACCGAAGTCACCGTACCGTCCGGCAACATGCCGATTTGCAACACGACCGTCATGCCTTTGCGTGCCGAAGGTGGACGAGCCCAGCCTTCCGCTGCACGAGCACGAATCAGGTCATCGAAACTGCCGGCGACTTCGTCACCCTGCTCATCCGCCAAGGCCTGCTGACGCTGAGGCGTGTCGGAAAGCAAATCTGCCAGGGCCTGAGCCTTTTTCTCTTCGGCGGATTTACGTGCCGCTTCCTGCGATTTCTTTTTCGCAGCATCGGCAGCAGCTTTCTTCTTCGCATCTTCGGCGACTTTCTTCTTCGCCTCTTCAGCTTCAGATTTCTTCTTGGCGTCTTCCGCGGCTTTCTTCTTCGCGTCTTCGACGATCTTCTTCTTGGCCTCTTCCGCGGCCGCTTTCTTGGCCTCTTCTTCAGCCGCTTTCTTGGCTTCTTCTTCGGACTTCTTCTTGGCTATATCAGCCAATTGTTTCTCTTCAGCCTTTTTGGCCTCGGCGGTCTTCTTCGCTTCATCGGCTTTTTTGGCTTCATCAGCCTTTTTAGCCTCTTCCGCTTTCTTGGTCTCGTCGGCCTTCTTGGATTCTTCGGCTTTTTGAGCCGCGTCTTCCTTCTTTTGTTCCGCAGCCTTGATCGCTTCCTGCTCGATCAACTTCTGTTCCATCTGCTCGACTTCGGTCTGGCGCGCGGCGGATTTCTTCGCCTCACCCGCAATCTTCTGATTGGTCTGGGTGGTCGCCTGGCTTTTCGACTTCAGTTGGTACAGGGTCGCCTGGACAATCGGCTTGGCCGGCGGCAGCTCCGGTGTGAAGGCAAAACTGACGAACAGCATGCCGAAAACCAGCACGTGCAAGACAATCGCCAGGACACTAGGCCAGAAGTAGCTTTCCGAGGCGGATGGCTCTCGCATTTGCTGCATCAGGGTGCCTCGGTAATCAAGCCAACATTACCGACCCCGGCCTTCTGCAATCCGCCCATGGCACCCATGACGGAACCGTAATCGACGGTTTTGTCGCCTCGGATGAACACTTGGGTACGTTTGCCGCCTTCAGTCCCGGCGCGAATGATCTTGGTCACCGCATCAGTCATCTGAGGCAAGGTCATTGCCCTGTCCTGCTGCTTTTCAGTGTCGACTTCGCTGCCAAGGTTCCAGTAGTAGGTCTTGTCAGCCTTGATCGAAATGGTCAGGACCTGGGTGTTGTTGTCCTGCGGCAAGGCTTCGCTGGAAACCTTGGGCAGATCAACTTTCACGCCCTGATTGAGCATCGGCGCGGTCACCATGAAGATGACCAGCAGTACCAGCATCACGTCGATGTAAGGCACTACGTTCATCTCGGCAACCGGCTTGCGCTTTTTGCGAGCTCGAGCGATTAAAGCCATTGGAAATTACCTGCTTATTCTTCGCTGGTGTGCACTTTGCGGTGCAGGATCGCCTGGAATTCATCGGCGAAGGTGTAGTAACGGCCGATCAGCGTTTCGCTGCGAGCGGCAAAACGGTTGTAAGCGATAACGGCAGGGATGGCGGCGAACAGGCCGATCGCAGTTGCAATCAGTGCCTCGGCGATACCTGGAGCCACAGTGGCCAGGGTCGCTTGCTGGGCAGTTGCCAGGCCACGGAAGGAGTTCATGATGCCCCAGACCGTACCGAACAGACCGATGTAAGGGCTGACGGAACCGACAGTGGCGAGGAACGGCAGGCTCTGCTCGAGCTTTTCTTCTTCGCGGGAGATGGCGACGCGCATGGCGCGGGCCACACCTTCCATGACCGCTTCCGGGTCAACGCCTGGCTGCTGACGCAGACGGGAGAATTCCTTGAAGCCGGCACGGAAGATCTGCTCGACGCCCGAATCCGGGTCCGGGTTGCTGCCGGCCTGACGGTACAGTTTGGACAGGTCGATACCCGACCAGAAGCGCTCTTCGAAGCTCTCCAGGGCGCGTCGACCGGCGCGCAGCAAGTTGCTGCGCTGAAAGATCATGATCCATGAGGTCACCGATGCGGCTACCAGGATCAGCATTACCAGTTGCACCACGATACTGGCATTGCTGACCAGGCTCCACATGGAGGAATGGTCGACGACGTTAGCTTCCACGCTTTATCTCCTGCTTTGAGTGTGTACCCGCGCCGCTCACGTCGGCAAAGGCCGCACGTAGAGCTTCGGGAATGGCCCGGGGTTTTAAACTTTCAGTGCGCACACAGGCCACCAAAAACTGCCCTTCACAGAGCAGCGCATTATCCGTGGCTCGCCTGACCTGCTGTTTAAAGCGCAGGCTGACACGGTTCAATTCGATTACTTCAGCGCTTACCAGTAGCTCATCGTCCAGTCGCGCCGGCGCGTGGTAACGCGCTTCGCTGGAATGCACGACAAACAACAGGTCCTCCCCTGCCAGCTGGGATTGGGCAAAGCCCAGCTCCCGGAGCCGCTCGGTTCGAGCCCGTTCCATAAACTTGAGGTAATTAACGTAATACACGATGCCGCCCGCATCGGTGTCCTCGTAATAAACGCGACAACGATGTGCGAAAGGCTCAAGCCCGTTTTGCGCGCGCATACTCTAGTGCTTACTCCTCAGGTTGCCAATCCGGCCAGGCAACTGTTTTTCATTGATCTGCGGCTTTCTCGCGAAAGTACGGTCCTGGGACAGCACAATGCCCGAAAAATAAGCGCGCAAAGATTAATTAATCGTCCACTGCATCAAGGAACTCGTCTACCACGGGCATCTCGCCCAATCGTGACGGAATGTTTAAACCAAAGTGCAGGTACGCATGCCGGGTGACCACCCGCCCCCGCGGCGTGCGCATGATGTAGCCCTGCTGGATCAGGTACGGTTCCAGCACGTCTTCAATGGTGTGCCGTTCTTCGCTGATCGCGGCGGCCAGACTGTCGACGCCCACCGGTCCACCGTCGAACTTCTCGATCATGGTCAGCAGCAGACGCCGGTCCTGGTGATCGAAGCCACGCTCGTCGACATCCAGCAGATTCAAGGCGAGATCGGCAATCGGTTTGGTGATGTGGCCCTTGGCCCGGACTTCGGCGAAATCACGCACCCGGCGCAACAGCCGGTTGGCGATCCGCGGAGTGCCACGAGCCCGGCGGGCGATTTCGAACGCGCCTTCGGGATCCAGTGGCAAGCCAAGAATGTTCGCCGAACGGCTGACAATCGTCGCCAGGTCGGCGGAGCTATAGAACTCAAGACGCTGGACGATGCCGAAGCGGTCGCGCAGCGGGTTGGTCAGCATGCCGGCGCGCGTCGTCGCCCCCACCAGCGTGAACGGCGGCAGATCCAGCTTGATCGAACGGGCAGCCGGGCCTTCGCCGATCATGATGTCGAGCTGGAAATCTTCCATGGCCGGGTACAGCACTTCTTCGACAATCGGCGACAGCCGATGGATTTCGTCGATAAACAGCACGTCGTGCGGCTCGAGGTTGGTCAGCAGCGCAGCCAGGTCACCCGGACGCTCCAGAACCGGGCCCGAGGTGCTTTTGATCGACACACCCATTTCCTGGGCGATGATGTTGGCCAGGGTGGTTTTACCCAGGCCCGGTGGGCCGAAGATCAAAGTGTGGTCCAGGGATTCGTTACGCCCACGGGCCGCCTGGATGAACAGCTCCATTTGCTCGCGAACGGTCGGCTGGCCAATGTATTCGGCCAGACTGACAGGACGAATCGCCCGATCCTGGACTTCCTCGCGGTCGCGCGGGCCCGGCGTGGCGGCTATCAGACGATCAGCTTCAATCACTTAGATCATTCCCTTCAGGGCACGGCGAATCATGTCTTCACTGCTCAAACCTTTCTCCTTGATCGCGGAAATCGCCTTGCTGGCTTCCTGCGGCTTGTAGCCCAGGGAAATCAGCGCGCTGACGGCGTCATTTTCCGCGGTGGCGACCGGCGCAATATCCGGCCCGCCTGGCTGGTTTGGCACCAGGGCAAACATCGCCGGCACAGTTTCCCACGCCTTGAAGCGATCCTTGAGTTCCACCAGCAAACGCTCGGCGGTCTTCTTGCCCACGCCCGGCACCTTGGTCAGGGCCGAGGTGTCCTGGGACTGCACGCAACGTACCAGTTCATCGACTTCCAGACTCGACATCAACGCCAGGGCCAATTTCGGCCCTACACCATTGAGACGGATCAACTCGCGAAAAAAGTCTCGCTCACGTTTGCTGGCAAAACCATAGAGTAACTGCGCGTCTTCGCGTACGACCAAATGGGTGTGCAACGTCAGCGGTTCACCGACCGACGGCAAGCGATACAGCGTGGTCATGGGCACTTCAAGCTCATACCCCAGACCGTTTACATCCAGAATCAGGTGCGGCGGCTGTTTCTCAGCCAGTGTGCCGCGCAAGCGTCCAATCACGTTTCAGATCCTTGAGCGTTGGCCAGTTCGGTGGCTGGCGACTGACAGAACAAGGGTGTTGCGCCGACAACACAGGCACAAAACCCTCATTCCGTAAAAATGACTGCTGATGCTATCAGAGACGCAGGCGCCCGCCACGACTGCGTGCCGTGCCCAGACCATGAGGCAACAGGCTGGAACGGGTGTGAGCATGGCAAATGGCAATGGCCAGGGCGTCCGAGGCATCGATTTGCGGTTTGCTGGTGAGTTTCAACATGTGCATCACCATCATCTGCACCTGCTCTTTATTCGCCGCGCCGGTCCCGGTTACTGCCTGTTTGACCTGGGTGGCCGTGTATTCGGCGATTTCCAGATTCTCTTCGGCGCCGGCAACGATTGCCGCGCCTCGGGCCTGACCGAGTTTCAGCGCAGAATCGGCGTTGCGCGCCATGAACACCTTTTCGATGCCCATGGTCACGGGGCCGTAGGTCTGAATGACTTCACGCACGCCGCGATAGACGATTTGCAAACGCTCATGCAACTCGCCGGAACCGGTACGAATACAGCCCGACGCCACGTACACGCAGCCACGCCCGGTATCGCGTACCACGCCATAGCCGGTGATGCGCGAACCGGGGTCGATACCAAGAATTAAAGTCATAACGCCTGCGGGTTGTAATGAATGTGCGTGGCGAACCCACAACACTGTAGGAGCGAGCCTGCTCGCGATGGACGTTAACGATAACGCGCTACACCTGAATTGGCGCGGCGCTCTCAGGTTTTTCGCGAGCAGGCTCGCTCCTACAGGGGACGCCCTTAACCGAGCTGTGCGGCCACCGACTCGGGGATATCCGCGTTGGAATAGACGTTCTGCACGTCATCCAGGTCTTCGAGCATGTCGATCAGCTTGAGGACTTTCTCGGCGCCTTCCAGGTCCAGTTCGGCACTGGTGGTCGGCAGCATGACGATTTCCGCGTCATCACCTTTGAAACCGGCGGCTTCCAGAGCGTTACGCACGGAGTAGAAACCGGCGAACGAGGTGAACACGTCAATGGAGCCGTCTTCGTTCGTGACCACGTCATCGGCGTCGGCTTCCATCGCCGCTTCCATCAAGGCGTCTTCATCCACGCCCGGCGCGAAGGAAATCTGCCCTTTGCGCTCGAACAGATAAGCCACGGAACCGTCGGTACCCAGGTTACCGCCGCACTTGCTGAACGCATGGCGAACAGCCGCTGCGGTGCGGTTGCGGTTGTCGGTCATGCACTCGACCATCACCGCCACGCCACCCGGGCCGTAGCCTTCGTAGGTCAGCTCGACCATGTCATCAGTGTCGGCTGCACCGGCACCGCGAGCCACCGCGCGATCGATGATGTCGCGGCTCATGTTCGCGCCCAGCGCCTTGTCCAGGGCCAGTCGCAGACGCGGGTTGGAGCCCGGATCACTGCCGCCCTGACGGGCAGCAACGGTCAGTTCACGTATCCACTTGGTGAAAATCTTGCCCTTCTTGGCATCCTGACGTTCTTTGCGGTGCTTGATGTTCGCCCACTTGGAATGACCCGCCATAACTCGCTCCGAATTCTCTTTGAAACATTGCCCGCCACACACGAAGTGCCGGCCAGCAAACAAAAAATCTCGACCTGAAGAAAAGGCGCATCCCATGAGGATGCGCCTTCAGGGTCAGCCTTACTCAGCTTTTGGCGTTTCGCGCAGACGAATGTGCAGTTCGCGCAATGCCTTGGCATCGACCACACCCGGTGCTTGCGTCATCACGTCGGCAGCACTCTGAGTTTTCGGGAAGGCGATCACTTCACGGATCGACTGGGCGCCGGTCATCAGCATCACCAGACGGTCCAGACCGAAGGCCAGACCACCGTGCGGCGGCGCGCCGTATTTCAGGGCGTCGAGCAGGAAGCCGAATTTCTCTTCCTGTTCCGCTTCATTGATACCCAGCAGGCGGAATACCGTCTGTTGCATTTCCTTGCGGTGGATACGGATCGAACCGCCACCCAGCTCGGTGCCGTTCAGAACCATGTCGTAGGCACGGGACAGGGCGGTCGCCGGATTGGCTTCCAGCTCTTCCGGGGTGCATTTCGGCGCGGTGAACGGGTGGTGCAAGGCAGTGAAGCTGCCGTCGTCGTTTTCTTCGAACATCGGGAAGTCGACGACCCACATTGGTGCCCACTTGCAGGTCAGCAGGTCCAGGTCGTTACCGACCTTGATCCGCAGTGCACCCAAGGCTTCGCTGACGATCTTGGCTTTGTCGGCACCGAAGAACACGATGTCGCCATCCACTGCGCCAACGCGATCGAGGATCACGTTGAGGTTGGCTTCAGGGATGTTCTTGACGATTGGCGACTGCAGGCCTTCAACGCCTTTGGCGCGCTCGTTGACCTTGATGTACGCCAGGCCCTTGGCACCGTAGATGCCGACGAACTTGGTGTAGTCGTCGATCTGCTTGCGCGGCATGCTCGCTGCGCCAGGAACACGCAGGGCAGCGATACGGCATTTCGGATCGTTGGCCGGGCCACTGAAGACCTTGAAGTCGACTTCTTTCAGTTGATCGGCAACGTCCACCAGTTCCAGCGGGTTACGCAGGTCCGGTTTGTCGGAACCGTAACGACGCATGGCCTCTTCGAAGGTCATGTGCGGGAATTCACCGAATTCAAGATCCAGCACTTCCTTGAACAGGTTGCGGATCATGCCTTCGGTGAGGCCCATGATGTCTTTTTCATCGAGGAAGCTGGTTTCGATGTCGATCTGGGTGAATTCAGGCTGACGGTCGGCACGCAGGTCTTCGTCGCGGAAGCACTTGGCGATCTGGTAGTAACGGTCGAAGCCGGCCACCATCAGCAGCTGCTTGAACAGCTGTGGCGATTGCGGCAAGGCGAAGAACGAACCGGCGTGAGTACGGCTCGGCACCAGGTAGTCACGTGCGCCTTCAGGGGTGGCACGGGTCAGGATCGGCGTTTCGACGTCGAGGAAACCGTTCTCGTCGAGGTAACGACGGATGCTGGTGGTCATGCGCGAACGCAGACGCAGCTTCTCGGCCATTTCCGGGCGACGCAGGTCAAGGAAGCGATAGCGCAGACGGGTTTCTTCGCCCACTTCGGAATATTCGTTGAGCGGGAACGGCGGGGTTTCCGATTCGTTCAGTACTTCCAGCTCGTAGCCCAGCACTTCGATCATGCCCGACGCCATGTTGGCGTTGCCGGCACCGGCCGGACGCAGGCGGACCTTGCCGGTCACTTTAACCACGTATTCGCTGCGCACGCGGTCGGCGGCGGCGAAGGTTTCAGCGCGGTCCGGGTCGAACACCACCTGGGCCAGACCGTCACGATCACGGATATCGAGGAAAATCACCCCACCGTGGTCACGGCGACGGTGAACCCATCCGCAAAGGGTAATTTCCTGGCCTTCCAGGCTTTCGTTCAGTTGGCCGCAATAATGGCTGCGCATCATGGTAGTGGTTTCACTTCTCGTAATTCGAAATTCGGTTAGAGGCCTTGCACACGGGATGGTGCAAGAGCTCGCACGTGTCGTTCAACTCAGGTTCCAGACCCTAGTCGGCTTTATCGCCGCCGGCCAGGTTCTTCTTGGAACCGGTCTTGAAATCGGTTTCGTACCAGCCGGTGCCGCTAAGGCGGAAGCCCGGCATGGACAGCATCTTCTTGAGCTCTGGCGCCTGGCAGGCAGGGCAGTCGACCAGCGGTGCTGCGCTGATCTTTTGAATGGCTTCCAACTGATGACCACAGGAAGCACATTGATAGTCGTACATCGGCATGGGGGTTGTCTCGGCGATCAGATTGCTACCGCGCACGCTGGGTTTTGCGGCAAAGAGCGGGATTATATCCATTAAATGCAGCCTGTGCAGCCGTAAGACTGCACAGACTGACACACGATGCATTCCGCCATCACGACTAGGCCATGACGACGCAACTCCCTTCCTTCAGGCTGTGCACAACGCAGACAACCCGCACCAGCCCGCTGAAATTCTTGACCCCGCCGTGGCGCAAATGCACTTCTCGATCCACGTGAGACAACAACGCACTGACCGAACAGCAATTGATCCTGGCCATTTCCCCCAAAATATCCCAATACACCTGCTCAAGCCGCAAGCAGGTGGCAAAGCCATTCAAGCGTACGGATCGGGATAATGGCTGGGCCAGGCCCATATCGAACTCACTGACAAACGGATCGATCCTTACATCCTTGAATGAACCGTTCCTCCCATCGCTTCGCCTGTCTTCATAAACCATACCGTTGACACTCCTTTGCCATCCCTGGTTCTTATAAGAGTCATGCTGTGATTCTTATAAAAGCGCAGGCGCAAAGTTATATCCAGATGACTTTTTGACCATCCACGTAGGATAAGCCAACAACTGAAGGCGGATCATGGAGACCGTCCTAGTCCGGACAATCTCCTACACATACTGACGTAAGATCATTCAACGAAGAGAGGCCGAAACGACAGCGCGCGGACAACGCCTGCAAGGCACCATCCGCGCACTGAACGCGTTACTCATCCAGCAAAGCGCGCAACATCCATGCGGTTTTCTCGTGAACCTGCATACGTTGGGTCAGCAAATCCGCCGTGGGCTCGTCGCTGACCTTGTCGAGCAGGGGAAAGATCCCCCGCGCCGTACGCGTGACGGCCTCCTGCCCTTCGACCAGTTGTTTGATCATGCCTTCAGCGCTGGGCACGCCCGGCTCCTCCTTGATAGAAGAAAGGCGCGCATAAATGGAATAGGCACCCGGAGCAGGAAAGCCCAGCGCGCGAATGCGCTCGGCAATCGAATCGACCGCCAGGGCCAACTCGTTATATTGCTCCTCGAACATCAGGTGCAGGGTCCGAAACATGGGACCGGTGACATTCCAGTGGAAGTTATGGGTTTTCAAATAAAGTACATAAGTGTCCGACAGCAGACGCGAAAGTCCGTCGACGATGGACTTGCGATCCTCTTCACTGATACCGATATCGATTGCCATGCTTTTCCCCTAAAGGTGATCAAATTCATCCGACAGGTGCAGGACCACTCTAGCAAGCCTGTCGCCACACCGCAGGCGGGAATGCCCCCGCTCCCTGCGACATATCGCCCCCGATGCACCGCCGGACTCCCTGATTTGAGTAGCCGCAAGCTTTGCTGTTAAATAGGCAGTGTGTCGCAAAGCCCTATTTTTCCGGGCGTTGCGCATAGGCTGATAACGAGTACGTGCCCAACGCCTCTTATTGTTCTGAAGCGAACCGTGCTCCATCAGCTCTTCCTTGTGATCCGTCTTAACGTGAGTTAATCAAAATGTTGAAAATCGTCCACCTGCTAATGGGCGCAGCGGCCCTGCTGCTGTCCTTCATCCCTAGCCTGCGATCCGAAGCTGTTCCTTACCTGCAACAACCCGATGCGCTTTACCTGGCCTTTTTCGGCCTGCTCAACCTTACCCTCGCACCTGTAATCCCTTACTGGAACAAAGGCCCGCGTCATCAACTGCAAAACCTGGTCAGCGCCCTGCTGGTTCTGACTGTCGTATTGCAAACCCTGACGCTGCTCGCGCCGATGCCTGTCATCGCCGGTCAACCTGCCGTACTGTTCAGCCTGGTGGCGGCCCTGATCGCCGTGCTTCTTCATCTGGCCATCAGCTTCTACAAATCTTCACCGGCCACCGCTTCGCCAAGCTATGACATGACCAACCGCGATACCGGCACCGTGAAGTGGTTCAACACTTCCAAAGGTTTCGGGTTTATTTCCCGTGATTCCGGCGATGATATTTTCGTGCATTTCCGGGCCATTCGTGGCGAAGGTCATCGCGTCCTGGTCGAAGGCCAGCGCGTGGAGTTCTCCGTCATGAATCGTGACAAGGGCCTGCAAGCCGAAGACGTGATCGCCGCTCTTCCGCGACGCTGATTCAAGGCTAAAAAAAACCGCGAACAGCCAGGCTGCTCGCGGTTTTTTTACGCCTGCATGTTCAGTAATGCGGCGGTGGCGCTTCTTCTTCGAACGTTTCGAACTGGCCGGCCATTTCCTCCTGGCGCTTGAGCAAGGCCGCCATTTGCAGTTGCAGACGCTCAACGGCACGCTGCTGCGTCGCCAGCACATCGCTCAATGCCTGGATGGTGTCATCCTGAAAGGCCAGCTGGCTCTCCAGATCGGTAACGCGTTCTTCCAGGCTCATGATTCAACCCTCCAGAAACGTAAAATCATCGGTCAACACCAGGCGCAGCCGCTCGCGAATCACCGCGATCTGCTCTGCACTGTAAGGCTTCGCCGGGTGCTTGCCCCAGACCGGGGCTGGCCAGGCGGCATCCTCACGCTTGCGCACAATCACATGCATGTGTAACTGACTGACGACGTTACCCAGGGCCGCGACGTTCAATTTATCCGCGTCGAACGAGTCCTTGAGCATTTCCGCCAGCGCAGTCGTTTCCTTCCAGAGCTGCACCTGATCAGCGACATCCAACTGAAATATCTCGCTGATATCGTCGCGACGAGGTACCAGGATGAACCACGGGTAGTTCGAATCATTGGACAACAGCAACCGGCTGAGCGGGAAATCCCCGATCGGTAACGTGTCTTGTTGAAGTCGTGGATCTAAAGCGAACACTGCGCGCACTCCCGTCTAGTCATCATTTTCAGCTTAGCGCCCCTCCACGCAGGACGACGCACCAAGCGACAGGACGGCAGCATACCTGTGAACACCACCGCCTTCACGACGAACCACGGCCGAAGGCCCATCGAAATTCGAGCGACCTGCAGAATGCGCGCCCCGACATGAGACATTTTTCGCAAGGGCGCACCATTACAGAACCGATGATCATGCAAAAAACGCTGAAATGACTGACAGACAACGACCTGTTCGCAATCACTCAGCAGTCATGCTGTATGAATTCAGTACAGCGATTAAAATTTTTTGCACCAAAACCGCACAGTGCGTCTACGCTGAGTGCGTCGGGTATCCGCCAATTACCCACTGGCGGGGTGAACCGGTAACGTTTTTGTTTGTCACGCAGTCGGCCAGGAGGGCGCAACACGATGCAAACCGTGGCGTCAAGCCCCATTAAAAGGTGCTTGTAACCCCCGGTTTTATGAGGTTTTTACGGTAACACGCAGGCGTTCAGAAAAAAAAACAGCAGTTTTCTGATTTGTGCACGCTTGTTGCATTCACACTCACATCGCCTGCAATGCAACCGCTGGAAGTGGAAGCCTTCAGGCAAATAAAAACAGTGGCAGGGTTGCCCGATGGAGATTCAAACGTTTCACCAGGGACTCTTTTTACCGATGCTCACGCCTTGGAAAACAGCGATGACGTTGTCATTCCGGTTGCATTGGGGCTGTAAATTTGCGACATCTACCAAGCTGTTTGCGACGGGGTCGTAAAGAAGCTGAAAGGATAGATACGCAAGTATCGCCAACATGGTCGGCGTGATATAAGTTTGCGCCGACACAAAAAGAAAGAGCCGCCCAGATAATAAAACAGGTGGGACGGCAGTACTCTTCTAAAACCAAAGGAGCAAATCACGATGCGCGTGATGAAGTGGAGCATGATCGCACTGGCAGTTGCAGCAGCAGCCAGTACTCAAGTGGCTACGGCCGCACCTTTCGTAAGTGACCAGGCTGAAGCCAAAGGTTTTGTTGAAGACAGCTCGTTGAACTTGCTGGTCCGCAACTACTACTTCAACCGTGACAACAAAGACGGCGCCCGCGACGTCAAAGACTGGACCCAAGGTCTCTGGGGCACCTACAACTCCGGCTACACCCAAGGTACTGTCGGCGTTGGTGTTGATGCATTCGGTTACCTGGCCATCAAACTGGATGGCGGCGATGGCACTTCCGGTTCGGGCAACATGAGCCGTAGCGACGTCGTAAACGCCAACGGTGGCCGCAACGTCAACGACAGCCAGGGTAAAGCAGGCGCGGCCATTAAATTCCGCGTTTCCAAAACCGAGCTGAAAATCGGCGACATGTCGCCAAGCACTGCTCCAGTGTTTGCTGTTGGCGGTTCCCGTATCCTTCCTCAAGTTGCCAGCGGTATCCAACTGCAGAGCAGCGAAGTCAAAGACCTTGACCTCGAAGCCGGCCACTTCTACTCGGGTTCCAGCCAGGACAAAAACTCCCGCGACGGCGACCTGTTTGCAAACTATGCTGGCGTGAAAGCCAAAAGCATGGACTACTTCGGTGGCAAGTACGGCATTACCGACAACCTGTCCGCATCGCTGTATGGCGCCCAGCTGGAAGACATCTGGAACCAGTACTACGCCAACGTGAACCTCACCACTCCATTTGGTGGTGACACGTCGCTGAACACTGACTTCAACATCTATCGCACCACCGATACCGGTGATTCGAAAGCTGGTGACATCAGCAACACCGCATTCTCGCTGGCAACTGCTCTCTCGTTCCTGAAAGCGCACACCATCACCCTGGCCTTCCAAAAGGTTAATGGCGATACCCCGTTCGACTACGTCGGTATCGGCAAGAACAACCGCGGTGGCGACTCGATCTTCCTCGCCAACTCCATCCAGTACTCTGACTTCAACGCCCCTGGCGAGAAGTCTGCCCAGATCCGTTACGATCTGAAAATGGCTGAGTACGGCGTTCCAGGTCTGAGCTTCATGACCCGTTACGTGAAAGGTTGGGACATCGACGGTACCAACACCCCAGCAGGCAGCGCTTACACCGGCCTGTACGGTGAAGATGGCAAGCACAACGAAACCAACTTCGAAGCCAAGTACGTTGTTCAGTCTGGCCCGGCAAAAGATCTGTCCGTTCGCTTCCGTCAAGCCTGGCACTTTGCTAACGCCGACGAAGGTGAAGGCGACGTGAAAGAGTTCCGTGTGATCGTCGACTACCCACTGTCGATTTTGTAATCGCATCCAGTTAGTTTGCGGTAACAAATAAAAAAGGCCCATCTTCGGATGGGCCTTTTTGTTGCCTGCGTGTTGCTTACTGCACCGCAGATTCCTGCACCACACGAATCACCCGCTGTGGAAACGGGATATCGATACCGGCCGTTTTCAACCGGTCACGGGACTGTTCGTTAAACATGAACATCACATCCCAATAATCCGCCGTCTTTACCCACACTCGCAGGGAAACAGTGATCGAACTGTCGCCCAGGGTAGAAATGACAGCTTGCGGAGCCGGCTCAGCCAGGATGCGATCATCCTTGGCCAGATCCAGCAATACTTCACGGGCTTTCTGCAAGTCCGCTTCGTAATCCACGCCCACATCAAACACAACCTTGCGGGTGGGTTGACGGTTAGTGTTGGTGATAATGCCGTTCGACAAGTTGCCGTTCGGGACGATGATGGTCTTGTTATCGCCAGTGCGCAGTACGGTGTGGAAAATCTGAATGCTGTCGACCGTACCGGCAACACCTTGAGCTTCGATCCAGTCACCAATACGGAACGGACGGAACAACAGAATCAGCACGCCACCGGCGAAGTTCGCCAGACTGCCCTGCAACGCCAGACCGATGGCCAGACCGGCCGCACCGATTGCAGCAACGAAGGAGGTGGTTTCGACACCGATCATCGACGCCACGCTGACGATCAGCAAGATCTTCAGAATAATGTTCGCCAGGCTGCTGATGAAGCCTTGCAGCGCCAGGTCAGCGTTACGCAACGCTATCAGGCCGCCCAGTTTCTGCGTCACTTTGTTGATCAACCACCAGCCGATGGCCAGGGTGATGATTGCCAGCAGCACCCGACTGCCGTATTCCATGATCATCGGAATCCAGGCTTGGGACGCCTTGACCAGGTTGTCCACTTCAGCATTCAAGTCCATCTACATTCTCCTGATTTCCGGCCACACGGCACGCGAAAAAAATAAGCGGCAGAAAGGCTGCTCCCGTTCGGGGGCAGCCTTTCTGCCGCTGCTTGGGCCTCGGACGCCGAAAACGCCGAGAGGTTCCCGCCTGAGAAATCAGTCGCGGAAGTTGTTGAACTGCAACGGCATGTCGAACGTCTTGGCGCGCAGGGCTGCGATGGCTTCCTGCAGATCGTCACGTTTCTTGCCGGTAATGCGCACTTGCTCGCCCTGAATGGCGGCCTGCACCTTGAGCTTGGCGTCCTTGACGTGAGCGACGATTTTCTTCGCCAGCTCTTTGTCGATGCCTTCCTTGAGAACGGCTTCCTGCTTCATCAGCTTGCCCGACGCATAGGCATCCTTGACTTCAAGGCACTGCACGTCGATCTTGCGCTTGACCAGCGCCAGCTTGAGGATCTCAATCATTGCTTCGAGCTGGAAATCGGCTTCAGCGGTCAGGTTGACGGTCAGGTCCTTTTCCTTGAACTCGAAGGTGCCCTTGCCTTTCAGGTCATAACGACGATCGAGTTCCTTGACGGCGTTCTCGACCGCGTTGGTGACTTCGTGTTTGTCCAGTTCGGATACCACGTCGAACGACGGCATGTAATCTCTCCAATAAAGGGCGCGCTCGATCAAGATGGAGCACGCCTGGCTTGCGGTTAAAATCCGCGCTGATTATAACGGGTCTTTCCCATCATTCACTGCGAGCGTCCGATGCGCGCCTCAAACAGAGCAAAAAGCTGATGTCCACCACCTGGCATGTTCTGGGCGCCGGCAGCCTCGGCACTTTATGGGCCACGCGTCTGGCGCGGGCCGGAGTGCCGGTCCGGCTGATCGTGCGGGATGCGCCGCGCTTGCAGGCTTATCAGGCTGCGGGCGGCTTGACGCTGGTGGAGCACGGCGAAGCAACAACGTATGCCATCCCCGGCGAAACTACCGACAGCGATGAGCCGATCAATCGCCTGCTGGTGGCCTGCAAAGCCTACGATGCCGAGCAAGCCGTGGCCCGACTGGCGCCGCGCCTCACGTCCGGTGCCGAATTGATCCTGTTGCAGAACGGCCTTGGCAGTCAGGACGCCGTTGCGGCGCAGGTGCCGCAAGCGCGCTGCATTTTTGCTTCGAGCACCGAAGGCGCGTTTCGCGACGGTGACTGGCGCGTGGTATTCGCCGGTCACGGTTACACCTGGCTGGGGGATGCCGGTCATCCCGTGGCGCCGATATGGCTGGATGACGTGAGCGCCGCCGGGATTCCCCACGAGTGGAGCACCGACATTCTGACCCGGCTTTGGCGGAAACTGGCACTCAACTGCGCGATCAATCCACTGACGGTGTTGCACGATTGCCGCAATGGCGGCTTGCAGGACCACCATTGCGAAGTCGCGACCCTCTGCGGCGAACTGACCGAGCTGCTTGAACGCTGTGGCCAGCCGGCCGCCGCCGAAAACCTCCAGCCGGAAGTGGAACGGGTGATTCACGCCACTGCAGCCAATTTCTCGTCGATGTATCAGGACGTTGCGAATCAACGCCGTACCGAAATCAGCTACCTGTTGGGCTATGTCTGCAAAGTGGCTTCGCGGCACCAACTGAACCTGCCGCACCTCAATCAGCTTGAATCACGCTTGATCGCCCATCTGCACAGCCTTGGATTGCCCAGCGACTGAGCAGCGGCTACGCTGGCCACTTGTTCCTTTTCAGCGATAAACCTGATGCCATTGCGCCAGCGCCTTGAAAACCTTCCCGTCGGCCAGAAACTGCTGGCCGCCTTGCTGGTGCTGTTGACCACCGTTTTGCTGGTCGCCAACCTGACCTTTATCAGCGCCGCGTACTACATTTCCCAGGAAAGCATGGCGCCCCAGGCCTTGCAGACCATCGGCCGACTGGTATCCAACCCGAGCCTGGTGGCTGAAGCGCTGCAGTCACCACAAAATGCCGAGCGACTGCTCAATGAGCTCAACAGCTATTCACCGCTGCGCGCGGCAGCCCTGTATGACGGCAAGGGCGAAAGGCTGGCGCAGTTGCAACGTGGCGATCATTTGGGCCTGCCAGCGCGTTACCGCCACATCGAATCCTGGCAAGCCACCGAATTTCGCAGCAACCAAGTGATCACCCTGCCCCGCCCCGGCACCGCGCCCGGCCATCTGCTGCTGGTCGCCAGCAGCGAACTGCCGATGGCCTTCTACACCGGGACCCTGACGGCCAGCCTCGGCATTCTGATCTTCAGCGTGCTGTTATGGCTGGTGATCGCCCGGCAGATCAAACGCCTGATTACCCGGCCGATCCATCAACTCGAAGAGCTGTCCCGGCAAGTGACCCGGGAGGAGAACTACGCCCTGCGCGCCTCACGCGGCAACCATGACGAAATCGGCAGCCTGGCCGAGGCGTTCAACACCATGCTCTCGCGCATCGAGGCACGGGAGCAGCAACTCAAACGGGCACGGGACGAATCCCAGGCCGCTTACGATCAGGCCCAGGGCCTGGCCGAAGAAACCCGCCACACCAACCGCAAACTGGAACTCGAGGTCCAGGTGCGAAGCAAGATCGAGAAGAAACTCACCGGGTTCCAGAATTACCTCAACAGCATCATCGACTCCATGCCGTCGGCGCTGATCGCCCTCGACGAGCAGCTCTACGTGACGCAGTGGAATCAGGAGGCCAGCGCCCTCTCCGGCACACGCCTGGATGAAGCGCTGAATCAGCCGATCTTCCTTGCGTTCGAACCGCTCAAACCGTTTTTGCCTCAGCTCAAGCAAACCGTCGAGCAGCACACGGTGGCGAAGATCGAGCGCGTGACCTGGCTCAAGGACGATGAACCCAAGCATTACGCCCTGACCTTTTACCCGCTGATGGGCGGTGCCGGTCGTGGCGTGGTGATCCGCATCGACGACATCACCCAGCGCCTGTCGCTGGAGGAAATGATGGTGCAGTCAGAAAAAATGCTCTCGGTTGGCGGCCTCGCCGCCGGCATGGCCCACGAAATCAACAACCCGCTTGGCGCGATCCTGCACAACGTGCAGAACATTCGTCGACGCCTGTCCCCGGACTTGCCAAAAAACCTCGAACAGGCCGAACAAGTCGGCGTTGAGCTGGATACGGTCAACGAGTACCTGAAAGTACGTGAGGTGCCGCAGTTGCTCGACGGCATTCAACAGGCTGGCGCCCGGGCGGCGAAAATCGTCACCCACATGCTCAGCTTCAGCCGCCGCAGCACCCGGCAAATGGCGCCGTGCGATTTGCCGGCGCTGATCGATCAAGCCGTGGAAATCGCCGGCAACGACTTTGACCTGGCGATTGGCTTTGACTTCAAGGGTCAGGCGATCATTCGTCAGTTCGACCCCGCTCTGGGCCCCGTGCCCGGCACCGCCAACGAACTTGAGCAAGTGCTGCTCAACCTGCTGAAAAACGCCGCGCAAGCCATTCACCAGCGCGAGGACGGCTGCGAGCCGGGACGGATCATCCTGCGGACCAAACTCAATCCACCGTGGGCGGAAATCCAGGTCGAGGACAATGGCATAGGCATGAGCGAGAGCGTGCGCAAACGCACCTTCGAACCCTTCTTCACCACCAAGGAAATCGGTCAGGGCACCGGGCTTGGCTTGTCGGTTTCGTATTTCATCATCACCAACAACCACAAGGGTCAGATGGAAGTGCAATCGACCCTGGGCCAGGGCACGTGTTTCACCTTGCGCCTGCCGTTGACGAGCACCCCGCTCGTTTCTCAAGAACTCAATCAGCTTTCGAGGTAACCATGGGCTTTCGCTTGTCGAAGATCTACACCCGCACCGGCGACAAAGGCGAAACGGGGCTGGGCGACGGCCGCCGCGTGCCCAAGGACCACCCGCGGATCGAGGCCATTGGCGAAGTCGATTCATTGAACAGCCAGGTCGGCGTGCTGTTGGCCGGGCTCGAAGCGGAACTTGGAAAGTTTCCCGGATTAAACGAAGTGATCGAGGTATTGGCGCCTTGCCAGCATCGGTTGTTCGATCTCGGTGGCGAACTGGCCATGCCGGAATATCAGGCGTTGAAGGCGGCAGAAATCGAACGCCTGGAAGCGGCGATCGATGTGTGGAATGAAGAGCTGGGGCCGCTGGAGAATTTCATTCTGCCGGGCGGTTCGGCACTGATTGCGCAAGCGCATGTGTGCCGAAGCCTGGCGCGCAGTGCCGAGCGCCGGTGTCAGCATTTGAATGCGCTTGAACCGTTGGCCGGGGTTGGCCTGGCGTACATCAATCGGTTGTCGGATCTGTTGTTTGTGGTGGCGCGGGTGATTGCCAGGCGCCAGGGGGTTGCGGAGATTTTGTGGCAGCCTGCTGCGAAACCCGGGGTTTAAGCGGCACTCTTAAGGACGCCTTCGCGGGCAAGCCTCGCTCCTACTGAAGAATGCAAATCCCTGTAGGAGCGAGGCTTGCCCGCGAATAGGCCGGCAGCTACACCAAAGAATCCGGCCAGAACGCCCGAATCCCCGCCACACCTTGGGCGCCTGCCGCCCAAGCCTGATCAACTTGCGCCGGTCCAACACCACCGAGCAAGAACACCGGCTTGCTGAAACCTTCGATCAACGTTGCAGCCTGCTCCCAACCCAGCGGCTGAGCCCCCGGATGCGTCAGGGTCGGCTGCACCGGCGACAGGGTCACAAAGTCCACGCCCATCTGCTCGGCCAGCGCCAGTTCCTCGGCGTTGTGGCAGGACGCCGCCAACCAGCGCGACGCCGGCAGCGGACGACCGGCCGCTGCGTATTTGCGCAGCTGTGCCGAGGTGATGTGCCAACCGGCCGACGGGAAATCGCCCAACCATTCGAACGGCCCCTTGATCATCAACTGCGCCTTGCCGGCACACAGTCCGGCCGCGTCCACCGCCAGATCACGGTATTTCGGGTCGTAGCCGTTGGGCGCCCGCAGCTGGATCAACTTGATGCCGTTGGCGATGGCTTTCTGAATACCGCGCAGCAGCGCAGGGGTTTCCAGATCTTCAGGCGTAATCAGGTAAGCCGAAGGCAATCGCGCCGCCGCAACGATTGGCTGGTTGGCGGCCGGAAACTCATAGCCCGGCAGATCACGCGGCGCCACCCACTCCAAAGGCTGGCCTTCGGCACCATGAGGTTCGCCGGAAAAGTCCGAGACCTCCCAGACATCCAGCAGCACTTGTTTGTCCGGGTAGTCATGGCGGACCTTGATCAGCGGTCGAGCGGCATTGACCACAATCCCCAGCTCTTCGTGAAGCTCACGGGCCAGCGCAGTTTCCACGGATTCGTCGGCCTCGACCTTGCCACCCGGGAATTCCCAAAGACCGCCCTGATGCTGAGTGTCGGCGCGCCGGGCGATAAGGATCTTGCCGCTGCTATCGCGGATAACCGCGGCGGCTACGTGTACTCGTTTCACTGCCCGACCTCCTCCAGACCCGCCTTTTGCCAGGCCTTGAAGGCTGGCCATTGGTAGATCGTTTCGACGTAGGCCTCGTCCGCCACCGGCAATTTCACCTGGTAGGTGCGAAGGCGCACGGCAATGGGTGCGAAGAAGGCATCGGCCAGGGTCGCGCGGCCAAACAGGTATGGACCGGTTTCGGTCGCGGCTGCGCGGCACTCGGCCCACAACGCCAGCATGCGTTCGATGTCCGCCTGGACGTCAGCCGGGACCGGCGACAAAGGTGCGTCGCGGCTCAGGTCAAACGGCATGTTGCCGCGCATGGCGAAGAAGCCGGCGTGCATCTGTGCACAGGCTGAACGTGCCTGGGCGCGGACCGCGACGTCTTTGGGCCAGAGGCCGGAGTGAGGGAATTGTTCGGCCAGGTACTCGGCAATCGCCAGGGAATCGGCGATGGTGCCGTGCTCGGTTTTCAGCAACGGGACTTTGGCGGTCGGCGAATGCTTGAGCAACTGCTCGCGAGTGTCCGGCTGGTTCAGTTTGATCAATTCTTCGGTGTACGGGGCACCGGCCAGGTCAAGGGCCAGGGCGCCGCGCAGGGACCAGGAGGAATGCAATTTGTCGCCGATGATCAGGTGGAGGCTCATGTTCGGGACCTTTTGATGAGGGGGGACAGGCCAGAATCTTTGGTGTCTGATCGGACCTCTTCGCGGGCAAGCCTCGCTCCTACAGGGATTGCGCGATCCTTGTAGGAGCGAGGCTTGCCCGCGAAAGCGATCTGTCTTACGTACGGTACTCGGCGTTGATCTTCACGTATTCGTGGGACAGGTCCGTGGTCCAGATGGTTTCGCTGCAATCGCCGCGACCCAGTTCGATACGGATGGTGATTTCTTCCTGCTGCATCACCGCTGCGCCCTGGGCTTCGGTGTAAGTCGATGCGCGGGCGCCACGGCTGGCGATACAGACTTCGCCGAGGAACACGTCGATCTTGCTCACGTCCAGATTCGGTACGCCGGCACGGCCAACGGCAGCCAGGATGCGGCCCCAGTTAGGGTCGGATGCGAACAGCGCGGTCTTGATCAGCGGCGAGTGCGCCACGGTGTAGCCGACGTCCAGGCATTCCTGGTGATTGCCACCGCCGTTGACTTCAACGGTGACGAACTTGGTCGCGCCTTCGCCGTCACGCACGATGGCCTGGGCCACGTCCATGCACACTTCGAACACAGCCTGTTTCAGCTTGGCGAACAGTTCACCACTGGCGGAGGTGATTTCCGGCAGTGCCGCCTGACCGGTAGCGATCAGCATGCAGCAGTCGTTGGTCGAGGTGTCGCCGTCGATGGTGATGCGGTTGAACGACTTGTTGGCGCCGTCCAGCAACAGGTTTTGCAGCACGTCGCGGGAGACTTTGGCGTCGGTGGCGATGTAGCCGAGCATGGTCGCCATGTTCGGACGGATCATGCCTGCGCCTTTGCTGATGCCGGTAACGGTGATGGTCACGCCGTCATGCTGGAACTGGCGGCTGGCGCCCTTCGGCAGGGTATCGGTGGTCATGATGCCGGTGGCGGCAGCTTCCCAGTTGTTCACCGACAGGTCGTCGAGAGCGGCTTGCAGCGCGCCTTCGATTTTCTCGACCGGCAGCGGTTCGCCGATCACACCGGTGGAGTACGGCAGCACCAGGCTGGCATCGACGCCAGTCAGCTCAGCCAGTTTCGCGCAGGTGCGCTCGGCGGCCGCCAGACCCGGTTCGCCGGTGCCGGCGTTGGCGTTGCCGGTGTTGGTCAGCAGGTAACGCACCGGACCTTGCACACGCTGCTTGGCCAGGATCACCGGAGCGGCGCAAAAGGCGTTCAGGGTAAACACGCCTGCCACGGTGGAGCCTTCGGCGCAGCGCATGACCACGACATCCTTGCGTCCAGGACGCTTGATGCCGGCCGAGGCGATACCGAGTTCAAAACCGGCAACCGGGTGCAACGTTGGCAAAGGACCAAGACCAACAGCCATGAATGCGCTCCTTAATAAATGATGTCTGCACCGCTTTCAGGAAGAACGGTGGTGTAAATGGCAAAACGCCGCGACGGCTGATGCCGGTCGCGGCGCGGGTATTTCAGCGTATGAAACGGGTTTTACTGGATCTGCCCGTGGCAATGCTTGAACTTCTTGCCCGAACCGCAGTAGCACAGTTCGTTACGGCCCAGCTTCTGTTCGTTGCGAACCGGTGCGGTGGCGAGGGCTACATCGAGCTCTTCACCCAGCTGTTCCGGTTGATCAAGACCAGGTGCTTCAGCGTGCTCGAACTGCATGCGCGCCGCCAGTGCTTCGGCTTCCTGGCGCAGGCGTTGCTCTTCTTCGATCGGATCTTCGCGGCGGACCTGAACGTGCGACAACACACGGATCGAGTCGCGCTTGATCGAATCCAGCAGCTCGGAGAACAGCGTGAACGACTCGCGCTTGTACTCTTGCTTCGGGTTCTTCTGCGCATAGCCACGCAAGTGAATGCCGTGACGCAGGTGGTCCATGGTCGACAGGTGGTCTTTCCACAAGTCGTCCAGCACGCGCAGCACGATTTGCTTCTCGAAGGTGCGCAGCGCGTCGGCGCCCGCCTGGTCTTCTTTCTCGTTGTACGCCGCAATCAGCTCCTGCATCAGCTTCTCGCGCAGGGTTTCTTCGTACAGGTGATCGTCTTCGTCGAGCCATTGCTGGATCGGCAGCGCCACACCGAAGTCGCTCTGCAACGCCGCTTCCAGACCCGCCACGTCCCACTGCTCAGGCAGCGACTGCGGTGGAATGTGGGCGCTGACAGTCGCGTTGAGTACGTCCTGACGGAAGTCGGCGATGGTTTCACCGATGTTGTCGGCGGCCAGCAACGTGTTGCGCATGTGATAGATCACTTTACGCTGTTCGTTGTTGACGTCATCGAACTCGAGCAGTTGTTTACGAATGTCGAAGTTGCGGCCTTCAACCTTGCGCTGAGCCTTCTCGATGGCGTTGGTCACCATGCGGTGCTCGATCGCTTCACCGGACTGCATGCCCAATGCTTTCATGAAGTTCTTCACCCGGTCAGAGGCGAAGATGCGCATCAGGCTGTCTTCCAGCGACAGGTAGAAACGGCTGGAACCGGCGTCACCCTGACGACCTGCACGACCACGCAACTGGTTGTCGATACGGCGCGATTCGTGACGTTCGGACGCAATCACCTGCAAGCCACCCGACTCCAGCACTTGCTGGTGACGCTTCTGCCAGTCGGCCTTGATCTGGGCAATCTGCTCCGGCGTCGGGTCTTCCAGAGACGCGACTTCCACTTCCCAGTTGCCGCCCAACAGAATGTCGGTACCACGACCGGCCATGTTGGTAGCGATGGTCAGTGCGCCTGGACGACCGGCCTGGGCAATGATTTCGGCTTCTTTTTCGTGGAACTTGGCGTTCAGGACCTTGTGTTCGATGCCTTCCTTCTGCAGCAGCGCAGACATGTGTTCGGAAGTTTCGATGGTTGCAGTACCCACCAGCACCGGACGGCCGTGAGTCATGCATTCCTTGATGTCGTTGATGATCGCCGCGTATTTCTCTTCGGCGGTCAGGAACACCAGGTCGTTGTAGTCTTTACGCGCCAAAGGCTTGTTCGGCGGGATCACCATGACCTGCAGGCCGTAGATCTGGTGGAATTCGAACGCTTCGGTGTCTGCGGTACCGGTCATGCCGGACAACTTGTTGTACAGACGGAAGTAGTTCTGGAACGTGGTCGACGCCAATGTCTGGCTTTCAGCCTGGATGTTCAGGTTTTCCTTGGCTTCGATAGCCTGGTGCAGGCCTTCGGACAAACGGCGACCCGGCATGGTACGACCGGTGTGTTCGTCGACCAGGACAACCTGACCGTCCTGCACGATGTATTCAACGTTGCGGTTGAACAGCTTGTGCGCACGCAGGCCGGCATAGACGTGGGTCAGCAGGCCCAGGTTATGCGCCGAATACAGACTCTCGCCTTCAGCCAGCAGGCCGACGCGGGTCAGCATGTCTTCGATGAACTGGTGACCGGCTTCGTTGAGTTCGACCTGACGGGTCTTCTCGTCGACGGTGTAATGGCCGGCCTTGGTGACTTCGCCTTCGACTTCTTCGACGTGCAATTGCAGCTGCGGGATCAGTTTGTTGATCTCGATGTACAGCTTCGAGCTGTCCTCGGCCTGACCGGAAATGATCAGCGGGGTACGGGCTTCGTCGATGAGGATGGAGTCGACTTCGTCGATCACGGCAAAGTTGAGTTCGCGCTGGAATTTTTCTTCCATGCTGAACGCCATGTTGTCGCGCAGGTAGTCGAAACCGAATTCGTTGTTGGTGCCGTAGGTGATGTCGGCGGCGTAGGCCTGACGTTTCTCTTCCGGCGGCTGGAAAGGTGTAACCACACCGACCGTCATGCCGAGGAATTCGTAGAGCGGACGCATCCAGTTGGCGTCACGGCGGGCCAGATAGTCGTTCACGGTAACAACGTGCACGCCTTTGCCGGACAACGCGTTGAGGTAAACGCCCAGTGTGGCCACCAGGGTCTTGCCTTCACCGGTACGCATTTCCGCGATCATGCCTTCATGCAAGGTCATGCCGCCGATCAGCTGGACATCGAAGTGGCGCATACCCATGACGCGCTTGCCGGCTTCGCGGGCGACCGCAAAGGCTTCTGGCAGCAGCTTGTCGAGGGTTTCCCCTTTGGCGATGCGGGCCTTGAACTCATCCGTCTTGGCACGCAATTGATCGTCCGAAAGGGCCACCATTTGCTCTTCGAAGGCATTGACGAGTTGCACCGTCTTGAGCATGCGTTTGACTTCACGCTCGTTCTTGCTTCCAAAAAGTTTCTTTAACAAAGGCGCAAACATATCGGCAGGATCTTCCACACTAAAGGGATGGAGGGCGGCCCCGTGAGTCGCCCGTGCAGCCCTCATGGCCGCATGCGAACGAGCATTCTACCCGGAAACGATGGTGAGGAAAGTGGCGTTGTTCCACGATGCATGCACTGCGCTGTTACGGGGCTCACTTAAAATAAGGGCTTTTTGCTGAACTTCAAGCCACTGACGGCAGAAGTTACTTGTTGATTTAATGGGTAAAGCGCGCGCAAAGCAATGGGTCGGGCGCATCCAGTGCTTTCTGCTACCATGGCGGCTCTGTTACTTCAGGTGTCTGATCATGGCATTTCGCCCTCTTACGGCCAGAGCACCCGCCGTTCTGCTTCGCGAAGCCAAACCGCTGAAAGCCATTTTTGGCCATGCTCAACGCCTGGGTCATTTACAACGCCTGCTCGAAAGCCAATTGCAGCCCGCTGCGCGCGAACATTGCCATGTGGCGTCGTGGCGCGAAGGCAGCTTGTTGCTGATTGTCACTGACGGACATTGGGCAACGCGTCTGCGCTATCAACAGAAGCGTCTGCAACGGCAGTTGCAGATGTTTGATGAGTTCGCCAGCCTGACGCGGATTCTGTTCAAGGTGCAGCCGCCGACCGTTCAGCAAGGAGCGGCCGGGCATACCATCAGTTTGTCGACGGATGCGGGGGCGACCATACAAGCGACGGCTGAGGGGATCAGTGATCCGAACCTGCGGGCGGCGCTGGAGCGATTGGCGGCTCACGCCAAACCAAAAGACTGACACGGCCCCTGTAGGAGCGAGGCTTGCCCGCGAAGCTTTGGGCGCCCTCAAGGGCCCCTTCGCGGGCAAGCCTCGCTCCTACAAGGGGATGCATACGCCAGAAAATTAGCGGCGTTTGCTGCCGCCGAGCAGTGACCCCATCAACCCGCGCACCAGTTGCCGGCCAAGCTGATTGGCCGCCTGTCGCATCGCCGACTTCAGCGCCTGCCCTGCGGCCGTGCCGAGAAGCTCCCCGGCCTTGTCGGTGAAGCTCGGTTCTTCTGGCGCAGGTTTGCCCGGTGCCGCTTCGGGTTCCGGCGCCAGGCCTTTGCGCCCCATCAGCACTTCATAGGCTGATTCGCGATCCACCGGTTTGTCGTACCGCCCCTTGAACGGCGAGCCGGCGATCAGCAGCGTGCGCTCGGTTTCGCTCAGCGGCCCGATCCGTGATTGCGGCGGTGCCACCAGGACGCGCTGGACCATCTCTGGCGTGCCTTTGTCCTGCAATGTGCCGACCAGCGCCTCGCCGATCCCCAGTTCGGTCAGCACCGACAAGGCATCGAACGCCGGGTTCGGCCGGAAGCCCTCGGCCACCGCACGCAGGGACTTCTGCTCCTTGGCGGTGAACGCACGCAAACCATGCTGGATACGCAGACCGAGCTGCGCCAGCACGTCATCCGGCAAGTCGCCCGGCGATTGGGTGACGAAATACACGCCCACGCCTTTCGAGCGAATCAGCCGCACCACTTGCTCCAGACGTTCCTGCAACGCCTTGGGCGTATCGGCAAACAATAAATGGGCTTCGTCGAAAAACAGCGCCAGCAGCGGTTTGTCGGCATCGCCGCGCTCCGGCAGTTGCTCGAACAGTTCAGCCAGCAGCCACAACAGGAACGTCGCGTAGACCTTCGGCGCTTCGTGCACCAGACGACTGGCATCGAGCAAGTGAATGCGCCCGCGCCCCTCGGCGGTCGGTTGCAGAATGTCTTCGAGTTGCAGCGCCGGCTCGCCGAACAAGGCTTCAGCACCTTGTTGTTCCAGGGTCGCCAATCGGCGCAACAAGGCCTGGCTGGAACCGGTGGTCATCAACGCGGCGTCGTCGCCCAGCAATTCGGGGTGGTCGCGCAGGTGATTGAGCAGCGCCTTCAGGTCCTTCAAGTCCAGCAGCAACAGGCCTTCGCGGTCCGCCACTTTGAACGCGGCGTACAGCGCCGATTGCTGGCTGTCGGTCAACTCCAGCAGGGCGCCAATCAACAGCGGGCCCATTTCGCTCAAGGTTGTGCGCAAGGGATGACCGGACTGGCCGTGAATGTCCCACAAAGTGACCGGGTACGCCTGCGGCGTGTGATTCAGCCAGGGCATCCCGGCGATTCGCTCGGCGATCTTGCCCTGCGGGTTGCCGGCGGCACCGAGGCCGCAGAGGTCACCTTTGATGTCCGCCGCGAACACCGCCACGCCGGCATCGCTGAACGCTTCGGCCAGTCGTTGCAAGGTGACGGTCTTGCCGGTCCCGGTAGCGCCCGCGACCAGACCGTGACGGTTCGCCAGGCGCATGGCCTGGGCGATCGGTTGCCCCGCGAGATCGGCACCGATAACGAGTTGCGATGAATCAGGCATTTGGTCACCCATGGTTAATCTTTAATCCTGCACGGCCGATATAAAAGACTGAAAAGCTTCGGTAATCCCCCCAAGGAGAGGACGGAAATATCAGCTTGTTTTCATGACCGCCCACTGCGCGCTTCCTTATAAAAGCACGCCTTGGGCATTAAGACCTTAGCGGAACCCCAAGCCATGAACAAAAATCTGCGCTTCAGCCATAAAATCCTGCTTGCCGCCGCCCTCATCGTCATTGCCGCGTTCGCCTCGTTCACCCTGTACAACGACTATCTACAGCGCAACGCCATTCGCGAGGACCTGGACAAGAATCTGCAAAAAATGGGCAGCGTGACTGCCAACAATATCCAGACCTGGCTGACCGGGCGCAGTCTGCTGATCGAAAACCTCGCACAAAACGCCGCGCTGAACCCGGACATCGGCAACGTCGCCAAGCTGCTGGAGCAGAAGGCGGTGACGTCGACCTTCATGGGTGCTTACATTGGCAACAAGGATGGCACCTTCATCATCCGCCCGGACAGCAAAATGCCGGATGGCTATGATCCGCGCGCCCGCCCTTGGTACAAAAGCGCCCAAAGCACCAGCGGCTCGGCGCTGACCGAACCCTACATCGATCTGGCCTCTGGCCAACTGGTCATCTCCATCGTCAACAGTGTGCTCAAGGACGGCCAGAACATTGGCGTGGTCGGTGGTGACCTGAGCCTGCAAGTGATCGCCGACAGCCTGAATGCGCTGGACTTCGATGGCATGGGTTATGCGTTCCTGGTCAGCGCCGACGGCAAGATCCTGGTGCACCCGGACAAAGCGCTGGTGATGAAATCCCTGGCTGAGTCGTATCCGAAAAACACACCGCGCATCAGCAGCGATTTCAGTGAAGTGGAAGTCGATGGCAAAACCCGCATCGTCACTTTCACCCCGATCAAAGGCCTGTCTTCCGTCAACTGGTACATCGGTCTGTCGGTGGATAAGGACAAAGCCTTCGCGAAACTCAGCGATTTCCGCGCCTCGGCGGTCGTTGCGACCGTCATCGCAGTTGCGATCATCATTGCCTTGCTGGGCATGCTGATCCGCATCCTGATCCAGCCGCTGCACGTCATGACCCGCGCCATGGCCGACATTGCCGACGGCGAGGGCGACCTGACCAAACGCCTCACTATCCAGAACAACGATGAATTCGGCCTCCTGGGCACCGCGTTCAACCGTTTCGTGGAGCGCATTCACGGTTCGATCCGCGAAGTGTCTTCGGCCACCGGCCAGGTCAACGAAGTGGCGCTGCGCGTAGTCGCGGCTTCCAACTCGTCGATGTACAACTCCGACCAGCAAGCTTCGCGCACCAGCAGCGTCGCCGCCGCGATCAATCAGCTCGGTGCCGCGGCCCAGGAAATCGCGCGCAACGCCGCCCAGGCGTCGAGCCAGGCCAGCGATGCCCGAAACCTCGCCGAAGACGGCCAACAGGTGGTGGATCGCAGCATTGTCGCGATGAACCAACTGTCGAGCATGCTCAGCGCTTCGAGCACCAACATCGAATCGCTGAACAGCAAAACCGTGAACATCGGGCAGATTCTCGAAGTGATCACCAGCATTTCCCAGCAAACCAACCTGCTGGCGCTGAACGCCGCGATCGAAGCGGCCCGTGCCGGTGAAGCCGGGCGTGGTTTTGCCGTGGTGGCCGATGAAGTGCGCAACCTGGCACACCGCACGCAGGAATCGGCGCAGCAGGTGCAGACCATGATCGAGGAGCTGCAAATCGGCGCCCGCGAATCCGTCAGCACCATGAGCGACAGCCAGCGCCACAGTCAGGACAGCGTGGAAATCGCCAACCTGGCGGGCGAACGCCTGAACAGCGTGACGTTGCGCATTGGTGAGATCGACGGGATGAACCAGTCCGTGGCGACGGCAACCGAGGAACAGACGGCGGTGGTGGAATCGATCAACGTCGACATTACCGAGATCAATACGCTCAACCAGGAAGGTGTGGAAAACCTGCAATCGACGTTGCGGGCGTGTTCGGACCTGGAGCAGCAGGCGGCGCGTCTCAAGCAGTTGGTCGGTAGTTTCCGGATCTAATGCGCTTCTGAGGGCCCCTTCGCGGGCAAGCCTCGCTCCTACAAGGTTTTACGTGAACCTGTAGGAGCGAGCGGTGCGGCGATCCGACTTGCCCGCGAAGACGGTCTGTAACACACCACAAAACCCCAGCCGAACATCTATTCTTCATTAAGGTCAACCAAGGGAGTACAACGGACCGGAGGGATGTTCATCGTGCACATCGCGGACATAACCATGTTCTACGCCCCTGCCAGCGGTGGCGTGCGCACGTATCTGGATGCAAAACACCGTCGCCTGGGCGTCAAACCCGGCATTCGCCACAGCCTGCTGATCCCCGGTTCACACTTGAGCGAACAGGACGGCGTTTACACGGTTCCGGCCCCTGCCCTGCCCTTCGGCAAGGGTTATCGTTTCCCTCTCCGTCTCGCCCCTTGGCGAAATGTCCTGCAGGATTTGCAGCCCGATCTGATCGAAGTCGGCGACCCGTACCTCACAGCCTGGGCGGCGCTCGATGCCCGCCGCCAACTCGACGTGCCGGTGATCGGCTTCTATCACTCGGACTTGCCGCTGCTGGTCAGCAATCGCATGGGCAATTGGGTCACAACCAACGTCGAAGCGTATGTCAAAAAGCTCTACGGCAACTTCGACCGGGTCTTGGCGCCGAGCCGGATCATGGCCGACAAACTGACCAGCCTGGGCGTGAACAACGTTTTCGTCCAAACCCTGGGCGTCGACCTGCAAACCTTTCATCCCGATGCCCGGGATCCAAGCCTGCGCACGCAACTGGGCATCAATGAAAACACGCACCTGCTGATTTTTGCCGGGCGTGGTTCCAAGGAAAAAAACCTGCCGGTGTTGCTGGAATGCATGCGACGCCTGGGGCGGCGTTATCACCTGTTGCTGGTGGGGTCGTCGATGCCGGTCGTGGTCCCGGACAACGTCACCGTCATCCATGAGTTCTGCCCCGTCACGCAGGTGGCGAAGTTGATGGCCAGCGCCGATGCGCTGCTGCATGCTGGTGACCAGGAAACGTTTGGCCTGGTGATCCTCGAAGCCATGGCCAGCGGCATTCCGGTCGTAGCCGTGGCGGCGGGAGCCTTTGAAGAAATCATCAGCGCAGAATGCGGGCTGCTGTGCGCGCCGAACGACCCGGTGGCGATGGCCAATGCGGTGCGGGAGCTGTTCAGTTCAGGCAGTGCCGCGCTCGGCCAACAAGCACGCCTCCATGTCGAACGGCATTACTCGTGGGACGCGGTGGTCGACAGCCTGCTGGGCCACTATCACGCCGTCCTCGGCAATCAATGGCCGCTGGCCGCCAATGGTTGAGCCCATGAACGCGCCCTGCCTGTTACTCGTACTGCATGACGTCGCGCCGCACACCTGGGCCGATTACCAACCTTTTGTCGAAGCCGTCGACGCCTTGGGTGAAGTGCCGATGACCTGGCTGGTGGTGCCGGATTACCACAGACACAACGATCTGGAGGCACACCCGGGTTTGCGCCGCCTGCTGGCCGGTCGTGTCGCCCGAGGTGACGAACTGGCGCTGCACGGCTATTTTCATTGTGATGACGAGCCGCCGCCCAACACGCCACGAGACTGGTTCATGCGCCGCATTTATACCCGTGAAGGCGAGTTCTACACGCTGTCGCAGGACGCGGCCCTCACGCGTCTGCGCGCAGGTATCGAGCTGTTTCATCGCTATCACTGGCCGCTCGAAGGGTTCGTCGCTCCGGCCTGGTTGATGAGTGAAGGTACGCGCCAGGCCTTGCGCCAGTTACCCCTGAGTTACACCAGCGATCCACAGCATCTGTTTCGTCTACCGGACTTCACCCCGGTCGATGCGCCGGGACTGGTCTGGAGTGCGCGCAGCGCATGGCGGCGAGGTTTGTCGAAGCTCGTCAGCGATCAGCGCGAGCAACGCTTGCGCCAGGCGCCGGTGATTCGTCTGGGCCTGCACCCGGTGGACATGCGTCATCGGTTCGCGCGCGATTACTGGCTGCACACCCTCAAGCGATTACTCGACCAAGGCCGCCTGCCGATGACCAAGGCTCGTTGGCTGGCGCTGCACAGCGACCGCATCGGTCGCGCCGCATGAGCCGGGGGATTCTGCTGTTTGTCGCACTGCTCGCGGCGGTGCTGATTCCGCTGCTGCTGGGTGGCAACCAGACCTGGTCGCGATTGCAAAGCTTTCCACTGAGCTGGTTGCTGATCATGTTCGGCATGATCCTGCTGTGCTGGGTGGTGAACACGATGCGCTTGCGCCTGTTGCTGGGTGATGAGCGCGACAAGGTCAGCCCGGTCAAAAGCCTCGGCGTGGTGATGGCTGCCGAGTTCGCCTACTGCGCCACACCGGGCGGCAGCGGTGGACCGCTGACCATCATGGCGCTGCTGGCCCGCAACGGGGTGCGTCCGGCACGGGGCAGTGCGGTTTTCGCCATGGACCAACTCAGCGATCTGCTGTTCTTTCTCTGTGCGTTAAGCGGGATTCTGATTTATGCGCTGTTCCAGCACCTCAGTGAACGCATGGAGTGGCTATTGACCGTCAGTGCGATATCGATGTTCGGCGGGCTGCTCAGTTGTGTGGTGATCGCGCGCTACCATCGGCTGCTGATTCGCCTCAGCGGGCGGCTGCTCGCACGTCTCAATGTCAAAGGCACCACGCGCCTGCGCTGGGCGCGAAAACTCCTGCACTTTCTTGCGGCGTTCACTGACACGCTGAAGTTGCCCTTTCGGACTTTGATCAAGGTGTTTGCCCTGACCTGTGTGCATTGGGTGTTGCGCTATAGCGTGTTGTACCTGGCGTTGCGCGGGCTTGGCGCGGACTTGCAGTGGGCCTGGAGCTTTTTGATTCAGATGCTTTCGCTGAGTGCGGGGCAGTTCAGCCTGTTGCCGGGGGGCGCCGGGGCGGCGGAACTGACCTCGGCTGCATTGCTGGCGCCCATGGTGGGGAAATCCACTGCGGCGGCGGCGATTTTGATTTGGCGGGCGGTGACTTATTACTTTTATCTGGTGGTGGGGGGGCCGGTGTTTTTGTTGATGGTTGGGCGGCCGTTGTTGAAGAAGTTGATGAGGTTTAGGCAGGCTTAGTTTTTTGATTGTGTGTATATCCGTTGATGCGGTAACGGCGGCTTATGGTTTCGCTTTTACAGCGAGTCACTTTCGAAAAGCGCGAAAGTAACCAAAGCGCTTCTGCCCCTTTCGTTCGGTGCCTCGCCTAGGCTCGGCATACCCTCGCTCCGGTCCTGCTCCGTGGGCCCGCCGCCATCGGCCATCCATGGCCGGGGGCGGCTAACCCGGCATCCATGCCGGGTTGCCCACTGCGCAGAACCTCCACTCGGCCTCTCGAGGGGGCGACTACCGCCACAGCCGCCGAGGCGGCCTGAAAGCCGACCTGGCTCTTCAGTTGTCCGCGTTGTTCTTCTCTACTGCGTTCACTCATTCCGGACATGTGCACCAATCCCCTGTAGGAGCCGGCTTGCTGGCGATGGCATCCTTTCAGGCGATAGGTGTGTCGACTGACCCACCGCTATCGCCAGCAAGCCGGCTCCTACACGGGGATTGGGTTCACACGACTCAAAATTGTAGGAGCTGGCTTGCCGGCGATGGACGTCAACGATAACGCGGGCTGCCTGAATGAACGCGGTGTCCGGGCGTTTTTCGCCGGCAAGCCGGCTCCTACAGGGAACCCCATACGCTTTTGATTTTCACCACTCATCAGGCCGAGCGTTAGCTCGCCTTCAGCTTTTGATCTGGACGCACCGCCCCCTCGAGAGGCCGAGCGCAGGTTCTGCGCAGTGGGCAACCCGGCATGGATGCCGGGTTAGCCGCGCACGGCCAAGGATGGCCGATCGCGGCGGGCCCACGGAGCAGGACCGGAGCGAGGGCATGCCGAGCCTTAGCGAGGCACCGAACGAAAGGGGCAAGAGCCTTTTGGTTACTTTGGGGCTTTTCCAAAGTGACTCGCCGTAAGGGCGAAACCAATTGCCGCCGTTACCGCAGAAACGGATATGTACACAATCAAAACGAGCAAACGCCAGACCTCAAGACCGCTTCGCCGGCAAACCAGCGCCTACAAGGTCAGGCTCAGGATTCAACTGCTCCCACAACTCCGCCGCACCGGGAAATTCCGTGCCGTCTTCAGCGCTCATATCATCCGGATCATAACGACTCAAACACCCCTCCCCCAATGTCGCGGGAGCCTTGGAAGTAGCTTTGTCCAGTGGATCAGCCATGGTCATGTCCTCAGTGCAGAAACGGCGAAGGGCCTGGAACGATTGAACGCCCAGGCCCTTCGAATTTCAACCGCGTCGTGTGACGGTCAGAACACTACAGTCTTATTACCGTGCACCAGCACCCGATCTTCCAAGTGATAACGCAGACCGCGGGCCAACACCATTTTCTCGATATCACGACCGAAACGCACCATGTCTTCGATGCTGTCACTGTGGCTGACGCGCACAACGTCTTGCTCGATGATCGGGCCGGCGTCCAGCTCTTCGGTCACGTAGTGGCACGTCGCACCGATCAACTTCACCCCACGCATGGAAGCCTGGTGATACGGCTTGGCGCCAACGAACGACGGCAGGAAGCTGTGGTGAATGTTGATGACCTTGTGCGCATACTCGCTGCACAACTCGGGCGGCAGGATTTGCATGTAGCGGGCAAGTACCACCACTTCGGCATCGTGCTGTTTGACCAGGCGCGAGACTTCGGCGAACGCCGGCTCTTTATCCTGCGGATTGACCGGTACGTGGTAGTAAGGAATGCCGTGCCACTCGACCATGCTGCGCAAATCATCATGGTTGGAAATCACGCAGGAGATTTCGCAATCCAGTTCATCGCTGTGCCAGCGGTGCAGCAAGTCGGCCAGGCAATGAGATTCACGGCTTGCCATCAACACCACGCGCTTCTTCTGCGCGGTATCGGTAATGCGCCAGTTCATCGAGAACTCTTCGGCAATCGGCGCGAACGCCTCGCGGAAAGCCTCGATACCAAAAGGCAGCGAGTCGGCACGAATTTCGTGACGCATGAAAAACCAGCCACTGAGATTGTCCGAGTGGTGGCTCGCTTCAGTGATCCAGCCGTTATGTGACGCCAGAAAGTTACTGACTTTAGCAACGATGCCGACGCGGTCCGGGCAAGCAATCACCAGCCGAAAAGTGCGCATGAGGGGGAAACTCCAGAACTTCGCAAAGGCCGCCATTCTAGCGATTGCGCAAAAAAACTGCAGTATAGATGACACCTCGCGTTGCACGAAGGCCGGTGGCACAAGCGTTGAGGGCTGTCGGTTACCTGCGCGATGGTGATCCTGTCAGCATTCTTCAAGCATTCAATTGTGAATATCTGTGATACCTGCGTCACACTATTTAACTGTACATCCAATTTGCGCCCTATTCATCGCAACTAATTTAAATAAACCCCGGTTAAATGTTTACTTGATGAAACACCCTGACTATTATTGCCGCACTGTCCCCTGCCATCCAGCGCACAACATAAGGTAGTCCCCATGTCCTTGATCAACGAATATCGTGCCACCGAAGAAGCTATCAAAGAGCTGCAAGCCCGTTTGAAGAACCTGTCCCAAGACGACAAACTGCAAACCGAGCTGGAATTCGAAGGCAAACTGCGCACCCTGATGGGCGAATACTCCAAGTCCCTGCGTGACATCATTGCGCTGTTGGATCCAGAATCCAAAACCAAAGCACCACGCGGCGGCGCAGTAAAAACTACTGGCACCAAGCGTGCTCGCAAAGTTAAACAATACAAAAACCCGCACAACGGCGAAGTCATCGAAACCAAAGGTGGCAACCACAAAACTCTGAAAGAGTGGAAAGCCAAGTGGGGCGGCGACGTGGTTGAAGGCTGGGCTACCCTGCTGGGCTAAGCCGCAAAGCTTGTCGCAGACCCATCCGCGACAAAAAAGAACGCCAGCAATCGCTGGCGTTTTTTTATGCCCGAGATTCAGGCCCGTGCATTTTCATTTTCAAAGATTCAAACGTTTGCGCAATGCCTGGACATAATTGTTCCACTCATTGAGCACCTCTTGCTGGAATGGCGTCGCAGTAATGTTCAATTGGGCTGCAGCTTCTACAAATGCTTCCAGGGTATTGGGTGCCCCGCACTCGGGCGCTGACAAACGTTGCTGACAGAATACTCGCCAGCGTTCTTGCTCTTCGAAACTCAACGTTTCGGGAAAGTTACGTGCGCGATATCGAAACAATAATTCAGGCAAACGTTCATCATCGAAAGGCCATTGCTCTTGCGCTAATTGCGCCGGGTCAGCCGCCCGGACTTGCTCACAAAGACGCCGGTCCCGATCACCGATAAAACCATCGTATAACTGTTGTTCAGGGTCTTGGCTCTGGGCGAAATCCTCTCGGGCATAAATGGCCTGAACTTTATCTCGCCAAATTGTTTGTGCGGCACTTAGTCGCAGCGTGCGTTCCTGATAAAGCGCCATATCCAGCCCCAGTCGTTGCTGATCATCGGGACGAAGCACCGACAACGGCGCCACCACCGGGCATTTGTTGATGTGGATGAGTTTGAGCGGCACCGGCAGTTCGCCTTCGGCCAGTTCATCGCGACGGGTATACAAACGCTGGCGCAAGGTCTCGGCATCCAGGTCGAGCAATCCTTGGGGATCCAAGTGCAGGTCACAAACAATTAGCGCGTTCTTGTTGCGCGGATGCCAGGCCAGCGGCAACACCACGCCGACATAACTGCGTGCCGCCGAAAAGCGCCCGGAAATGTGCACCATCGGCTGTAACAGCCGAATCTGATCCATCACCTTTTGTTTGCTGCGCAACTGAAAAAGCCAGTCGTAGAGCTTCGGCTGTTTTTCCCGGATCAGCCGTGCCAGTGCGATGGTCGCGCGAACGTCCGACAGCGCCTCGTGAGCATTGCCGTGATCGATGCCGTTGGCGGCGGTCAGGCGTTCGAGTTTGAGCGTCACCCGTCCTTCGTCGTCCGTCGGCCAAACCAGGCCATCGGGCCGCAAGGCATACGCCGCACGCACCACATCGATCAGGTCCCAGCGACTGTTACCGCCCTGCCACTCGCGGGCATAGGGGTCGAAGAAATTTCGGTACAGGCTGTAACGAGTCATCTCGTCGTCGAAACGCAAGGTGTTGTAACCCGCGCCACAAGTGCCCGGTGCCGCCAGTTGCGCGTGAACCCGCGTCATGAAATCGGCTTCGCTCAAACCGTGTTCGGTCAGTTGGCCCGGCGTGATGCCGGTGATCGCGCAGGCCGCCGGATGCGGCAGGATGTCTTCACTGGGCTGGCAATAAAGATTGACCGGCTCGTCTATGACATTGAGATCAAAGTCAGTGCGCAGCCCCGCCACTTGCAGTGGACGGTCGCAACGCGGGTTGATGCCGGTGGTTTCATAGTCGTACCAGAAGATCGAGGTCACGGGCTATTCCTGAACTGAAGATCGGCGAAGTCTAGGCGTTCACATCCCGCCCCGGCCAGTAATCTTGCATTCAATCACCTCTGACCACGCACCGTGCAATACATAGTTATGTCGTTTCCCCCCGTGAGGCTGCTAGCATCGGACGCACAGAGAATCCCGATCAGGCCACATCATCAGGTTGCCCATGCTCGAGACCACAGCACTGCAAAGGAAAGCGACGCTGTCCCCGCCACTGGATACGCGGTATCAGGTTGAAACGCCGGAAGGCATCGACTTGCCACTGCGCCCGGCCGGGTTGATGGTCCGTGCGCTGGCGTTCTCCATCGACCTCGGGCTTCGCGGGCTGATTCTGGGTCTGCTGTTTATCGTCCTCGCGTTTCTGGGGAAACTCGGCGCCGGGCTGGGCTCGATCCTGCTGTTCGCAGTGAGCTGGTGGTACATGGTGTTGTTCGAAGTGCTCAATCAGGGACGCTCGCCGGGCAAGCAATGGATGGGCCTGCGGGTGGTGCAGGATGACGGCACGCCGATCGGCTGGTCCGCTTCGCTGTTGCGCAACCTGCTGCGATTTGTCGATTTGTTGCCGTTCGGCTACTTCCTCGGCGCCATCAGTTGCCTGCAACACCCCAGCTTCAAACGCCTCGGCGACCTGGCCGCCGGCACGCTGGTCATCTACCGCGAACAGCCGCTCACCCGACCGCAAGTGCCCGACGCCGAACCGCGACGTCCGGCCTTCGCCATGACGCTGACCGAGCAACGCGCCATCCTAGGGTTTGCCGAACGCCAGGGTGAACTCTCCGAAGCGCGGGTCAATGAACTTGCCTCTATCCTCGCCCAACCGTTGAACGTCCCAGCGCCACGGGCGGTGTCGGAACTCAACGGCATCGCCCGCGGCTTGTTGGGCCCCGCATGAAGCAAAGTCTTTTCGAGAATCGCCACAAGGCTGAATGGGCGCAGTTTTCCCTCATGCTCGACAGGCTGGAGCGCAACAAAGACACCTCACGTGTCGCCAGTTTTGCGAAAGACTATCGTCGGCTATGCCAGCACCTGGCGCTGGCTCAGGAACGTGGATACAGCAGTTTCCTGATCGACTCGTTGCAGCAACAGGTCCTGCGCGGCCATCAACAACTTTATCGACATCGCAGCCGCCTGGGTGCCAATGTGCTCGGCTTCATCCTCGCGGATTTTCCGCGGCTGGTGCGCGAACAGTGGCGCTTCGTGCTGGCCGCCAGCCTGATGTTTTTCGGCAGCCTGATCGGCTTCGCACTGTTGGTGTATCTGTTCCCGGACCTGGTCTACAACCTGATCCCGGCGCAACAGGTCAGCGACATGCAAAGCATGTACGACCCCAACGCCGGACACCTGGGTCGCTCGGCGGAACGGGCGGCCAGTGAAGACTGGATGATGTTCGGCTTCTACATCATGCACAACATCGGCATCGCTTTTCAGACGTTCGCCAGCGGTTTGCTGTTTGGCCTGGGCAGCGCGTTTTTCCTGTTCTTCAATGGCTTGATGATCGGCGCGGTGGCCGGGCACCTGACACAGATCGGCTACGGGCAAACCTTCTGGTCGTTCGTGATCGGCCACGGTGCTTTCGAACTCAGCGCCATTGCCCTGGCGGGTGCCGCCGGCCTGCAACTGGGCTGGGCATTGATCGCACCGGGGCGCCTGCCACGCGCCGAAGCGTTGCGAGTCGCGGCGCGCAAAAGCGTATTACTGATTTGCGGGGTCATGCTGTTTCTGTTGATCGCTGCATTTATCGAAGCCTACTGGTCATCCATGACCGGGCCGGCGCCGATGACCAAGTATCTGGTCGGCGCGATGCTGTGGTTTTTGGTAGCAATGTATCTGCTGTTTGCCGGACGGACTCGTCATGCGCCTGAGTGACGCGACCGTGGTGATCCGCCCTCGAACAACCTGGGAAGCCATGGACCTCGGCGTCCTGCTGAGCCAGCGGCACCGACGCCTGTTGATGACCAGTTGGGCCATGGTGACCTTGCCGGTTTTCGCCTTGCTCACCTTGTTGTTGTGGGATTCACCGTCCCTCGCCGCCTTCATTTTCTGGTGGCTGAAACCGGCGTTCGAACGCCTGCCGCTGTACATCCTGTCCAAAGCCATGTTCGGTGAAACACCCACCTTGAAACAGGCGCTGCGCCAATGGCCGCGACTGCTCAAGCCACAATTGCTCGCCAGCCTCACCTGGCGACGCTTGAGTCTGAGTCGCAGTTTCCTGATGCCGGTGGTGCAACTCGAAGGCCTGAGTGGGCAAGCGCGGCAACAGCGCTTGCAGGTGCTGTTGCAACGCGACGGCGGCGCAGCGCGCTGGCTGACGATCATCGGCGTACATCTGGAAAGTGCACTGTGGGTCGGCTTGATGGTGCTGTTTTATCTGTTCCTGCCGCAACAGGTTGAATTGGACTGGAGCTGGCAAACGCTGCTGTCCGCCGCCACACAAGACTGGCGCTGGCTGGAACACCTGACCAACGTGTTTTACGTGTTGGTGCTCGTGGTGTGGGAACCGGTTTACGTGGCCTGCGGCTTCAGCCTTTATCTGAACCGGCGCACGGTGCTGGAGGCCTGGGATATCGAGCTGGTGTTCCGTCGTCTGCGCCAACGCTTGAGCAGTACCGCCGTCACCCTGCTGCTGGCGGCATTTTTGCTGATGCCAGCGGCGCAAACCGTGTGGGCCGCCGAGCCCGCGATCTCACCGGACAGCCCGCGTCTGCTGGACCAGCCTCTGACCAGCCAGGCGTCCCGGGACAGCATCAAGGCGATCCTCGATCAGCCACCATTCAAGAACAAGGAAACGGTCACCCGCTATCGTTTTGGCGGCGAAGACAAACCCGCCGCCGAAACACCGGACGATGGCAAGGCCCCCGAGTGGCTGAAGGCGCTGCTCAAGTTGCTGGATAACCAGCGTTTCGGTGCATTGGCCACCCTGATTGAAGTGCTGCTGTGGGGTACGGTGATCGGGGTCATCAGTTTGTTGATCTGGCGTTACCGCGACTGGTTGCAGGCGTTCGTCAGTCGCCGACCGAGGTTGCCGCGCAAAGTTGCACGGCCGCTGCCACAGCAAGCATTCGGCCTGGATCTCAACCGTGAAACCCTGCCTGCCGACATCGCCGCCAGTGCGGAAAGCCTCTGGCAAACCAACCCGCGTGAAGCTCTCGGATTGCTTTATCGCGCCCTGCTCAGTCACTTGCTGCACGACTACAACATGGCGCTGAAACCGGCCGACACCGAGGGCGAGGTGCTGGAGCGCGTTGAACACCTGCAGCAACCCGCGCTGCTGACTTTCAGCAAAAAACTGACGGGGCACTGGCAGAACATGGCCTACGGGCATCGCCTGCCCCCCGCGCAGGTGCAACAGGAACTCTGTGATGGCTGGCGGGCGCTGTTCGGCCCGGGAGCGGCGCATTGAACCGGCGTCTCTGGCTGGCGGTCGGCGTGTTCATCGCGGTGCTATTGGCTGCGCTGAGTGTTTATCTGTTTTTCAAGGCAACGCCCTATCAGGCAGACATCGATCACGGCCCTTCGCCCGAAGCCCAGGCCAACCCTTATCTGGCCGCCGAACACTTCCTGCGCAAACAGGGCCTTACCGTCGGCCATGCCAACAGCCTCGACGTGCTGCCGACGCTGGACCCGCGCCAGCACAGCCTTTTGTTGCTCGGCGACCGGCAAAACATGACGCCACGGCAGATTGACCAAGTGATGAACTGGACCCGCGCCGGTGGGCGCCTGTTGTTCATCGCCGAATCACTGTGGGATGAAAAAACCGGCCAAAGCAATGACCTGCTGCTCGACCGGGTGCAGGTGCACCAGTCACTGAGTAAAGACCTCAAGGACCCGCCACCCGCTACCGGTGAGGATCCTTACCCCAA
The DNA here is from genome assembly GCF_014852325.1 of Pseudomonas sp. PDM01. Lineage (NCBI taxonomy): Bacteria > Pseudomonadati > Pseudomonadota > Gammaproteobacteria > Pseudomonadales > Pseudomonadaceae > Pseudomonas > Pseudomonas sp. PDM01. The sequence continues at coordinate 283,833 of NZ_JACVBK010000004.1, forward strand.
CCTGACCAAACTGTATCTTGAGGATGAAGACGCCCCGGCCTACGCCACCTTCGATACCGCGTTCCATCTCGAAGACCCGAACAATCTCGCGCAAGCCTGGGCCAACAGCGGCAAGGCCACGCACATGATGCAGCTCAACCAAGGGCTCGGCTCGATCATTGTGGTCACCGACGCCGACCTGTGGAAAACCCCGGCCATCGACGAGTACGACAATGCCTGGCTGCTCTGGTACCTGACCGCGGACACCCAGGTGACGCTGCTGTTCAACACCGATCACGACAGCTTGCTGACCTTGTTGCTGCGTTATTTCCCCCAGGCATTGGTCGCGCTCATTGCCCTGATCGGCCTTGGCCTCTGGCATGTCGGTGTGCGCCACGGTCCATTGATTGAACCGGCGCCGAGAGCCCGTCGACAACTTCAGGAACACCTGCGTGCCAGCGCCGATTTCATCTTGCGCCGCAGCGGTCAGGACAGTCTGCTGCAAGCCTTGCAGCAAGACATCCTGCGCCGGGTACGGCGCCGTCATCCCGGTTTTGATCAACTCGGCGTCGCCGAACAATGGCTGGTGCTCGCACACCTGACCGGCCAACCCACACGCGCTATCAGCCAGGCCATGAGCCCGCGACCGAAGCAACGGCTGTCCAGCGTTGAATTCAGCCGTCAGGTCGCCCACCTGCAAACCTTGAGGAACGCCTTATGAGTGAACAGATCGAGCCCGGCGCGCCTAGCCATGCCGAGCAGCAACGCCAGCGCGCCAGTTATCTGGCCCAAGCGATAAGAGTTGAATTGCAAAAAGCCGTGATCGGCCAGAACACGGTGATCGATGACGTACTCACCGCGTTGATTGCCGGCGGTCATGTGCTGCTCGAAGGCGTGCCGGGGCTGGGCAAGACCTTGTTGGTGCGCGCCCTCGCCCGCTGCTTCGGTGGCGAATTCGCGCGCATTCAGTTCACCCCGGACCTGATGCCCAGCGATGTCACCGGCCACGCGGTGTACGACCTGCAAACCGAGCAATTCAAACTGCGCAAAGGGCCATTGTTCACCAACCTGTTGCTCGCCGACGAAATCAACCGCGCCCCGGCGAAAACCCAGGCGGCGCTGCTCGAAGCCATGCAGGAACGACAAGTCACCCTCGAAGGCCGCGCCCTGCCCATCGCGCAACCGTTCATGGTGCTCGCCACGCAAAACCCCATCGAACAGGAAGGCACTTATCCGCTGCCGGAAGCCGAGCTCGACCGTTTCATGCTCAAGGTACGCATGGACTACCCCGACGCCGAGCAAGAGCTGAACATGGTGCGTCAGGTCAGCCGTTCTACCCGGGCCGACATGCTCGATGTGCAACCACTGCGCACCGTGTTGCAAGCCAAGGACGTGCTGGCCTTGCAACGCATCGCCAGTGATTTGCCCCTGGACGATCAGGTCCTCGACTATGCCGTACGCCTGGCCCGCACCACCCGCAGCTGGCCCGGCCTGACCCTCGGCGCCGGGCCTCGGGCCTCCATCGCGCTGGTGCGCTGCGCTCGGGCACGGGCCTTGTTGCGCGGCGGTGAGTTCGTGATTCCGGATGACATCAAGGGCTGCGCGCTGGCGGTGTTGCGCCATCGCGTACGCATTGCGCCAGAGCTGGATATCGAAGGGCTGGAGGTCGATCACGTGCTGCGGCAACTGCTCGATCAAGTGCCGGCGCCACGTCTGTGAAACCCTCGCGTTTGTTGCTGATCTGGCTCGCAATCCTGCTGGCCATCGGCATCGTGCTGGGCACCTTGCGCGCACTGGACATTGCGCTGCCCTCAAGCCTGTTGTCGATCCAGTGGGGTTTATTGCTGGCGCTACTGGCCCTGGCAATACTCGATGCTGCCCGCCTCACACGCCTGCACTCGCCCCGGATAACACGACAAATGCCCGGCAGCCTGGCCCTCGGTCGCTGGAGCGAAGTCCGACTGGACGTTGAGCACAACTTTCCCCAACCACTGACGGTCCAGATTTTCGACCACGTCCCCGACGGCCTGAACTTCGAAAACCTCCCCCTGTCAGTCGAACTTCAGCCCGGCCAGCACAGCCAGGTCGGCTATCGCCTGCGCCCGCTCAAACGTGGCCACTTCAGCTTCGATCACTGCGAAATCAACCTGCCCAGCCCATTGGGCCTGTGGTCCGGCAAACGGCTTCTGAGCGTCACCGACCACACCCGCGTCTACCCCGACTTCGCCCGCCTCTACGGCGGCCAACTGCTGGCGGTGGACAACTGGCTCAGCCAGCTCGGCGTACGCCAACGACAACGACGTGGCCTGGGTATGGAGTTTCATCAGTTACGGGAATTTCGCGAAGGCGACAGCCTGCGCCAGATCGACTGGAAAGCCACCGCCCGGCAACGCACACCGATTGCCCGGGAGTATCAGGACGAGCGCGATCAGCAGATTATCTTCATGCTCGATTGCGGAAGGCATATGCGCAGTCATGATGGCGAACTGGCGCATTTCGATCATGCGCTGAATGCGTGTTTGCTGTTGAGTTACGTGGCGTTGCGTCAGGGTGATGCGGTGGGTCTGAGTACCTTTGCCAGCGATCAACCGCGTTATCTCGCACCGGTTAAAGGTGCCGGTCAGCTCAACGTATTGCTCAACACGGTCTACGACCTGAACAGCACTCAACGCAGCGCTGACTATCAGGCCGCTGCTACTCAACTGCTGGCCCGACAGAAACGCCGAGGATTGGTGATTTTGGTCACTAACCTGCGGGATGAAGACGATGAGGAGCTGATAAGCGCTGTTCAACAGCTGAGCAAGCAGCACCGCGTATTAATAGCAAGCATGCGCGAAGAGGTGCTCGACACCGCACGACAAATGACAGTGCAAACCTTGTCAGAAGCGCTGAACTACAGCGGAACAGTTGACTATTTGAATTCACGAGCAGAGCTCCATGAGCGCTTGGTCGCCCATGGAGTTCCAGTAAAAGATGTCCGCCCCAGAGAGCTGGGACCAGAATTGGTGACACATTACCTGGCCTGGAAACGCAGTGGAGCTCCTTGACTGCTGCCAATTCGGTAATGACATTTTCGCTTGGGCAAATGGGCGAATATCACTCATATCGATATATCAGTCCAGTCTCCGATACTCAACGTTATCTACGGTGAGACTCTTTAACTCCAATGGAGGCAGCTCGATTTGAATATCAAAATCGGTAGTCCGCAATCCTCTTGCCCCCGTAATGTCGGCACCATGAATCTGAAGATCAACAGATTGATCAGACTGAAGTACAGTGAGGGTGTGCCTTAGATAAGGATTCCAGCTTTCGTCATCCAACAAGTTTTTTTTCTTCCCACTTAAATCAATCGGATCCTCTGTACCGTTACTGAACATTAGAATAACTTTCGAGCCTGGACCATCACCCTTGTTTTCATATTGAAAGCCCAACAAATACTCCACTTGCGAAAATTGCGACTCCGTAAAGGATGCCGTTGAAACAGACTGCGAGTAGACTCTTTTCCCGTTCAGCATCAAAAAGTTTCCGTACAAAATACTTTCATACCACCCCTCCCCGCCGCCATTACCAACGCGTTGCCAATTCGTGTCCCAGCCACTAGGAAACCTTCCACTTTTTACCAGATTGCGACCACGGATTTTTTCTTCACTCATGATGCTCACCTTTCTCTGTTAGCTGCTGTTGTAGTATTCGAAACGCTTCGAATTTGATAGGGCCACTCAGCCGGGCAACAGGTCCATCACAGCATTTGTGTAGTCGTTTCCTCCCGCCTTCGCCAGATAACGAACCTCGACAATGATATCTGTCAAGCTGTCAATCAAGGCCTTCTGTCGCGTGTCGTGCCGTGTAAAGTGCAGTTGCCATCTGGATACCGCACCTGTCCCCTCAAAGGGCAAATAGCGCTCATCACCAAACATCATTTGATGCAAACCGGCATCCTCAATTCCGCGGCTGACGCCTATTTGTTGATGGCTGCGCAGATTTAAAAGAACATACGGTGGCGGCATTTGATCCTTGTCGCCATAAAAGTAATCGAGTATCCCAATGTCTGGTTTAAGCACCGTGGTACTGGCGATTTGCGTCAGTGTTGCGCATACATCCCTGTAAGGGCCAAGTACAACCGGGAGAGTTATCGAAACGCTGACAATCTGGCGACAGTAGTGCCCTGGATAATCGCAGTCAAATAATTGCTGGGTAAATTCAAAGTCGAATTTCCCTGTCTCTTTTATTCCTTTAAGTACGTTATCCCAGTCTTTTTTCGGCTTAATAAATTCGCCCGCTTCAAACAGCTGACGCAGAGAAACTGTCTTGATCAATTCCAGGCGACGCTCGTTTCGACTGAGGAACTCCTTCTCAAGCGACATCAAGTCAAACAGCATGGACTCGCCAGCGCACAAGCCGTAGTAGTTATCCATCCACATATTGGGGCGAATGATCTGCGAATCGAAGTCGCCCATTTCGTACTGAAAACCGGTTTCGGCACTCAGGCACAATCCGGCGACTGCATCGTATGCCTGGAAGTACAGCACAGCCATCTGGCTCAATAGCCAGCGGTACAGTTCGACATTGGTTGAACGGGTTTTATAGAACGAGTACACATCCTGAGCATGAGCGTTGGCTCTTTCAGCATGTTCCAGGCTGGCTCGCGCAGCATAGACCGCATGCATCTGTGCTGCTATTTGCGCGTCCAATACTTGCATTTCACGTTCACCTTGATTGAGCGCCAGTCCCCACTCTTCCGATCTGCGTCCATAGTGAGAGCTGGTTGCTGACCTGTCCGCGGCAATCAGTTCTTTTTCCGCCGCGCCTCCCAGCAATAGTCCCATTGCTCGAAATGAACTGCCGAATATGATGCCGCCGGTACCCGCAGCAAAGCCCATGATCACCATATTCGGCGCATTATTAGCGTAGCCTTCTGCGACGTAAGCCTGGCTCGCATCGCTCATATCAGTCCTGGCTGCCATTTGGTCCTCAAGCGCAGCTACTTCCCCCGCAGACACGTTCTGATCAAGCAACTGGCGATAATGATCGATGCGCCCATCAATCACTTTCTTGCTTTCCTGCAGCGACTTCAGCGACTCTTCCTGTTGTTTCAGCGACTCCTGTTGGATCGCCCTGGCGTAGGCGCCCAGTTCAATTTGCTGCTTTTGCAACTGCTCCTCGAGCAAACTTCGGTCACGTGCTTCCATGCATTGTCGGACTTCGCGGCCAAAACCGATGAGTGTTTGCACTGCGTTTTGGGCCGTGCTCAACATGACCCGGAACCGATAGTGCGGAATATTGCGCCAGCCCCCCGCACTACGGGATGCACCGGACGATCCACCTGCCTGAGCTTGAAGCAACTTCTTCGGGTCTGTCGGTGCAGCAAATAGAGGGATAGACGACTGTTTGCCATCAATCGTCAAGTTATTGCGCATATTGCTAAGGCAGTTGTCGATGTATTTCCAGATACCCAGTACATCTTCATTGGCTGTGGGGCGGAAAACATCTTTTCTAATAATTGAAAAGTCAGTTAACCCGGAAATTCGGGCCGGCAAATTCGCCACCTGTACGTCCAGGGTACGACTGAAATTTTCCAATGCACTGTGAGTGCCGGCCTGGCGACGGGCAAGAATCTTGTCCACACTAGTCGGTTCCCAATGGCTCATAGCCTTCGCTTTGGGAGCATCACCCATCAGAAACAGAGCACGGATATACTGCAGTTTTGCCGCCGCCAGACTGTCGCGGGTCAAATGCCGGTAAAGCGAATCGGCATGGGCAATGATGCACCGTACATAAGCGATAAAAATCGCTTTACGGTAATGAATGCGTTTTGCAAAAGCGATGGCATCGGGGTCCACCAAGTCTTTGGCAACAAAACTGATATCACCCGATTCCAGCAAAGGCCGACAGAGCCAATAACGCTCATTGTTAACCATTGCGCCAGGACGGTTCTCCCGCAGCTGTGGATTAAAAATGTAGTGATACCAGTTTTGTGACTCTCGATAGTTGCGCTCTTCAGCCAGTCGATAGGCGATCAAAAACGGCAGGTGAAAAAATAACTCCCAATAAAACATGCCATGGGCACTGTTGAAGTCCATAGGAATGGTCAATGGATTCGGTGCCTTATCGGGCGACTCCCAAGGCGCGGGCTCGTGAGTAAACTGGGTGGATCTGGACAATACTTCGTCAATGGAAATCGCCGCTTTAGCGACAAGTTTATCGCCAAAGGTAGAGTTAAGCTGGACCCATTTCAACTCGGTACCCAATGGCCGCAGGTCCAGAAACTGCCCTCCGGAACCCTGCTTGCTGATCAATGGCACAGGACTGGTATTTGGCACTTGCAACACTTCCAGCTTATAACGATTGCGACCATACTCTTCGTCGCTGCTTCCCCATACTATGTCGAAGCTCTTGTTGACAGGATTACCTGTCCAGCCATGTTCAATCCAACCAGACTGCCCCCAACCACTCAATTCAACGGTGCCTTTCCAGGTATCCGCCGCAATAATGCCTCCATCAATTATTTTCAGCTCCATCTGCGCTGTCTCTGGTTTCTTTTGCACCTCCAACCTATTAACGGAATTGCCTAAAAACACCTCATTGGCAGCGCTGGACGAACCATAAGCGATAAAAAATCCAGCGCCGCTACGAACGCTACTGGATGACAGCATCCATAGTCTTTCCAGTTGAGCATGAGTCAGCGTAATATCTTTTATCAACTTAACGCCAAACGCCGTACTGACAAAATCAGCCTCGGTAATCGATACCAGTACATCGGCGGTCTCCGCACCTTCATTCTCTAAATGCAAAGAAAAACTAAAGCCTATCTTACCCTGATGATGGCAAGTCAGCTTGATGCCTTTCGCCCCGACTTTTGAAAGCTCAAAATAGGTCATCAATGACAGGACATGTGCACTATTAGCAAACACCAAATGATTCAACGTATAGTCAGGTCTATCAACTTCACACACACCCTGGACCTGCAACACATTAGTAATCACCTCCTCCCCACCGACTATATTCAATCGACTTTTTAAACTTATATTGGTCGATATGTACTTACTGATTAATCCTTCCTGTGTGGAGTCACCTGTTGTGGACACCGATGCCGGAACAAGCGACTGGCGTACGAGGGAACGCTCGTTGATGTGCAACTGATGCTGCAATGCCATGGGATTCGCAAATCGCCCATTGATCAATACTTCGAGACTTTCCTCCTGAGCATCTTGCGGTTCGAACCTTGAGTTCAATGACGCAAACATCCACCCGGGCTTCTCTTCGTCAGCCCTCCACATGGCGTCCTTCGACGACTCGATGGGTACATCCGTTGTCGTAAAGCAAACGGCTAATACATCATCCACGTATTTGCGCGCCCCTCCAAAAGTGACCGCCAGCAGACGTGCGGAATCCTTGGGTACAACCGAGAAGTCCTTTTTTCCGAGACTGATGGGAAGTGACCAACGGCCATTGATCGCCAGCTGGGACAGTTTCATTTCCAGATGCCACTGACCCGGAGCGACTGTACCGTTCTCAAAGTGCAGATCCGGATCACGAATGCCCTCGACATACACGACCATCAACCGTCCAGCAAAATAAACAGGCCGGATGGCCAATACGTCAGGGCCTAGCGGTAGATCAATAGGCAGCCATTCACTCCAGCATGCCGGATGCAGATACTTGCTTTCCTGTTTTAGCTCAACAGTTGCCTTACGCCAATAATAACCGCAGGGTTCTTCCCGACGACGACCTAAAAAATAATACACCGCGTTCTTGAACTGCTCGCTGCCATCTTCGGTTTCATCTATATAAGCAGATATCAGATCGAGATTGCAGGTCTCCACAAACCTTTTAAGGTGTTCATAAAGGGCCTTCTGCACAGCCGTATTACTCACACTGGCTTGTGCAAGATCGTCTTCCAGAGCTTTGAAGGAAGCAGTTTTATTCAGGCGCATCACCGGATTTATATAGTTCTCTGCATAATACTCAAGAGTTGAGTAACCCGCCCAATCACTAATATTGCAATAACGCTTATGCCAGGCTTCCAACTCTTCCTTGGAAAAGTCCCTTTGGTGGCCGGGCTCCATACCACAGTAAATAGCGCCAATATAGACCTGCATTGCAGCAATGGCTTCAGCCACTCGGGACGAGTCCACTAATGAGCTGACTTGAGTATCCAGCAACAAGTATTGAAACAGATCTTCAAGCGAAGACAGCTCTGGAATTTCAGGTTTTGCGGGGGCCACCTTTGCACGATAAAAGTCGGCCAGCGCTTCGCTGCGATACTCATCAAGCACACCAATAATGGACTTTTCCATTTTATAATCCCTTTCGAAATACCTTCTTCGGAATTTGAAAAAAACGCTACCGCAGCATTCAGTTGAATACCATTAATCAATTACCCTAATTCAGGCCACACAATATCGCAGCAGCTTGATCAACCTCGATCAACCACCTCTACAACATAATCTTTCAAGTATTCCGACGTTTCACCACTCACACCCAATACCGCTTTGAACGTTAGTACCCCACTCTCGAGCGGCGGAGAAAACTGCACCCTGAAATGACCGTCCTTAGCGACAATGCCTTTGGCAACTTCAACGTCACCCACATTACTCAACAATCGGATTTCCGCCCCAGGCAAGCCCACCCCATCAACCCAGGACGAAGGCCCTACCTTGGCGTTCATCAGCGGACTGATGATGTGTGGTTTATCGATGAAGTTCGTCACCTTGACATGCGCGTCCGGCGCCCAAGCTGTACTTCCATCGAAATGACGTTGCATTACCGAGAACACATGGGAATCAAGAAGTACCGGTTCTGCCAGCCTCACCGACCAACCACCCTGGGCATTCACACTGGTTTGAGCGAGGCGCGTGTTACTGTTCCGCCCTTCAAATACATTTATTTCCGCGTAGGCACTACCAAAGCCGGTCAGCAGTGGCTGGACTTCAACCGCCTGGTCCCCATCTTCTGGATAGGTCAGGACAGGAGGCGGAGCATCCAGGCGCCCCGGTAGTTCCAGACGCTGGTTAAGGCGGTTGCAGAAGAACGTCAGTTTGAAACTGCCGTTGCGTTCATCAGCACACTTGATCAGCCAGCTGAGCATCAGGTCATCGGGTTTGATCTGTACGTATGCGCCTGTCAGGGGTGTGAAATTCAAGCCCAGTGCCTTGGCGGAAAAATCGCCACTCCAACTCAGCATCGCGCGGGCATTTTCAAGGTCCACGTCTTTTGGCAAGTGAATATCAAGGCGGTATTCATGACCTCTGACAAACAACAGAGGCGCCTCCAGGCAAGGTTTATCAGACTGACTTAGATCGACCCACTCATAACGCCAGTCAATGGCGGGCACTACATCCAGCAAGAACGAAACGGTTTCTTCAACTTTGTCCGTGCGCTGCGCGGTGACCTTGTATTTTCCCGGCTCCTTGGCTTCAAACGGATAGGCAGAGCGCCCATTCTCATCCGTCAAGATAATGGTAGAGGCCCAACGCCCAGCTTCAGGTTCATTGATCGGTTCTACCGTCCATGCAATTGAACAATTGGGCACAGGACGGGCCTGATTATCCGCTTTCTCAAGCACTTTCACCCACAGCAAAGTAGAGGACTCTTTTCCGGCTACCGGATAGAGATAATCCGTCGCCTGGCCGTGTATTACTGCGCCATCGGCCACGTAGAGTTTCAAGGCTTGTTCACTTGCTCCGACCGCGGCGGTGAATGTTTGCATGCCTGATGCTTCAAACCCGGGCACGGTGAACCGAACCACTCCGTTTGCATCAGTCTTGAATGGGCCAAGAGTCTTGCCCCCGTACTTGAGCGTTACATCGACATCGGGCGCGACGGCTCCACTTAACAAAATCACATGGCATCGCAGGATCAGTTCCATCCCTCTTACGGCCATGCTTTCTGCCACCAACAATCTGATGGAAGGCAGACCAACGAACGTTAGATTGCGTATCAGTTTCGGGCTGAGCGTGCTGTAACGAACAAGCAACGTCGCTTTCTCAATGGGTTCCATACTTGTGACGCGCACCCTGGCAATCCCTTTGTCATCCGTTGTCGCCGACAACTTATCGGCTAGGATGCCCAGACCGCCAAACTCCACAGTACGACCGACACCGGGATTGGAGTGATCATCTACCAACTTCACTTCGACAGGGATGAAGTCAACGCCACCCGCCAGATAGTCTCTGGTGTCAACGCGAAGGCTGTCCAGATCAAACCCTAGCGATCGCTCATCACAATCGATCACGACTTCGGCAATCGCTACCTGTTGCAAGCCATAGACGGCTTTCACATGCGCGACTCCCATCCAGCTGCCAGCCTTGAACCGCGCCACGGCACGTCCGTCTTGATCAGTAAAGGATTCTTCATCGAGCAAACCTGGCCGATCGCAGCTCCATCTCACGGTGAGATTTACATAAGGTTTATCGGTCAAGTCACGCACTTTCAACTCGATCAAGGCTACCTGCTCACCGGCATTGGCAATAAGCGGAGTACCGATACAGTTGATCTCTGCAGTATTGCTTTGCCCCAACTCGCCAAACGACTGGTCGTCACCCTTGACCGAGGTTTCGGACAAGGACTCCATCATGTGTTCTGCCGCAGCGCGATAAGCAGTCTTGCCACTGTCAGGCGTTAGCTCGCCCAGCTTGATGATGGCCTTCGCATCGAGGCCGCTGCGCGCAGCCAGACCGCGAATACGCAGCAACGTATCCAAAACATCAAAACTTTGAACAACCGGTCTGGCAGGAAGAAGAAACAGGATACATTCGAGAACTTCCCTTACCCCCCACCTCAACACATGGGCCAGCTGAGTTGCAGCAGAGTCGCGAATCAGCCGCAGATCTTCGGCGGTCAAAATACTCGGCAAACTGTTGACCAGCTTTAAATAGTCCAGCAATCGTTCGGCAGGTTGCTCGGTATGAATCACTGCACGCCGATACAACGTTAGTTTGTACATCGTGTGCAGCGTCAGGTCCTTGGCTTGCAGAAGACCGAACCATTTCCAGTTTTCACGGGTGGTCAGCGTGACCAGCATCGCCGAGCTCAAGTCCAGTTTTTTAACAACTGCCGCGCGACGCATCAAATGCGCCAGCAACGACAATACCTCGTCACCGATCCTGACTTTATCGGCACCTGAAGTCACGGCATTCAAGGCTCGTGCTGCCTCCGTGAGCAAGAGCGGAACGCCACCCTGACTCACCCACTTGAGCAGTGGCAACGTCAAGTCCTGAGAACAATCCAGATAGACGGACAACGTTTCCTGTACCACGGCACTTTGGGCAGCCTGGATTTGCAGCAGTATGGCCAAAATGATCGACACCACACGTTCGGCTTCATCACGATGAAGTTTTTCTTCACTCACCGCGAATTCGATTTCTGCGCGGGCAAGCCTCTCGTATTCCTCCCCGTCATTAGCTGCAGAAGCCATCACCAATCCGCGGGCGTCGACCAATTCTTTCAGTAAATCCAGCCAACCTGCATAGTATAAATTCTGGCTAGTAGGGACACCGGCTTCCAGTAATTTGTCTTCTGTGAACAACACTGGCTGCAAACGTTTATGTAAAGTCTCAAGCAAACTTGTTTCGGCTGCGGTAGGCAATTGCGGTGGTGTCAGAGGTGACACCATTTGAACGACAAAGAGCACGCTCAGATCATTCTCCCGGCACCATTGCACACAATCTGCTGCGGCTCGCATCACGCTTAAAATGTCACCATCTCCCGTGATCCCACTTACCGAGATACGCGCCTCTCCGGTGACTTTCTGAAGTACCCCGCCCGCACCACGATCACTGAGGGTTTCGAGCAACGCGACCATTTCAATTGGGGTAACTTTCAGTAAAGAAGCCAACTTCACAATGCGATAGAGCGATGAAAGAACGGGCAGACTGCGCTTTAACTGCGTGGTCAAATTGTGCCCTTTGGCAACCACTCGAGCCAAGTAACGCCAGGCTTCCTGGTTCAGCCCCAAAGCACTGCATATTTGATCGACGGTGCGCCTGTCCGCACGCGTCTGCGCATCGATAAAAAAAGCACCATCGTCAACTATCAACGGAGCATCAAAGTAAGCCTTTTCGTTAAAAATAGAGTCGAACTGAGCGAGTGCCTTTCCAGTACCAAACAGGGACACTTCGTCAATCATCGCTGTGAATTCTTCAACCGTACATTTGAACTCCTTATGGAACTCCTGAAACAGTCCAATCGCCCGTAGCGTATTGTTGGTAATCCGCAATGGCTTGGGTTTCGGATCAGCGCTACTTTGCAAGTCCAGTCGTTGCTCGGCCCTGTTGGCGGCAACCACCAGTTGATCGCACTGTTGGTGGGACAACTTCAGCCAACGTGCCAGACGCAACATTCGGTTGATGCGTTCCAGGCGATTTTCGCGGGTATTGATCAACTGACGGGTCGAACCTTTTACTGCAGGACTCAAACCCAAGGCAGGATCCTGGCCATCATTGATGAAGACAGAACCAAATTGCGCGGACCCGAAGGATGGATTGGTCAGGATTGTCTGATTTTTTGATCGATTGGTTACGTAGTTTTCGATTGAAAGGAAGGCAGTCAACGCCTCGGCATCAATGGACGTTTTATGGCAAAAGTGCACTGAGTCCAGTAGGTCTGAAGGGGTTGTGTCGAAATTCTCTTTTATGAAATCCTCATACGGTGTACCCAGCGTTATCTTTCGCTGCTTGCCAGCATCAGGCGCTGCATCATCATTTTCGGAAGGTTTGGTCTGGGGAAACTTGAAATTCTCTGTCAGCAATAGCTGCCCCACAGGGCCCACGCAACTGGATTGACGCAGTGCCACATCGGAAGACGCCCCGTGCGCGCCTTTCTGTTTGAAATACGGAGCTGATGGATCAATGGTCCGCACCACCTCACCCAACATTATATTGAATTGCTGGAGCACCTGACTCCACTGCACGAAGTACCACTCGAACGGCATACTGGGGAACGGGTACCGCGACTCCAGCATCAAATCATCAACCACATGATCAGCTTGAAGCGGAACAGAGGCTTCAATGATTGATTCCATGACTTCGTTGACGATCGAGATCGTTCGTTTGACCTGATACAGGCTTGTCGGGTCGAGCCGCATAGTGCCGATATCCGGCCTGCGACTGCTGATTTTAATTGGAGTGCCACCCGCAGCAGCTTCCAGCTGACGGGCCAACTCATACAACCTGACCAGATAAGCGCACGGGCCATTATGTGCATCCGGACTTTGCGAAGGCGTGCAGTTTTCCCAGTCAGGCTTGAACAGATCATCGAATGTCGGCGAGTCTCCTGGCGGCTTGATCCCCGTATAGTGGAGCGGATTGGACGGGCCTTGAAGAACCAACTGATGCTCACTGAATTCGCGAGCAGCATGGACCGCCAGGACAGTGGCCTGTTTCAGGAATCCATGGACGTCCTGTAAGTGCACATCGAACTTTTTTACAATGCCCTGTGACCCCATGTCCAATAGGTCGAATACCGTCCCACCTTCCTGAATGAAACCCTGGCACCGACTCATTACCGAGGGTTCGTCAGTGTCAAGAGTAAGTCTGAAAAGCTGCTCAAGGGCAGGGTTGGAATGGTTATTACTCATTGAACTTCTCCTGCGATCGAGGCTGGGAGGAACGGAATGCGAAAGGCAAATCTGTTGTCGTCTTGAGTTGTTTTTTACGCTGCGTGTGCCGCGACTTCTACCTGTTAAAGCTGACAGTCATGACGAACGGTATTGTTAACGCGACGCGCAATAGAACCCCTTACGGGCTACTCCGCAAAATGATGTTTCTGGAGATTCAATTGACCCGCAGATATCTGAAAGAAAAGTTTGCGGGAGTAGAACTAGGAGGGAGGGGTCAAAACATATATATCGAAAATAAATTCCGCTTTTTCCCCTTTATTGCCTTCAGCCCAATTAAAACCTAAATATATCCGCGTAGGACCTGGATCTACTGGTAACGAAATATCATAAGGCGAATCGACTAAGCCGACGACGTGTTGTCGTTCATCTTCGTAATGGACTATTGCTCCGGCAGTTGCATTCGGAGCCCCATAAAAATAAGATTTCCCACTAAATCTAAGCGGATTGGCTACAAACGTATTTGGTTGAGGTAATGAATCGGGCGGGTAGGGATACGGTTCCGCGGAGTTGAATTCTTTAGGTGGCATGACGCGAGGGGTTACCATGGGTTTCTCCTTTTTGCATGCGGTGCTCCGGGAACAAATGCAGCGCACCATTGTTGTTGCTATTTAGCCTCCTTACTAAAGCGTCTGGCTACTGTCAGAAATAACAGGTAGTTACTCGACACCCCAAAAAATAGCTACCGCCTGTCGGTTTTGATCAATGATCAGCAATGTTCACCGATCCGTAAGACCCACTTGCCAGCAAGACTTTTGTTCCCAAAATTCCCTTCTCTGTTCCATCTGGCCGACAGCCTCGACGACAGCGCGGCTTAAAGTCTCCGAGTTCGGGATGCGCCAGGCCTGCTCGCGAAAGCGATCACAAATGCACCGCAGATTTCAGGCAGACGCCGGCAACGGCTGAAAACTGAAGTACTGCTTCAACGCCTCCACCAATTGCCCAAACTCCGGCGGTGCCCATTGCAGGCTGAACCCGGCGTCATAGTGGTGGGGAGTTGCGTCTTCGTGGCACCACAGGCAGCAGGCCTTGAGGTCGATGACCTGCTGGCAGCCATCGGCCATGGGGATTTTCAGGCGCAGATCAAAATCGGCGCCGATCATCATCGGTAACTGGCTGATGAGCATCAGCCCGTCTTCAGAGACGTTGCCCAGGAAACCAATCGGTTTGTCGGTGACACTGTTGAACACTTTCAGAAAATACGGCAGTTGATGCCGCTCGATCCGGCGGTCAGTGAACATGCTGATTTCGCTACGCAAGGCCCTTAAGCAGGGCCGCACTAATGCTTCGGAACGGGCCTGCCTGCCGTTATCAAACAAGGGCCAGGCAATGAACGCGCTCTCCCCGATCCCGGTGCGGCAGTCCATGAAACCGCTGCCACTTACGCCTGCCGATCACAGGTGTTACGTCGATTTAGAAACCAGGCTCTAAACCGGTTTATTCGACTATAGCTCACCACCGCCGGTGAGCCAGTGGTTGAATGACCGATGCAATCAGAACCGCGTAGGGCGCACCGCTGCCGCACTGCGCAGCGGGTAGTGACCCAGCGACTGCAAGGTTTCCAGCCGGGCGCGGGCGCGGTAGGCGTACTCGCTTTGCGGGTACGACGCCTGGATGAACTGGTAGGTTTGCGCCGCATCCACGAACATTTTCTGCCGTTCCAGGCACAAACCGCGCAGCATCGACACTTCCGGCCACACATAAGGCCGCGCGCGGCTGGCGCGTTCGACTTTGGACAGTTCGAGCGTCACTTGCTCGCAATTGCCACGGTCATAAGCGCTGTAGGCATTATTCAAATGATGGTTCATCGAAAAACGGGTGCAGCCCACGACACTGAGGGCAAGGGCGGCTATGAGCACGAATCGCATGGGGGTTCTCCTGTCTTGAGCTCTGTATCGACCCGTGGGCGAAAATCTTCAGGAATGTTCATTTAAAGATAAAAACGAATAAGTAGTGCAAACGAACAATGACTACACCCCAAGAGCATAGTAGCCTCACTCAGCGCTTGAACTCAGGAGTCTTTGCATGTCCGTCCGTCGTACCAAAATCGTCGCTACCCTTGGCCCGGCCAGTAACTCGCCGGAAGTTCTCGAACAGCTGATTCTGGCTGGCCTGGACGTCGCCCGCCTGAACTTCTCCCACGGCACCCCCGACGAGCACAAGGCTCGTGCGAAGCTGGTGCGTGACCTCGCTGCCAAGCACGGCCGCTTCGTTGCCCTGCTGGGTGACCTGCAAGGCCCGAAAATCCGTATCGCCAAATTCGCCAACAAGAAGATCGAGCTGAAGATCGGTGATCAATTCACCTTCTCCACCAGCCATCCTCTGACCGAAGGCAACCAGCAAGTGGTCGGCATCGACTACCCGGACCTGGTCAAAGACTGCGGCGTGGGCGACGAGCTGTTGCTCGACGACGGCCGCGTGGTGATGCGTGTCGATACCGCCACCGCCACCGAACTGAACTGCACCGTGACCATCGGCGGCCCGCTGTCCGACCATAAAGGCATCAATCGTCGCGGCGGCGGCTTGACCGCTCCAGCCCTGACCGAGAAAGACAAGGCCGACATCAAGCTCGCTGCCGAGATGGAAGTCGACTACCTCGCCGTGTCCTTCCCGCGCGATGCCGCCGACATGGAATACGCCCGTAAGCTGCGCGACGAGGCCGGCGGTACTGCCTGGCTGGTAGCGAAGATCGAACGCGCCGAAGCCGTGGCCGACGACGAAACCCTCGATGGCCTGATCAATGCGTCCGACGCCGTGATGGTGGCCCGTGGTGACCTGGGCGTGGAAATCGGCGACGCCGAGCTGGTGGGTATCCAGAAGAAGATCATTCTGCACGCTCGCCGCCACAACAAGGCCGTGATCGTGGCGACCCAGATGATGGAGTCGATGATCCAGAACCCGATGCCGACCCGCGCCGAAGTGTCCGACGTAGCCAACGCCGTGCTCGACTACACCGACGCCGTGATGCTCTCGGCCGAAAGTGCTGCCGGCCTGTACCCGCTGGAAGCGGTGCAAGCGATGGCGCGCATTTGCGTCGGCGCTGAAAAGCACCCGACCAGCAAGACCTCCAGCCACCGCATCGGCAAAGAGTTCCAGCGCTGTGACGAGAGCATTGCCTTGGCGACCATGTACACCGCCAACCACTTCCCGGGCGTGAAGGCCATCATCGCGTTGACCGAAAGCGGCTACACCCCGCTGATCATGTCGCGCATCCGTTCCTCGGTGCCGATCTACGCGTTCACCCCACACCGCGAAGCCCAGGCGCGTGCCGCAATGTTCCGTGGTGTGTACACCATTCCGTTCGACCCGGCTTCGCTGGCTCCAAATGAAGTCAGCCAGGCGGCAATCGACGAACTGGTCAAGCGTGGCGTAGTGGAAAAAGGCGACTGGGTCATCCTGACCAAGGGCGACAGCTACCACACCACCGGCGGCACCAACGGGATGAAAATCCTGCACGTTGGCGATCCAATGGTCTGAGTTTCAGACCGCTGAAACGCAAAAGCTCCGCAGTTAACGCTGCGGAGCTTTTTTTTGTTTAAAAGCAGTCTGATAGATGGTTTACCGCTTCTTACCTGTCAGATCTGACAGTAGACGCCCTTGCGTTCAGCCCCTTTAATCGACTCCGTCCACCTGCTATCGCTGTCATCAAGGTTTTCTCACGCTTGGCTGTTGCGGCCTGTCATTGGCAGTTCTCTATGGATAACTCACTCCGGAAACTCCAAATAAAGGAATAGAACGATGAGCCAGTACACAGCCCTGACCGCTCGCGCCGACGGTGATCTCGACCCGACATTTGGCGACGATAAAGACGGTAAGAAGATTCTACGTTTCCTCGATGCCCGAGATACTTCAGGCGAATGTATTGTCGAAGGCCCCGACGGCAACATCTATGTCGGCGGCGCCGTCGATGCAGACGGCGATGACATCATTCACAAGTTAGGTATTGCCTGCCTGCACAAAGATGGCACTCCGAACGTCGATTTTGGCAACAAAGGGTACGTAATCGTACGTTTTGGCCCTATGCAGGACACCCATCTGCGGCAGATCCTGTTTGTGACGGTCGGGGGTGAAACAAGAATCCTGCTGTCCGGTATCGATACGAAAAAAGGCGAGGTGGTACTTGCTCGCCTTCATCTCGACGGGCGTGTGGATGAACGCTTTGGCGTGAAAGGTCAGCTAACGGTCAAACTGCCCGCCAACCTTTCCGAGAGCCTTGGTCTGGGCTCTACACCGCTGACGACAACCAGCAGCGGCGCCTCGGGGCCTTGCACGGTGGCGGAGGGGAAAATCTATGTGGTCATGGAAATGTACATGCCGATCTGGATTGCCAGGGTCGCGTTACTGATCCGGCTCAACCCTGATGGCTCGTATGATACCGGCTTCAACAAGAGTGGCTATGTCGCCGTGACCAATCAACACTGGGGCAATAGCACCATCAGCGACATTCTGGTGCGCAACGGAAAAATCACCGTGTGCGGAACACTGGCAGGTCATGGCATGGTGGCTCGTGTGAATGAGGATGGCTCTTTCGACCAGATCTTTGCAGACAAGGGTTTCAAAGTATTCGACAACCTTGGCGTCGCGTTCGAAAGGCTCTCCCCGTACTCCGATAGAAGTGTTCTTGTTGCAGGTTGGGGGTTGACTCCACGCCATGGCGTACTGGCCTGCCTCACCGAAAACGGTGAGTTTGAATCCACATTCAATAACGCAAAGGTGCTGCTTCAATCCCTCGGAGAAGGGGTGATGTTTTTTGGTGTTGGACTGGTTGATGGAAAAATCATTGCATCAGGCAGGTTTTGGCAAGAAGACAACACCCCCGAGTTCGTGGTGGTGCGCTACCTGATTAACGGCAAATTGGATACCGATTTTGGCCGCGGAAAAGGCTGGAGCTCAACCCGATTCGAAAATCATTACACGATCGCTAATACTATGACCTTACAAAAAGACGGGAATGTGCTGGTGCTAGGCGATTGGGGCGGCGGCGTCAGCTACGCAGCGCTCATCGCCCGCTTCCTGAACACCACACCATCGGTGGCAGCAACAGCATGAAGATCCTGCAAGCTGGCGATCCGATCGTCTGAGTGATCAGTTGCTGAAAAAAGAAAGCCCCGCCATATGAATGGCGGGGCTTTTTGGTTTCTGATCCGGAAGATGTGTTGTTCTCGCGGACCCCATCGCTGGCAAGCCAGCTCCTACAAGAGCGGTGATAACCCTGTAGGAGCTGGCTTGCCAGCGATGAGGCCAGATCAGGCACCGCAAATTCAATGCCGGTTGATAAACCCCGACAACGCCGCTATCGCTTCCGGCGAGCGCAGCCGCTGAGTGAACAACGCACCCTCCTCTTCTATCACTTTGCGCAGTTGCTCGCGGTCAGGTGCTTTCATCAACTGCTTGCTGATGCGCACCGCTTCCGGTGGCAGGGACTCAAACCGCAACGCCATCTCCCGCGCCTTGGCCAATGCCGCTTCGCCACTGCCCAGCGCTTCGGTCGCAATGCCCCACTCGGCCGCTTGCTCACCGCTGAAACCTTCACCGAGCAACAACAATTGCGCCGCTTTGGCATGCCCGAGCAATCGAGGTAAAAGCAGGCTGGAACCAAACTCCGGGCAGAGTCCGAGGTTGACGAAGGGCATGCGCAATCGCGCATCGCGGGCGACATACACCAGATCGCAATGCAGCAGCAGCGTCGTGCCGATTCCCACGGCGGCGCCAGCCACGGCAGCGACCACCGGTTTGCGGCATTCGAGCAGGTTGAGCATGAAGTGGAACACCGGGCTGTCGAGGTTGCTCGGCGGTTGTTGAATGAAGTCGGCGATGTCGTTGCCGGCGGTGAAGCACTCGGCGGAACCGGTGATCAGCACGGCGTTGATTTCGGGGTCGGTATCAGCCTGTTTCAACGCCTCGGCCAAGTGGCTGTACATCGCACGGGTCAGGGCGTTTTTCTTGTCGGGGCGGTTGAGGCGCAGGGTCAGCAGGCCGCGTTCGCGTTCAATCTGGATGGCATCGGTCATGGTCGGTCTCGCGTCTGGAAATCAGCGCTCAACCGCGGGGCAGGAAGACGTCGGCCAGCAGTTGATTGCGCGGCAGTCCCGCCAGGTACAGGCGCCGGGCGAAGGCGTCGACGCTGTCGGGGGACCCGCAGAGTAAGGCCAGGGTTTGCCGGGAAACAAGCCGCAGTTGCGCCAAAGCCGCGGGCAACTCGGTCGGCGTCCACAGCTCGATGCTGAGGTTCGGGCGGCTGGCGGCCATGGCTTGCAGGGGTTTGGCCAGATAATGCTCATCGGCATCATGGGCCAGGTGAATGACGCGGATGGCGCCCTGGTGATCCTGGCGCAGGGCTTCGCGCAAAACGCCGAACAATGGGCCAAGACCGGTGCCGGCGGCCATCAGCCACAACGGTCGGGTGTGCCAGTCGGCGTCGTAATGCAGCGCGCCGCCACGCAGTTCGCCGAGACGCAGCGAGTCGCCGATCTGCAACTGACGCGCAGCATCACTGAATGCACCGGGTTGGCGACAATCAAGGTGAAACTCCAGAAAGCGGTCTTCTCCCGGCAGGCTGGCCAGGGAATATGGCCGCGCCACGTTTCCGGCCCACAACACCAGATGCTGCCCGGCGCTGTAGCGCAACGGACGCTGAGGGGTCAGGCGCAAACGCAACACGCTGCTGCTCAACCAATCGACGGCGGCGACCTCGGCCGGGCTGCCGTCCTGTAGCGGGTCGAAGGCATGCACCTGCAAATCCTCGACCACCTGACACTGGCACGCCAGGCGCCAGCCTTGCTGACGCTGTTCTGCGCTCAAGGCATCGGGGCGGCTATCGCTCGGCAATCCTTGCGTGCATTGCACAAGGCACGCATGGCAACTGCCGGCGCGGCAACTGTAGGGAACGGACACGCCGTTTTGATTTAACGCGTCGAGCAGGTTGCTGCCCACTGCCACCGACCATTGGCGATCGCCGACCCGCAACTCAGGCATCGACGTTCTCCCACGCCGCCGCGCAACGATTGCGGCCGTCGCGTTTGGCGCGATAGAGCGCCTGATCGGCACGTTGCAAGGCATCGTCGAGATCGTCGCCCGGTTCCAGCAGCGTCATGCCCGCCGACAGGCTGAGATTGCCGACCTTCAGGCCGATCAACTCGACATCGGTGAAGGCAATGCGCAGTCGTTCGCAGCAGGAGGTCAGGCGTTCGCCGCTGCAATCGGGCAGCAACACCACGAACTCTTCGCCGCCATAACGGGCCAGTACATCGCCCTCGCGCAGGCAGGCGCTGGCCACACCGGCGAAGGCTTGCAGCACTTGATCGCCGGCGGCGTGGCCGTGCATGTCGTTGATACGTTTGAAGTGATCGAGGTCGATCAGCGCCAGGCCATGCAGCACGCCGGGTTCCATGGCGTTGAGCTCGCGGGAGGCCAGGCGCAGGAAATGCCGACGATTGAACAGCCCGGTCAGTTCGTCGGTGGCCACCAGGTCTTCGAGCTGGCGCATCATTCCGCGCAGGGTGTCCTGATGCGCCTGCAAGGCAAAGCGGCGCTGCCGCATCCGCAGGCGTGAGGCCTGGACGTAACGGGCGTAAAGCTCCAGCCAGACCAGCACGATAAACAGCACGCACACCTGCAATGCCGCCAGCGCCGGATCGGCCAGCTGGAAGTGGTAACCCTCCCACAGCGTGATTCCACTGAAACTGAAAAACACCAGCAACGCGCACCGCAAAAAGGCCCGACGCGACAGGTGAAACAGCCCGAACAACAGAATCAGCACGTAGAACACCAGGAACGCGCCACGGGCCTCATCCAGGTTGGCGATCAGCCAGGTTTGCCAGCCCAGCCCCAGCAACACTTGTGCTTCGGTCAGGCTGGGGTCGGAAAAACGCAGGTTGCAACCGCTGTAAAATACCGCGAACAGTGCCGCCTGACTGATGACCACCAGGGCGCTGCCGACGGCGACATTCGCCAGGGGTTCATCGTAATGACCGGTGAAAAACGCCAGCCACAGCAGCAGTAGAGCCAGGGCGTAGGTGCCGGCCGCAAGGGCAAAACGTTTGAGCAAAAGGCGCTGGATAGCGTTATGGGTCAATCGTTGACTCACCGTGCGAAAGGAGGCTGACCGAGTGTCCTACTCTACAGACCGAATGCCACTTTAGTGGCGTGTCTGATAAATGACCATTCAATTTTCAGGCCGGAAAACCGGCGTCAAGGGCATGACTTTAGACCCTCCCTGAATTTGTGCACAAACATCACCAAACTGTAGGAGCCGGCTTGCTGGCGATGGCGGTGTAACAGTCGACGTTAATGTTGAATGTCAGACCGCCATCGCCAGCAAGCCGGCTCCTACAGGTGAGTGCGCGTTCGCAAGCTTGACCTGTATGACCAACGATTGACTGCCGGCGCGTGTGCCCGCCTGCGAGGCGCGTTATACTGCCGCGCCTTTTTAGCGTCGCGCCAGCATGCCCGGCGTGCCTTGAAAGGTGCTTGCAACCGACCGATGCACCCAAGCTGCAAGCACCTTATTGAATGTTCCCGTCTTTTAGAGGAGCGCGACTCATGACCGTGATCAAGCAAGACGACCTGATTCAGAGCGTTGCCGACGCCCTGCAATTCATTTCCTATTACCACCCCGTGGATTTCATCCAGGCGATGCACGAAGCCTACCTGCGCGAAGAATCGCCAGCGGCCCGTGACTCGATGGCGCAAATCCTGATCAACTCGCGCATGTGCGCCACCGGCCACCGCCCGATCTGCCAGGACACCGGCATCGTCACCGTGTTCGTTCGCGTGGGCATGGACGTACGTTGGGATGGCGCCACCATGGGCCTGGACGACATGATCAACGAAGGCGTGCGCCGGGCTTACAACCTGCCGGAAAACGTCCTGCGTGCCTCGATCCTCGCCGACCCGGCGGGCGCTCGTAAAAACACCAAGGACAACACCCCGGCCGTTATCCACTACTCCATCGTTCCGGGTAACACCGTGGAAGTGGACGTGGCGGCCAAGGGCGGCGGTTCCGAGAACAAGTCGAAAATGGCCATGCTCAACCCGTCCGACTCGATCGTCGACTGGGTACTGAAGACCGTTCCGGAAATGGGCGCCGGCTGGTGCCCACCGGGCATGCTCGGCATCGGCATCGGCGGCACCGCCGAGAAAGCCGCCGTCATGGCCAAGGAAGTGTTGATGGAATCCATCGACATTCACGAGCTGAAAAAGCGCGGCCCGTCCAACCGTATCGAAGAGATGCGTCTGGAGCTGTTCGAGAAGGTCAACCAACTGGGCATCGGCGCCCAGGGCCTCGGTGGCCTGACCACCGTGCTCGACGTGAAGATCATGGATTACCCGACCCACGCCGCTTCGTTGCCGGTGTGCATGATCCCGAACTGCGCCGCCACCCGTCACGCGCACTTCGTGCTCGACGGTTCCGGCCCGGCCTCCCTGGAAGCGCCACCGCTGGACGCCTACCCGGAAATCGTCTGGGAAGCCGGCCCGTCGGCCCGTCGCGTCAACCTCGACACCCTGACCCCGGAAGAAGTACAAAGCTGGAAGCCGGGCGAAACCGTCCTGCTCAACGGCAAGATGCTCACCGGTCGCGACGCTGCGCACAAGCGCATGGTCGAGATGCTGAACAAGGGTGAAACCCTGCCGGTGGATCTGAAAGGTCGCTTCATCTACTACGTCGGCCCGGTTGATCCGGTGCGCGAAGAAGTGGTTGGCCCGGCTGGCCCGACCACTGCAACGCGGATGGACAAGTTCACCCGTCAGATCCTCGAGCAAACCGGCCTGTTGGGCATGATCGGCAAATCCGAACGCGGCCCGACCGCAATCGATGCGATCAAGGACCACAAGGCCGTTTACCTGATGGCGGTTGGCGGCGCGGCTTATCTGGTGGCACAAGCCATCAAGAAATCCCGCGTGGTGGCCTTCGCTGAACTGGGGATGGAAGCCATCTACGAGTTCGACGTGAAGGACATGCCGGTGACGGTTGCGGTCGACAGCAAAGGTGAATCGGTACACATCACCGGTCCTGCCATCTGGCAGAAAAAGATCAGTGAGAGTCTGGCGGTAGAAGTGCAGTAAGTTGCGCTGAAACGCCCCTGAAAAAACCGGCCTGTTGGTGACGACAGACCGGTTTTTTTTCGCCTGGAGTAATCCCGGAATTTCCCCGGCTAACAGGGCTGACCTGTCAGATATGACAGGTCACAGCCGCCGCAGCCCCTGATAAGTTGAATGCACTTGTGCGTCCTTGTCAGGTGGAAACGGAAATGGCCACGGAAGAACAAAAAGGCACTATCAATATTTCGGCCCCCGCCCAACCGAAAATCGGCGGCGCCATTGCCAGTTTTGGCGGCTGGGGAGCGGTGGGGACTACAGGTTCGGCCTCGTTGGCCATACCGGTGCCCATTTCCCAGGCTCCCAATCGGGAAATGGTGCCGGCTCTTTCGCTGAGCTACAGCAGCCACGTGGGCAACAGTATTTTCGGTATCGGCTGGCATTTGACCGTCAATGCGATAACGGTGCGCACGAGCAAGGGCGTTCCACTGTACGACAAGCGCAAGGATCTGATGGTCGGCGCCGATGGCGAAACCTGGATGCCGGAGCTGGATGCCCAGGGCGAGATCGTTGACAGACCCGTCACTCTCGGGACAACAAACTATCGAGCCATTCGCTATCAGCCACGCATCGAGGGCGGTTTTGCCAAAATCGAACGGCTGATCAGTGACGACGATGCGGCAGGTTTCTGGCTGATTCATAGCGCCGATGGCAATCGCCATGTCTATGGCAAGACGCTGGCCTCGCGCCGGGCGGAACCCAGGGACGAGAACAAACCCCAGGAGCCCGAACGCATCGGGGTCTGGCTGCTGGACGAAACCGTCACCCCCCGGGGCGAGCACATCGTCTATGAATACAAGGCCGAAACGCAGAACCCGGTCGCGCCCGATTTTCGCGACTACCGTGCCCAGCGGTATTTGCAGCGAGTGCTGTACGGCAATGCAGTGGCGGAGTCAGAGCTGTATTCATTGAAGGACGGTGGCTGGAAAGACGTCGATTTCCACTTTCATCTGCTGTTCGATTACGGCGAACGCAGCCACGACTTGACGCAAATACCGGTCTACGGCCCCGAGTACCTGCAGGGAGGCGATCAGCACGACAAATGGCTCGAACGCAGCGACCCGTTCTGGAATCACGATTACGGATTCGAACTGGGCACGCGGCGCCTCTGTCGGCAGGTGCTGATGTTTCACCATTTCCGCAACGAACTGGGTGACTCACCAAAGCTGGTCCAACGGCTTTTTTTGCAGCACCGCCAGGGTACGCTGGAATACAACCACCTGACTGCCGCTCATCTTCAGGCCTACGATCAACAAGGCAAAGTCGAGAGCCGGCCGCCGTTCGAATTCAGCTACGCGCCCTTCGATCTGGAAAAAGCCGATCAACCCGGCTGGAAATCGTTCCCGCAGATGCCAGGCCTCAATGACGGTCAGCGTTACCAGTTGGTGGATTTGTACGGTAAAGGCATGCCCGGCATTTTATGTCGCTACGACAAGGCCTGGTTCTACCGCGAACCGTTGCGCGATAACTACCCCAGCGATGACGTTCGCTACGGCGACCTGACTGAGCAGCCATACACTCCGCTGGCCGACAGCAGTAAATCGCTGCGTCAGACGCTCACCGACCTGAACGGTGACGGCAAGCTCGAATGGGGTGTACACGCGCCGACCATGAATGGCTGCTTCACCATGAACCCTGACCGCCAGTGGTCAGGATTTGTCCCCTACAAAGCCTTCCCGCTGGAGTACTTCCATCCTCAGGCGCAGATGGCCGACCTGGTAGGCGACGGTCGCACTCACGTGGCCCTGATCGGCAGCAACAGTGTGCGTTTGTACACCAATCTGGGCGATGACAAAGGGTTCAGTGCCGGCCGAAATGTAGAGCACGACAACGACGATGCCCTGCCACTGCCGAGCAATTCCGAAACCGAAGTGGTCGGTTTCAGTGACGTGCTGGGCAGCGGCAAACAGCACCTGTTCCGTCTCCGTCACAACAGCCTGGAGTGCTGGCCCAACCTCGGTCATGGGCGCTTCGGGAAAAGAATCGTGCTCAGCGCCCCGACGTTTCCTTACGAGTCATTCAATGCTTCGCAAGTCTTGCTGGCGGATCTGGATGGTTCGGGTGCAACTGACCTGATCTACCTGGAATCCGACCGGATGCGGGTGTTCATGAACCACTGTGGCAAGGGTTTCACCACCGAGTCGATTGATCTGCCCTGGCCTGAAGGCGTGCGCTACGACCGGTTGTGCCAGGTCACCACGGCGGACCTGCTGGGGCTGGGTTGCACCAGCGTGATCCTGACCGTACCGCACATGTCGCCCCGGCACTGGCGCTACGATTTCGTCAAAGCCAAACCGTATCTGGTCAACCGCAGCAACAACAACATGGGCACGCTCAGCCACATCGACTATCGCAGTTCGGCACAGGAGTTCCTTGACGAGGAATACGAGCACCATCAGATCGATAAAGACAAAGTCGTCGAGTCCGGTGTGCCGTTCGCCATGCATCTGGTCAAGCGCCAGACCCAGATCGATGAAATTACCGGCAATAAACTGACCCAGCTCATGAGTTACCGCCAGGGTTATTACGACCCCTTCGAACGGGAGTTCCGCGGTTTTGGCCTGTTATTGCAGACCGATACCGAAGCGACCGAGGCGGAACGCAGAAGCCTGGGCTTCACCGCGCCGATCCTGAGTAAAACCTGGTTTCACACGGGCAAGAGCATTGATCAGCCAAGGGACGGTTATTACAACAACGATGTGCAGGCTGTTGCGTTGAAAGCCACCAAGCTGGAACGTTTTCACGCGCGCGACAGCGCCGGCGAACCGTTTGAGCCTGACGAAGAAACAGCCCGCCAGATCGCACGTGCGCTCAGTGGCTCGACACTGCGCTCTGAAATTTTCGCTCGGGATAACCCGGTTGTGCCGTATGCAGTGACGGAAGCCCGCTATCAGGTACGCCTGTTGCGGGCAAAAAGCGAGCATTACCCCTATGCCGTGCTGCAACCCATGGCGCTGGAATCCATCAGCTATCAGTACGAACCTGAACTGGCGGACGACCCGCGCTGCGAACACAGCCTCAGCCTGAAATGGGACGAGTTCGGCAGCGTACTCCACGCGATGATCGTCTACTACGCCCGGCGCAAAACCGACGCAACGCCGCCCTTTGAAGACGAGCATAAAAACCGCTATTGGAAAGATGCCCACGATGAGGCGCAGCAGTGCTGGTATTTGACCGAGTCCAAGGCCGAATTCATTCACGTGTACGACGAAGCGACCTGGAAGCCGGGTATGCCTTTTCGACTGGGGTTGCCGTATCGGGAGCGCAGTAATGCGCTGGTGCTGGAAAAGGCGCAGTTGAGTATCAAAGATATCCACCACGAGAACTTTCTGGAGTGGAGCAAGGACGAGGGTGAATGGGCGAAGCAGTCGGTGCTCGCGGGCATGTCGATGCAGCTCTACACCGATCCTCTCAACAGTCAGACACTGGAACAAGGCAAGGCGACTGTCCATGCGCTGCTGGCCCATGTGGTGATTGCCGAACTGTATCGCAGGGCCTTGAGCGCTTATGACAAGCTCAAGGACAAAGACGGCAACATGCCCTTCAACCTCAAGGAGAAGCTCGAATCACCCGAGGTGGGTTACCACATCATGAAGTGGTTCTTGCCTGAGGTTGAGCAGTCGGAGCCCACCGACCCGACTGACGCGAAGGAATACCTGTGGTCGATTCACCGAGGGTTTCCGAAATACTATGATTCCGAGGGTTTCTACAACGTCGAATCCTTCCAGCAAACCCGAAGCCACGGCATCACCAAAGTCACCTACGACCCTTACTGGTGCCTGCACACAGCCATCGAATTGCCGGACGGTTGCATCACTCAGATCGTCGACACTGATTACTGCACGTTTCTGCCCGCAGCGATCAAAGACCCCAATCAAAACACCCAGGAAGCGCGCTACAACGCTTTTGGCGAAGTGCTGGTCACCAGTTTTTATGGCACCGAACTGGGTGAGGCGGTCGGCTTCGACCCGCTGAGCGACTACGTGCGCCCCGACGACCGCAGTCCGGCCCATGCCATCGAATCGCCCTTTGTCGCCATCGGCAATTACGCCATGGCCATGTTCAGCGACGCGTTCAGCTGGATGGGCCGTCTGCCGACAACCGAGCCGCCCGCTGAGGAATGGCTGACCTGGGCGCTGGCAGAAGGGTTTGTGCTACCCAGCGGCCACCTTTGTGATCGCGCTCGCGAGCATCTGCACGATCTCGAAGCCCCCACACCCTCCGAGCGACTTCTCCAACAATACGTCGATGCCGCCCATCGTGAGCCGGTGCACATCGCGATCCTGCAAGCAGACCGTTATCCCGGCGATCCGGAGTTACAGATTCGCATCGCCATCAGTCATCAGGACGGCTTCAGCCGGGTACTGCAAACCAAGCAGGAGGTCGAACCGGGCAAGGCTTGGGTGGTGTTGGACGACGGCACCTTGAAACTCAAGGACGATGGCACCCCGGACGAAGCCTTAGCCGCGCGACGCTGGCGGGTCAGCGAGCCGGTCGAATACAACAACAAGGGTGAAAAAGTACGGATCTACCGGCCGTATTTCGCGGATAGGTGGATAAACATCAAAGACCATTCAATGCGTAAACACGCCTATCACGACCAGCAGTTCTACGATGCTGCAGGGCGTCCGACCGAAACCGTGCTGGCGAAAAAAATGCTGCAAGGTGATCCACCGGAGCTGAAACCGCTGCGCCGGGAAATGTGGTACTGGATCTGGTGCACCGTGGCGTTTGACGAGAATGATCTGTTTGAGCCGCCACCACCCGAAAAGCGCCGAACCAACAGAACGCTCCATTGAACATGAGCATCCATTCGCATACGCCACAACTGGCGGTCATCGACAACCGTGGCCTGCCAGTTCGTCAGGTCGCGTACTGGCGGCGAGACGCGGCTGAGCTCAGGCCCGAAGCGCTGGTGACGGCTCAGGAGCATGACGGCGCCGGTCGCCTGGTGGCGCAACGGGATCCGCGCTTCCTCGCGCCCGCGTCCCGCCCGAACATGGCCACGGTTTACAGCCTGTCTGGCGCTGCGTTGTGCACTGAAAGTCGCGACGCCGGATGGCGCCTGGGCTTACCGGACAGGACCGGGCACATGCGCGAGCATTGGGATGGTCGAGGCAGCCATTGGCAGAACGAGTACGACACACAGCGACGGCTGACCGCAGTCCATGAACAAACCCGAGACTCAACCTCACGCACCGTTGAACGCCTGACCTACGCCGACAACGCTGGTGAGTTCGCCGAGCGTAATCAGTGCGGACAATTGATCCGCCACGATGATCGGGCCGGTGTGGTCTGGCTCGACCAGCAAGCGCTCAACGGCGGCGTCATCCGCCAACGCCGACGGTTTCTGCCGGATCAGTCTGACGTTCATCCCCACTGGCCCGTCGTCGAAGCGGAACGCGACGCCCTGCTGCAACCCGGCGCGGGGTACATCACCGCGAGCCGCATCGGGCCGTTGGGGCAAGTGCTTGAGCAGACCGATGCCGGCGGTCATCGACAACACTTCAGCGTTGATCGCGCCGGGCAATTGCAACGCATTGACCTGACCCTCGACTCTCAAGGCCGGCAACCGCTGTTGAAAGCGGCGAGCTACAACGCCGAAGGCCAACTGCTGACTCAGGTGACCGGCAACGACGTCACCGGCAGCGCGACCTACGAGGCGGCGAGCGGCCGGTTGAAGCGCTTGACCGCCACCACCTCGGCATGTGCTCGCTTGCAGGACCTGCGTTATGAGTACGACCCGGTCGGCAACATCCTGCGACTGGTGGACCATACCCAACCCGTCACGTTTTTCGCCAACCAGCGTGTAGCGGCAGAAAACACTTACACCTACGACAGTCTTTACCAACTGATCTGCGCCACGGGTCGTGAGACTGCCAATGCCGGGCAGATCCCCGGTCTGCCGGAACTGATCACGCCCAGTCCCATCGACCCCGGGCGGCTGCTCAACTACACCGAAGACTACGCGTACGACGCCAGTGGTAACCGCACCGAACTGCGTCATGTCAGTGATGGAAATCCGTTCAGGCAACAGCTGCGCGTCGATCCGCAGAGCAACCGCGCCCTGCCCTGGAACGAGGGTGAAGACAAGCCGGACTTCCCACGCAATTTCGACGCAAACGGCAACCAGCAATACCTGGCCCCCGGTGCACAGCCGATGACCTGGGACGCGTTGAATCAGTTGCAAAGCGTGACCACCGTCGGCCGCCCGACCGAGGCCGATGACGCTGAAGGGTTTCGCTACAACGCGGCCGGTGAACGGGTGGCCAAGTTCAGCAGCCAACAGGCCCATGCCGTGGCTCATCGGCGTGTCGTTCATTACCTTCCGGGACTGGAAGTGCGCACCACCGATGACGACGAAGAACTTCACGTCATCTGCGTTCCACTGGCCCGTGGCAGCGTGCGGTGCCTGCATTGGGTCAAGGGCAAGCCCGGGGATATCGAGGCCGATCAGTTGCGCTACAGCGTTGACGATCATCTGGGGTCTTGCAGTCTGGAATTGGATAAACACGCGGGTGTGATCAGCCACGAGGGTTATTACCCCTATGGCGGTACGGCGTGGTGGGCGGCGCGTTCGAAGGTCGATGCGGATTACAAGACCGTTCGGTATTCGGGCAAGGAACGGGATGCGTGTGGACTTTATTATTATGGGTTTCGGTATTTTGCGCCGTGGTTGGGGCGGTGGGTGAATCCGGATCCAGCCGGCTCGGTTGACGGCTTGAACTTGTATTGCTTCTGTGGAAACAACCCTGTCTGCAGGACAGATTCTGATGGGCGTATGTGGGGGCCGTTCGAAGAAGCTGTAGATGCATTTTTGGAGATCGAACCAGTAATCAGAGCGGAGTATGGCCTGCCACCGATCGGGCTGCCTGCTTCAGAGCTGGAAGACGATGAGTCAATGGATTACCAGGACTCACCGGAATCATTTGCAAGCCATGACTCACCGGGCGAATCCAGTCCGGGTTCTGCTGACAGCCCCGTCCCGCCCCCCTCACCAACAAATGATCAAAATACCGTCCTCGATATTTTGAATGCGAACCCCGATAAACCCGTTCACTACTGGAACGATGCAAACCTGCTGGAAAGGACCAGCTTCGGCGGCAAAGTGTACCGGGCAGATCGGCGCCTCCCTGAAGAGGTGCTAAGGGATGGGTTGAACCCCTCAACCGAGTTCACTTCCATTGGCAAAATGATCAGTAGCGAAGCGTTGACTGTCGCGGAGACACTCGAAGGGGTGCTGTTTTATGCAGCACAATCGCAAGATGATTATTACTTTTATGAGATCGATGCCGATGAGGTAGGTGGCGTCTCTTTGCTTGAAAACCTCGTACTCAATACACCAAGAATGCTTCAACACCTTAATGCCGAGCCCACCGGCAGCCCGACCGAACAAACCGGACTCTCAAACAGAATGCGTGAAGCACATTTGAATTTTGATGATCTGAACGATGGCAAACCCAGGATTAAGTCACTGGGTCGACTGCCAGAAGATATGAAACGTGCGCGCGTGACTGTCAACCACTGACCGATAAGGAAGGCAACCGATGGCATGAGATGAGAGCTGGCGCGAGATAACCTACATGCTATCTTGCGCCTCCTATCGCCAGTCCGACTCGCGTTCCATGATTTCGATTTCCCGTACCCTGCGCCTGACGCTGTACACCTTCATCATCCTCGCAGGCGCAGCCCTTGCAGCCACGCTAGCCATGCGCCACGCCGAGCGTCAGGCCCTGGTGGAAGATGCCGCCCGCGCCAATCTGCAACTGGGCTTGTACGCCACGTCCCTGCACACCCTGATCGAACGCTACCGCGCCCTGCCCGCCGTGCTGGCGCTGGACCCGGAGCTGCGTTCGGCGCTCAACGGGCCGGTGACAACGGAACAGCAGGACGTGCTGAACCGCAAACTGGAAAAGATCAACGGCGCCGCCGAGTCTTCGACCCTGGAACTGCTCGATCACACCGGCCTCGCCGTGGCGGCGAGCAACTGGCGTTTGCCCAGCAGTTACGTCGGTCACAACTACGGTTTTCGCCCCTACTTCAGCCAGACCCGCACCCAAGGCACCGGGCGATTTTATGCGGTGGGCGTGACCAGCGGGATTCCCGGTTACTTCCTGTCCAGCGCCGTCACCGATGACGGCGGGAAGTTTCTCGGCGCCATGGTGGTGAAGCTCGAATTTCCCGAACTGGAGCGCGAATGGCGTCAGGGCAGCGACACGCTGCTGGTCAGCGATGCACGCGGGATCATCTTCATCGCCAATCAGCCGGGCTGGCGCTATCGCCAGTTGAAACCGCTGAGTGAAAGCGACCACGCCGAACTCAAGGCCACCCGCCAATACGACAAGCAGCCACTGACGCTGCTCGGCTATCAATCGCTGCGGCGCTTTGACGACAACAGCGAACTGGCCCGGGTCGATGGCCCGGACGGCAAAGCGGATTACCTGTGGGAATCCCTGCCGCTGACCGCCGAGGGCTGGACGCTGCACTTGCTGCGTCGTCCGCAAGTGGCGTTCGAAGACAGTCGCAACGCCGCCCTCGCCGCTGCCGGGTTGTGGCTGACGCTGGTGTTTCTGCTGCTGTTCCTCAACCAGCGCTGGCGCCTGGCCAAGATGCGTCAGCGCAGTCGCGAAGAGCTCGAACAGTTAGTGGAAGAACGCACCCGCGACCTGCGCACGGCGCAGGACGGTCTGGTGCAATCGGCCAAACTGGCCGCCCTCGGCCAGATGTCGGCAGCGCTGGCCCATGAAATCAATCAGCCGCTGACTGCCCAGCGCATGCAGTTGGCGACGCTGCGGTTGCTGCTCGATCACGGCCGTGTCGACGACGCCTACAAGGCACTGAAACCGGTGGATGAAATGCTGACGCGCATGGCCGCCCTCACCGGCCACCTGAAAACCTTCGCCCGCAAAAGCCCCAGCGGCTTGCGCGAACGGCTGGACCTGGCTTCAGTGGTGGACCAATCGCTGCAACTGCTCGACACGCGCCTGCGCGATGAACAGGTCAGCACCGTGCTGCACCTGACACGCCCTGCGTGGGTGCGGGGCGATGCGATTCGTCTGGAGCAGGTGCTGATCAATCTGCTGCGCAACGCCCTGGATGCGATGCAGGATAAACCCTGCAAACGCCTGGAAATTCGCCTCGAAGCCGACGAACAACTGTGGCGCCTGAGCGTCATCGACAACGGTGGCGGCATCGCCGAAGAAAATCTGCCGAAGGTCTTCGATCCGTTTTTCACCACCAAACCGGTGGGCGATGGCCTGGGCATCGGTCTGGCCGTATCCTTTGCCATCGTTCACGAATCGGGTGGACGCCTGAGTGCCGCTAATCACGACAACGGCGCGGTGTTCACCCTCACCCTGCCCATCGATCCGGAGGCGCCTGGCGCATGCTGAATTCTGTGATGGTGGTCGACGACGAAAGCAGCATCCGCAGCGCCGTCGAACAATGGCTGAGCCTGTCGGGTTTCGAGGTGCAGTTGTTCAGCCGCGCCGATGAATGCCTGGCGCAGTTGCCCAAGCACTTCCCCGGGGTGATCCTCAGCGACGTGCGCATGCCCGGCATGACCGGGCTGGAACTGCTCGCCGAAGTGCAGCGCCGCGATGCCGATTTGCCGGTGATTCTGCTGACCGGCCACGGCGATGTGCCAATGGCGGTCGATGCGATGCGCGATGGCGCCTACGATTTTCTCGAAAAACCCTTCAGCCCGGAAACCCTGCTCGGCAGCCTGCGCCGTGCGCTGGACAAGCGCCGACTGGTGCTGGAAAACCGCGCGTTGCACGAGCAGGCCGATAACCGCGCCAAACTCGACGCGACCTTGCTTGGCGTGTCCCGTGGCTTGCAGACATTGCGTCGGCAAGTGCTGGATCTGGCGGCGTTGCCGGTCAACGTGTTGATTCGCGGTGAAACCGGCAGCGGCAAGGAGCTGGTCGCCCGTTGCCTGCACGACTTCGGCCCGCGTGCCGACAAGCCGTTTGTCGCGCTGAACTGTGCGGCGATTCCCGAGCAATTGTTCGAGGCCGAGCTGTTTGGGCACGAGAGCGGCGCGTTCACCGGCGCTCAGGGCAAACGCATCGGCAAGCTCGAATACGCCGATGGCGGCACGCTGTTTCTCGATGAAATCGAAAGCATGCCGCTGGCCCAACAGGTGAAATTGCTGCGGGTGTTGCAGGAGCAGAAGCTGGAGCGCTTGGGTTCCAATCAGAGCATTCGCGTGGATTTGCGCATCATCGCTGCGACCAAACCGGATTTGCTGGACGAGGCGCGGGCCGGGCGTTTTCGCGAGGATCTGGCCTATCGGTTGAACGTCGCCGAGTTGCGCTTGCCGCCGTTGCGTGATCGACGCGAAGACATTCCATTGTTGTTCGAGTCGTTTGCGCACAGGGCTGCCGAGCGGCTGGGCCGCACGTTTGCGCCGCTGAGCGGCCCGCAGTTGAGCCATCTGTTGAGTCACGACTGGCCGGGCAATGTGCGCGAACTGGCGAACGTGGCCGAACGGCAAGTATTGGGGCTGGAAGAGCCCACGCCTGCGGGTATCGATCCGGGGCAGTCGCTGGCAGCGCAGCAGGAAGCGTTCGAAGCGCATTGCCTGCGCGCGGCGTTGACGCGGCACAAGGGCGATGTGAAAGCGGTGCTGGAAGAGCTGCAACTGCCGCGCCGTACGTTCAATGAAAAGATGCAGCGGCATGGCCTGACCCGCGAGATGTTCCTCTAACGGCCAACACAAACCCTGTAGGAGCGAGGCTTGCCCGCGAAGAAGTCAGCGCGGTCTACCTGAAACACCGCATTATCGTTCTTCGCGGGCGAGCCTCGCTCCTACAGGATCACGAAGATGCGCGGATTTTCGCTCGTTACTCCGCCAACCATAAGCGGATTTCCGCTCACTCAAACCTCAACCCCCCTCTAAACCGGCCCTCCCCCCGTTGGCACACCTCCTGCTATAGCCCTCGCAGGCTGCGTTTAAACGCGCTCCACAAAAACAATTAAACGAAGGATCCTTCAATGGATAACTCCAACGCCCTGCCCCTTGGGTCGGCTGCCGTGCCGGTCAAAGAAAGAACCACCGCCAGTCGTATCAAATCGATCTTCAGCGGTTCGGTCGGCAACATGGTCGAGTGGTACGACTGGTACGTCTATGCCGCCTTCTCCCTGTATTTCGCCAAAGCGTTTTTCCCCAAAGGCGACACCACCGCCCAACTGCTGAATACCGCCGCGATCTTCGCCGTGGGCTTCCTGATGCGCCCGATCGGTGGCTGGCTGATGGGCCTCTACGCCGACAAGGCCGGGCGTAAACGCGCATTGATGGCCTCGGTGTACCTGATGTGCTTCGGCTCGCTGCTGATTGCCCTGAGCCCCGGTTATGAAACCATCGGCATCGGCGCGCCGATCCTGCTGGTGTTCGCCCGTCTGCTGCAAGGCCTGTCGGTCGGTGGCGAATACGGCACCTCGGCCACCTACCTCAGCGAAATGGCGACCAAGGAGCGTCGCGGTTTCTACTCCAGCTTCCAGTACGTGACCCTGATCTCTGGCCAGCTCATCGCACTGGCGGTGCTGATCGTGTTGCAACAAGTGCTGACCACCGAAGAGCTGTACGCGTGGGGCTGGCGTATTCCGTTCGCCATCGGCGCGCTGTGTGCCGTGGTCGCGCTTTACCTGCGCCGTGGCATGGAAGAGACCGAGTCGTTCACCAAGGTCAAGAAAGAGAAAAAAGAAAGCGCCATGCGCACGCTGATGCGCCATCCCAAGGAACTGATGACCGTGGTCGGCCTGACCATGGGCGGCACCCTGGCGTTCTACACCTACACCACGTACATGCAGAAATACCTGGTGAACACCGTCGGCATGAGCATCTCCGACTCCACCACCATTTCCGCTGCCACGCTGTTCCTGTTCATGTGCCTGCAACCGATCATCGGCGGGCTCTCGGACAAGGTCGGTCGTCGGCCGATCCTGATTGCCTTCGGCATCCTCGGCACGCTGTTTACCGTGCCGATCCTCACCACCCTGCACACCATCCAGTCGTGGTGGGGCGCGTTCTTCCTGATCATGGCGGCGCTGATCATCGTCAGCGGCTACACCTCGATCAACGCCGTGGTGAAAGCCGAGCTGTTCCCGACCGAAATCCGCGCCCTGGGCGTTGGCCTGCCGTACGCCCTGACCGTGTCGATCTTCGGCGGCACCGCTGAATACATCGCGCTGTGGTTCAAGAGCATTGGCATGGAAACCGGTTACTACTGGTATGTCACCGCGTGTATTGCCGTGTCGTTGCTGGTGTACATCACCATGAAAGACACCCGCAAACATTCGCGGATCGAGACGGACTAAGCTCGTCAGCGCAACAAAAAAATGGGGCAGACCTTAGCGGGTCTGCCCCTTTTCTTTGCCCGACACATTCCCTTGTAGGAGCCGGCTTGCCGGCGATGGTGTGTCAGCGACAAAAGTGTTGGCTGACACTCCATCGCCAGCAAGCTGGCTCCTACAGGGATAGAGTCGACTGGAAATAAGGTGGTCGTCCTTGCACTATGAACGCCACACCAACAGGAATCCCTTCATGCCCGACGACATCCACTACTACGAACCCGCCAACGGCCACGGTCTGCCGCATGACCCGTTCAATGCCATCGTCGGCCCGCGCCCCATCGGCTGGATTTCTTCGCAGGATGCCGACGGCCGCCTGAACCTAGCGCCCTACAGTTTCTTCAACGCGTTCAACTACATTCCACCGATCATTGGGTTTTCCAGCGTCGGACGCAAAGACAGCCTGAACAACATCGAGCAGACCGGCGAGTTCGCCTGGAACCTGGCAACCCGGCCGCTGGCCGAACAGATGAACCAGAGCTGTGCGATGGTCGGGCCAGAGGTCAACGAGTTCGAGTTGTCCGGGCTGACGCCCGTCGCGTCGAAAATCATTCAGGTGCCACGGGTCGCCGAAAGCCCGGTGTCCTTCGAGTGCAAGGTCACGCAGATCATCCAGTTGCAGCGCGCCGACGGCAACGTGGTGCCGAGCTGGCTGATTCTCGGCGAAGTGGTCGCCGTGCACATCGCCAAATGGCTGTTGAAGGACGGGGTGTACGACACCGCCGCGGCAGAACCGATTCTGCGCGGTGGCGGACCAGCGGATTACTTTCAACTGGGCCCGGAGGCCTTGTTCAAGATGTTCCGCCCGGGAGCGGTCAGATAATTACCAGATCAGCTCGCCGTCTTCGCCGACGCCCTTGAGGTGCGTCAGTTGCAGGGCGGCAGCTTCGTCCGCTTCTTTGGCGGTCTTGAACGTCTGGTCTTCCAGCAATTTGTTGAAGCGCGGTGCGCCCGAACCACCGATGGCTTTGGTGGCAATCGCCGCATAGTAACCGCCCTCGCGGGGCACTACGGCGGATACGGCTTCGAAGGTTTCAAAGGCTTTGCGTGCCATGTCGCGGATCCTGGCTAATTGAGAATGGCGTCATTAAACCCTCAACCCGCCAGTTTGTGTACCCGCGACCGGGACTGCCACTGCGCCTGGGCCGCCGACACGTCCTTGAAGGTATGGAAATCCAGGCTGTTGACCACCAGCTCTTGCACCAGCTCAGCGAAAATATCCATGGCCGGCGTACTGAAATAGGCCGTCATGGCTTGCTGATGGGTCCAGAAACCGGACACCAGCCACAATTCCGGATCGCACTGCGAATGCTGCAGGGAAAAACTCAGGCAGCCAGGCGCGGTGCGCGACGGCTCGATCAAGGCGCTGAGGCGCGCACCGAGTTCCGCCGAACACCCGGCGCGGGCCCGGACGAAGGCCATATGACTGACGGGGATCTGCTTAGACATGTTCAACCCTCCCAGGTACTCGAGTGGCAGCCGTGGGACGGGCTGCGACAGGATCCAAGATTAAGCCCCTGCACGCCGCCCCGTTAGTCGATTCCTGCCGGCTTGTTGCACAATCCTGCGAGGCTGCATTCCGTACCTGTAACAATGTGTGAATAGTGTCACAGGCCTGAAACACGAGGTTCGAGCAAGTTTTCTCTGCCATAGACTGCCTTGGCAGCACGCCTCTTCAACCCCGTGCAGAATCAGGCAAGCTTTTCGCAGGATGTGTCTACCGCTGTGCCTTGCACAAATTTAAGCTCAGCTCATTCCCATTGCTTCGCCGAGGATGCCCTGCATGTCGTCGCTCGATCACTTTCAAGCCCCGCTGGACGCCGACATGGAGAAACAGCGCGCGGAACTGGCCGCTATCATCCGTCGCAACACGATGGAGGATGGCACTTATGCCACTGCCGTCGCCTCGCTGTTCATGGGCAAACACAGCCAGTCCCATGAATTCGCCCCGGTGCTGGCGCAACCGGCGTTGTGCATCATGGCGCAGGGGCGCAAAGAGGTCAGACTGGCCGACGAATACTTCAATTACGACCCGCTGAATTACCTGGTGGTGTCGGTCTCCATGCCCCTGAGCGGGCGGATAGTGAACGTCACCTCTGAAGAACCGATTCTCTCGGTGCGGCTGGACATTGATCCGGCGGAAATCACCGCGTTGATTGCAGACGCCGGTCCATTGAGCGTGCCGACCCGCCCCACCGGTCGCGGTTTGTATGTCGAACGGATCGACACCGCGATGCTCGATGCGGTGTTGCGCCTGGCGCGATTGCTGGACACGCCGAAAGACATCGCCATGCTCGCACCGTTGATTCGCCGGGAGATTCTCTATCGGTTGTTGCGCAGTCAGCAGGGCCATCGTTTGTATGAGATCGCGATTGCCAATAGCCAGAGCCACCGCATCAGCCAGGCGATCAAATGGCTCAACGGCAACTATGAGCAACCGCTGCGCATTGATGATTTGGCCAAGGAAGTGAATCTGAGCGTGTCGACCTTGCATCACCGGTTCAAGGCGATGACGGCGATGAGTCCGTTGCAGTATCAGAAGCAACTGCGCTTGCAGGAAGCGCGGCGGTTGATGCTGGCCGAAGGGCTGGAAGCGTCGGCGGCGGGGTATCGCGTCGGGTATGAAAGCCCGTCGCAGTTCAGCCGGGAGTACAGCCGGTTGTTCGGGGCGCCGCCGCTGCGGGATTTGGCGCGGTTGCGGTTGACGGTTTAGCCGAATTCAACCGCACACCTGTAGGAGCGAGCGGGCGGCGATCCGACTTGCCCGCGAAGGGGTCACCGCGGTCATATCTGAATGACCGCGTTATCGTTCTTCGCGGGCAAGCCTCGCTCCTACAGGGGGTGCGCTTTTTACGCGCCGAGTACTCGGCAAGCTTCTGCCGGCAACGTCACCGACACCGGGTTGCCAATGCTCAACCCGAACCCCTGGCACGGCGTGCTCAACGCGGTAAACGACACCCCGGAACACTCCACGGTCGTCTCGATCGTCGCGCCGATATCACGCACGAACGTCACGGTGCCCAACAAGCGATTCCCCGCCGTCGCCTGCGGATGCGACAGTTGCAGGTCCTCAGGGCGGATCAGCATCTTGACCCTCTCTCCCGCCGTAATGCTCGTGCAGATCGGCACTTGCAGTGCATCGCCCCCCGGCAGGCTGACCTGGCCGTTACCCAGCGCGGTCGCCGGGAAGATGTTGCCCGAACCGATGAAGTCCGCGACAAACTCGTTGGCCGGATGACGATAGATCTCGATCGGCGTGCCGACCTGCTGCACGCGATGCTCACCCAGCACCACGACGATATCGGCCATGGTCATCGCCTCACGCTGGTCGTGGGTGACCATAATGGTCGTGATGTTCAGGCGTTGTTGCAGCTGACGGATTTCCACCTGCATCGACTCGCGCAGCTTGGCGTCCAGCGCCGACAGCGGTTCGTCCAGCAGGAGGATTTTCGGGTGGTTGGCAATCGCCCGGGCAATCGCCACACGCTGGCGTTGACCGCCAGACAGTTTCGCCACCGGGCGGTCAATCATTTCCTGCAACTGGATCAGTTCCAGCAATTCCACTACGCGCTTGTGCTGATCAGCCTTGCTGACCCCACGCAATTTCAGCGGATAGGCGATGTTTTCCCCAACGGTCATGTGCGGAAACAGCGCCAACGATTGAAACACCATGCCGAAATTACGCAGATGCGCCGGGGTTTGGCCGATGTCTTCACCGTCCAGGCGAATCTCGCCGCCGGTCAGGGTTTCGAGGCCGGCAATCATCCGCAGCAAGGTGGTTTTACCGCAGCCCGAAGGGCCGAGGAAACACACCAGCTTGCCTTCCGGCAAATGCAGGTTCACATCCTTTACCGCGCAGGCCGAGCCGTAATGTTTCTCGACGTTTTCCAGAATCAGACCAGACATATGAATCACCTCAAGAATCAGAACGAAACGCCACCTTCACCGACCAGCTTCTCCAACGCCCAGATCAGGACGAAGTCGATCAGCACGATCAGCACGGCAAACGAAAATACGGTAGGGTCGAGCGACGACACGGTGCGGCTGTACATCCAGATCGGCACGGTCATCACGTCAATGGTGTAAAGGAAATAGGTCACGGTGAATTCGTTGAACGAGACGATGAACGCCAGCAGCATCCCCGCCAGAATCCCCGACTTCATCAGCGGCACCACCACATCGATGATCGCCCGCGTTGGCGAAGCACCGAGCATTTGTGCGGCCTCTTCAACTTCGCTGCCGATGGAGAGCATTGCCGCCGTGCAGTTTTTCACCACGAACGGCAGCGCCAGGATCACGTGAGCGATCACCAGCCGCGAGGTGGTCATCTGGAACGGCAGGCTGTCGAACACCAGCAGCAATGCCAGGCCCAATACCACCATCGGAAACACCAGCGGCAGCGACATTAGTTGCAGCGCCACCGCTTTGCCGCGGAACTCGCAACGGGTCAGCGCATAAGCCGCCGGCACCGCGATGATCGTGGCGAAGACCATGGTCAGGCACGACACCATCAGGCTGGTGGTCATGGCTTTGCCGAGGCTCAGCACATCACTCGCGTCCGGCGACACGAAGGTGTGCCAGGCGGCCTTGTACCATTGCAGGCTGTAGCTGCTCGGCGGGAAGTCGAGGTTCGACGCACCGCTGAACGACATGACGATCATGGTCAGGATCGGCAACACCGCCAGCAGCAAAATGAAACCCGAAAGGATGCCGGCAAACTTGCCGGTTTCGCCTGGCAGCAGCGAATAACGCTTCTTGATCACAGAGCTCATTGCGAAGCCTCCAGCATGCGCCGACGACGGCCAGTGATGTATTCGGACAAAGTCATGATCGCGAGCGTGGTGACAATCAGCACCACACCGGCGGCGGACGCGGCGGGCCAGTTCATCAGCGGGGCGATCTGGTCATGGACCATCACCGCCAGCATCGGCACACGTCGGCCACCCAGCAGCAACGGCACCACGAAGCTGCTGGCGTTGTATGCGAAAACCAGGGTCGCGCCGGTGATGATCCCCGGAAAACTCATCGGCAGAACCACCTGGCGGAACACCTGAAAGCGACTGGCGCCCAGCGTAGCGGCGGCCTCTTCATAAGTGCGGGCGACGCCGCGCATGGCGCTGGCAATCGGCAGCACGGCCAACGGGAACGCGGTTTGCACCAGGCCCATCAACACGCCGTTCTGGTTGTACAGCAACATGATCGGGCGCTTGATCAGGCCCAGGCCCATCAGTGCCTGATTGAGCATGCCGCCCGGGCCGAGAATCACCAGCCAGCCGTAGCTTTGCAGCAGCAGGTTGACCAGCAATGGCAGCAGCACCGCAGCGAGGAAGATCCTGCGCACAAACGGCGACGTCAGGCGCGACATGGTGTAGGCCACCGGGATCGCCAGCACCACGGCGATTACTGCGCTGATCAGCGCCAGGCGCAGGGTCAGCAGCAAGGATTTGAGGTAATACGGTTCCAGCAATTGGGCGTAGCTGGCCAGGCTGAACCCGGTCCATTCCGCGCCTTTGGTGCCGACGCTCATGCGCAGCACCAGCAGGCTGGCGGCAATCAGCACGCCGAGAAACAGCATCGACGGCGTCAGAAAAACCCAGGCGCGGGTCGTCGGCGAAACACCCCGATTGGCGCGCACAGGAGCTGCATCGACCGGATGAGTCAGAGGTTGGTGTTCCATAGCAAGGGTCTCGTCAATGGAAAGCAGCTGGCAAACACAGGATCTTCAACCACTGAAGATCCCTGTAGGAGTGAGCCTGCTCGCGATGGTGTGTCAGTCGACACTGATGTGGCTGACACACCATCGCGAGCAGGCTCGCTCCTACAGGGGGTTACGGCGTTTGGAAGGCCTGTGTTCGCCACTCGATCAGGAAGAAAAGATTTCCGTGTAGCGACGAATCCATTGGTCATGCACGGAGGCCAGGAAGGCGTTGTCGTGCATGATCGCCTTCTCGGCAATCTGCTCCGGCGTGAGGATGTACGGGCTCTTGCGCGCTTCGGCGGAGATGATCGCCTTGGCGTTGACCGGGCCGTTGTAAATGTCCTCAGCCATCTTGCCCTGCACCAGCGGGTCCAGAGAGTGGTTGATGAACGCGTAGGTCAGGTCGGTATCGCCCGGACGGTTTTTCGGCATCACCGACAGCATCAGGTCGGTGTAGAAACCTTCTTTCATGCCGAACGTGGCGCCCAGGCCGTAGGCCGGATCGCGGATCTGTTTCGGGAAGAAGGCCGGTGCGTACAAGCCGCCCATGTCCAGGGAACCGGTGCGGAACAGCTCGGCGATCTGGTTCGGGTTTTCACCCAGGGTCACCACACGATCCTTCAGCTCGGCGAGTTTCTTGAAGCCGGGTTCGATGTTGTGTTCGTCACCACCGGCCAGTTTGGCGGCGATGATGATCAGGTCCATCGCTTCGGTCCAGTTCGGCGGCGGCAGGAAGATGTTCGGCGACAGCTCCGCGTCCCACAGGGCGGCGTAACTGTCCGGTGCTTCCTTGATGGTACGGGTGCTGTAGACCAGGCTGTTGCACCAGAGCAGGTAACCGATCCCGTGGCCATTGGCGCCGGTGCGGTATTTCTCCGGGACATCCAACAGGTTGGGGATGCGGTTGAGGTCAGGTTTTTCCAGCAGGTTGGCGGCGGCCAGACCTTCGGCGCCAACGCCCGCCAGGGTGATGATGTCGTATTGCGGACGATCACCGCCGGCCTTGAGTTTGGCGACCATTTCCGAAGTACTGCCGGTGCGGTCAGCGATGACCTTGCAGCCGTACTTGTCTTCGAACGTTGCGGCGATGTTGCGCAGTGCGGCCAGGCCTGTGTCATCGGACCAGGTCAGCAGGCGCAGGGTCTTGCCCTGGAAGCGCGTGTCGCTGGCATTGGCCTTGACGAAGGGCAAGCTCATGGCTGCCGCGGCAACCGAGGCCACGCCTACGGTTTTGATGAATTGACGTCTGTTCAGATCATGCTCGCCCATTACGGACTCCCTTTGTTTTTGTAGGTATAAGGCAGGTCGAAACTGTTGCATCCGCGCGGCCGGATCAGTGTTATCCCCCGTATTTTCGGGGTCTTGGCTGAACCAGTGAGTTCATCCTGAGGTCGTGTAAAACACCTGACTATCGATAAAAATTCATTGAAGCCATGACGCCAGCGCATGCCTCATGTAGGAGCGAGCCTGCTCGCGAAAAGTGCATGAACGACGCGGGTTTTCTGACTCCCCGCGTTATCGTTGACGTCCATCGCCGGCAAGCCGGTCTCGCTCCCACAGAGATACGCGTCAGACGGCGCGAATCACGTGTTTGATTTCCTGGAAAGCCTGCAAGCCCCACGGCCCCAATTCGCGGCCGATGCTGCTTTGCTTGTAGCCGCCCCAGGCGGTCTGCGGGAAGATCACTTGCGGCGCGTTGATCCACACAAGCCCCGCCTGCAAAGCGTTGGCAACCCGATCCGCCGCCTCGGCATCGCGCGTCACCACGCTGGCCACCAGGCCGAACTGGCTGTCGTTGGCCAGGGCAATCGCCTCGGCTTCGGTGGCGAAACTGCGCACGCAGATCACCGGGCCGAAAATCTCTTCACACCACAGCGCACTGTCGAGGGGCACTTCGGTGAAAATCGTCGGCTGCAAAAAATAACCGCGCGGCAGGTCTGCGGGGCGATTGCCGCCGCAGATCAGCTTGGCGCCAGCACTCAAACCGCGATCGATGTGGCCGAGCACGCGTTGGTATTGCGCCTGATTGACCAGTGCGCCCATTTCCACGTTCGGATCGAACGGGTCGGCCACGCGGATGGCTTCAGTACGCGCCTTCAGGCGCAGGAGGAATTCGTCGGCCAGTTCATCGGCGACCAGCACGCGGCTGGTGGCGGAACACATCTGCCCGGCGTTGAAGAAACCACCGCCACAGGCCACTTCCACG
Organism: Pseudomonas sp. PDM01; assembly: GCF_014852325.1. Lineage (NCBI taxonomy): Bacteria > Pseudomonadati > Pseudomonadota > Gammaproteobacteria > Pseudomonadales > Pseudomonadaceae > Pseudomonas > Pseudomonas sp. PDM01. The sequence goes on from NZ_JACVBK010000004.1 coordinate 327,783, forward strand.
GCCAGTTCAATGTCGGCATCGGCCAGCACCAGCAGCGAGGATTTGCCGCCCAGTTCCAGGCTCACGCCCTTCACGGTTTCTGCCGCGCGCTGCATCACCTGCACGCCGACCGCGTTGCTGCCGGTGAAGGAAATCTTGGCGATGCGCGGGTCCGCCGACATCGGCGCGCCGACCGCCAGACCGGTGCCGCAGACCACGTTGAACACGCCCTTCGGCAAACCGGCCTCGGCGATGATCGCCGCCAGTTCCAGCTCCGGCAGCGGCGTCACTTCGGAAGGCTTGAGCACCACACAGCAACCGGCGGCCAGGGCCGGGGCGAGTTTCCAGGCGGTGGTGACCATCGGGAAATTCCACGGCACGATCAGGCCGACCACACCACACGGCTCACGGCGCACACGGGCGCTGAAGTCGTCGGTGGGCAGCTCGACGTTGCTGTCCTGTTTGGCGTCGAGGCCTTCGGCCAGGCCTGCGTAGTACTCGAACGTAGCGATCATGTCATCGACGTCGATGGCCGCTTCGAACAACGGTTTGCCGTTGTTGCTCGACTGCAAGTGCATCAACTTGTCGCGACCGGCCTGCACGCCCGCAGCGATTTTGCGCAGGATTGCACCGCGCTCGGCACCGGTGGTTTGCGACCAGGCCTTGAAGGCTTCGGTGGCTGCATTTGCGGCTTGATCGACGGAGTGCGCATCACCGCCATTCACGGTGGTCAGCAACGCTTCGGTGGCCGGATTGATCACGCGCAGGTGTTCGCTGCCGGCCGACCATTTACCGTCGATGAACAGACCATCAAGAGTGGTGGGGAAAGTCATTTCGACACCGCCTGCATCCACAGAGTCTGATCGATTTCAATCAGGGTCGGGCCTTGGCGATCGGTGGCTACACGCAAGGCGCTGCGCAGTTGTTCAACACCGTTGACCGCTTCAGCCGCACAGCCCAATGCCTTGGCGACACCGATGAAATCCGGGGTGTAGATGTCTACGCCGACCGGCTCGATGGCGCGGTTGACCATGTATTTCTTGATCTCTTCGTAGCCCTGGTTGTTCCACAGCAGGACGATCACCGGGGTACGCGCTTCAACGGCGCTGGCCAGTTCCGGCAGGGTGAATTGCAGGCCGCCGTCGCCGATCAGGCACACCACCGGAGGACGCGCGCCGTTTTCAACGCTACCGCCGAGCCAGGCGCCAATCGCTGCCGGCAAGGCATAACCGAGGGTGCCATAGCCGGTGGACGAGTTGAACCAGCGGCGCGGACGCTCCGGGTTGAAGGTCAGGTTGCCGGTGTACACCGGTTGGGTCGAGTCACCGACGAACACCGCGTTCGGCAATTCGTGCAGGACGGTTTCGAGGAAACGGGTCTGGGCCAGAGTCGGCGCGTCCCAAGTGGCGGCGAGGTCTTCGCGCAGACGTGCGGCGCGGACCTGGCCCCAATCGTTGCGGCGCTCGGCCAGCGATTTGTGGGACAGCGCGCTCAGCAAGGCTTGCGCTGCGTTGCGCGAATCGGCCACCAGTGCGATGTGCGGCGGGTAGTTGCGCACGGTCTGGTCCGGGTCGATATCAACGCGCAGCAGCTTGCCGGGAATTTCGAAACCACCGGCGAAAGTGACGTCGTAGTCGGTCTCGGCCAGCTCGGTGCCGATGGCCAGAACCACATCGGCCTCGGCAACCAGGGCGCGAGTCGCGACCAGGCTCTGGGTCGAACCGATCAACAGCGGATGGCCGGATTCGAGCATGCCTTTGGCGTTGATGGTCAGCGCGACTGGCGCGTCCAACAATTCAGCCAGTTCAGTCAATTCCGCAGCGGCATCGATGGCACCGCCACCGGCGAGAATCAGTGGGCGCTTGGCGCCGGCGAGCAGTTCGGTCATGCGGCTGATCGCGCTTGGCGAAGCACCGGCGCGGTCGATATTGACCGGCAGGCTGCTGAGCAGGTCGTCGGCTTCTTCAACCAGAACGTCCAGTGGGATTTCGATGTGAACAGGACGCGGACGACCGGCCTGGAACAGCGCGAAAGCGCGGGCCAACACGCCCGGCAGTTCGGACGCCGACATCAGGGTGTGGGAGAACGCCGCCACGCCGCCGACCAATGCGCTCTGGTTCGGCAGCTCGTGGAGCTTGCCGCGACCACCGCCCAACTGGCTGCGGGTCTGCACGCTGGAGATCACCAGCATCGGGATCGAATCGGCGTAGGCCTGGCCCATGGCGGTGGTGATGTTGGTCATACCCGGGCCGGTGATGATGAAGCACACACCCGGTTTGCCGCTGGTGCGTGCATAACCGTCGGCCATGAAACCGGCGCCCTGTTCGTGACGCGGAGTGACGTGGTTGATGCTCGAACGGGCCAGCCCGCGATACAGCTCCACGGTGTGAACCCCAGGGATGCCGAACACCTGCTCAACCCCGTAATCTTCGAGTAACTTGACCAATACTTCGCCGCACGTCGCCATGTCTTTTGCCCTTTTTGTTCGTTTGAGACGCCGGGCCTGCGCAGTGTTTATGATGAGCGGGCAGGTCCAGGGATGGCCTCATTGGAACGGGCGACACGTAGCCGCAACAATGGATAAAAAGTCATACTAGCCATGTCCTCACGTCATACCTTGGATCCCAATGAAACGATTGCCTCCCCTGCCGGCGCTGCACACTTTTCTGATTACCGCGCAGTGCTGCAACTTCACCCGTGCCGCCGAACAGCTGTTCATCACCCAGGGCGCGGTGAGTCGACAGATCGCCGGGCTGGAAGAACATTTGGGTTATGAGCTGTTCATTCGCCAGGCCCGCGGCCTGGATTTGACGGCTGAAGGACGGGAGTGGCTGCCACGGGTGCAGCAGATTTTCGGCTTGATCGACGAGGCGGTGGAGCAGATCGGCGAGAAGCGCGAAACCCTGCAACTCAAGGCGCCGACCTGTGTGATGCGCTGGTTGTTGCCGCGCCTGTTGCAGTGGCAGCGGGAGCGTCCGGATGTGCCGGTGGAGCTGACCACCACGGTCAAGCACGGCGTGGATTTTCATCGCGAGCAATTCGACGCGGCGGTGATGTATGGCGCGCCGCCGGACAACGCGCTGACGTCTTATCTGCTGTTCGATGAGCAACTGACGCCGGTGTGTTCGCGACCGATGCTGGAAGGGCCACAGGCCTTGCAGTCACCGGCGGATCTGCAACAGCACTTGCTGCTGCACCCGACGCGGGATGAGCGCGACTGGAATGCCTGGCTGAAAGCGGCGGATCTTCAACTGAGCAATGTCAGCAAGGGTCAGCATTTCGAAACCCTGGACCTGGCGATGTCGATGGCGTCTCAGGGGACAGGTGTGGCGATTGGCGATTGGTCGTTGATTGGCGATGACCTGAGTGCCGGGCGGCTGGTCATGCCGTTTGAATTGAAGGTAAAAACCGGGTTGGCGTATTACCTGGTATTCCCGGAGAAACCTGCACCTTCGCCGAAGTTGCGCGAATTGATGGGGTGGTTGGTGGAGCAGGCGCAGAGTCGGTGAAAACCCAAAAGCATCGCCGGCAAGCCGGCTCCTACAAGGGCAAATCCCTGTAGGAGCCGGCTTGCCGGCGAAGGTTTAAGCCGCGCCATCAATACCCGACAGTAAACCGCTGACGGGAGTGCTTCGGCGCTTCCACTTCATCCAACATCGCAATCGCATAATCAGCAAACGTAATCCAGCTGCGCCCCGCGCCGCTCACCAGCAAATCATCCTTGCCAACCCGGAACGTACCCGTACGCTCACCTTCGACAAACTCCGCCGACGGCGACAGGAAGGTCCAGTCCAGTTCCTGTTCCTTGCGCAGGTTTTCGAGAAACAACGCACCGGCGCTGGCCTCTGCCTTGTATTCCGCCGGGAAGCCTTCGCTGTCGATGACGCGGGTGCCGTCCGGCAGCAACAGCGAACCGGCACCGCCCACCACCAGCAGACGTTTCACCCCGGCCTTCTTCACCGGCGCCACAACGGCAGCGGCGGGAATCGTGGCGAAATGTGCCGCGCTGATGACCACATCATGCCCCGTCACAGCGGCTTGCAAGGCGTCGCCATCCAGCACGTCGACATTCTTGCTGACCACCCCGGCACGCTGGCCGATTTTCGAGGTATCGCGCGCGATGGCCGTAACGCTATGACCACGACGCAGGGCTTCTTCCAACAGTTGGCTGCCGGCACGGCCGGTGGCACCGATGATTGCGATGTTGCTCATGACGTTCTCCAGTGTGGATCAGTGTGAGTGGGTGAATCGGGTTACCACTTCATCTCGCCCTTGGCGACTTTGGCGCTCAGCTCCAGCGAGCTTTCTTCGCCCAGTTTCGGGTAGCGTTTTTTCATCGCGGCGATCAGCGCGGCGGCGTCTTTGGCCTTGGCGGTTTCTTCGTCGAAGGCTTTGATGTAATCCGCGGTGAACTGCACGGCGGCCAGGGAGCGGGCACTTTTGCCGAGGTAGTGACCCGGCACGAGGGTGTGCGGTTTCAGGGTTTCGATGGAGTGCAGCGTAGCCAGCCAATCAGCGTGGGACTGCGCGGTTTGGGTATCGGCCATCCACACGTGAATGTTTTCTGCGACGACCACGCCACCGACCACTGCCTTGATCGACGGGATCCACACAAAGGTACGATCCGGTTGTTTGCCCTCAAGACCCACCACCTGCAACTTCTGCCCTTCGAGCATCAGGCTGTCGCCCTTGAGTACGTCCGGCACGATGGTTTTGGCCGGCACGTCGGCACCCATTTTCGGCCCCCAGAACGCCAGTTTGCCGTCGACGGTTTGCTTGATGTGGTCCACGGTCGGTTGCGAGGCGAGCACCTTGGCGTTGGGGAACGCGGCGGTCAGGGTGTCGAGGCCGAAGTAGTAATCCGGGTCACCGTGGCTGATGTAGATGGTGGTCAGTTGCTTGCCGCTGGCGCGGATTTTTTCCACCACTTGCTCGGCCTGGGATTTGCCGAATTGCGCGTCCACCAGAATCGCGTCTTTCTCGCCGCTGACCAGCACCGACGTCACCGGGAAGATCGCTTTCTCGCCGGGGTTGTAAACATCCAGCGTCAGCGTCGATGCCGCCGCGTGGGCCGCGAAACCGAGGGTGGCCGTGGCCAGCAAAATACGCTTGAGGTTGAAACCGATCATCTGTTGCTCCGTTGTTTGATAGACGCCCTTTGTGTAGGAGCCGGCTTGCTGGCGATGGATTTGAAGACGCCGCGTTTATCCAGGAACTACGCGTTATCGTTAACGACCATCATCGGAACGCCGCCCGCAGCAAGCCGGCTCCTACAGAATATGGACAGAGCTTAGTTGCCTTATTCATTACAAAAAATGCGATGCTTAGACATAGTTTGTTTCTGAAAGCGGGCAAATCATGGATCGTCTACAAGCAATGCGCGTATTCGTCACGGTGGTCGACCTCGGCAGCCAGTCGGCCGCCGCCGATCACCTGGACCTGTCGCGGCCAGTGGTTTCGCGGTATCTGGCGGAACTGGAAGACTGGGTTGGCGCGCGCCTGATGCATCGCACCACACGTAAATTGAGCCTGACCGCCGCCGGCAGTGAAATCCTGCCGCGCTGTCGACAGATGCTCGACCTGTCCACGGACATGCAAGCCGCCGTCAGCGAGCCGGACGATGCGCCGCGGGGCCTGCTGCGGATCAGCGTCAGCACCTCGTTCGGCCAGGCGCAATTGGCGGATGCGATGGCCGCCTACGTCAAACGTTACCCCGGCGTCAGCATCGACCTGCAGATGCTCGACCGCACGGTGAACCTGGTGGATGAGCGCATCGATCTGGCGATTCGCACCAGCAATGACCTGGACCCGAATCTCATTGCGCGGCGGCTGACGGTCTGCCGCTCGGTGATCTGCGCCGCTCCCGCTTACCTGCAGGAGCACCCGACGCCAATGCGGGTGGAAGACCTGAGCCAGCACAACTGCCTGACCCACTCCTACTTCGGCAAAAGCCTGTGGCATTTCGAGCAGGACGGCGAACCGGTCTCGGTGCCGGTGCAGGGCAACATCAGCGCCAACGAAGCGAGCACCCTGCTGCGCGCAACAATCGCTGGCGCCGGGGTGGCGATGTTGCCGAGTTATCAGGCGGGTGTGCATATCCACAGCGGCGAACTGATCCGCCTGCTGCCCCAGGCCGAACCGCGCCAGATGAACATCTACGCGGTGTATGCCTCACGCAAGCACATGCCGGCGGCATTGCGCAGCGTGCTGGATTTTCTGGTGCTCAGGTTTCCGGAAGAACCAGAGTGGGATGCAGGATTGTAGATACGCCCCCCTGTAGGAGCCGGCTTGCCGGCGATGGTCGTTAACGATAACGCGGGCTTACCGGATGAACGCGGTGCCTTTACGTTCATCGCCAGCAAGCTGGCTCCTACAGGGGGTAATGCATGACTGGCAACTCACTGCCGCTGACCTATGCTGAACTTAGTACCGAAGGGTATTCGTTCAGAGGTCAACGCCATGAACACGAAAACAAGAAGATACCTCGCCATTTTCATCACCTGCGCGGTGACGCTGGCGCTGTACGGCACCGCGGCGTGGCGCGTTGAGCAATTGCGAAACCTGCCCCGTGAGTACGCGAGCTGCAACTTCGAGCGCTGCATTCCCCACAACGCGACCCTCAACGCCCTCCGGTGATGAAGGGGATCAGGCCTCGTTGTCCTGATCGGCCTTCAAGCGGTCGCGGAACGCCTTGGGTGAGATCCCCACACGACGCCGGAACAGGCGCGTGAAGTTGGTCGGATCGGAAAACCCCAACACATCGGACATTTCATAAATGGTCATGCTGGTGTAGGTCAGCAAACGCTTGGCCTCCAGCAATTGCCGTTCGTGCATGATCTGCAACGCCGGTTGTCCCGCCAGTTCACGGCACGTGCCGTTGAGGTGCGACACCGAAATCCCCAGCCGATGCGCCAGGTCTTCGACCTTGACGTGCTGGCGATACGTCTCTTCCACCAGTTGGATAAACCCGTTGAGGTATTCCCGCGCACGCTGCGGACGCTGACTGGCCGAGCGACGCTGCAACGCCTGCCGGCTGACCCACACCATGATCACGCTGACCAGCGAATGCATGAGCATTTCCCGGGCCGGTTGATGGCCGGTGTATTCGGTTTGCAGCGCAGAAAACAGACTGTTGAGGTACTCGCTGTCGTTGCCGGCCGGATAACTTTCGGCCTGGGCCAGAGCATTCACCGAGTTTCCCAATTGTGCCTGAAGATGGGCGACCAGCGGCGCGGCGAGGGTCACGACAAAGCCTTCGACATCCTCGGAAAAACGATAACCGTGCACCGACAATGGCGGCAGAACCAGGATCGCCGGTTCGCCCAATTGCGTACGTTTGCCTTCGATTTCAAGCTCTGCCTGACCTTTGAAAACGAAGAGTAATTGGCATAAATCGGCGTGGCGATGGGGTTTGATTTCCCACTGGTGTTCGCGGCTGCGTTTGGAAATGGTTTCACAGTGCAGCAAGTCCGGGGTCGGCCAGTCCAGGCTTTCACCGTAGAGCTTGAACACCGGTATCGAAGGCAGGGCAGGCTTGTTCATAACTTCAATCCAGGCCTCGGGAAGTGACGGGCGATAATCGCACCGATTGGCAGAAAGTACAGCTATCGGCTCAGTTTTCACCTTCAATTGACAGACCCGCAAGTGAAAAATGCAAGCACTCGATCCATAAAAATAATTCACCGACGCAGGTCGTGTGGAGCTTGCGAGTCATAAAAACAATGAAAACACTGAAAACCCAAGTCGCCATCATTGGCGCCGGCCCCTCCGGTTTGCTGCTCGGCCAATTGCTGCACAACGCCGGTATCGACACCCTCATTCTCGAACGCCAGACCCCGGACTATGTGCTCGGGCGAATCCGTGCCGGTGTCCTCGAACAAGGCATGGTAGAGCTGCTGCGTCAGGCCGGCGTCGGCCAGCGCATGGACGCCGAAGGACTGGTTCACGGCGGCTTCGAACTGGCCCTCGACGGGCGCCAGGTGCACATCGATCTGCACGCCCTGACCGGGGGCAAAACCGTGATGATCTACGGGCAAACCGAGGTCACTCGCGACCTGATGGCCGCTCGTCGGGAGGCCGGCGCGCAGACGATCTATGAAGCCGGCAACGTCGTGCCTCACGGCATGAAAACCGATGAAGCGTTCGTGACGTTCGAAAAGGACGGCGAAGCGTATCGGCTCGATTGCGACTACATCGCCGGTTGCGACGGTTTCCATGGTGTAGCGCGGCAATCGATTCCCGCCGAGAACCTGAAGGTGTTCGAACGGGTTTATCCGTTCGGCTGGCTGGGGATTCTCGCCGACACGCCACCGGTTCACGATGAACTGGTCTACGCCCGTCACGAACGCGGTTTTGCCCTGTGCAGCATGCGCTCGGCGACTCGCACCCGGTATTACCTTCAGGTCCCTGCCGACGAGGCTGTCGAGAATTGGTCCGATCAACGCTTCTGGGATGAGCTCAAATCCCGGCTGCCTGCTGCGCTGGCCGAATCTTTGGTGACCGGGCCGTCCATCGAAAAAAGCATCGCGCCGTTGCGCAGTTTCGTGGTCGAACCGATGCAATACGGACGGATGTTTCTGGTCGGCGACGCCGCGCACATCGTCCCGCCGACCGGCGCCAAAGGTCTGAACCTGGCGGCCAGCGACGTCAGTACGTTGTTCAATATCCTGCTGAAGGTTTACCGCGAAGGCCGTGTCGACTTGCTGGAGAAATACTCCGAAGTCTGCCTGCGCAGGGTCTGGAAAGCCGAGCGATTTTCCTGGTGGATGACCTCGATGTTGCACCGCTTTGACGATCACGACGGGTTCAGTCAGCGCATCAGCGCGTCGGAGCTGGACTACTTCGTCAGCTCCGAAGCGGGTCGAAAAACCATTGCAGAAAATTACGTCGGGCTTCCTTATGAGGCTATCGAATAGCTTCCTACCGACTTACACTGGCGAGCATCCCCGCTCGCCCTTGCCTCCTGCGGGACCCTCACTGCCCGCAGGTTCTCCCGTGACCAATCTCAACCAGCCTGAAACGCCCAAACCGGCCATCCGGAGCGTGCTGATCGCCCTGATGCTGGCCATCTTTCTCGGGGCGCTGGATCAGACGATCGTCGCTGTATCGATGCCCGCCATCTCCGCGCAGTTCAAGGACGTCAGCCTGCTGGCCTGGGTGATTTCCGGCTACATGGTGGCGATGACCGTCGCCGTGCCGATCTACGGCAAACTTGGCGACCTGTACGGTCGGCGCAAGTTGATGCTGTTCGGCATGGGGCTGTTCACGATTGCTTCGTTCTTCTGCGGCATGGCTCAGAGCATGGAGCAACTGGTGCTGGCGCGGATTCTTCAGGGCATTGGCGCCGGCGGGATGATTTCGGTCAGCCAGGCGATCATCGGCGACATCGTGCCGCCTCGCGAACGCGGTCGTTATCAAGGCTATTTCAGCAGCATGTACGCGGTGGCCAGCGTCGCCGGCCCGGTACTCGGCGGTTACATGACCGAATACCTGTCCTGGCGCTGGGTGTTCCTGATCAACCTGCCGCTGGGCCTTGGCGCCTGGCTGGTCGCCCGTCACACCCTGGTCGGGCTCCCGGTGCCGCAGCGCAAACCGATCATCGATTACCTCGGCACCGTGTTGATGATCATCGGTTTGACCGCCTTGTTGCTCGGCATTACTCAGGTCGGCCAGGGGCATTCGTGGCGCAGCGCCGAGGTGCTGGGTTTGCTGGGTTGTGCGGTGGTGGTCCTGGCGTTGTTCGTCGGGCATGAGCGCCGTGCACGGGAGCCGTTGCTGCCGATGCACCTGTTCGCCAACCGCAATGCGATCCTGTGCTGGTGCACGATTTTCTTCACCAGTTTCCAGGCGATTTCGTTGATTGTGCTGATGCCGTTGCGCTTCCAGAGCGTGACCGGCGCCGGGGCCGACAGTGCCGCGCTGCACCTGTTGCCACTGGCCATGGGTTTGCCGATCGGCGCGTATTTCGCCGGGCGCCGAACCTCGGTGACCGGGCGCTATAAACCGATGATTCTCGCGGGCGCCCTCCTCATGCCGATCTCGATTCTCGGGATGGCGTTCAGTCCGCCACAGGCGGTGGTGCTCAGCAGTCTGTTCATGGTGCTCAGCGGGATCGCCTCCGGCATGCAGTTCCCGACGTCATTGGTCGGGACGCAGAATTCGGTGGAACAACGGGACATCGGCGTGGCGACCAGCACCACCAACCTGTTCCGCTCCCTGGGCGGCGCGGTGGGCGTGGCATTGATGTCGGCGTTGTTGCTGGCATTGCTGCAAGACTCGAGTTTCGCCCATCTGGCCGGTTCGACGCTGATTGCCGAGGGCAGCTCCGGGAACGTTTTGCTGGATGGCCTGAACGCCGCGCCGGGGGATGCACAGAACGCCTTGCGCGCCGAGCTGCTGCTGACCTTCCGGCATTTGTTGATGGTCAGTGCGGCGGTGTCGTTGCTTGGGTTGGCCGCGGCGATTGCCATGCCGAACCGGGTGTTGCGTGGGCGGGAAGACAAGGCTCGGTAGTTGAACCGAGTCGCGGCCTTCGCGGGCAAGCCTCGCTCCTACAAGGACTACGCGATCCTGTAGGAGCGAGGCTTGCCCGCGAAGACGTCATCCCATGTGATAGAGATTCAAGGGCTGTAATACCCCACAGCCACCAGAAAATGCCCGACCTTCTTCAGGTACGCATGCTTGTCCTCGACCTTGCCGGTCACCGGGTTTTTCCACCGGTACGCGTATTCGCCATAATCCTGCCCGGCCATCAACGCCAGGATCGGCTCGCCGACCGGCTTGCCTTCAGGGTCCTTGATCTTGCCGAAATCGGTATTGATCAAGCGCAGGTTTGTACCGTGGGCGACATAACGCTGCGTATTCAAGTCTACGACGAACACATACAAGTCATCCTGCAAATAACCGCCCTTGAGCGAGTTGATCGACGTGAGCGTGCCCTTCTCGTCCTTGGCCAGATCGGTCGCCGCTTTGTTCAGCAACGCCATCGCCTGCTCCGCCGACGCCCGTGGCAAGTAGTAACCCACCGCCAGAATCCGCTGGCCGACCCGTTGGTAAAACACATGCTTGCGTTCGACCTTGCCGTCGGACCAGTTCTGCCAGCGATACTCCGCTTGCTGAATGCCATTGCCCTCCGGCACTTTCAACGCGTCCTTGAAAGCCTTCTGCAAATCCGGCCCGAGCACATCCGATACATCACGCCCGATCAACGCCGAAGAAGGCCCACCGCTGGCGAGCATCACGCCTTTGGTATCGAGCACGAACACGTAGCGGTCCTTGTCGACAAACTCGCCCTGACGACTGAAGGCCGCGAACGCCTTGTCGCCATTGTCGTGGTAATAGGCCAGGGCTTTTTCCAGCAAGGCGATGGCGGCCTGGCTGTCGTCCTTCTCGGTCCCGGCGGCTTGCGCCTGCCCAAGACACAGCAACAGCATCCCGCCCAGCAGGGCCAACCTGTGCAAAAACCCCATTGCGCATCCCTCGTTCTCTTCGGTGTTTGAAGAGCGTAGACGGCAATGGGGCATGTATGGATATTCAGCGAACCGCAGTCTGCAAAATGGTATTGCAGCGCATTACCGCGCCTTCAGCCTCAAGGCCTGGCCCGCAACTGCTGCTGCAAATTCTGAATCTGCGCCTGAAGGGTGTTGATGTTACGGGTGACCTGGCTACGGAAGGCGTCGAACTCGGCGGTACTGGACGGGCCTGACGCGGCGGCCGGGCGGTTGTCCTGCTCGCTTTTGAGCACGATCAGGTCTTGTTCCAGGCGTTCGATGGCGGCGCTCGGGTTGCCTTGTTTCTTCAGCGCGGTGATGTCGGCGCCGAGGCTTTTTAGCTGGGCTTCGAATTTTTCAGTGTCCGCCGGGGCGCTTTTCAGGGCAGCCAGTTCGCTGCTCAGGGCTTTGACCTGGGCCTGCAATTGCGTGTTGGCGGTCTGGTGCTCGGTGTTCTGGGCGGTGGCTTGCGCCAGGCGCTTGTCCAGATCGGCGGTTTGCGCAGTCATTTGCGCCAGACGCTTGTCCAGGTCCGACGTCTGGCCGGCAACGCCCTGCTGCTGTTTGCTCTGGTCCTGGAGTTTGCTTTCCAGCTGCCTGATTTGCAGTTTCAGCGCCTCGCTGTCGCTGGTGACGTTGGTCTGACTGGCGACCACCTTGCCGGAAATGTCCTGCAAGCGTCCCGCTGCATCCTCACTGATACGCGCGAAACTTTCCTGGGTCGCCACCAGTTGCTGTTCCATCAGCGAGATCTGCTGAAAGCTCCACCACGCAAGGCCGGCGAACGCAAAGAACAAGGCGCCGACCAGCGCCCACAACGGACCGGTGCTGGCCGCCCTGACCTTGACCACCGGCGGCGTGCGCGAATGCACGGCGGTGCGGGCGGTGGGCACAAAATCATCGTCGTCGAGGCTGTCGGCACGCAGGCTCGGTACATCGTCGAAGTCGTCGTTGGCATCGTTACGCATGGACATTGAGTCAACCTTTGTGGAACGCGGTGATGGCTTGATGGGGCGAAGTATAAACCCGTCAGCCGCATCGATTGACCCTGAACCCCACTCTGCGTTCAGTAACGGGATTTGTCAGTGAATGTCCTGAGCCTTCCACCAGCCGCAGAATTCATCGAGGGCCGTCCAGAGGCTGACCTTCGGGTCGTAGTCCAGATAATGCCGCGCGCGGCTGATGTCCAGGGTGAAATTTTTGTTCATCACTTGCATGCCCAAGCGCGACAGGGTCGGCTCGGGGCGACCCGGCCACAGCTTGCACGCGCCCTCGTTGAGCGCCGCCACGGCGTAGGCCAAGCCGTAGGAACGGTAGCGGGTCACCTGTGGGACGTCCATTTTGCGCATGACGTAATTGACCACGTCCCACAACGGAATCGGCGTGCCGTTGCTGATGTTGTAGGCCTTGCCCAACGCCGAACCGCTGGCCAGCAAGCTGCTGAGCAACGCTTCGTTGAGGTTTTGCACGCTGGTGAAATCGACCTTGTTCAAACCGTTTCCGATGATTGCCAGGCGACCTTTGCGTTGCATGTTCAGCAGTCGCGGGAAGATGCTCATGTCACCGGCACCGGTCACGAAACGCGGGCGCAGGGCCAGGGTTTCGAGGCCGAACTCCTGGGCGCCGAAGACCTTTTGCTCGGCCAGGAATTTGGTCGCGGCGTAGGGATGCTTGAAGCGCTTGGGCACCTGTTCTTCGGTCAATCCGAGGTGATCGCGGCCGTCGAAATAGATCGACGGCGAGGACAAATGCACCAGTCGCCTAACGCGTTGCTTCAGGCAGGCTTCGACCACGTTTTCGGTGACCTGCACGTTGCCTTGATGAAAGTCCTGATAACGTCCCCACACGCCGACAGCACCGGCGCAATGCACCACGGCTTCGGCATCGGAACACAGATCGCGCGCCAGTTGCGGGTCACTCAAGTCGCCCGCAATGAACTCGGCGCCACGGCGCACCAGATGTTCGACGCTTTCGGCCCGGCGACCGTTGACCCGCACGTCCAGGCCCTGCTCCAGGGCGAAACGCGCAAAGCGCCCGCCGATGAAGCCGCTTGCGCCGGTGACCAGAATCTTCATGTAGTGCTCCGAATATTTCGTTTTGCGTAGTGCGTGAGGTCTTGACGCTGCCGGTCAGGTCAACGGCACCAGCCATTGCTTCGACGAGCGCACCAATTGATCGGTCAGCAACCCCAGCAACTGACCGCCATTGCGCCAATGATGCCAGTACAGCGGCACATCGATGGGCTTATCTGGCAAAAGCTCCACCAGAACGCCGCGCTCAAGTTGCTCGCGCACCTGCAATTCCGGCACCAGTCCCCAGCCGAGACCGGCTTCCGTCAGGCGAATGAAGCCTTCGGATGACGGGCATAAATGGTGTTCGAAACCGCCGTCTACGCCGAGGGACGCGAGGTAGCGATGCTGTAGGAAATCGTCCGGGCCAAAGACCAGCGCCGGCGTTTTCGACAACTGATCGGCGCGCACGCCATGCGGAAAATGCCGGGCGATGAACGCCGGGCTGGCCAGCGCGCGATAACGCATGGCACCCAACAGGACGCTGCGCGCACCCGCCACCGGACGTTCGCTGGCACAGACGCACGCAGCCACTTCGCCTGCACGCATGCGTTTGAGGCCGACGGTCTGGTCTTCGACCACCAGGTCGAGCAGCAAATGTTGCTCGGCACAAAAGTCACCGACCGCCTCGGCCCACCAGGTGGCAAGGCTGTCAGCGTTCAGTGCGATGCGCAGACGTTCCGGCAGGCCTTCTTCATCCAGCGCCGGCACCAGCGTTTGCAAGTCCCGCTCCAGCAAGCGCACCTGCTGCACATGGTTGAGCAAACGCCGGCCGATTTCCGTCGGCGCCGGTCGCGCCATCCGCACCAGCACCGGCTGGCCGACCCGCGCTTCCAGCAGTTTGATGCGCTGGGAGATCGCCGATTGCGACAAGCCAAGCACCTTTGCGGCACGTTCAAAACCGGCCTGCTCGATCACGGCGGCCAACGCAGAAAGCAATTTATAGTCGAACATCAGTTTTCCTAATGAGCGATCAGCATGATTGATTTTTCTTATACAGGTTAGCAGCAGAGAATGCGCGGCAAGAACTCTTGAACAAGGATTACCGACATGGCTGGCGAAACTTCACTGGCAACACTGCTACGCAGCATGAGCCCGCAACTCAACGCTGGCGAATACGTGTTCTGCACCCTGCGGGACGGTCAATTGCCATCGAACCTTGAGATTGTCGGCAGCTTTCGCGAGCAGGAAGGTCTGACGGTGATTCTGGAACGTTCCCACGCAGAACGGGCCGGTTTCAGCTTCGACTACGTCGCAGCCTGGATCACCCTCAACGTGCATTCGGCCCTTGAAGCCGTCGGCCTGACCGCCGCGTTCGCCACCGCGCTGGGCCAGGCCGGGATCAGTTGCAACGTGATCGCCGGTTACTTCCACGACCATTTATTCGTCGGCCAGGCCGATGCCGAACGCGCCCTGCAAGTGTTGCGGGATCTGGCAGCCAACGCGGAGTAAAACTTATGTGGCAAAGCTATGTGAACGGCCTGTTGGTGGCCGCGGGGCTGATCATGGCGATCGGCACTCAGAACGCGTTTGTGCTGGCCCAGAGCCTGCGACGTGAACACCACCTGCCGGTGGCAGCGCTCTGCGTGACCTGCGACGCGTTGCTGGTAGCGGCCGGCGTATTCGGTCTGGCGACCGTGCTGGCGCAAAACCCGACATTGCTGGCCATCGCTCGCTGGGGCGGCGCTGCGTTTCTGCTGTGGTACGGCAGCCTTGCGCTGCGCCGGGCCTGCTCGAAGCAAAGCCTGCAACAGGGTGAAAACCAGACGGTCCGCTCACTGCGCGCGGTGATGCTCAGCGCCCTGGCGGTGACCTTGCTCAACCCGCATGTTTATCTGGATACCGTTTTACTGATTGGCTCTCTCGGTGCGCAACAAACCGAGCCCGGGGCTTATGTTGTCGGCGCGGCCAGCGCTTCGCTGCTTTGGTTTTTCACGTTGGCGCTGGGCGCCGCATGGTTGGCGCCATGGCTGGCTCGGCCAAGCACATGGCGGATCCTTGATTTGTTGGTGGCAGTGATGATGTTCGCCGTTGCCGGCCAACTGATCATCGCTACCTGATATTCCAAATGGCTCTGGAACCTCTATTCCACACAGTTGTTGCGTGGTTATGCCGCACCCCCGGTGCTATGATCCGGTTCGATGCGCCGCAAAGAGTACAAACTCCCCGGCGCTTGTCTGGCCGCCCGTGATCGGCCTTGCGCTCACCGCAACTGACCTGATTAGGAGAATCATCATGGCTTTCGAATTGCCGCCGCTGCCTTACGCACACGATGCCCTGCAGCCGCACATTTCCAAGGAAACCTTGGAGTACCACCACGACAAGCACCACAACACCTACGTCGTGAACCTGAACAACCTGGTGCCAGGCACCGAGTTCGAAGGCAAGACCCTGGAAGAGATCGTCAAGTCTTCCTCGGGCGGTATCTTCAACAACGCCGCTCAAGTCTGGAACCACACTTTCTACTGGAACTGCCTGGCGCCAAACGCCGGCGGTCAACCAACCGGCGCACTGGCTGAAGCCATCAATGCTTCCTTCGGTTCGTTCGACAAGTTCAAGGAAGAATTCAGCAAGACTTCCATCGGCACCTTCGGTTCCGGTTGGGGCTGGCTGGTGAAAAAGGCTGACGGTTCCCTGGCCCTGGCCAGCACCATCGGCGCCGGCAACCCGCTGACCAACGGCGACACCCCGCTGCTGACCTGCGACGTCTGGGAACACGCTTACTACATCGACTACCGCAACGTTCGTCCGAAATACGTCGAAGCGTTCTGGAACCTGGTCAACTGGAAATTCGTGGCTGAGCAGTTCGAAGGCAAAACCTTCACCGCTTAAGCTCGACGCCAGTCAAAAAACCCGGCTTTTGCCGGGTTTTTTTATGGGTCTGGAAACGTACAAAGCCAGGTGTTCCCGTAGAACGGGTCGGCTGTCAGGCCGCCATCGCCGGAACGCTGCCCGCAGCAAGCCAGCTCCTACAAGGTTCGGGGACAGCCGTGAAAACAGGTTGGTTGTCAGGCCGTCATCGCCAGCAAGCCGGCTCCTACAGGGGGTGGGTACATCCGTGAAAACAGGTTGGCTGTCACGCCATCGCCGGCAAGCCGGCTCCTACAAGGTTCGGGGACAGTCGTGGAAGCAGGTTGGCTGTCAGGCCGTCATCGCCAGCCAGCCGGCCCCTACAGGGGGTGGGGACAGCCGTGAAAACAGGTTGGTTGTCAGGCCGCCATCGCCGGCAAGCCGGCTCCTACAAGGTCCGGGGACAGTCGTGGAAGCAGGTTGGTTGTCAGGACGCCATCGCCAGCAAGCCGGCTCCTACAGGGGGTGGGTACATCCGTGAAAACAGGTTGGCTGTCAGGCCGCCATCGCCGGCAAGCCGGCTCCTACACAAGCAGACTCGCGCCCACCACCCGCTTCTCACCACTCATCAGGCCGAGCGTTAGCTCGCCTTCAGCTTTTGATCTGAGCGCCCCTTCGGGAGGCCGAGTGGAGGTTCTGCGCAGTGGGCAACCCGGCATGGATGCCGGGTTAGCCGCCCCCGGCCATGGATGGCCGATGGCGGCGGGCCCACGGAGCAGGACCGGAGCGAGGGAACGCCGAGCCTAAGCGAGGGGCCGGACGCTGGGGCAAGACTTTTTGGTTCCTTTTGTGGCGTTTGACAAAAGGGACTCGCCGTAAGGGCGAAACCATAAGCGGCCGTTACCGCAGGAATGGATATGTACACCCGAAAGAAAATGGTCCGCCATGAGGCCGCCATCGTCGGAACGCCGCCCGCAGCAAGCCGGCTCCTACAGGAGATCGAGGTGTTGCAGACAGGTGATTTCAGACAATAAAACAAGCGTTAAGCCCCTTGCCCCAACGCCACAGACGTCTACCATCAACCAAATGGAAAATAAGTCCAAATCCCCCTCAAGTTGAAGGACTCGACTACCGACACAGTACTAATAGGGCAAATACTCCAGGCAACAGCATTTCGGCCAACCCACAGGCAAATCCCCCTGTGTTTGATTGTCC
Organism: Pseudomonas sp. PDM01; assembly: GCF_014852325.1. Classification (NCBI taxonomy): domain Bacteria; kingdom Pseudomonadati; phylum Pseudomonadota; class Gammaproteobacteria; order Pseudomonadales; family Pseudomonadaceae; genus Pseudomonas; species Pseudomonas sp. PDM01. The sequence goes on from NZ_JACVBK010000004.1 coordinate 345,325, forward strand.
CTTTGACTGCCATCACCGGATTGCCAATACTCATGGCAACTTGATGCTACCTGCACGGAACAAGGAATGACTCTTTGAAGCTGGAACTCAAGAACAGCTTGTCGGTGAAGTTGCTCCGGGTCGTGCTCCTGTCGGCATTGATCGTCGGCGTGGTCTTGAGCTGCGCGCAGATCGTTTTCGATGCCTATAAAACACGCCAGGCCGTGGCAGGCGATGCCCAGCGCATCCTCGACATGTTCCGCGACCCCTCGACCCAGGCCGTCTACAGCCTGGACCGGGAGATGGGTATGCAAGTGATCGAAGGCCTGTTTCAGGACGACGCCGTCCGCCAGGCCTCCATCGGCCACCCCAATGAAGCCATGCTGGCGCAAAAATCCCGCGAGTTGCAGCAATCCAACAGCCGCTGGCTGACCGACCTGATCCTCGGCAAGGAACGCACCTTCACCACTCAACTGGTGGGTCGCGGCCCGTACAGCGAGTACTACGGCGACCTGAGCATCACCCTCGACACCGCCACCTACGGACAAGGGTTCATCGTCAGCTCGGTGATCATCTTCATTTCCGGGGTATTGCGCGCCCTCGCCATGGGGCTGGTGCTGTATCTGGTCTACCACTGGCTGCTGACCAAACCGCTGTCGCGGATCATCGAGCACCTGACCGAAATCAACCCGGACCGCCCCAGCGAGCACAAGATTCCACAGCTCAGAGGTCACGAGAAAAACGAACTGGGCATCTGGATCAACACCGCCAACCAGTTGCTCGAGTCCATCGAGCGCAACACCCACCTGCGCCACGAAGCGGAAAACAGCCTGCTGCGCATGGCCCAGTACGATTTCCTCACCGGCCTGCCGAACCGCCAGCAATTGCAACAGCAACTGGACAAGATCCTCGTCGACGCCGGCAAACTGCAACGCCGGGTCGCGGTGTTGTGTGTCGGCCTCGATGACTTCAAGGGCATCAACGAACAATTCAGCTATCAGACCGGTGACCAACTGCTGCTGGCGCTGGCTGATCGCCTGCGGGGCCACAGCGGTCGCCTTGGCGCCCTCGCCCGACTGGGCGGCGATCAGTTCGCCCTGGTTCAGGCCGATATCGAACAACCCTACGAAGCCGCCGAACTGGCGCAAAGCATTCTCGATGACCTGGAAGCGGCATTCGCCCTCGATCATCAAGAGATTCGCCTGCGCGCCACCATCGGCATCACCCTGTTCCCCGAGGATGGCGACAGCACCGAGAAGCTGCTGCAAAAAGCCGAGCAGACCATGACCCTGGCCAAGACTCGCTCGCGCAACCGCTACCAGTTCTATATCGCCAGTGTCGACACCGAGATGCGTCGCCGTCGCGAACTGGAGAAGGACCTGCGCGACGCGTTGATCCGCGACCAGTTCTACCTCGTCTACCAGCCGCAGATCAGCTACCGCGATCATCGGGTGGTGGGCGTCGAAGCATTGATTCGCTGGCAACATCCCGAACACGGACTGGTGCCGCCGGACCTGTTCATCCCGCTGGCCGAGCAGAACGGCACCATCATTGCCATTGGCGAATGGGTGCTGGATCAGGCCTGTAAACAATTGCGCGACTGGCATGACCAGGGCTTCACCGACCTGCGCATGGCGGTGAACCTGTCCACGGTGCAATTGCACCACGCCGAGCTGCCGCGGGTGGTCAATAACCTGCTGCAAATGTACCGCCTGCCACCGCGCAGCCTGGAGCTGGAAGTCACCGAAACCGGCCTGATGGAAGACATCAGCACCGCCGCCCAGCACCTGCTGAGCCTGCGTCGCTCCGGTGCGTTGATCGCCATCGACGACTTCGGCACCGGTTACTCATCGCTGAGTTACCTGAAAAGCCTGCCGCTGGACAAGATCAAGATCGACAAGAGCTTCGTACAAGACCTGCTCGATGACGACGACGATGCAACCATCGTTCGGGCCATCATCCAGTTGGGCAAGAGCCTTGGCATGCAGGTCATTGCAGAGGGGGTGGAAACCATCGAGCAAGAGGCCTACATCATTTCCGAAGGCTGCCACGAAGGTCAGGGCTACTTTTACAGCAAGCCACTGCCGGCGCGAGAACTGGGCGCCTATCTCAAGCAGGCCCAGCGCAGCAACGCGGCTATTTTGTAGGGTTCCTGTAGGAGCGAGCCTGCTCGCGATGAACTCCAAGGCGACGCATTCTTTCAGTCTGCACGCGTTATCGTTCACGTTCATCGCGAGCAGGCTCGCTCCTACAAAGTGCAACATCCGCTATCTGAATAAGAAATATTTCCAAGAACAACTCTTTACACATAATGCGAAAGATTTGCATTATGTCGCAGTTTTGCGCGCTAGCTGCGCCATTCCACCCCCTCTCGAAGCAGGATGTTCGCCATGATTCGTATGCCTCTGGCTACCGCCAGTCTGTTGGCCATCGCTATTTCCCTCGCCGGTTGTGGCGAAGGCAAAGACAAAGCTGCCGCCCCAGCGCCTACGCCAGCCGCCACTACCACGGCCCCGGCCGCTGCGCCTGCGCCAGCTGCTGCCGGCAAAGTCGACGAAGCCGCTGCCAAAGCCGTTGTCGCGCATTACGCCGACATCGTCTTCGCCGTTTACAGCGATGCCGAATCCACCGCGAAAACCCTGCAAACCGCCGTCGACGCCTTCCTCGCGAAGCCGAACGCCGACACCCTGAAAGCCGCCAAGGCTGCCTGGATCGCTGCTCGCGTTCCTTACCTGCAGAGCGAAGTGTTCCGCTTCGGCAACACCATCATCGACGACTGGGAAGGTCAGGTGAACGCCTGGCCACTGGACGAAGGCCTGATCGACTACGTCGACAAATCCTACGAGCACGCACTGGGTAACCCGGGCGCGACCGCCAACATCATCGCCAACACTCAAGTTCAGGTCGGCGAAGACAAGATCGACGTGAAAGACATCACCCCGGAAAAACTCGCCAGCCTGAACGAGCTGGGTGGTTCCGAGGCCAACGTCGCGACCGGCTACCACGCCATCGAATTCCTGCTCTGGGGCCAGGACCTGAACGGCACCGGCCCTGGCGCCGGCAACCGTCCAGCCTCCGACTACCTGGAAGGCAAAGGCGCCACCGGCGGTCACAACGATCGTCGTCGCGCTTACCTGAAGTCCGTGACCCAACTGCTGGTCAGCGACCTGGAAGAAATGGTCGGTAACTGGAAGCCGAACGTGGCCGACAACTACCGCGCCACCCTGGAAGCGGAACCGGTGGATTCCGGCCTGCGCAAAATGCTGTTCGGCATGGGCAGCCTGTCCCTGGGCGAACTGGCGGGCGAGCGCATGAAGGTTTCCCTGGAAGCCAACTCCCCTGAAGACGAACACGACTGCTTCAGCGACAACACCCACAACTCGCAGTTCTACGATGCCAAAGGCATTCGTAACGTGTACCTGGGCGAATACACCCGTGTCGACGGCACCAAGATGACCGGCGCCAGCCTGTCGTCCCTGGTGGCCAAGGCTGACCCGGCGGCCGACACCGCGCTGAAAGCCGACCTGGCTGCGACCGAAGCCAAGATGCAGGTCATTGTCGATCACGCCAACAAGGGTGAGCACTACGACCAGTTGATCGCTGCCGGCAACACCGCTGGCAACCAGATTGTTCGTGACGCCATCGCTTCGCTGGTCAAGCAGACCGGTTCGATCGAAGCTGCCGCTGGCAAGCTGGGCATCAGCGACCTGAACCCGGACAACGCTGATCACGAATTCTGATCAACGCTGGCTGAGTGATTCAAAGAGGCGACCTTCGGGTCGCCTTTTTCATGCCAGCCCAACACAGATCATTGTAGGAGCGAGCGATGCGGCGACCCGACTTGCCCGCGAAGACGGCATCACACACGATATCCTCGTTGACTGACAAACCGCTTTCGCGGGCAAGCCTCGCTCCTACAACGATCGCATCCAACCAATGGACGCCCACCAAACCTGCGCCACATCAACCAAACGATAATTCCTCTTATTCAATCTCCCCTGCCCTGTTAGACTTTGCGCCCTTGTTTTGCTCGTCTTGCAGGATGTCTGATGCCCTCGCTGCCTCTTCGCTTGTCCGCACTGTTTCTGGCCCTGGGCCTGAGTGCCTGCGATGACGCCCCGCGTTTTACCCAGGCCGAACCCGGTGAAGCCAGGTCCGGTGGCAGCGCGACCGTGCGCAAGACTGATCAGAACGCCTTTTCCCTGCCCTCCGCCAACCTGCCGCCGTCACGGCGCGTGGATTTCAGCGTCGGCAACAGCTTCTTCCGCAACCCCTGGGTGATCGCCCCGTCGACCACCACGGCCCGCGACGGCCTCGGCCCACTGTTCAACACCAATGCTTGTCAGGGCTGCCATATCAAGGACGGTCGCGGTCACCCGCCTGCACCTGATGCGGTGAATGCCGTTTCGATGCTGGTGCGCCTGTCGATACCCGATTCACCGACCTACGCCAAAATCATCGAGCAGCAAGGTGTCGTGCCCGAGCCGGTCTACGGCGGCCAGTTCCAGGACATGTCGGTGCCCGGCGTGGTTCCCGAAGGCAAGGTTCGGGTTGATTACACGCCGGTGCCGGTGCGTTTCAAGGACGGCACCGAAGTCGAGTTGCGCAAGCCGACATTGCAGATCACCCAACTCGGCTACGGCCCGATGCACCCGGACACGCGTTTCTCGGCGCGCGTCGCCCCGCCGATGATTGGCCTTGGGCTGCTCGAGGCGATCCCGGAAGAAGCGATCCTCGCCAATGCCGCCGCGCAGGCCAAAGAGAAAAAAGGCATCAATGGCCGACCGAACCAGGTCTGGGATGACGCCCTGCAGAAAACTGTCCTCGGCCGATTCGGCTGGAAGGCCGGGCAGCCGAACCTCAATCAACAGAATGTTCACGCGTTTTCTGGTGATATGGGCCTCACGACCAGCCTGAGACCCTTTGATGACTGCACCGAGGCGCAAACCGCCTGCAAACAGGCGCCGAACGGCAACGGCCCGGACGGCGAACCGGAAGTCAGCGATAACATTCTGCGTCTGGTGCTGTTCTACAGCCGTAACCTTGCCGTACCGGCTCGCCGCGATGTCGGCACACCGCAAGTGCTGGCCGGCAAGACCCTGTTTTTCCAGGCTGGCTGCCAGTCCTGCCACACACCGAAATACACCACCGCCGCCAACGCGGCAGAACCTGAACTGGCCAATCAAGTGATTCGCCCTTACAGCGATCTGCTGCTGCACGACATGGGCGACGGCCTGGCCGACAACCGCAGCGAATTCCAGGCCAGTGGCCGCGACTGGCGCACGCCGCCGTTGTGGGGCATCGGCCTGACGCAGGCAGTCAGTGGCCACACCCAGTTCTTGCATGACGGCCGCGCCCGCAATCTGCTCGAAGCCGTGCTCTGGCATGGCGGCGAAGCAAAAGCGGCCCAGCAACAGGTTTTGTCTTTCAATGCCGAGCAGCGCGCGGCGTTGCTGGCGTTTTTGAATTCCCTTTAAACGTATTCCTTAGCGGGAGCCCTAAATGTTCCGTCCCAAGTTGTTGTTCACCAGCCTTGCCGCACTCGCCCTCGGCGCCTGCTCACCGCAGGATCCGCAGGCTGTCACGTCGGCGGCCATCGCCAAGTCGGTGATCCTGCCGACCTACACGCGCTGGGTTGAAGCCGACCGCCAGTTGGCCGTCAGCGCGCTGGCCTATTGCGAAGGCAAGGAAAACCTCGACACCGCCCGCGCCGATTTCCTGCATGCGCAGAAAGCCTGGGCCGAGCTGCAACCGTTGCTGATCGGGCCGCTGGCCGAAGGCAATCGCGCCTGGCAGGTGCAATTCTGGCCGGACAAGAAAAACCTGGTGGGCCGTCAGGTCGAGCAACTGGTGACCGCGCAACCGCAGATCGATGCCACCGCCCTGGCCAAATCCAGCGTTGTGGTGCAAGGCCTCTCGGCCTACGAATACATCCTGTTCGACAGCAAACCTGACGTGGCCAACGAGGCGCAAAAAGCCAAGTATTGCCCTCTGCTGAAAGCCATCGGCGAGCGTCAGAAACAGCTGGCCGAAGAGATTCTGCAAACCTGGAACAACACCGACGGCATGCTCGCGCAGTTGAGCAAATTCCCGAACCAGCGTTACGCCGACTCCCACGAAGCGATTGCCGATCTGTTGCGTGTACAGGTCACCGCTCTCGACAGCCTGAAGAAAAAACTCGGCACGCCGATGGGCCGCCAGACCAAGGGTGTGCCGCAACCATTCCAGGCTGACCAGTGGCGCAGCCAGTCGTCCCTGACGAGTATGGAAGCGAGCCTCGCCGCCGCCAAAACCGTGTGGGAAGGCGTCGACAACAAAGGCCTGCGCGGCTTGCTGCCAAGCGAGCAGAAACCCTTGGCCGACAAGATCGACGCCGCCTACGCCGCGTCCCTGAAACTGTTCGCCAGCAACCAGCGTTCGCTGACTGAAATGCTCAACGACGACGCCGGTCGCCAGCAGCTCAACGACATCTACGACAGCCTCAACGTCGTCCACCGCCTGCACGAAGGCGAACTGGCCAAGGCGCTGGGCATCCAACTGGGCTTCAACGCCAACGACGGTGACTGATGAGGGCGAGTGCCATGCTGCGACGACAGGCTCTGACGTTAGGTAGTTTGCTGCTGGGAGCAGTGACACTGGGCGGCTGGACGCTGTTCAAGCAAAAGGACAAGAGCCCGCTGCTGCTCTCGGCGCGGGACGATGGCGACGGCAAGCACTACGCCGTCGGTTATCGGCTGGACGGTACGCGGGTGTTCGCCACCCAGGTCGGCCAGCGCTGCCACGACATCATCAACCACCCGACGCTGCCGATCGCGCTGTTCGTCGCCCGGCGTCCAGGCACCGAAAGTTACCTGATCGATCTGCGCGACGGCACGCTGCTGCAAACCGTGGCCTCGCAACCGAACCGGCACTTCTACGGTCACGCGGTGATTCACCAGAGCGGCGACTGGCTGTACGCCACCGAGAACGACACGTCCGATCCCGGTCGCGGCTTGCTCGGTGTGTACAAGTTCGAAGGCGAGCGTCTGGTGCACAGCGGCGAGATTTCGACCCATGGCATCGGCCCGCATCAGGTGTCGTGGATGCCCGATGGCGAAACCCTGGTGGTGGCCAACGGCGGCATTCGCACCGAGGCTGAAAGCCGCGTCGAGATGAACCTCAACGCCATGGAACCAAGCCTGGTGCTGATGCAGCGCGACGGTACATTGCTGAGCAAGGAAACCCTCGCGCAACAGATGAACAGCGTGCGGCACCTGGGGATCGCCAGCGATGGCACCATCGTCGCCGGTCAGCAATTCATGGGGCCGTCCCATGAGTCGTCGGAGCTGTTGGCGATCAAGCGTCCGGGGCAACCGTTCGTGGCGTTCCCGGTGCCCGAGCATCAGTTGCAGGCCATGGGGCATTACACCGCCAGCGTCGCGGTGCACAGTGATTTGCGCCTGATCGCGTTGACGGCGCCGCGGGGCAACCGCTTTTTCATCTGGGACATGGACAGCGGTGAAGTGCGCCTGGATGCGCCGCTTCCCGATTGCGCCGGGGTGGGTGCGGTGGCCGACGGTTTTGTCGTGACCTCGGGTCAAGGCCGATGCCGGTACTACGATTGCCGCCAGACAAACCTTGTTGCAAAACCCCTCGAACTGCCTGCGGGGCTCTGGGATAACCACCTGCACCTCATCTGACTGCCCCGCTCTTGTAGGAGCTGAGCTTGCTCGCGAAGGCGGTGTGTCAGGCACATCCATTTTGCATGTGCCGCCGCTTTCGCGAGCAAGCTCTGCTCCTACAGGTTTTGCGCCTGCCTGTGAAAAGTGGCAGTTGGAATACCCGGCACACTCGGAGTAATGTGCCCGACTGTCTCACCTGATTTTCTCCAAGGAAGTGGAAATATGCTGCGTCGCCGCATGCTGATCATGTTGGGTGTTGTTTTGTTGATCGTGCTGGTTCTGGCCGGTTACAAAGCCTTCTCCATCTACACGATGATTCAAGGCTTCGCTGTGCCGAAACCGCCGATCAGCGTCGCCGTGGCTACTGCTACCGAGCAACCGTGGCAGGAACGCCTGCCTACCGTCGGCACGCTCAAGGCACTGCAAGGCGTAGACCTGAGCCTTGAAACCGACGGCACCGTCATCGATTTGCAGTTCGAGTCAGGGCAGAAGGTCAAGGTAGGTCAACCACTCCTGCGCCTCGACAGCGCCGTGGAAAGTGCCTTGCTGGAAACCGCCCAGGCCGACCTCGGGCTGGCCCAGCTCGATTACGGTCGCGGTAGCCAACTGGTGGGCAGCCAGGCCATTTCCAAAGGTGAGTTCGACCGACTTTCGGCGGTGCTGAAAAAAAGCAAAGCCACGGTCAATCAACTCAAGGCTGCACTCGGCAAAAAAAGCATCGTTGCCCCCTTCAGCGGGACCATCGGCATTCGACAGGTGGACGTTGGCGACTATCTTGCCAGCGGCACCATGATTGCCACCCTGCAAGACCTCAGCAGTCTCTACGTCGACTTTTTCGTCCCTGAACAGTCGGTGCCGAAGATCGCCATCGGCCAGCCGGTTGAAATCATCGTCGCGGCCTACCCGGCGCAGACCTTCCCCGGCACCATCAGCGCGATCAATCCGAAAATCGAGAACAGCACGCGCAACATGCAGGTCCGCGCGACCCTGGCCAACCCCGACGGCAAACTGTTACCGGGCATGTTCGCCAGCCTGCAGGTGATGCTGCCCGACCCGCAGCCACGCATCGTCGTGCCGGAAAGCGCGATCACGTACACGCTGTACGGCAATTCGTTGTATGTGGCAGCGCAGAAAAAAACCGAAGACGGCAGCGTCGAAAAAGACGACAAGGGCCAACCGATCCTGATCGCCGAACGCCGTTTCATCGAAACCGGCGAGCGACGCGATGGGCAGGTGATGATTACCAAAGGCGTGCAGAACGGCGAAAAAGTGGTCACCGCCGGCCAGATCAAACTGGACAACGGCGCGCACATCGCCATCAGCGACGACAAGACCCTGGCCGAGAAGAACAGTCAGCCACGCGCTGACTGATCAAGGAACCCCCAATGGCTTTTACCGACCCGTTCATCCGCCGCCCGGTGCTCGCCACCGTGGTCAGCCTGTTGATTGTGCTGCTGGGCTTTCAGGCCTGGAGCAAGCTGCCGCTGCGCCAATACCCGCAAATGGAAAACGCCCTGATCACGGTGACCACCGCGTACCCCGGGGCGAACGCCGAAACCATTCAGGGCTACATCACCCAACCGATGCAACAGAGCCTGGCGAGCGCCGAGGGCATCGACTACATGACCTCGGTCAGTCGCCAGAACTTCTCGGTGATCTCGATCTACGCGCGCATCGGTTCCAACAGCGACCGCTTGTTCACCGAGTTACTGGCCAAGGCCAACGAAGTGAAAAACCAGCTGCCTCAGGACGCCGAAGACCCGGTACTGAGCAAGGAAGCCGCCGATGCGTCGGCGCTGATGTACATCAGCTTCTTCAGCAAGGAAATGAGTAACCCGCAGATTACCGACTACCTGTCACGGGTCATCCAGCCAAAACTGGCGACCCTGCCAGGCATGGCCGAAGCCGAGATTCTCGGCAACCAGGTATTCGCCATGCGCCTGTGGCTGGACCCGGTGAAACTGGCGGGTTTCGGCCTCAGCGCCAGCGATGTGACCGATGCCGTGCGCAAGTACAACTTCCTCTCCGCCGCCGGCGAAGTGAAAGGCGAGTACGTGGTCACCAGCATCAACGCCAACACCGAGCTCAAATCCGCCGAAGCCTTCGCCGCGATTCCGCTCAAGGTCGACGGTGACAGCCGGGTGCTGCTCAGCGATGTCGCGCGGGTCGAGATGGGCGCGGAAAACTACGACACCATCAGCTCCTTCGGTGGCACGCCCTCGGTGTACATCGGCATCAAGGCAACGCCCGGCGCCAACCCGCTGGACGTGATCAAGGAAGTGCGCAAGATCATGCCGGACCTGGAAGCCCAGCTGCCGCCGAACCTCAAGGGTGAAATTGCCTACGACGCCACGCTGTTTATCCAGGCCTCGATCGACGAAGTGGTGAAAACCCTGTTCGAAGCGGTGCTGATCGTGATCGTCGTGGTATTCCTGTTCCTCGGTGCGCTGCGTTCGGTGGTGATCCCGGTGGTGACCATTCCGTTGTCGATGATCGGCGTGATGTTCTTCATGCAGATGATGGGCTACTCGATCAACCTGCTGACCCTGCTGGCGATGGTATTGGCCATTGGCCTGGTGGTGGACGACGCCATCGTGGTGGTGGAAAACATCCACCGCCACATCGAAGAAGGCAAGACGCCGCTGGACGCCGCCATTGAAGGTGCCCGGGAAATCGCCATGCCGGTGGTCTCGATGACCATCACCCTGGCGGCGGTCTACGCCCCGATCGGCTTCCTGACCGGCCTCACCGGGGCGCTGTTCAAGGAGTTCGCCCTGACCCTGGCAGGGGCGGTGGTGATCTCCGGCATCGTCGCCCTGACGTTGTCGCCGATGATGTGCGCCTTTCTGCTGCGCCACGACGAAAACCCCAGCGGCCTCGCTCATCGGCTGGACCTGATTTTCGAAGGCCTCAAGCGCCGCTACCAGCGCATGCTGCACGGCACGCTCAACACGCGGCCGGTGGTGCTGGTGTTCGCGGTAATCGTGCTGTGCCTGATTCCGGTGCTGCTCAACTTCACCAAATCGGAACTGGCACCGGACGAGGACCAGGGCGTCATTTTCATGCTGGCCAGCGCCCCGCAGCCGACCAACCTCGATTACCTGAACACTTACACCGACGAGTTCGTCAGCATCTTCAAGGCGTTTCCCGAGTACTACTCATCGTTCCAGATCAACGGCTTCAACGGCGTGCAATCAGGGATTGGCGGTTTCCTGCTCAAACCGTGGAACGAGCGTGAGCGCACGCAAATGCAGATCCTGCCTGCGGTCCAGAGCAAACTGGAAAGCATTCCAGGGTTGCAGATTTTCGGCTTCAACCTGCCTTCCCTGCCGGGAACCGGCGAAGGGCTGCCGTTTCAATTCGTCGTCAATACCGCCAACAATTACGAGTCGTTGCTGCAAGTGATGGACCGGGTGAAAAAACGCGCGATGGAGTCCGGCAAGTTTGCCTTCGTCGACGTTGACCTGGCCTTTGACAAACCCGAAGTCGTGGTCGATATCGATCGGGCGAAGGCCGCGCAAATGGGCGTGTCCATGCAGGATCTGGGCGGCACGCTGGCGACGTTGCTGGGCGAGGCGGAGATCAACCGGTTCACCATTGAAGGTCGCAGCTACAAAGTCATCGCGCAGGTCGAACGGCCCTTCCGGGACAACCCCGACTGGCTGAACAACTATTACGTGAAGAACACCAAGGGCGAACTACTGGCCCTGTCGACCCTGATTACCGTGACCGACCGGGCACGCCCACGGCAACTGAATCAGTTCCAGCAGCTCAACTCGGCGATCCTGTCCGGGGTCCCGCTGGTGAGCATGGGTGAAGCCCTCGACGCGGTGCGTCAGATTGCCCGGGAAGAGGCACCCGCAGGTTTTGCCGTCGACTATGCCGGTGCATCGCGGCAGTACGTGCAGGAAGGCAGTGCGCTGTGGGTCACTTTTGCCTTGGCATTGGCGATCATTTTCCTGGTGCTGGCGGCGCAGTTCGAAAGCTTCCGCGACCCACTGGTGATTCTGGTGACCGTGCCGCTGTCGATCTGCGGCGCTCTGATTCCGCTGTTCCTCGGCTGGTCGAGCATGAACATCTACACCCAGGTCGGGCTGGTGACGTTGATCGGATTGATCAGCAAGCACGGGATCCTGATCGTCGAGTTCGCCAACCAGTTGCGCAAGGACAAGGGCCTGACGCCGCGCGAAGCGGTTGAGGAAGCAGCGGCCATTCGTCTGCGTCCGGTGCTGATGACCACCGCGGCGATGGTGTTTGGCATGGTGCCGTTGATCATTGCCACGGGCGCGGGCGCTGTCAGCCGGTTCGACATCGGCACAGTGATCGCCACGGGGATGTCGATCGGGACGCTGTTTACGCTGTTTGTGCTGCCGTGCGTGTACACGTTGCTGGCTAAACCCGATAAACCATAAAAAGCTGTGTAGGAGCGAGGCTTGCCCGCGAAAGCGGTGTGTCAGGCACGACGCCTTCGCGGGCAAGCCTCGCTCCTACAATAACGGGCATAAAAAAGGCCTCGCATTTGCGAGGCCTTTTATTTGGGCTTCAATCTGGTCAACTCTGCGGCCTCAGTCCTTGAGAAAGTCCGAACATAAACAGTAATAAATCATGATCGGGTTGGGTTGCAACGGTCGCCTTCGCAACCCGTGGCATCGGACAACGCACGTCCCCGCTCACTGAACTGAGGACCTGCGTGCGGGGCTGCTCCCAAGCCGCCACCGCCAGTGAAGCAACTGCCAAGGCTCCTATCAGGAACAAACCTCTAGCAATTTCGAGTTTCATTGCTATAAACCTTTGATAGCGCTGCCAAACGCCATCTCATAAAGGTAGACGAGATTTTTCCAGTCCGTGTCGCTGAACGACGAGTGGCGGCGCAGTTGCCGCATGTCATGGGTAGCGGCGCGACGGGCGGTCAAACGCTTCCGGCTCTTCTCCAGATCGAGCATGGCAATCTCGACGTTGGCGGCCTCGCCCTCACCAGTGACGCGTACGAATACGTGCTTCATATAGAGGCAGCCGTGCTGCCAGCGGCCCTTGTGCATGCGAGCCAGATTCTCGGCCAGATCCTTCAGGACCCGATCATGCACCGCCTCGCCATGACGTTCGCGACCACCACCTGCATACCAGTGTTCGATTTCTTCGAAACCGTCCAGTGCCTTGGTCACCAGCAATGCGCGCCACTTGTGAACCGGGTCATGCTGCGCACCGCAGAAAACGATTTCCGGAACGCGCACGTCGATCAGGCGCATGCCCATGAGCGCATCTCGCTCACGCAACACCGTCGGCCGACCGAAAGGATGCAGCCAACTCCGATAGATATGTCCGGTCTGACGTTTGACGTAAAGCAGTTGTCCCTTGCTGCTCTTGATACGCTGCACGCCACTTTCGCCGCCGCGACGGACGTTGGGTTCTTCAACCCACTCACCGCGCTGATTCCAGAAATAGTCAAAGCGGTCTTGGGAAGCGACGTCCGTTTCTGCTGCACACTGCACTGCCATTGAGTTACCTCTTGCGTAATACATAAACCCGCCACATGGCATAGAGCGGTAAAAAGTCCAGTTGTTCCTGGACTCGAAAACCCGCCTGCTCGAACTCCTTTTCGACCGTAGCCGCCGGTAACACAAATCGGTTTTGGTAACCGAGATGCCCACGTGTTTTTTCAAGCCGCCTGCGTTTCCAGGCTTTGAAATTGCCGTCCACCCACAACGAAATAATCACGCTGTCACGCGTGACGCGTTCGAACTCACGCAAAATGGCCTGTCGATGCTCGGCTTCACCGATGTGGTGCAGCAAACGCATACAAAAAATGCTGTCGACGGCGTTATCAGGCAAGGCAATGTCGAACGCAGATGTGTGCAAGGGTTGTACCCGTTTCACCACATCGGCCGGTTGCGCCTTCAAAGCGATTTTCAGCATGGACTCGGAGTTGTCCGCACCGATAATCACCCGATTGGCTTTTTCCGCCAGTAGTGGCCAGAAGCGCCCGGCACCGCAGGGTAAATCGAGAACCAGGCCAGGTTCACCGGCCAATGTCAAAGCCTTGCGCGCCAGTTGCTCGTCACGCCAATGGGACAGTCGGCGACCGAGTCCGTCCTGATGTTTGCGCAGGTATTTCTGAGCGTGTTGATCGTCGTATTTTTCGGAAAAATCAAGTTTGATCGGGCCAGCCATCACGAAGGGCTCCTGCGTTTCTGATGACCACTACCCTAAGGAATGGTGTGTCAGCGCCAGGTCATGCCTTCGTGAAAAAATCGTGGTGTAAAACCCCGACTTATTTCGAGGTTTTACAGGTTGATGGCAGTGGCCGAGGGCCACCAACGAAATCAACTATCGCGCTGACTCAACGTCACCTGAAAACGACAGCCATTGGGCTCCATGTTCGTCAGGCTGACATTCCACCCCTGGTTCTCGCAGATCCGCTGCACCAGCGACAGGCCCAGCCCCAGTCCTTCACCGCGCTTCTCGTTGCCACGCACGAACGGCTCGAACATCGCCTCGCGTTTTTCCTCGGGAATGCCCACACCACTGTCCTCGACCGTGAAACCGGCGGTCGTCAGCGTCAAGCGGATGAAGCCCCGTTCGGTGTAATGCAGCGCGTTACGCAGCAGGTTCCCCATGACTGCGTGCAACAGGGTTGCGTTGTAGCAGGTGCTGGCCGGATTGCCCGGTTCAAATATCAGCGACAGCCCTTTTGCCTCGATCGGTTCTCGCCATAAATTGAGCAGCCCGCCGGCGACCTGGCTCAAGGACTGCTGCGGCGCCATGCTGGCGTCTTCATGTTGGGCGCGGGCCAGCATCAGGAAGGTTTGCACCAGCTCACGCATCTCTTCGCAGGCGCGGGCGATTCGTTCAACCTGAGCCCGACCCCGCTGGTCGATGCCGGGGTTTTCCAGCAACAGCTCACAGGAACTGGCCAGCACCATCAACGGCGTGCGCAATTCGTGGCTGACGTCGCTGGTGAACAATCGCTCCCGGGTCAATGCCTGCCGCAAGCGCCCGAGGGTGGCGTCGAAGGCGACCGCCAGCTCGCCCACTTCATCAGCGGCGTAGTCCGGTGCCAACGGGGGCGCCAGCCCCAGGAGCTGATCGCGGTGACGCACCTGCCGAGCGAGGCGCACCACCGGCGCCATCACTTTGCGCGCGAGGACCCAGCCGAGGAACACCGCCAACGCCAGGCTCAAGACGAAGCCCACCAGCACCACCGCAAACAGCACCCGCTCACGCTCTTCGAAATCACTCTGGTCTTGCAGCAGCACATAATGCCGGCCGTCGACGACTTCGACCATCGCGTGATACGACAGCTGCTCCCGGAACACCTCGTGAAAACCCGGCTCCAGATGACGCAAATCCTTGGGCAAGTCGAAATCGCCCGGCCCGCCGCTGAAGTAGAACAGCTGGTCTGGTTCGGGGCGATGGCTCCAGTCCGAGACACTGTCCATCAACAACAGGCGTTGCAGATCGCCACCCAGACCTGCAGAAATCAGTTTTTCTTCCACCAGGTGCACGGTTGCCACAATGCCCATGGCGAAGGCGCCTGCCACCAATGCGCTCATCAGCGCAAAGGCGATGATGATCCGTTGAGCAAGGCTCTGTTTAAACTCCATCACGGCCCTCGGCCAAGCGATAACCCACACCGTGTACGGTTTGCAGCAACGGCTTGGCGAACGGCTTGTCGATCACCTGACGCAATTGGTGGACGTGGCTGCGCAGGCTGTCGCTGTCCGGGCAGTCATCGCCCCACAGGGCCTCTTCGAGAATTTCCCGGCGCAAGACGTGCGGGCTTTTCTGCATCAGCACGGCCAACAGTTTCAGGCCGACCGGGTTGAGTTTCAGCAAGCGCCCTTCGCGGGTGACTTCCAGGGTATCGAGGTCGTAGCTCAGATCGCCGACTTGCAGGGTACGACGACCGCCGCCCTGCGCCCGGCGCATCACCGCTTCGATCCGCGCGGCGAGTTCAGACAGGGCGAAAGGTTTGATCAGGTAATCATCGGCCCCGGACTTGAAGCCTTGCAGCCGGTCGTCCAGTTGATCGCGAGCGGTCAGCATGATCACCGGGGTGTCACGACGAGCGTCTTCGCGCAGGCGTTTGCACAACGTATAGCCGTCGATGCCGGGCAACATGATGTCGAGCACGATCAAGTCGTAGTGCTCGGTGGCTGCCAGGTGCAGGCCAGACAAACCGTCCTGCGCGCAATCCACGGTGTAGCCTTTGAGCCCCAGGTAATCGGCCAGATTGGCCAGGATATCGCGGTTGTCTTCAACCAATAGAATTCGCATGGGCACCTCCTCCGTACACAGTAACGGCCGTCTTGGCCCGCGCAGCTTAAGGCCTGGCGTGGCGCAGAGCCAGAACTGTGTGCAGTGGCCAAACCCATTGATAAACCCGGTGTGACGTTGACGATTTTTTCACTATCGGTTCACACGGCAGCGACAGAAACAGGCCCAAACTCCGCGCGGCTGCGCTCTCAAGAACATTTAACCGACCAAGGAACTGCCATGGTTTCGACCACTGCCCGCCCCGCCTCTCGCCCTCTGAACTTCTGGGTGTGCCTGGGTGTGCCCGCCGTTGCGGCGATCATTCTGGTGCTGCTCGAACTGACGTCCGTGGACATGGACCTGGCGAGGATGTTCTACGACCCGGCTGCGGGGGATTTCATCGGACGGCACAGTTACTTCCTCGAAAACATCCTGCATGACCGCGCCAAACAGGTGGTCATCGCGTTTTCAGTGTTGGCCATCTTCGGCTTCATCGGCGCCTTTTTCATCGACCGGCTCAAACCGTTCAAACGGGAACTGGGCTGCCTGGTGCTGTCCCTTGGCCTGGCGACCTCTTTTGTCACGCCCGTCAAAGCGGTGACCGCGGTTCAATGCCCATGGAGCCTGGAGCAATTCGGCGGTCATGAAACCTACAGCGAACTGCTCAGCCCGCGCCCACCTACCGAAAAACCCGGCCGTTGCTGGCCGGGGGGTCATGCCGCCACCGGTTTCACGTTGTTTGCGCTGTTTTTCGTGCTGCGCGACCGACGTCCGCGTCTGGCGCGCAAGGCGCTGGTGTTCGCGTTCGCGCTGGGCACGGTGTTTTCCATCGGCCGGATGCTGCAGGGCGCGCATTTTTTCTCGCACAACGTGTGGACAGCGATTTTCTGCTGGCTGATTTGTCTGGGGTCGTATTACTACATCCTTTATCGACCTGCGTTGAAGGCTGATCGAGTAACCAAGGCAGAACCTGTCGGCGTCTGATCTGACGCCTTCGCGGGCAAGCCTCGCTCCTACAGGTTCTGCGTGATCCTTGTAGGAGCGAGGCTTGCCCGCGAAGGGGCCCTCAAAAGCAACACAACTTTCCGGCACGCAATAAAAAACCCCGCCTGCTTTCGCAGGCGGGGTTTTTTCGTACGGGGTAAGGCTGGCTTACATCATGCCGCCCATGCCGCCCATACCGCCCATGTCTGGCATGCCGCCGCCAGCTGGTGCGTCTTCCTTGATCTCGGCGATCATGGCTTCGGTGGTGATCATCAGGCTGGCAATCGACGAAGCCGCTTGCAGAGCCGAACGAGTCACTTTGGCCGGGTCCAGGATACCCATTTCGATCATGTCGCCGTATTCGCCGGTGGCAGCGTTGTAACCGTAGTTACCCGAACCCTGCTTGACCTTGTCCACAACTACGCTTGGCTCGTCGCCGGAGTTGGCAACGATCTGGCGCAGTGGAGCTTCAACAGCGCGACGCAGCAACTGGATGCCAACGTTCTGGTCATCGTTGTCGCCTTTCAGCTCGGAGATAGCCTGCAGAGCGCGAACCAGTGCCACGCCGCCGCCAGGTACCACGCCTTCTTCAACGGCTGCACGGGTAGCGTGCAGGGCGTCTTCAACGCGGGCTTTCTTCTCTTTCATTTCAACTTCGGAACCAGCGCCAACCTTGATCACTGCAACGCCGCCGGACAGCTTGGCCAGACGCTCTTGCAGTTTTTCACGGTCGTAGTCGGACGAAGTGTCGGCCACTTGCTGACGGATCTGCAGAACGCGAGCCTGGATGTCAGCCTCAACGCCGGCACCGTCGATCACGGTGGTGTTTTCTTTCGACAGGATCACGCGCTTGGCATTACCCAGGTGTTCCAGGGTAGTGCTTTCCAGGCTCAGACCGATCTCTTCGGAGATAACGGTACCGCCAGTCAGAACAGCGATGTCCTGCAGCATGGCCTTGCGACGGTCGCCGAAGCCTGGAGCCTTGACGGCTGCGACTTTGACGATGCCACGCATGTTGTTCACAACCAGAGTCGCCAGGGCTTCGCCTTCAACGTCTTCGGCCACGATCAGCAGTGGACGGCCGGCTTTGGCAACGGCTTCCAGTACTGGCAGCATTTCGCGGATGTTCGAGATCTTTTTGTCGACCAGCAGGATCAGCGGACCGTCCAGCTCGGCAGTCATGGTCTCTGGCTTGTTGACGAAGTACGGGGACAGGTAGCCACGGTCGAACTGCATGCCTTCAACAACCGACAGTTCGTTTTCCAGGCCCGAGCCTTCTTCAACGGTGATCACGCCTTCTTTACCGACTTTTTCCATGGCTTCGGCAATGATGTCGCCGATGGAGTTGTCGGAGTTGGCCGAGATGGTGCCGACCTGAGCGATTGCCTTGGTGTCAGCGCATGGCTTGGACAGGGCTTTCAGCTCTTTGACGATAGCGATGGTCGCTTTGTCGATACCGCGCTTGAGGTCCATCGGGTTCATGCCGGCAGCGACGGCTTTCAGGCCTTCGTTGACGATCGATTGAGCCAGAACGGTAGCGGTGGTGGTGCCGTCGCCTGCGTCATCGTTGGCACGGGAGGCAACGTCTTTGACCAGCTGCGCGCCCATGTTTTCGAAGCGATCTTTCAGCTCGATTTCTTTGGCAACGGACACGCCGTCCTTGGTGATGGTCGGAGCGCCGAAGCTCTTCTCGATGATCACGTTACGGCCTTTAGGGCCCAGGGTCGCTTTTACTGCGTCAGCCAGGACGTTTACACCGGCGAGCATTTTCTTGCGGGCGGAGTCGCCGAATTTAACTTCTTTAGCAGCCATGATCGATATTCCTTAAATACTTTGTAGTAGCGGGAAAATGAGCGGGGAATCAGCCTTCGATAACAGCGAGAATCTCGTTCTCAGCCATTACCAACAGGTCTTCGCCGTCGACTTTCACGGTGTTGCTGCCGGAGTACGGGCCGAACACAACCTTGTCACCCACTTTCACGGCCAGCGCACGCACTTCACCGTTGTCCAGCACGCGGCCGGTACCTACAGCGAGCACTTCGCCGCTGTTGGCTTTTTCAGCAGCCGAACCTGGCAGGACGATACCGCCAGCGGTTTTCTTTTCTTCTTCGCTGCGACGGATGACGACGCGGTCATGCAGAGGACGAAGCTTCATTGTCGATCTCTCCTAATTGTGGTTTTCATCGGCCGGTGTAGTCCCGGCGGGTTTAACAAATCCGGCGGTGCCGGGTGCGGTTCGTCAAGCGAACCGCGGAAGTCTGTCTGGCGTGATTGCCAGAAACCTTGCGGTGACCGTTACATAAGGGCGCATAAGCTTATTACAAGGGCGCGGATCGAAATTTTTTACGTTGATGCCCCGAAAACGAACACGGCACCCGAAGGTGCCGTGCAGGTGAAACGATTTACTTGGAATCGCGGTGTTCGAACTCGCCTTCGATCACGTTCGGCTCTCGGCCCAACGGCTCGCGCGGAGCAGGACCGCCACGCGGCTGAAGATCATCGGCGAACGCACGCTGACGGATCGCCGCCTCTTCGGCGCGCTGGCGCATTTTATTGGCCAGCAGTCGACGCGAGATCGGCAGCAGCATGATCAGGCCCAGCACGTCGGTGACGAAGCCCGGCAGAATCAACAGACCACCGGCCAGGGCCAGCATCAGGCCTTCGAGCATGGTCTGGGCTGGCAGTTCGCCGCGGTTCAGGCTTTCACGCGCACGCAGCGCAGTTGCCAGGCCGGCGATGCGCAGCACGAACACGCCGAGCATCGAGCCGAGAATGACCAGCAGCAGCGCCGGGAAAAACCCGATCGCACCGCTGACCTTGACGAATACGAACAGCTCCAACACCGGAAACAGTACAAAGAGCAATAAAAAAGGGCGCATCAAATGGTTCCTCAACGCAAGAATGCCTTGCCAGTCTTCCCTAGATGACGTCGCCCTTTCGTGAATTCAAGCGCCGGCCACTTCATTTTTCGGCCAATGTTCGGCGTGAGCCAGGAAAACCAAGGCCTCCCGAACTTGTGTCGGCGTATTACACGGGGCTTGAAACGGTAGCCAGTACAGCGCCTGACCAATGCGCAGGTGCATGCCTTCAGTGTCGATCCCGGCCAGTTGCGCCGGCTCGGTTTTCGGCAGCCCCGCCAGTTCGACGTAGTGGGCGATGGCTTTGGCGTGATCGGCGTTCATGTGCTCGACCATGCTCACCTCGGCCTTGCCGGCGAACGGATTGGCCAACGTCAGTTGATCGACCCAATGAATCGCGCCGAAGCCGCCGATGTAGCGATGACGCACGGGTTTGAGCACCCAGAAATCGAAATCGTGGGCCTTGTGATAATTCTGCGAATCCGGGAAGTAACGGTAGTAGCGCTCAGCGGCCACTTCAATCGCAGCCGCGTCCTCGAGTTTTTCTGCTTCGGCGAGGTACGTCAGGCGACCGACCGCTTGCACGTCCTCGGCCCCGCGCTCACCGACGAACAGCGAACACTTCGGGTCTTTCTGCAGGTTGTGGGTGTGCTGGGCGATGCGGCTGATCAGGATCAGCGGCCGGCCCTGCTCGTCCAGACAGTAAGGAACCACGGAGCCAAACGGGAAACCGGGCATCGCCTTGGAGTGCGTCGACAGCACTCCGCGGTATTCCTTGAGAAGCAATTCTCGGGCATTCTTGGCCGCTTCAACGCTCAATTTATGACTCCTTATATAGAATCCGTCGAAAAAACGGACAGGCGACTGCTGAAAGTTCCAGTCCGCCATCGGGGCAGTTCTCATGTGCAGCCAGGCCACATCAGGTGCAGATCGAGAGGCTCTCTAGAAGGAAGACCACTCCAACCTGCAACTGGGGCACGCGAATGCAACTCACTGACAAAGTAATCATTATCACTGGCGGTTGCCAGGGTTTAGGCCGTTCGATGGCCGAGTATTTAGCCGGCAAAGGCGCGAAGCTTGCGCTGGTTGACCTGAACCAGGAAAAGCTCGATGACGCCGTTGCCGCGTGCAAGGCCAAGGGCGTCGAGGCCCGCGCCTACCTGTGCAACGTGGCCAATGAAGAGCAAGTGACGCACATGGTCGCTCAGGTGGCCGAAGATTTCGGCGCGATCCATGGCTTGATCAACAACGCCGGGATCCTGCGTGACGGGCTGCTGTTGAAGGTCAAGGACGGCGAGATGACCAAGATGAGCCTGGCCCAATGGCAGGCGGTCATCGACGTCAACCTGACCGGCGTGTTCCTGTGCACCCGCGAAGTCGCGGCGAAAATGGTCGAGCTGAAGAATAGCGGCGCGATCATCAACATCTCGTCGATCTCCCGCGCCGGCAACGTCGGCCAGACCAACTACTCGGCAGCCAAGGCCGGGGTTGCTGCGGCGACCGTCACGTGGGCAAAGGAATTGGCGCGTTACGGCATCCGGGTTGCGGGCATTGCACCGGGCTTTATCGAGACCGAGATGACGCTGGGCATGAAGCCTGAAGCGCTGGAGAAAATGACGTCCGGGATTCCGCTCAAGCGCATGGGCAAGCCAGAAGAGATCGCCCATTCGGCGGCGTACATTTTCGAGAACGACTACTACACCGGCCGGATCCTGGAAATGGATGGCGGGTTGCGCATCTAACCAACACCGCAAAACCAATGTGGGAGCGAGCCTGCTCGCGATAACGGTGTGCCAGTCAACGCATCCGTTGAATGTTAATCCGCTATCGCGAGCAGGCTCGCTCCCACAATTGGATCGCGTTTAATCGTCGCTGATGGTGATGTTCGGCATCGCCGGGGTCGCCGCTTCCTGCAACACGATCCGCGCGCCGACGTGGCGGGCGAGTTCCTGATACACCAGCGCGATCGGGCTGTCCGGCTCGGCAATGACCGTTGGCTTGCCGCCATCGGCCTGTTCACGAATGGCCATCGCCAGCGGCAACGACGCCAACAGTTCGACGCCGTACTGATTGGCCAGCTTCACCCCACCGCCCTCACCGAACAGATGCTCGGCATGCCCGCAGTTCGAGCAGATGTGCACCGCCATGTTTTCCACCACGCCCAGCACCGGGATGTTGACCTTGCGGAACATCTCCACGCCTTTGCGCGCGTCCAGCAACGCCAGGTCTTGTGGGGTGGTAACGATGACAGCGCCGGCCACCGGGACTTTCTGCGCCAGGGTCAGCTGGATGTCGCCGGTGCCAGGCGGCATGTCGATGACCAGGTAATCCAGATCGCCCCAGGCGGTTTGTGTCACCAGTTGCAACAGTGCGCCAGAGACCATCGGCCCGCGCCAGACCATCGGCGTATTGTCGTCGGTCAAAAACGCCATGGACATCACTTCGACGCCATGGGACTCAATCGGCACGAACCACTTCTGATCCTTGACCTTTGGTCGGGTGCCTTCGGGAATGCCGAACATGATGCCTTGGCTCGGACCGTAAATGTCCGCGTCGAGAATCCCCACCTTCGCGCCTTCGCGGGCCAGGGCCAACGCGAGGTTGGCGGCGGTGGTGGACTTGCCCACGCCGCCCTTGCCGGATGCCACGGCCACGACGTTCTTGACGTTGGCCAGGCCCGGGATCTGTGCCTGAGCCTTGTGTGCGGCGATCACACTGGTGATATCAACGCGAGCGCTGGTGACGCCGTCGAGGCCTTCGATGGCCATCTGCAGCATCTGCGCCCAGCCACTTTTGAACAGGCCGGCGGCGTAACCCAACTCCAGCTGGACGCTGACGCGATCACCCTGGATGTCGATGTTGCGCACGCACCCGGCGCTGACCGGGTCCTGGTTCAGGTAAGGGTCGGTGTATTGGCGAAGGACGGCTTCCACCGCTGCGCGATTGACGGCGCTCATGGGCAACTCCGATAGCAAGACTGGAAAATCAGGCGGGTATCGTACCTGTTCTGATCGTTTGGCGGCACGCCGAAAAGATCTGTAGGAGCCGGCTTGCCGGCGATAGCTGACTTGAAGGCGCCATCGCCGGCAAGCCGGGCTCCTACAGGAACGCGGCGCATCACATGAATCCACGTCAGTCATCCAATGAAACAGGCGCACGGGGTGAAAAATATGCGCCGGCGCTTTATAGTGGCCGACCTCCGTTTCATCAAGTAGCCGAGCCCCATGTCCGAGCCACGCAAGATCCTCGTCACCAGCGCCCTGCCCTATGCCAATGGTTCGATCCATCTTGGCCACATGCTGGAATACATCCAGACCGATATGTGGGTGCGCTTCCAGAAGCACCGCGGCAACCAATGCATTTATGTCTGCGCCGACGACGCCCACGGTTCGGCGATCATGCTGCGCGCGGAAAAGGAAGGCATCACCCCGGAACAACTGATCGCCAACGTCCAGGCTGAACACAGCGCCGACTTTGCCGAGTTCCTGGTGGACTTCGACAACTTCCACTCCACTCACGCCGAAGAAAACCGTGAGCTGTCGAGCCAGATCTACCTGAAGCTGCGCGACGCCGGGCACATCGCCACGCGCTCGATCACGCAGTATTTCGACCCGGAAAAGAAAATGTTCCTGGCCGACCGCTTCATCAAGGGCACCTGCCCGAAATGCGGCACCGAAGACCAGTACGGCGACAACTGCGAGAAATGCGGCGCGACCTACGCACCGACTGACTTGAAGGATCCGAAGTCGGCCATCTCTGGCGCCACCCCGGTGCTCAAGGATTCCCAGCACTTCTTCTTCAAACTGCCGGACTTCCAGGAAATGCTGCAAACCTGGACCCGCAGCGGCACGTTGCAAGACGCCGTCGCGAACAAGATCGCCGAATGGCTGGATGCCGGCCTGCAACAGTGGGATATCTCCCGTGATGCGCCGTACTTCGGTTTCGAAATCCCAGGCGAGCCGGGCAAGTACTTCTACGTCTGGCTGGACGCGCCAATCGGTTACATGGCCAGCTTCAAGAACCTGTGCAACCGCACGCCGGAGCTGGATTTCGATGCGTTCTGGGGCAAGGATTCCACTGCCGAGCTGTACCACTTCATCGGCAAGGACATCGTCAACTTCCACGCCCTCTTCTGGCCAGCGATGCTCGAAGGCGCCGGTTTCCGTAAACCGACCGGCATCAACGTGCACGGCTACCTGACCGTCAACGGTCAGAAAATGTCCAAGTCCCGCGGCACCTTCATCAAGGCCCGGACCTACCTGGATCACCTGTCGCCGGAATACCTGCGTTATTACTACGCGGCCAAACTGGGACGTGGCGTCGACGACCTCGACCTGAACCTCGAAGACTTCGTGCAGAAGGTCAACTCCGACCTCGTCGGCAAAGTCGTCAACATCGCCAGCCGCTGCGCCGGTTTCATCCACAAAGGCAATGCCGGCGTGCTGGTAGCCGGTAACGCCGCGCCAGAACTGACCGAAGCTTTCCTCGCCGCAGCGCCAAGCATCGCCGAAGCCTACGAGGCTCGCGACTTTGCCCGTGCCATGCGCGAAATCATGGGCCTGGCCGACCGCGCCAACGCCTGGATCGCCGACAAGGCGCCTTGGTCGCTGAACAAACAGGAAGGCAAGCACGACGAAGTCCAGGCGATCTGCGCGCTGGGCATCAACCTGTTCCGCCAACTGGTGATCTTCCTCAAACCGGTGCTGCCACTGCTGGCCGCCGATGCCGAGGCGTTCCTCAACGTCGCGCCGCTGACCTGGAACGATCACGCGACCCTGCTCAGTAACCATCAGTTGAACGAGTTCAAGCCGCTGATGACCCGCATCGACCCGGTGAAAGTGCAAGCCATGACCGACGCTTCGAAAGAAGACCTGACCGCCAGCCAGACCGACACCGGCGACGCGGCACCTGCCGGCAACGGCGAACTGGCGAAGGATCCGCTGTCGCCAGAGATCGAATTCGATGCGTTTGCCGCCGTCGACCTGCGCGTTGCGCTGATCGTCAAGGCCGAAGCCGTGGAAGGCGCCGACAAGCTGCTGCGCCTGACTCTCGACATCGGTGACGAGCAACGCAACGTGTTCTCCGGGATCAAGAGCGCTTACCCGGACCCGTCCAAGCTCGATGGTCGCCTGACCATGATGATCGCCAACCTCAAGCCACGGAAAATGAAGTTCGGCATCTCCGAAGGCATGGTGATGGCGGCCGGTCCTGGCGGTGAAGAAATCTACCTGCTCAGCCCCGACAGCGGTGCCAAGCCAGGCCAGCGTATCAAGTAAGATCCTGCGGCAAACCGATCCCACAGTCGTGCCCGACGCGACTGTGGGATTTTCATGTCTGGCCCCCCCTCCTTCCTTGCCGGATAATGCCTAACCTTGTTAGCAAGGCTTCTTTCTTCCGGCACGATCATGACCGAGATGCTTCTTACGCTTATCAGCGCTGCCCTGATCAACAACGTCGTGTTGCACTGGCCGCTGGGCGTCGATCCGCTGCTGGGCTCCGAGCGCCGTCAGGTGCATGCGCTGGGCATTGCGACGACGTGCCTGATGCTGATCGTCGGAATGCTCGGCTACGCGCTCTACCACTGGCTACTGGCGCCGCTGGAGCTGACTTCGCTGCGTTTGTTCGCGTTACTGCCCGTGAGCGTGTTGTTGATCACACCGCTGCTGAAGCTGCTGCCGAAAGTGTTTTCGACGTTTTCGTTCGAAGGGCTCTGGCCGCTGCTGCTCGGCAATGCCGGCGTGCTCGGTCTGGCGCTGATCAACGCCCAGGAAAACCGCGGATTTTTCCACGCCACAGCCCTGAGCCTCGGCGCCGGGCTGGGGTTCTGGCTGGTGCTGAGTCTGTTCAGCGACTTGCGCCAGCGCACCCTCGATAACGATGTTCCCCTGCCCTTTCGCGGCCTGCCGATCGACCTGATCGGCGCCGGACTGATCGCAGTGGCTTTTCTCGGTTTCAGCGGACTGATCAAAACATGAGTCTGATTCAACGCATCGACGCCCTCTTGCCGCAGACCCAGTGCGGCAAATGTGGCCATCCCGGATGCAAGCCGTACGCAGAAGGCATCGCCAGCGGCGAGCCGATCAACAAGTGCCCGCCCGGCGGCAGCGAAACCATCGCAGCCCTGGCTCAATTGCTGAAAGTGCCGGTGCTGGAGCTGGACGTCAGTCGCGGTTCGGCCCCGGCGCAAATCGCCTACATCCGCGAAGCCGAGTGCATCGGTTGCACCAAGTGCATTCAGGCCTGCCCGGTAGACGCCATCGTCGGCGCAGCGAAATTGATGCACACGGTGATCATCGACGAATGCACCGGTTGCGACCTTTGCGTGGCTCCTTGCCCGGTGGACTGCATCGAAATGCGGCCGTTGCCGCTGGCCACGGTGTTGCCGATTGTCGGTGGCCTGGCATTCAGCCCTGAAGAACAACAGGCGCGTACCGCCAAACGCAATCACGCCCGGCGTCGCTTTGAACAGCGCAACGCCCGCTTGCACCGCGAAGAAGAACAGAAACTCGCCGAGCGTCAGGCCCGGGCACATCGCGCTGCGCAACAGCAGCACAGTGAAGTGACAACGCTCGACCCGGTTCAAGCCGCGCTGGAAAGAGTTCGTGCGCAGAAAGCGGCCAATGCCGACGCGGCGTTGAAAAAAGCCAAAATCGATCTGGCGATGAGCCGCGCGCAACTGAACAAATCGCTCAAGGCGTTCGGCCATCCGCCGACCTTCGAACAGCAGTCGCAACTGATCGTCCTGCAACAGCAATTCGACGCCGCTGAACACGCCTTGGCGCAGTTGGAAAACAGCGCACCACCCGCCGCTGCGCCTGCGGCGCCAGTGAAAGACGCGGATCTGAAGCGGGCGAAAATACAGTTGGCCATGCGCCGCGCCGAACTCAAGAAAGCGCAAACCAGTGACGCGCCGGCCGAGCAGATCGAAGCCCTGGAGCGCGCACTCGGCGACGCTGAAAAAGCCCTGCACGCGGCAGAAACTGCGAGCGAGCAGCCTTTACCTGACCTGGCGCGTATCGAAAAACGCCCCATCGACAGCCAGCTTCGACAGCTGAAAACTGAATTGGCCTACGCTCGCGCGGATGTCAGCAAACTCGAACGTCGCACTGACACCCCCGCTGAGTTATTGGACAAGGCGCGCGCTCGCCTGCAAGAAGCCGAGCGCCAGGTGGATGCCTATGTCGCCCCTTGAATCGGTCGACGAGCGCCTTCAGCAGGCCATGAAGCTGGTGTTGCTGGCCACCGTGCCGGGGATGCTGGTGCTGTTCTGGCTGTATGGCTGGGGCGTGTTGATCAATTTGATCCTGGCCGGCGTTACCGCGTTGGCCGTTGAAGCGGCAGTGTTATGGCTGCGCAAACGCCAGATCAAACCGACCTTGAGCGATGGCAGCGCGCTGGTCAGTGCGACGCTGCTGGCCCTGGCTTTGCCGCCGTATTGCCCATGGTGGCTGACGGTCTGCGCCGCG
Source organism: Pseudomonas sp. PDM01 (assembly GCF_014852325.1). Classification (NCBI taxonomy): domain Bacteria; kingdom Pseudomonadati; phylum Pseudomonadota; class Gammaproteobacteria; order Pseudomonadales; family Pseudomonadaceae; genus Pseudomonas; species Pseudomonas sp. PDM01. Next base: position 372,526 of record NZ_JACVBK010000004.1, read on the forward strand.
GCATTCGCACTGCTCGGCAAACAACTGTATGGCGGTGTAGGGAAAAACCCGTTCAACCCGGCGATGCTCGGTTTCGCTTTGGTACTGGTGACCTTTCCCCAACCAATGACTCACTGGCCTTCGTCCCACGGCATGGACCTGCTCGGTGGCCTGCAGCAAGTGTTCGGTTTCAGCCTCAGCCAGACGCCGGATGCGTGGGTCCAGGCCACGGCGCTGGACAGCTTGCGAATCAACAAAAGCCTGACCATGGACGAACTCTTCGCCGGTAATCCGGCGTTCGGTCACTTCGGCGCGCGCGGCGTGGAATGGGTCAACCTGGCGTTTCTGGCGGGCGGTTTGTTTCTGCTGCAACGGCAGGTGTTCAGCTGGCATGCGCCGGTGGGCATGCTTGCCAGCCTGTTCGTCATCAGCCTGCTGTGCTGGAACGGCTCGGGCTCCGACTCGCATGGTTCCCCCCTGTTTCATCTGCTCACGGGCGCGAGCATGCTGGGCGCATTCTTTATCGTCACGGAGCCGGTGTCCGGTGCAAAAATCCCAGGCGCCCGACTGCTGTTCGGCGCGGGCGTGGGATTGCTGACTTACCTGATTCGCACTTGGGGCGGCTATCCGGACGGCGTTGCGTTTGCAGTGTTGTTGATGAATCTTTGCGTGCCGGCGCTGGAGCGGTTTGTCGCGTCCAGGCAGGAGCAGCTTTCGCCATGAGCCGAACGTCGAGCGTTGTGATTCTGCTGTTGCTGGCAAGCCTGGGGATTGGCGCGACCTACCTTGTGCAGTACAGCAGCGCGCCACGTATCGCAGCCGAACAACGACGGATCGACAGCCGCAACCTGCTCGATTTGCTGCCTTCCGACAGTTACGACAATCAACCGCTGGAGCAGCCGCTGCAACTCGGTAACCTGGCGTTGACCAACAGCACCTTGCTGGGCGGCTACCTCGCCACCAAGGCCGGCCAACCCGTTGCGGTCCTGCTGCGCAGCCAGACGATCGGGTATGCGGGCTCCATCGATTTGCTGATCGCCATTGACGCGAACGGCAAGTTGCTAGGGGTCAAGACCCTGAAACAATCGGAAACCCCGGGCCTGGGTGCGCGTATCGCCGACTGGCCCAATACCTGGCTTCAGGCGTTCACTGGCAAATCCTTGAATGAACCCGCCGACAGCGGTTGGGCGTTGAAAAAGGATCAGGGGCAATTTGATCAAATCGCTGGCGCGACCATTACCTCCAGAGCCGTGATCAATGCGATCCACGAGGCTCTGCGCTACTTCGATGAACACTCGCGTCAGCTGATCGGGAGCGGCCGCCATGAATAAGTCCGCGAATTTACAGAACTCGCTGATGCTCGCGCCGCTGATCGGCGCCACTGACTCGTTAGTGACCGCACTGGGTGTGTGGTTGATATTCATCGTGGTGATCAGTGCGTTTGGTGCGAGCATGGCTGCCTTGCGATCCCGACTGATCCCGGCGGCTCGCTTGTTCGCAGGCGTCCTGCTGGCGGCCACGCTGACCGGTTGTGCAGAACTCGCCGCGCAGGTCTGGTCACTTCAATGGCACCAGCATTCGGGGTTTTATGCAGCACTGATCGCTTTGCAGTGCGTCGTGTTGGAACACACCGGTTTTTTCCAGAGTGCATGGCGTGAACGCCTGCGCCTGTGTGTCCTGTTCGGCGCGCTGATGGTCGGCCTGGGCCTGCTGCGCGAGTTCCTCGGCGACGCCGGCTTGCGCCTGGCCACGTTGGCACCTGGCGGATTCATTCTGCTGGGCCTGCTGATCGCCGCCTGGCAAGCCTGGCCCCGCCCGACTCCCTCACATTGATCGCTTTCGAGGAAACGCACTGCCCATGAATGCCGCAAAACGTCTGGAAATTTTCCGCAGGCTGCATGAAGACAACCCGGAGCCGAAGACCGAACTGGCCTACTCCTCGCCATTCGAATTGCTGATCTCGGTGATTCTCTCGGCACAATCGACCGATGTCGGCGTCAATAAAGCCACCGCCAAGCTCTACCCGGTGGCCAATACGCCGCAAGCGATTTACGCGCTGGGCGTGGAAGGTCTGTCCGAGTACATCAAGACCATCGGCCTGTTCAACAGCAAGGCAAAAAATGTAATCGAAACCTGCCGCTTGCTGGTGGAACGCCATGGCGGGGAAGTGCCGCAGACCCGTGAAGAGCTCGAAGCGTTGCCCGGTGTCGGCCGCAAGACTGCCAACGTGGTGCTCAATACTGCGTTCCGCCAACTGACCATGGCCGTGGACACGCATATTTTCCGGGTCAGCAATCGTACTGGCATCGCTCCCGGCAAGAATGTGGTCGAGGTCGAGAAAAAACTGATGAAGTTCGTTCCGAAGGAATATCTGCTCGATTCCCATCACTGGCTGATTCTTCATGGGCGTTACGTTTGCCTGGCTCGCAAGCCTCGCTGCGGCAGTTGCCGGATAGAAGACCTGTGCGAATACAAGCACAAGACTTCGGACGATTGAGGCGCTATTAGGTTTTTTGATTTATCGATTGAAAAAATCTTTTTTACCCGCGAGGCGATTATCGATATAAGGAGCGCCAAAGGCAGTCTTAGCCTGGAGTTAACCTTATGAGCACTGGCAAAGAGCAATTGGACGTAGAAGACGACTTCACACCCGTTGAGGCCGATGACGCGGAACCGGTGGTTGAAGTGGCAAAGACCAACCTGAGCAAACGCCGCACCATCGACAATCTGCTGGAGGAGCGCCGACTGCAAAAGCAATTGGCCGATTACGATTTTGACCTATGACACCTGAAAGCCTCCCGAAACGGAGGCTTTTTACTAGGTGCGAAACCTTGAAAACGCCCACTCTTTACGCCCCGTCAAGCACTGGCCCAGTCATACCAACCCATTGCGTTGAGCCAGTTCGATCAGGTCAACCAGGGACCGCGCATTGAGTTTCAACAACAGCCGCGTCTTGTAAGTACTGACGGTTTTATTGCTGAGGAACATTCCATCGGCAATTTCCTTGTTGGTCTTGCCGCGAGCCAACTGTTGCAAGACCATCATCTCCCGCCCCGAAAGACGATCCACCATATCGGCTTCACTGGCATTCCCCAGACTGGAGCGCACGGTATGCAAGGCTTGATTGGGAAAGTAACTGTAGCCCGACAATACCGCCTTTATTGCACTGAGCAACTCAGTGAGGTCCTGTTGTTTGCAAACATATCCTGCAGCACCGGATTGCATGCAACGCATCGAAAAATGCCCGGGAGCCTGTGAAGTCAATATCAGTACTTTCATTGGCATCGCTGCCGATGCCAGACGTGCAATGACTTCCAGCCCATCCAGTTTGGGTATTCCAATATCCAGGATGACAATATCCGGCATATGTTCACGAGCTAGTTGCAATGCATCCACGCCATTATCTGTTTCTGCAATGACTTCGTAGCCATGACGCTCCATCAGCATACGTACCGCAAGACGAATGACGGGGTGATCATCCACGATCAGCACTTTATTCATGGGCAAGTCCAATTTTCGCTGTTCGAATTTTTAGAGCCCGCACAATAGCCTAGTCGTTTCACCCATGGCATGCCGCTCCCCCCGGCCACCCACACCGAGAGACATTCCCTACAAACATCGCGGAATAATCTTACAAAAAATCTTGAAACACAGCGCGCCAGAAACTTTATCTGTCTCATGATATTTCAGTATTCAACAGTTTTTTGTTTCGACTTACAACCAGCGCGCCACACAACAACAGTTGACCAAGATGATCCGACACACGCCGACGATTAGTCTACCCTTGTAGGGTAATTGATATTTCCCGGCCTGCCCACCACACCAGAAACATCAAACACAAAACCTTACATCAAAAGTCAATTAACAATAAATGAATAGCAAAACTGATATATCCGAACTATAAATCCATCGCTACCATATAAACTCTACACCCCAACAACCACCAACTAACACAATGAGAAAAGACGAACTAATATGAGTAAAAAATATGATAAAACTCAAACAACGAATCACCAACCCCATGACAGTCATCGCGATATTCGCAACACTGTCTGAAACATCGGCCGCCATCTCTCTACCCTTCCTCGATGACGAAGATAAAGAGATCTACATCTGGTTTTTGATCAGTTTTCCCTTTTATTTGCTTTTTCTTTTCTTCGCCACCCTTAACTTCAATTATCGATCGCTTTACGCGCCTTCCGACTTTGAAAAGGGAAAGCATTTCATAAAGGTGATGGACAACGCAGAGCGTTCAGGTAACGCGCAAGATCCGCCCGACGAGATCGGCTTACAGCCAAGTCTCTCGGCTCAGTACCCTATTCGGCTGCCTGAGTCACTCAAGGATCTGCACATCATTGATGCACGAAGGATGAACAAAAAAAATGAGTTCCGCGCCCTTCTGGAGAAGCTTCGCCAGCCCAAGGGGAATCCGGCACACGTTGTCGTGTTTCTCGTTGTTGGCGAGTCGGAGACGTTACTGAAAGAAAGCGCACTCAAGTTTTGCCGAAACGCAAAAAAACGCAGCAGCGCAACGTTCTGTATTGCTTACAATTTGAGTTCACGTGACGTGACGGTCATTGATCAATATTGCCGGGCTGACACACAGCAGGCAGTTGCTCTTTAGGATCAATGGGGGGCGGACAGGAAGGAATTTAAAACAACAAGAATGTTGAATCGCAATATCAGACAGAAAATCCCTGTTTTCAAATGTGTGGCCTTGTCCTGGACAAGGCCACACATTCCATCAGCGTGTCAAAGATCTCAGAACAGCTTGCGACCTTTGTTTGCCGCGATACGCATGCGCAGCGCGTTGAGCTTGATGAAGCCCGCCGCGTCGGCCTGGTTGTAGGCGCCGCCATCTTCCTCGAAGGTCGCGATGTTGGCATCGAACAACGATTCGTCGGACTTGCGGCCAGTGACGATCACGTTGCCCTTGTACAGCTTCAGGCGCACGACGCCGTTCACGTGAGCCTGGGACGCATCGATCATCTGTTGCAGCATCAGACGCTCAGGGCTCCACCAGTAACCGGTGTAGATCAGGCTGGCGTATTTAGGCATCAGCTCGTCTTTGAGGTGAGCCACTTCGCGGTCCAGCGTGATCGATTCGATCGCACGGTGGGCGCGCAGCATGATGGTGCCGCCAGGGGTTTCGTAGCAGCCACGGGACTTCATGCCCACGTAACGGTTCTCGACGATGTCGAGACGGCCGATACCGTGTTCGCCACCGATACGGTTCAGGGTCGCCAGCACGGTGGCCGGAGTCATTTCGACGCCGTCCAGTGCAACGATGTCGCCGTTACGGTAAGTCAGTTCGAGGTACTGCGCCTTGTCAGGAGCCTTCTCCGGGGAGACGGTCCATTTCCACATGTCTTCTTCGTGCTCGGTCCAGGTGTCTTCCAGCACGCCGCCTTCATAGGAGATGTGCAGCAGGTTGGCATCCATCGAGTACGGGGATTTCTTTTTGCCATGACGCTCGATCGGGATCGCGTGCTTTTCAGCGTAATCCATCAGCTTTTCACGGGAGAGCAGGTCCCATTCGCGCCACGGAGCGATCACTTTCACACCTGGCTTCAAGGCATAAGCGCCCAGTTCGAAACGAACCTGGTCGTTACCCTTGCCGGTGGCACCGTGGGAAATGGCGTCAGCGCCGGTTTCGTTGGCGATTTCGATCAGGCGTTTGGCGATCAACGGACGAGCGATGGAAGTACCCAGCAGGTACTCGCCTTCGTAAACGGTGTTGGCGCGGAACATCGGGAATACGAAGTCACGCACGAATTCTTCGCGCAGATCGTCGATGTAGATTTCTTTTACGCCCATGGCCTGAGCCTTGGCGCGAGCCGGCTCGACCTCTTCGCCCTGACCCAGGTCAGCGGTAAAGGTCACCACTTCACAGTTATAAGTATCCTGCAGCCACTTGAGGATCACCGAAGTGTCCAGGCCGCCGGAATACGCCAGAACGACCTTGTTTACGTCCGCCATGCCATCACTCCACGGGGTTCTACGGAAAGCCGTCAAGTCTACCGGTCATGCAGGATAATTTACAGAGGCGCGACAGCTTATGACGACGAAGCGACAGATTATGTCGAGCGGGCGACGATGACAGCCGGTTCAGTATGTCTTCGCGGGGCTCGCCGATGCGGTTGTCTGAGGCGCCGGTTGCTCGGTGGGTGCGACCCGCGCCAGGTGCACATTGACCCGACGGTTCTTCGCCCGATTGGCGGCATTGGTGTTAGGTGCCAACGGATAACGCTCGCCGTGAAAGCGCACGGTGATCTGCGATTCCTGAAAACCGTTGGCCTTGAAGAACTCCATGACCGCCAGGGCCCGACGCCGCGACAGGTCACGATTGGCCAGGCGATTGCCGCTGTTGTCGGAGTGGCCGTCGAGTTCGATGTGATTGACCGTCGGATCGGCCTTCATGAATTCCAGCATGACCTGCAACTGGGCCTTGGCCTGTGCGTCGAGATCCAGGCCGTCGCCGGGAAAGCCGATCTGCGTTTGTTTGACTTGCTCGAAATTCTTCGGCAGCAGCTTCGCCACACAGCTTTGATAATCGTTGAACGCCTTGCTGAACTTGACCGGCAACAACCGCACTTCCGACACCCGGCCATCGCCCGAAGAATGTCGAATGACCGGGCTGCGCCCATCCATCAGGCCACTGATCAGGCGTCCGGCCTGAACTTGCGAACTGTTGAACAGCACATTGCCGCTACCAATCCGCACGGAGCCCAGATTGATGTCGCCCCGCCCCGGCTGCCAAGGCGCTGCGGCTGCCAGCAGGGTCGCCGAGCCGCCGCCGACCATCGAGTTATAGGCTTTCAGACGAAACGTCGCCTGCTCGCCGGCGCGGCGCACGAACTCACCCGAACCGAAATCGGTGATCGGTTGAGTCAGGCGGCACTCGAACTTGTCCCCTTCGACCGTCCACTCGATGCTCTCCAGACGGGTCTGGAAAGTGAGCGCCATCGCGGGAAGGCTGGCAAACACGCTGAGCAAGGCTAAATAACGCTGGCGCACGGGAGGCTCCACTGGCTTCTACAACAAAAAGACCGACACACACATGTTTACGGCATACCTGTTGGATATCGGAAGCTTCCCGCAAAACTTGATAGCGAGTGCCTGAGAGAGTCTTTTCCGGTAGCATTCCCTTCAGTTTGACCCGCCTGGAATCCCCTCATGTCCGACCGCCTGACCCTGCTGCGTCCCGACGACTGGCATATTCATCTTCGCGATGGTGCCGTGTTGACCAATACCGTTGCGGATGTCGCGCGCACCTTTGGTCGCGCCATCATCATGCCCAACCTGGTACCTCCGGTGCGCAACGCCGCTGAAGCCGACGGCTATCGCCAGCGGATTCTCGCTGCACGTCCGGCTGGCAGCCGTTTCGAACCGTTGATGGTCCTTTACCTGACCGACCGCACCCAGCCCGAAGAAATTCGTGAGGCCAAGGCCAGCGGTTTCATTCATGCCGCCAAGTTGTATCCGGCCGGCGCGACCACCAACTCGGACTCTGGCGTCACCAGCATCGACAAGATCTTCCCTGCGCTTGAGGCCATGGCCGAAGTCGGGATGCCTTTGTTGGTTCACGGTGAAGTCACCCGTGGCGATGTAGACGTGTTCGACCGCGAAAAAATCTTCATCGATGAGCACATGCGTCGAGTGGTCGAGCGTTTCCCGACGCTCAAAGTGGTGTTCGAACACATCACCACCGCGGACGCCGTGCAGTTCGTCAACGAGGCTTCGGCCAACGTTGGCGCGACCATCACCGCGCATCACCTCTTGTACAACCGCAACCACATGCTGGTGGGCGGGATTCGGCCGCATTTCTACTGCCTGCCGATCCTCAAGCGCAATACGCACCAGGAAGCCCTGCTCGACGCCGCCACCAGCGGCAGCGAAAAGTTCTTCCTCGGCACCGACTCGGCGCCTCACGCCCAGCATGCCAAAGAAGCCGCGTGCGGCTGTGCCGGTTGCTACACCGCTTATGCGGCGATCGAGATGTACGCCGAAGCGTTCGAACAACGTAACGCACTGGACAAGCTCGAAGCCTTCGCCAGCCTCAACGGCCCGCGCTTCTATGGCCTGCCGGTGAACACCGATCGCATTACTCTGGTCCGCGACGAGTGGACCGCCCCAACCAGCCTGCCATTTGGCGAGCTGACCGTTATCCCGCTGCGCGCCGGTGAAAAACTGCGCTGGCGCCTGCTGGAGGAACACGCGTGAGTGAAGACCATTACGACGACGAACAGGACGGTCAAGGCGGCGGAGGTGGTCCACGCCACCCGATGGCAGCTCGATTCCGTGGATACCTGCCAGTCGTTGTCGACGTTGAAACCGGTGGTTTCAACTCTGCCACTGACGCTTTGCTGGAAATAGCCGCTACCACCATTGCCATGGACGAGAAGGGTTTTGTCTACCCTGACCACACCTACTTCTTCCGCGTCGAGCCTTTTGAAGGCGCCAACATCGAAGCGGCCGCGCTGGAGTTCACCGGGATCAAACTCGATCACCCGCTGCGCATGGCGGTGAGTGAAGAAGCGGCGCTGACCGATATCTTCCGCGGCATCCGCAAGGCGCTGAAAGCCAACGGCTGCAAGCGGGCGATTCTGGTCGGGCACAACAGCAGCTTCGATCTGGGCTTCCTGAATGCGGCGGTTGCGCGCCTGGACATGAAGCGCAATCCGTTTCATCCGTTCTCCAGCTTCGACACGGCTACCCTGGCCGGTCTGGCATATGGTCAGACGGTGCTGGCGAAAGCCTGTCAGGCTGCCGATATCGACTTCGACGGTCGCGAGGCTCACTCGGCTCGCTACGACACCGAGAAGACGGCCGAGCTGTTCTGCGGCATCGTCAATCGCTGGAAACAGATGGGCGGCTGGGAAGACTACAACGACTGATCGGCTTTTCGTAGGAGCCGGCTTGCTGGCGATTCAGCCACCGCGGTTTGTCTGATTACCGAGGTGCCTGGATCGCCAGCAAGCCGGCTCCTACAGGAATCACCGCTTCTCCGCCCATAAAAAAACCGGCCTCAACGGCCGGTTTTTTTGTGCCTCGAATGCGCCTTACAGGGCAGCAGCATTCTCGGTCAGGTAAGCCGCGACGCCTTCGGTCGAAGCGGTCATGCCTTTGTCGCCTTTTTTCCAGTTGGCAGGGCAAACTTCGCCGTGCTCTTCGTGGAATTGCAGAGCGTCGACCAGACGGACCAGCTCTTCGATGTTACGGCCCAGTGGCAGGTCGTTGATGATCTGCGAACGGACAACGCCTTTGTCGTCGATCAGGAACGCGCCACGGAAAGCCACGCCGCCTTCGGATTCAACATCGTAGGCCTTGGCGATTTCGTGTTTCAGGTCAGCTGCCATGGTGTAGCGAACTTCGCCGATGCCACCATTGTTGACCGGGGTGTTGCGCCACGCGTTGTGGGTGAAGTGCGAGTCGATCGAAACAGCGATCACTTCAACGTTGCGGGCCTTGAAGTCGGACATGCGGTTGTCCAGAGCGATCAGCTCGGATGGGCAAACGAAGGTGAAGTCCAACGGGTAGAAGAACACCAGGCCGTATTTGCCTTTGATGGCCGACGACAGGGTGAAGCTGTCGACGATTTCGCCATTGCCGAGTACGGCTGGTACGGTGAAGTCAGGGGCTTGCTTGCCTACGAGTACGCTCATTGAATATCTCCTGGTGTAAAAACGTGAAGTTCCGGGTTTGCGCCAGCCTGCCACCCTCAGGCGACAGCCCTGTGACACCCACCCGCTTCATAAGGACCGGCCATCATACACTGCGTTTTTGAGCTGTCCTCAACGGATTTTCACCGACAGGCCAAATTCCCGGCGACACGCTTACTGGCAGATGGCCCTAGGAAAACCGTTCGTCAGTCACCCTCGCTTATAACGCAAAGCTTTCAGAAACCACTTTGACAATCATTCTCGTTAACATTAAGATCCATCGCAATTGAGTCATAACCAGCGACGGTTTCAGTTATGTATGTCTGCCTCTGCACTGGCGTCACCGACGGACAAATCCGCGAAGCAATCTATGAAGGTTGCTGCAGCTACAAGGAAGTCCGCCAAGCTACCGGCGTAGCCAGCCAATGTGGCAAATGCGCCTGCCTTGCCAAGGAAGTGGTGCGTGAAACCCTGACCAAATTACAAACAGCCCAGGCTGCGATTCCTTTCCCGGTAGAATTTACTGCCGCGTAAATACCCCATTCCAAAGAACCGGACTTCATGTCCGCCTATATTTAGCTTTATATTTTAAAGAATTCTATACAAAACAAGGGCTTGCAGCGATGCAGGCCCTTGTCGTTTCTGGTCGTGGTTACTCATGGCTTACGCTGGCACTTCATGCAAACGTACGATATTCGGTTGCCCTCGGTGTTCGGCCTGCCACAAGTCATAGGCTGCCTTCATGGCCAGCCACTGGCGGCCGGTGCTTATACCGGCGAGTTCCAAGCGCAGCGCTAGGTCAGCAGAAATCGCTGCATGACCGTTGAGCACGGTCGATAGGTGGCCACGCGAATAGCGTCCCCGCTTTCGACTTTGCTGACATTTCTCGTTCTCCTTCTCCTTGCTCAAGGGCCGACCAAAGTTGTTTGGCTACTGGGAGCTAAAATTTCCTGTTCCCTCCTGCTTTGATTTTCCGGCCGAGAGCGTTTCCTGCCGAATTGACGCAATCCAATGTCACTGCTACACAAATAGAATGCGACACAAACTCGGGGGAGGGCGCTTTGTTAAATCTCAGCCTAGTAAAAAACGTTTATGCGCTCATCCTGATTAGCGTCACGATATCCGCCTTTGCGCAGATCGCCCTCAAGGCCGGCATGGACTCCCCTTCCGCCCAGAGGGTGATCGCAGAAGGAGGGGCACGAGCATCAGCATTGCTCGATATTGCCCTCAACCCCCTAATATTGCTCGGCCTTTTCCTGTATTTCAGCAGTGCGGCGGTCTGGCTGATGGTGCTATCCAAGGTGCAGGTCAGTTTCGCCTATCCGTTCGTGGCACTGGGCTTTGTGCTTACGGCCGTGCTCGGCCGCCTCGTCTTCAATGACACCTTCTCCGCGGCCAAGGTCATCGGCACATTGCTGATCATGAGCGGGGTTGTCGTGATGGCGAGGGGGGCGTGACGTCATGACGAACATGAACGAAATCGATGACGCGCCGATTCCGCTTTGCGTGGATCTGGATGGCACACTGGTGCGCACCGACATGCTGCTCGAAACATTTCTGTTGCTTGCAAAGACCTCGCCTCTCTCGCTCGCCTCCCTGCCGGGCTGGCTCATGAAGGGCAAGGCGAGCCTCAAGCACCGCATCGCCGAGCGAGTAACGATCGATGCAGCTAGCCTCCCCTATCGCACCGATGTGCTAGTCCTGATCGAAACCGCCCGCGCAGCGCAGCGCCCTATCATTCTTGCCACGGCATCTTGCGCCGGCGTCGCCAATGGTATTACGGACCATCTGGGCCTCTTCGACGAGGTACTGTGCAGCGACGAAGGCACCAATCTTTCCTCCCACGCCAAGGCTAGTATGCTCGTCGAACGCTTTGGCGAACGAGGCTTCGACTATATCGGCAACGACAAAGCGGACTTGCCCGTATTCGCACGGGCGCGCCGGGCGTTTCTGGTTTCCTCACAGGACGGTCTGAGGCAAGCGGCGCGGGATCGCAATCACGACATTGATTTTATAGAGGATCCAAGCGGTGGTTTTCGTGTCTGGTGGAGAGCCCTGCGCATTCAGCAGTGGCTGAAGAATCTCCTTGTCTTCGTCCCCCTGCTAGCAGCGCATCAGGTGACGAATCCGCAACTATTGTTCTGGGCGATCCTTGCCTTCATCTCGTTCAGCCTGTGCGCCTCGTCCGTCTATCTGCTGAATGATCTGCTCGACCTGCCCGCAGATCGCAAGCATCACCGCAAGAAGAACCGGCCTTTTGCCGCTGGGACCTTGTCCGTGAAATCGGGCATCGCCGCCATCCCCTTGCTGCTTGGTTCATCCCTGATACTTGCGCTGCAATTGCCGCCACGCTTTCTCGTTGTGCTCGGTGTCTACTATTTTCTGACCGCTGCCTATTCCTTCCTGCTGAAGAAGCAGGTGATCGTCGATGTGATGATACTGGCCAGCCTTTATTCGATTCGTGTCATAGCGGGCGCCGCCGCGACGGATATCAAACCGTCCTTTTGGTTACTCGCTTTTTCCATGTTCATCTTCCTCAGTCTTGCCCTGGTGAAGCGTTACTCGGAGCTGCGGGATACTGCCTTTTCGGTCAAGTTGTTGCCTGGTCGCGGTTATCGTCCTGAAGATCTGCCGGTGGTGCTGGCGCTTGGCTCATCCAGCGGCATGATCAGCGTTCTGATCCTCGCCATGTACACGCAGGCCGAGATTGTGCCCGTCATGTATCCTTCGCACGAATGGTTGTGGTTTGCGCCTTCGCTCATGCTCTATTGGACTGCACGCCTGTGGATGAAGACTGTGCGAGGCGAGGTGGATGAAGACCCCGTGCTCTTCGCGGCGCGGGACTGGCAGAGCATCGTCGTGGTAGCACTGATGGGCTGCACCTTCTTCATGGCAATAAGTGGTCCTTCCTTATGGTGAACACAACATGGCTACTCGCACAGGCCAGCTTCAAGTCAGGTGTCTTGCCCATTCTGATGCTGACTTTTGCGATCCGGTTGATATGGGGACTATTGGTTCCAGTAAGCCCTGTATCGGACGCGAACATGTATCACAGCTTCGCGCAGGAAATCGCCGCAGGCCGAGGCTATGTCTATCCTGGTGGTGAAGCCACGGCTTACTGGCCTGTTGGCCCGTCCGCCCTTTACGGCGCCTTTTATGCGTTGTTGGGCGTGCATGGCTGGGTAGTCATTCTTGTCAACCTGATTCTCAGCTCTATATCGGTAGCTGGAATCTATCAACTCGGCCTTTTGTATTTTGACAGGACGATCGCACGCATCGCGGCGCTGCTATTCGCCTTCTGGCCCGCATGGATCGCCTTCACCACCGTTCCAAACAGCGAATTGCCTCTCATGACGCTGGTGATCTGGGCTTTTGTGGCTCGTGGTACGGGGAAGTTGCCGCACTGGGCTCGCACCGTTCTGTCGACTGCTCTTCTGGTCGCCGCCGCATTCATGCGGCCGACGGTTCTACCGCTTATTGTTTTGCTACCGCTTCTGGATCAGCCCTTCCGTAAACCCGCGCAAACTGTTCTGCACGTCATTCTGGCGCTGGTCGTCGCAGCAATATTGCTGACTCCTTGGGCAGAGCGTAATCGCGCTTTATTTGGCGAGCCGGTACTTATTTCTGCGAATTTCGGTATCAATCTGTGGATGGGCAATAACCCCCAGGCAAATGGGGCCTATATGTCGGTGCCCGAGATAAATCTCAATACAAAAAACGAAGTAGTCCGCGATAACCATTACAAAGGTCTCGCGCTCGACTTCATTCGCGAAAATCCAGGTCTCTATCTTCGGTTATGCCTGAACCGGGTCGCCCACAGCTTTGATCGCGAAAGCATCGGCATAGCATGGAACCAGAACTCGCTAGCTCCTGCATTGCAACCGATACTCAAGGCTGGCTCTGCCGCCTATTGGTTAGCAATTTTCTCCCTCTCTCTCATTGGCGTCGGAGTATTTCTCCGGGAAAATCCTTTGCGTTTTTTCGATCCGCTGGTGGTAACGCCCGCCTTGTTTGCAGCCGTGGCTCTGCTGATCGTCGGCCAGGATCGCTATCATATGCCGATGACGCCGTTCATCGCCTTGTTTGCTGCCTTTTTCATCAATCACATCCTGCACCGTCGATCATCTCGATCAGTGCCGGATACTGCTGCTTAGTTATGATTCGTATGTTCATTTAAGTTTCAATAAGTTAGGTTTGACACTCTTAGTTGTGCGGCTCAAACTCTGGTTTATAGACAGCTATTACAGGGCAGGACCCCATCATGAAAGGCGACATTACAGTCATCCAGCATCTCAACAAGATCCTTGCCAATGAGCTGGTCGCGATCAATCAGTATTTTCTGCATGCGCGCATGTATGAAGATTGGGGTCTGAACAAGCTCGGAAAGCACGAATACCACGAGTCCATCGACGAGATGAAACACGCGGACAAGCTGATCAAGCGCATCCTGTTCCTGGAAGGCCTGCCTAACGTGCAGGACCTGGGCAAGCTGCAGATCGGCGAGCACACCCAGGAAATGCTTGAGTGCGACCTGCGCATCGAACGCACTGGCCACGCTGACCTGAAAGTCGCGATCGCTCATTGCGAAACCGTTGGCGACTACGGTAGCCGTGAACTGCTCGAAGATATTCTTGAATCCGAAGAAGAACATATCGACTGGCTGGAAACCCAACTGGGCCTGATCGATAAAATCGGTCTTGAGAACTATCTGCAATCGCAGATGGGCGACGACGAGTAAGTTAGCGTCCGTTAGATTCAAGACAATAAAAAGCCCCGCTCTCTTTTAAGAGGCGGGGCTTTTTTGTGCCTGCTACTAATGTAGGAGCCGGCTTGCTGGCGATCAACGATAACGCGGTGTTTCAGGTAAACCGCGGTGATGCCATCGCCAGCAAGCCGGCTCCTACAAAGGACCGGGTCAGGCTTCGGTCTTGGCAGCAGCGGCGGCTTCAACAGCCGCTTTGATGGTGCTTTGCAGCGAACCGTCTGCAGCCATCTCGGTCATGATGTCGCTACCGCCGACCAGCTCACCACCAACCCACAGTTGCGGGAAAGTTGGCCAGTTGGCGTATTTTGGCAGGTTGGCGCGGATTTCCGGGTTCTGCAGGATGTCCACGTACGCAAACTTTTCACCACATGCCATCACGGCCTGTGCGGCTTTCGCGGAGAAGCCACACTGCGGGGCATTCGGCGAACCTTTCATGTAAAGCAGAATGGTGTTGTTGGCAATCTGCTCTTTAATCGTTTCGATGATATCCATGAAGCACCTCGGCTGAACTTTCCGACTCGGGGGTCGGCACGGTGGCGCATTGTAACGGAAAGCCGAGCGCCATGCTCGGTCTCCCCGACAGACTCAATCAAGCCGCCGCTACGGTCACCGGCACACCGTTCAATGCCGCATTCCCCGACAACTCATCGAGCTGACACTCGTCGGTCAGGTCATTGGCACTGGAACCTGGCTGGCCGCTGGCAATCGTCATCTGCACGCCAGGCCGCGCATGGCCCCAACCGTGCGGCAGGCTGACCACACCTTTCATCATATCCTGACTGCCCAGCACTTCCACTTCGATCATGCCGACCCGGGAACTGACCCGCACCCGCTGCCCATCGCTGAGCCCGCGACTGGCAAGGTCGTCCGGATGCATCAGCAACTGATGACGCGGCTTGCCCTTCACCAGTCGGTGATAGTTGTGCATCCACGAGTTATTGCTGCGCACGTGACGACGGCCAATCATTAGCAGCTCATCGGCCGCCGGAGCTTGCAGCGCCGCAAATCGCGAGAGGTCGGCAAGGATCGCCGCCGGTGCTGCCTGAACGCGCTGGTTGGCGGTTTTCAGGCGTGGCGCCAGGTTCGATTTCAGCGCGCCAAGGTCGACGCCATGCGGTTGATCGAACAACGTCGCCAAAGACAGCTTGTGCGGCGAGGCGTAGCCATACAGCCCCATTCGCAAACCACGATCGATCATCTGCGCAGGGGGAATCGTCGGTTTCAGTTCCTTGCCGGTCTTCGCGGCAAAGGCCTTGGCCAGCCCGACGAAAATCTCCCAGTCGTGCAACGCGCCTTCCGGCTTGGCCAGGATCGCACGGTTGAACCGGCTGACGTTACGCACCGCAAACATGTTGAACGTGGTGTCGTAGTGATCGTTTTCCAGGGCTGAAGTAGACGGCAGGATCAGGTCGGCATAGCGCGTGGTTTCGTTGATGTACAAGTCAACACTGACCATGAACTCCAACCCGTCCAGCGCCTGCTCCAGTTGCCGGCCATTGGGCGTCGACAACACCGGATTGCCGGCCACGGTAATCAACGCGCGAACCTGCCCTTCCCCTTCGGTGAGCATCTCTTCGGCCAGCGCCGACACCGGCAGCTCGCCGCTGTATTCCGGACGCCCGGATACGCGGCTCTGCCACAGATTGAAATGTCCGCCCGAGGTAGATGCCACCAGGTCCACCGCCGGTTCGGTGCACACCGCACCACCGACGCGATCAAGGTTGCCGGTGACCAGGTTGATCAACTGCACCAGCCAATGGCACAACGTACCGAACGCCTGGGTAGAAACGCCCATACGGCCATAACAAACCGCTGTCGGCGCCGCCGCGAAGTCCCGCGCCAATTGGCGGATCTGCTCGGCCGGCACGGCACACAGCGGGCTCATGGCTTCGGCGGTGAAAGCCGCGACGGCCTTGCGCACGTCATCCAGGCCGTCGACCGGCAAATGGCTGTCGCGGGTCAGGCCTTCAGCAAACAACGTGTTGAGCAGCCCGAACAGCAATGCTGCGTCGCCGCCCGGACGGACGAACAGATGCTGATCGGCAATCGCAGCCGTTTCGCTGCGACGCGGATCGACCACCACCACTTTACCGCCCCGGCCCTGTATCGCTTTCAGGCGCTTTTCGACATCCGGTACGGTCATGATGCTGCCGTTGGAGGCCAGCGGATTACCACCAAGAATCAGCATGAAATCGGTGTGATCGATGTCCGGGATCGGCAACAGCAAGCCGTGGCCGTACATCAAATGGCTGGTCAGGTGATGAGGCAACTGATCGACCGAGGTCGCGGAAAACCGGTTGCGGGTTTTCAGCAGGCCAAGAAAGTAATTGCTGTGGGTCATCAGCCCGTAGTTGTGCACGCTGGGGTTGCCTTGATAAACCGCCACCGAGTTCTGCCCGTGGCGCTCCTGTATCC
This sequence comes from Pseudomonas sp. PDM01, assembly GCF_014852325.1. Lineage (NCBI taxonomy): Bacteria > Pseudomonadati > Pseudomonadota > Gammaproteobacteria > Pseudomonadales > Pseudomonadaceae > Pseudomonas > Pseudomonas sp. PDM01. The sequence continues at coordinate 389,347 of NZ_JACVBK010000004.1, forward strand.
CTGCCAGGCGTTCAGCGACCAGGTTGAAGGCATCTTCCCACTCGATGGGTTGCCATTCGCTGCCAACGCGCAGCATCGGCTGACGCAGGCGGTCAGGATCGTTCTGGATGTCTTGCAAGGCAACGGCCTTGGGGCAGATGTGCCCGCGGCTGAACGTATCGAGGGCATCGCCCTTGATCGAGGTGATCTGCACATCGCCATCGAGCTCGGTGGTCTCGATGGTCAGGCCGCAGATGGCTTCACACAGGTGGCAGGCACGGTGATGGAGAGTCTTGGTCATGGCCAGTCTCTGTCTTGTTCTGGGCGGGCAATAGCGGCCGCGGGAACAAAACTATGGCGCGTGCCCCGCCACTGCGCCAGCGACGTTCGTCTTGTGAATCGGCGGCCATCAGGCCAGCCGATGACCGCTCGGGATCAGTTCGACGGCAACCTCGGCGGCGCCTGCAACTGAATCTCCTGGATGGTTTCAATCTGTTCGTGGGATACATGCACGCCGGTGAGCTCGCCGATCAGCCGCCAGTGCTCGTCGAGCCCTGTGCTGATGGTGGCCATGCGGTCGATCATCCGCCGGCCAGCCGCCTTGGTCACCTCGTCGTTACTTCGCAAAAGCTCAAAGGACATTGAGGTCATGGAAGCGGTGAGATGCGTCAGTGAGCGGGCCGTGAGACCTAGTAATTCCATCAATTGCTGTTCTTTCGATTCCATTCCGAAGGCTTCCTGCGTCGCTCGTGACTTAGTTATAACCCAGCACATTGCATTAGCAAGTGTTACAAACGAGGCACATTGCCATCAGCGGGCTGGAATGCCGGGTCAGAAACCGACCATCAGCACACCATGCCCGCCCTGTTTGATTGCAAAGCCCCGCAGCCGCAGTGTACAAATGAGCAGCTGCTGTCAGGAAACAGGCTTCAAAAGCGCTACTGCGGTCACCCCATAGCCCCTCTGAAATCCCCTAAAAACCGTAGCCCTATTGGTAAGACGCGACATTTAATTATAAGATCGCGCCTTCCCCTATTTCGTCGCCCTGTGCGGCTTACGCCGCAGGTCTCGCCCGTTTTCCAGTTAAACAAGGCTTTGAGCATCTGCGGTTTGTAGCAAAAAGGTAGTCAATGATGAGCGCAAGGCACTTTCTCTCCCTGATGGATTGCACGCCCGAAGAGCTGGTCAGCGTGATCCGTCGAGGCGTTGAGCTCAAAGACCTGCGTAACCGCGGCGTACTGTTCGAGCCTCTGAAAAACCGCGTGCTCGGGATGATTTTCGAGAAGTCCTCGACCCGTACCCGGATCTCGTTCGAGGCCGGCATGATCCAGCTCGGTGGCCAGGCGATCTTCCTGTCGCCGCGCGACACGCAACTGGGCCGTGGCGAACCGATCGGCGACGCCGCCATTGTCATGTCGAGCATGCTCGATGCGGTGATGATCCGTACGTTTTCCCACAGCACCCTGACCGAATTCGCCGCCAATTCGCGCGTCCCGCTGATCAACGGCCTGTCCGATGACCTGCACCCGTGCCAGTTGCTGGCCGACATGCAAACCTTCCTCGAACATCGCGGCTCGATCCAGGGCAAGACCGTTGCCTGGATCGGCGACGGCAACAACATGTGCAACAGCTATATAGAAGCGGCGATCCAGTTCGACTTCCAGTTGCGCATTGCGTGCCCTGAAGGCTATGAACCCAATCCTGAGTTCGTGGCCAGCGCCGGTGACCGGGTGACCATCGTCCGGGATCCGAAGGACGCCGTGCGCGGCGCTCATCTGGTGAGCACCGACGTCTGGACCTCCATGGGCCAGGAAGAGGAAACCGCCAAGCGCCTGAAGCTGTTCGCGCCGTTCCAGGTCACCCGTGCCCTGCTCGACCTGGCCGCCGATGACGTGCTGTTCATGCATTGCCTGCCCGCCCACCGTGGCGAGGAAATCAGCCTCGACCTGCTCGATGACCCGCGCTCAGTCGCCTGGGATCAAGCGGAAAACCGTCTTCACGCACAAAAGGCCCTGCTCGAGTTTCTCGTTCCGCCTTCGTACCACCACGCATGAGCCAGCCATTACTGCTTAACCTGCGCAACCTCGCTTGCGGCTATCAAGACCAGCGCGTCGTGCAGAACCTCAACCTGCATTTGAATGCCGGTGATATCGGTTGCCTGCTCGGCTCTTCGGGCTGCGGCAAAACCACGACGCTGCGGGCGATTGCCGGTTTTGAACCGGTGCACGAAGGTGAAATCACCCTGGCGGGCGAGACGATCTCCAGCGCCGGCTTCACCCTCGCACCGGAGAAACGCCGGATCGGCATGGTGTTCCAGGATTACGCGCTGTTTCCGCATTTGAGCGTGGCCGAAAACATCGCGTTCGGGATTCGCAAGCATCCGCAAAAGGATCGCGTGACCGAAGAACTGCTGGAACTGGTCAACCTGAAAAACCTCGGCAAACGCTTTCCGCACGAGCTTTCCGGCGGTCAGCAACAGCGTGTTGCCCTGGCTCGCGCCCTGGCGCCGGAACCGCAACTGTTGCTGCTCGACGAACCGTTTTCCAACCTCGACGGCGAACTGCGGCGCAAGCTCAGCCACGAAGTGCGCGACATCCTCAAGGCCCGTGGCACCAGCGCGATTCTGGTGACCCACGACCAGGAAGAAGCCTTCGCGGTAAGCGATCATGTCGGGGTTTTCAAGGAAGGTCGCCTGGAACAGTGGGACACGCCCTACAACCTGTATCACGAACCGCTGACGCCCTATGTGGCCAGTTTCATCGGTCAGGGATACTTCATTCGTGGTCAGCTGAGCAGCCCGGAATCGGTGCAGACCGAGCTGGGTGAGTTGCGCGGCAATCGGGCCTACACCTGGCCGATTGGTGGCGCCGTGGACGTATTGTTGCGCCCGGACGATATCGTTTATGCACCGGACAGTGGCTTGAAGGCGCGGATTGTCGGCAAGTCGTTCCAGGGTGCGTCGACGTTGTATCGGTTGCAGATGCCGACGGGCGCGCAGCTGGAGTCGATTTTCCCGAGCCATGCCGATCATCTGGTCGGTGCAGAAGTTGGCATCCGGGTTGCCGCTGAACACCTGGTGTTGTTCCAGGCGTCCGGCAGCATCGCCGCGCAGATTCCGACGGTCGAATCCGGCGTTCGGCGTTACAGCACTGCCAGCTGATACCTGAATCTGTAGGAGCGAGCGGTGCGGCGATCCGACTTGCCCGCGAAGGCGTAGTGTCAGTCGATATTTGCATTGCCTGACACTACGCCTTCGCGGGCAAGCCTCGCTCCTACGGGATTGGGGTTAACCCAGGATCAGCATTCCGCTCGCAACCAGCGTTGCATTCCCGCCGATCTTCACCCGATCGCCTTCCAGCCGACAGAACAACTCCCCGCCTCGCTTCGAACACTGATACGCCGTCAGGCTCGACTTGCCCAAACGCTTCGACCAATACGGGATCAAACTGCAATGGGTCGAACCGGTCACCGGATCCTCATTGATACCGATCGCCGGCGCGAAGTACCGCGACACAAAATCATGCTTGCTGCCCTTGGCGGTGACGATGGCGCCCGGCCATGGCAGTTTGGCCAACGCGACCATGTCAGGCTGACAGTCGAGCACGGCCTGCTCCGACTCCAGCACCACGAATAATTCATTCGAACCCAACACATCAACCACGTCGACGCCCAAGGCACGTTCGACATCCAGGGTCACGCCGACTGCAGACGGCACGATTGCCGGGAAATCCAGCCACAAGCGACCGCCCTCACGACTCACGCTCAGCGGGCCGGACTTACAAATGAAGTCCAGGCGTTCGACCGGCTCTTTATAGATCTCGAACAAGACATAAGCGCTGGCCAGGGTGGCATGCCCACACAAAGGCACCTCGGTGGTCGGAGTGAACCAGCGGATGTGCCACCCCTGCCCTTCACGCACCACAAAGGCCGTTTCGGCGAGGTTATGTTCAGCGGCGATTTTCTGCATCAACTCATCGGCGAGCCACGCATCGAGGCGATAGACCATCGCCGGGTTACCACTGAACGGTCGCTCACTGAACGCGTCGACCTGATGGAACTCAAGCTGCATAACCTTCTCCCTGATTCAGGCGCGGCCGATATCGGCGAACTTGGCCTGGGTATGTTCGGCCAGTACCGCGGGGGCCAGTTCCACTTCCAGGCCACGTCGACCGGCACTGACAAAAATGCTGGCAAAGGGTTGGGCCGAATTATCGATAAACGTGCGCAGGCGCTTTTTCTGTCCCAGCGGGCTGATACCGCCCAACAGATAACCCGTCGAGCGCTGTGCAGCGGCAGGGTCGGCCATTTCGACTTTTTTCACCCCGGCCGCATGCGCCAGGCCCTTCAAGTCCAGACTTCCGACGACCGGCACCACCGCCACCAGCAATTCCCCTTTTTCACTGGCCGCCAGTAACGTCTTGAACACTTGCGCCGGGTCCAGCCCCAGTTTCTCCGCGGCCTCCAAGCCATAGGACGCCGCCTTCGGATCATGTTCGTAACTGTGCACGCGATGTTCGGCACGAACTTTTTTCAACAAATCCAATGCGGGGGTCATGACAGCTCCAGACTGGGCGGCAGAGAAAAATACTGCGCTGGATTCTAGGACATTGCTCCACAAAAGGCTCTATCACGGCAGCGTTTCCAGCGCTTGGCGCGATTTTTTACCGCTCGTCAGAGTTCGTCCGGTTCGCCAAACAAAACGATCATTCATGTGACTAATAGTTGCATTGTGACCGACAGTTCACTTTCGACCTTTGACAGCAGTGTTTCTTGTCTATATTTTTTCGAATCTGAATACAGTACAACGTGACAACGCAGTACCCAGCAGTAAGCCAGGAACAGGATGGGGATCCTGCCCTGGTGAAAATCGCGCTTTGGCCATGACGAAAAAAGCGCCAGACAACAAAAACAAAGAGGTTTTCAATGACAACTGCTTTACAACAACCGTCGCTTTCGAGCCAATGCATGGCCGAGTTTCTGGGCACTGCACTGCTGATCTTTTTTGGTACCGGTTGCGTTGCCGCGCTCAAGGTCGCGGGTGCCAGCTTTGGCTTGTGGGAAATCAGCATCATCTGGGGCGTCGGCGTCAGCATGGCGATCTACCTGACCGCCGGGGTTTCGGGTGCTCATCTCAATCCTGCCGTAAGCATCGCGCTGAGCATTTTCGCTGACTTCGAAAAACGCAAACTGCCGTTCTATATTCTTGCCCAGGTGGCCGGCGCCTTCTGCGGCGCGTTGTTGGTTTACACGCTGTACAGCAATCTATTCTTCGATTACGAACAAACTCACCATATGGTTCGTGGCACTCAAGCCAGCCTTGAACTGGCGTCGGTGTTCTCCACGTTCCCCAACCCGGTCTTGTCCACGGCCCAGGCCTTCCTGGTTGAAGTGATCATCACCGCCGTCCTGATGGGCGTGATCATGTCCCTGACCGATGACAACAACGGTCTGCCAAACGGGCCGATGGCGCCGCTGCTGATCGGCCTGCTGATCGCGGTGATCGGCAGCTCGATGGGCCCGCTGACCGGTTTTGCGATGAACCCGGCGCGTGACTTCGGTCCCAAACTGATGACTTTCTTCGCTGGCTGGGGTGAAATTTCCTTCACTGGTGGCCGCGATATCCCGTATTTCCTGATCCCGATTTTTGCACCGATTGTCGGTGCCTGCCTCGGTGCTGCAGCGTATCGCGGGCTGATTGCCCGTCATCTGCCCAGCGCCGAACCTGCTACAAAGGACGCAACACCGGCCATTGACGGCAAACCAAGAACTTCTTGATACCGTAGGCGCGTGATCCTGCCCATTTGGTCCCGCGCCTGACCTCACTCCCTTTTTTCGTCCAAGGCAATCGACATGACCGACATTCAGAATAAGAACTACATCATTGCCCTCGATCAGGGTACGACCAGCTCCCGCGCGATCATTTTCGACCGCGACGCGAACGTGGTTTGCACCGCCCAGCGCGAATTCGCCCAGCATTACCCGCAAGCCGGTTGGGTCGAACACGACCCGATGGAAATCTTCGCCACCCAAAGCGCCGTGATGGTCGAGGCCCTGGCGCAAGCCGGCCTGCATCACGACCAGGTCGCGGCCATCGGCATCACCAACCAGCGCGAAACCACTGTGGTCTGGGACAAGACCACCGGCCGCCCGATCTACAACGCGATCGTCTGGCAGTGCCGCCGCAGCACCGAGATCTGCCAGCAGCTCAAACGTGACGGCCACGAGCAATACATCAGCGACACCACCGGCCTGGTCACCGACCCGTACTTCTCCGGCACCAAACTCAAGTGGATCCTCGACAACGTCGAAGGCAGCCGCGAGCGTGCGCGCAAAGGCGAACTGCTGTTCGGCACCGTGGACAGCTGGCTGATCTGGAAATTTACCGGCGGCAAAGTCCACGTCACCGACTACACCAACGCCTCGCGCACCATGCTCTTCAACATCCACACCCTGGAGTGGGATGCGAAGATGCTGGAGGTGCTGGATATTCCGCGCGAGATGCTGCCGGAAGTTAAATCCTCGTCGGAAATCTACGGCCACACCAAAAGCGGCATCGCCATTGGCGGTATCGCCGGTGATCAGCAGGCTGCCCTGTTCGGCCAGATGTGCGTCGAGCCAGGCCAGGCGAAAAACACCTACGGCACCGGCTGCTTCCTGCTGATGAACACCGGCGACAAAGCGGTGAAGTCCAAGCACGGCATGCTGACCACCATCGCTTGCGGTCCGCGTGGCGAAGTGGCCTACGCGCTGGAAGGCGCGGTGTTCAACGGCGGCTCCACTGTTCAGTGGCTGCGTGACGAACTGAAAATCATCAACGACGCGCACGACACCGAATACTTCGCCAACAAGGTCAAGGACAGCAACGGCGTGTACCTGGTGCCAGCCTTCACCGGCCTGGGCGCTCCGTACTGGGACCCGTATGCCCGTGGCGCACTGTTCGGCCTGACTCGCGGCGTACGCGTGGATCACATCATTCGTGCAGCGCTGGAGTCGATTGCCTACCAGACCCGCGACGTGCTCGACGCCATGCAACAGGATTCCGGCGAACGCCTCAAAGCATTGCGTGTGGATGGCGGCGCGGTGGCAAACAACTTCCTGATGCAATTCCAGGCCGACATCCTCGGCACTCAGGTTGAGCGCCCGCAAATGCGCGAAACCACCGCACTCGGTGCGGCGTACCTGGCCGGTCTGGCGTGTGGCTTCTGGGGCAGCCTGGAGGAGTTGCGCGGCAAGGCGGTAATCGAGCGCGAATTCGAGCCGACACTGGACGAAACCGCCAAGGAAAAACTCTACGCCGGCTGGAAAAAAGCGGTCAGCCGCACGCGTGACTGGGAACCTCATGAAGGCGCTGAATAAGCCAACGTAAGTACTCGTATCTGTATGTCCAAACAACGTGAAAGCGTAGCGAGCGAAGGCAAGACAAGGCAAAAACAGGCGAGGACGCGGAGTTTACGAGGTTGTAAATGAGCAGTCCGAGCCTGTTTTTAACGCAGGATTGCCGAGCGCAGTAGCTTTCACGTTGTTTGGAAACTGGTAGGGAGCAGATTCCTGCGTCATCATGGGCAAATTTTGCACGGCAGCCCAAAGGAAGCCCCATGAATCTGCCTCCCCGTCAGCAGCAAATCCTCGAACTGGTCCGCGAACGCGGCTATGTCAGCATCGAGGAAATGGCCACGCTGTTCGTCGTTACACCGCAGACCATCCGCCGCGACATCAATCAGCTCGCGGAATCCAATTTATTGCGTCGCTACCACGGTGGCGCAGCCTACGATTCCAGTGTCGAAAACACCGCCTACGCCATGCGTGCCGATCAGATGCGCGATGAAAAGCAGCGTATCGGCGAAGCCATTGCCGCACAGATTCCCGATCACGCCTCGCTGTTCATCAACATCGGTACCACGACCGAATCGATCGCACGGGCGCTGCTCAACCACAACCATCTGAAGATCATCACCAACAACCTGCATGTGGCTTCGATGCTCAGCGCCAAGGACGACTTCGACGTTCTGCTGACCGGTGGCAATGTGCGGCGCGACGGTGGCGTGGTCGGCCAGGCGAGTGTCGACTTCATCAACCAGTTCAAGGTCGACTTCGCCCTCGTCGGTATCAGCGGTATTGATGAAGACGGCAGCCTGTTGGACTTCGATTATCAGGAAGTGCGGGTGTCGCAGGCGATCATCGCCAATGCACGACAGGTGATTCTGGCAGCGGACTCCAGCAAATTCGGGCGCAATGCCATGATTCGCCTGGGGCCGATCAGCTTGATCGATTGCCTGGTGACGGATCAGCAGCCAGTGCCGGCGCTGGCGCAGTTGTTGAGTCAGCACAAGATTCGGTTGGAAGTCGTTTAAACACCGTTGACATCTTAGTCGTTCATACCGACGCCATCGTGAGCAGGCTCACTCCCACAGGTTTAGCGTAACCCTGTGGGAGCGAGCCTGCTCGCGATGACGATCGTCGAAGCAACACATCTCTTGCTCTCTATCGCCTGTTTAAATGTTCGTAAATTTTCCTTTAACGGCCCTTCGATCAGTATTTTCAATCGAAGTTAACTGGCTGTGGGCGGCTTTATGGGCTACCATTTTCGCAAATGAACATTAATGTTCGAAATCCAATATCGACAATCAAAAAAACCGAGGCCAGCCGATGCCCACTTCTACCTTGCCTACGCCCCCACTCGCCGAGGTCTACGATATCGCCGTCATCGGTGGCGGGATCAATGGCGTGGGGATCGCAGCGGATGCCGCCGGTCGCGGTCTTTCGGTGTTCCTTTGCGAAAAGGATGATCTGGCCAGCCACACCTCGTCGGCCAGCAGCAAACTGATCCACGGTGGCCTGCGCTACCTCGAACATTACGAATTCCGCCTGGTCCGCGAAGCCCTCGCCGAGCGCGAAGTGTTGCTGGCCAAGGCGCCGCACATCGTCAAGCAAATGCGCTTCGTCCTGCCGCACCGTCCGCACCTGCGTCCGGCCTGGATGATCCGCGCCGGCCTGTTCCTGTATGACAACCTGGGCAAACGGGAAAAACTGGAAGGTTCGAAAAGCCTGAAGTTCGGCCCGGACAGCCCGTTGAAAAGCGAAATCACCAAAGGCTTCGAATACTCCGATTGCTGGGTCGACGACGCTCGCCTGGTGGTCCTGAACGCCATGGCGGCCCGCGAGAACGGCGCCCATGTGCACACCCAGACCCGTTGCGTCAGCGCCCGTCGCACCAAAGGCCTTTGGCATCTGCACCTGGAACGCGCCGACGGCAGCCTGCTTTCGATCCGCGCCAAGGCGCTGGTGAATGCGGCCGGCCCATGGGTTGCCAAGTTCATTCGTGATGATTTGAAGATGGAATCGCCGTACGGCATCCGCCTGATCCAGGGCAGTCACCTGATCGTGCCGAAACTGTACGAAGGCGATCACGCGCACATTCTGCAAAACGAAGATCAGCGCATCGTCTTCACCATTCCGTACCTGAACCATTTCACCCTGATCGGCACCACCGACCGCGAGTACACCGGCGACCCGGCTAAAGTGGCGATCACCGAAGGCGAAACCGATTACCTGTTGAAAGTGGTCAACGCCCACTTCAAGAAGCAGATCAGCCGCGACGACATCCTGCACAGCTATTCCGGTGTTCGTCCGCTGTGCAACGACGAATCCGACAATCCGTCGGCCGTCACCCGCGACTACACCCTCGCGCTTTCGGGCACGGGCGAAGAAGCGCCGTTGCTGTCGGTGTTCGGCGGCAAGCTGACCACCTACCGCAAACTGGCCGAGTCGGCGCTGGCGCAACTGGCGCCTTACTTCACGCACATCAAGCCGAGCTGGACTGCCAGCGCCACCCTGCCGGGCGGCGAAGACATGACCACCCCGCAGGCGCTGAGCTCGCGCATCCGTGACCAGTTCGACTGGGTGCCGACCGAAATCGCCCGTCGCTGGGCCACCACTTACGGCAGCCGCACCTGGCGCATGCTTGAAGGCGTACAAAGCCTCAGCGACCTGGGCGAGCACATCGGCGGCGGTCTCTACACCCGCGAAGTCGATTACCTGTGCAGCGAAGAGTGGGCAACCACGGCGCACGACATTCTGTGGCGTCGCAGCAAGCTGGGCTTGTTCACCACCCCGGCCGAGCAGCAAGCGCTGGCGGAGTATCTGAGCAAGGTCGAGCAGAACCGCAGCAAGATTGAAGCGGCCTGATCGGTAATCCGCTTGAACGAAAGCCCCTGAATCTCACGATTCAGGGGCTTTTTGCTATTCGGGAAACACCATCAACCCCCTGTAGGAGCTGGCTTGCCAGCGATGAGGCCCTTGGCTTTTGCACCTATCTAAGGGACGCCATCGCCGGCAAGCCAGCTCCTACAAGGTTAGCGTGCGTCCGGCATTCGGTTTTCCGAACGCGACTCCTCGGTCTATTCGGTTAACCGGATTATCTCTCTCCAAAAAACGCGCCACAAATATTTAATATCCTTATAAATCAATGCTTTAAACTATATCGACTGGTCTGGCACGAGTCATGCTCTACACTCTTGGACGAATGCTTGTCGCGCGGACCTTGAGAAGCCGACAGACATTCGAAGCACAAAAGGGCCGATGAACTGGCTCCATAAAAAAAACAATGTCGAGGAAAATTTGATGCGCATCGTTCCCCATATCCTGGGCGCAGCCATTGCTGCAGCTCTGATTACCACTCCAGTTTTCGCTGCCGAACTCACCGGCACACTGAAGAAGATCAAAGAGTCCGGCACCATCACCCTCGGGCATCGTGACGCTTCCATTCCGTTTTCCTATATCGCGGACGCTTCCGGCAAGCCGGTTGGCTACTCCCACGATATTCAGCTGAAAGTCGTTGAAGCCCTGAAAAAAGACCTCGACATGCCGAATCTCCAGGTCAAATACAACCTGGTGACCTCGCAAACCCGCATCCCGTTGGTGCAGAACGGCACCGTGGACCTCGAGTGCGGTTCCACCACCAACAACGTCGAGCGTCAGCAGCAAGTTGACTTCTCCGTCGGCATTTTCGAAATCGGTACTCGCCTGCTGTCCAAGGCAGACTCCAAGTACAAGGATTTCGCTGACCTGGCCGGCAAGAACGTCGTGACCACCGCCGGCACCACGTCCGAACGCATCCTCAAGGCGATGAACGCCGACAAGCAGATGGGTATGAACGTCATCTCCGCCAAAGACCACGGCGAATCCTTCCAGATGCTGGAAACCGGCCGTGCCGTGGCTTTCATGATGGACGACGCCCTGCTGGCAGGTGAAGCAGCCAAAGCCAAGAAGGCAACTGACTGGGCCGTGACCGGCACTCCACAGTCCTACGAAATCTACGGCTGCATGGTCCGCAAGGGCGACGAGCCGTTCAAGAAGGCTGTAGACGACGCCATCGTGGCAACCTACAAGTCGGGCGAGATCAACAAGATCTACGACAAATGGTTCATGCAGCCAATCCCGCCAAAAGGTCTGAACCTGAACTTCCCGATGAGCGACGAGCTCAAGGCCCTGATCGCCAATCCGACCGATAAAGCGGCTGACGACAAGAAGTCCTGATTTTCTGACTAACCTTATCTCCTGAGAGGGCCGTCGCCCTTTCAGGAGGTGGTCACTTCCTGCTGGTATTTTTTGGAAACACTCGAACCGGTGGCTGTCGAGCCGGGAGCGTGTGCCTGATCGAAAAGGTCAGGCGGGAACGGAGCTTCCCCCAAGCGGGCACTTGCACATCGATTGAACTGAGGGGAGACCCTAATGAATTACAACTGGGACTGGGGCGTGTTCTTCAAGTCCACCGGCGTGGGCAGCGAGACCTATTTCGACTGGTACGTGTCCGGTCTGGGCTGGACCATCGGCATCGCCATCGCGGCCTGGATCATCGCCCTGACACTGGGCTCGATCCTGGGCGTCATGCGCACCGTGCCGAACCGCATCGTATCGGGCATCGCCACCTGCTACGTCGAACTTTTCCGTAACGTACCGCTGCTGGTGCAGCTGTTCATCTGGTACTTCCTGGTGCCCGACCTGCTGCCGCAAGACCTGCAGGAATGGTACAAACAGGACCTGAACCCGACCACTTCGGCGTTCCTCAGCGTTGTTGTCTGCCTGGGCCTGTTCACCACGGCTCGCGTTTGCGAACAGGTGCGCACCGGTATTCAGGCACTGCCAAAAGGCCAGGAATCCGCTGCTCGCGCCATGGGCTTCAAGCTGCCGCAGATCTACTGGAACGTGCTGCTGCCCCAGGCCTACCGGATCATCATTCCGCCGCTTACCTCGGAATTCCTGAACGTATTCAAGAACACCTCCGTCGCCTCGCTGATCGGCCTGATGGAGTTGCTTGCACAAACCAAACAGACCGCCGAGTTCTCCGCGAACCTGTTCGAAGCGTTCACCCTGGCAACCCTGATCTACTTCACCTTGAACATGAGCCTGATGCTGCTGATGCGCCTGGTCGAGAAGAAAGTGGCCGTACCGGGCCTGATCTCCGTAGGGGGTAAATGATGGAATTCGACTTCTCGGGCATCATCCCGTCCCTGCCGGGCCTGTGGAACGGCATGATCATGACCCTGCAACTGATGGCGCTCGGCGTCATTGGCGGGATCATCCTCGGCACGATCCTCGCGCTGATGCGCCTGTCCCACAGCAAAGTGCTGTCGAACATCGCCGGCGCCTACGTTAACTACTTCCGTTCGATTCCACTGCTGCTGGTCATCACCTGGTTCTACCTGGCGGTGCCGTTCGTGCTGCGCTGGATCACCGGCGAAGACACACCGATCGGCGCATTCGCCTCGTGCATCGTGGCGTTCATGATGTTCGAAGCGGCGTACTTCTGCGAAATCGTCCGCGCCGGCGTGCAGTCGATTCCCAAAGGCCAGATGGGCGCTGCCCAGGCCCTGGGCATGTCGTATGGCCAGATGATGCGCCTGATCATCCTGCCGCAAGCGTTCCGCAAGATGACCCCGCTGCTGCTGCAACAGAGCATCATCCTGTTTCAGGACACCTCGCTGGTCTACGCCGTCGGCCTGGTGGACTTCCTCAATGCCTCGCGTGCCAGTGGCGACATCATCGGCCGCTCGAATGAGTTCCTGATCTTCGCAGGTCTCGTGTACTTCACAATCAGCTTTGCCGCCTCGCTGCTGGTCAAGCGTCTGCAAAAAAGGTTTGCCGTATGATCTCTATCAAGAATGTCAACAAGTGGTATGGCGACTTCCAGGTACTGACTGACTGCAGCACCGAGGTCAAAAAAGGCGAAGTGATCGTGGTGTGCGGGCCGTCCGGCTCCGGCAAATCCACCCTGATCAAATGCGTCAACGCCCTGGAACCGTTCCAGAAAGGCGACATCGTGGTCGACGGCACGTCCATTGCGGACCCGAAGACCAACCTGCCGAAGCTGCGTTCACGCGTGGGCATGGTGTTCCAGCATTTCGAGCTGTTCCCGCACCTGACCATCACCGAAAACCTGACCATCGCGCAGATCAAGGTGTTGGGCCGCAGCAAGGAAGAAGCCACCAAGAAAGGCCTGCAACTGCTGGAGCGCGTCGGCCTCTCGGCACACGCTCACAAGCACCCGGGCCAGCTCTCCGGTGGTCAGCAACAGCGTGTGGCGATTGCCCGTGCGCTGGCGATGGACCCGATCGTCATGCTGTTCGACGAACCGACCTCCGCGCTCGACCCTGAAATGGTCAACGAAGTGCTCGACGTGATGGTGCAACTGGCCCACGAAGGCATGACCATGATGTGCGTGACCCACGAAATGGGCTTCGCCCGCAAAGTGGCGGACCGGGTGATTTTCATGGACGCCGGCAAAATCATCGAAGACTGCAAGAAAGAGGAGTTCTTCGGCGACATCAGCCACCGCGCCGAGCGTACCCAGCACTTCCTCAACAAGATTCTGCAGCACTAAAAAACACCGCTCCCCTGTAGGAGCCGGCTTGCTGGCGATGGAGTGTCAGTCGACATCAATGTGGCTGACCCACCATCGCCAGCAAGCCGGCTCCTACAGGGGTCGGTGATGGTTTTGAGATTTGTGTTGTGGTTGACCCAAGGCATCTGTGATGAAATGCGACCCCACTCTCTATCGCGCAGCGCCGCCATCACTCGTCGTGAAACCCCGTCTGATCCGCCACTTGTTCCTGCCGCCACTGGTCATCGCCCTGATGATCGGATTGGGTTACCTCGGCTTCTGGGTCAGCGAGCACTACGGGATCCGCAGCCTCAGCGAGAACGGCCAGCGTCAGCTCGAACTGCACGCCCGCGCCGTCGAGAGCGAGATCAGCAAGTACACCTACCTGCCCAGCCTGCTGGAACTCGAAACCAGCGTTTCGAAGCTGCTGGCCGACCCGTCGCCGGAACACCGGCAAACGGTCAATGAATACCTCGAAGGCCTGAACCGGCGCAGCCGCAGTCGGGCCATCTACGTGATGGACACCACCGGTCGCGTCATGGCCACCAGCAACTGGCGCGACGTCGACAGTTACCTCGGTGAAGACCTGTCCTTTCGCGCCTATTTCCAGAACGCCGTGCGCGGCCAGCCGGGTCGCTTCTATGGCATCGGCAGCACCAACGGCGAACCCGGTTATTACCTGGCCCATGGCCTGGAAGAACACGGCAAGATCATCGGTGTCGCGGTGGTCAAAGTCCGCCTCGAAGCCATGGAAGAACGCTGGCAGCGCGCGCGCCTCGAAGCCTTCGTCAGCGACGAAAACGGCATCATCATTCTCTCCAGCGATCCGGCGCGACGGCTGAAATCAGTCGTTCCATTGAGCGACGAGACCAAGGAAAAACTCGCCCGCAGCCTTCAGTACTACTGGTTTCCACTGAACGAACTGCAACCGCTGGCCCGTGAAAGACTGGCCGAAGGCGAGGAAAAACTGACCTTCCCGGCCAACAGTGAAGTGGAGTCCGACGAAGAGGACATCAGTTACCTCTCGCAAACCCGTCCCTTGAGCGACACCCCGTGGAATTTCACCCTGCTCACGCCGCTGCAGGATTTGCGTCGCGAAGCGATCAATCAGGGGATTCTGGTGGCCGTGGCGTTTGCCCTGGTGGCGTTCCTGCTGATCGCCTGGAACGAGCGCCGCAAGGTGATCGCCACCCGTCTCGCCGCCCGGGAGGCTTTGCAGGAAGCCAACAATCAACTGGAGCGTCGGATTACCGAACGCACCACCGACCTGCGCGCCAGCAACGAACGGCTCAAGGGCCAGATTCGCGAACGCCGTCAGGCCGAAGAGACCTTGCGCCGCGCCCAGGATGAACTGGTGCAGGCCGGAAAACTCGCAGCCATCGGCCAGATGTCCACCAGCATCGCCCACGAATTGAACCAGCCGCTGGCGGCGCTGCGCACCTTGTCCGGCAACACCGTGCGCTTTCTCGAGCGCGGGCAACTGGATGTGGCCAGCACCAACCTCAAGACCATCAACGAACTGATCGACCGCATGGGCCGGATCACCGCAAGCCTGCGCTCCTTCGCCCGGCGCGGCGACGACAAGGGCCAGGCCTGCCTCGGCAAAGCGGTGGACGCCGCGCTGCAACTGCTCGGTGGACGCGTGGAAAGTGTCCCTCTGCACTTGCATCGCGAGTTCGCCGACGTGCAGGTGCAGATTGACCAGACCCGCCTGGAGCAGATTCTGGTCAACCTGATAGGCAACGCCCTCGACGCCATGCAGTCGCAGCCCCAACCGGAATTGTGGCTCGAAGGCGAAGCGTTCGACGGCAAATATCGCCTGCGGGTACGCGACAACGGCCACGGCATCGATGCCGAAGCGCGCAAGCATCTGTTCGAACCGTTCTTCACCACCAAACCCGGCGAGCAAGGCCTGGGCCTCGGCCTGACCCTGTCCGCCAGCCTGGCCGCCGCCACCGGCGGACACCTGGGTGTCGAACACCCGGCCAGCGGTGGTACCACCTTCGTCCTCAGTTTACCGTTGGTAAGCCCCCTTCAAGCCGAGCCAATATGAACAACGACCTTAGTGTGCTGATCGTCGAAGACGACCCTCATGTGCTGCTCGGCTGCCAACAGGCGCTGACCCTGGAAGACATTCCCTGCGTCGGCGTGGGCAGCGCCGAAGAAGCGCTGGAGCGGGTCGGCGACAACTTTGCCGGCATCGTCATCAGCGACATTCGCCTGCCGGGCATCGATGGCCTGGAATTGCTGACCCGGCTCAAGGCCCGTGATCGCAGCCTGCCGGTGGTGCTGATCACCGGCCATGGCGACATTTCCATGGCCGTCGGCGCGATGCAGAAAGGCGCCTACGACTTCATGGAGAAACCTTTCTCCCCCGAACGCCTGGTGGATGTCGCCCGTCGTGCGCTGGAGCAACGCAGCCTCGCCCGGGAAGTCTCTTCGCTGCGCCGGCAATTGGCGGAACGGGATTCCCTGGAAGGCCGGATCATCGGTCGTTCGCCAGCCATGCAGAACCTGCGGGAATTGATCGCCAACGTCGCCGATACCTCGGCCAACGTGCTGATCGAAGGCGAAACCGGCACCGGTAAAGAACTGGTTGCGCGCTGCCTGCACGACTTCAGTCGGCGTCACACCAAACAGTTCGTCGCCCTGAACTGCGGTGGCCTGCCGGAGAACCTGTTCGAAAGTGAAATCTTCGGCCACGAAGCCAACGCCTTCACCGGCGCCGGCAAGCGGCGGATCGGCAAGATCGAACACGCCGACGGCGGCACGCTGTTCCTCGACGAGGTGGAAAGCATGCCGCTGCCGTTGCAGATCAAGCTGCTGCGGGTGTTGCAGGAACGCACTCTGGAACGCCTCGGCTCAAACCAGAGCGTGGCGGTGGATTGCCGGGTGATCGCGGCGACCAAGTCCGATCTCGACGAGTCGAGCAAGGCCGGCGAATTCCGCAGCGACTTGTATTACCGGCTGAACGTGGTGACCCTGGAACTGCCGCCGCTGCGCGAGCGCCGCGAAGACATCCTGCAACTGTTCGAGCACTTCCTGCAGCAATCGTCCTTGCGTTTTGACCGTGCCGTGCCGGAGCTGGACAACCAGACCGTGTCGAACCTGATGAGCCACGACTGGCCGGGCAACGTCCGTGAACTGCGCAACGTTGCCGAGCGGTATGCCCTCGGTCTGCCGGCCTTCAAGAAGTCGGGCGCCAGCGGCAGCAATCAGGGCCTGGCCTTCGCCGAAGCGGTGGAAGCCTTCGAGCGCAACCTGCTCGGCGACGCCTTGCAACGCAGCGGCGGCAACCTGACCCAGGCCAGCCTGGAACTGGGCATGGCCAAAACCACGCTGTTCGACAAAGTGAAGAAGTACGGGTTGAGCCACTGATGGACCTGATGCTCAAGGCAACCCTGGGCGCAGCGGTGGTGTTGATCCTCGCTGCGCTGGCCAAGACCAGAAACTATTACATCGCCGGCCTGGTGCCGCTGTTTCCGACCTTTGCGCTGATTGCGCACTACATCGTCGGCAAGGGTCGCTCGCTGGACGACTTGAAGACCACGATTGTGTTTGGCATGTGGTCGATCATTCCGTACTTCATCTATCTGGCGACGTTGTACGTGATGGTCGACCGGATGCGGCTGGAGGCTTCGCTCGCCGTGGCGGCGGTGGCGTGGTTGATCGCGGCGACGATCCTCGTCAGCGTCTGGGTACGCTTCCAGACCTGACCAAATCCCCTGTAGGAGCGAGGCTTGCCCGCGAAGAACGATAACGCGGTGTATCAGTTGCTCCGCGGCGGACCATTCGCGGGCAAGTCGGATCGCCGCACCGCTCGCTCCTACAGGATCTGCGTTGTTTCGAGACTGGAGGCTGGCCCGCCCCTTGCATTTACCCCCAAAAGCCCTCTCGGCCGGCCTTCATGATGGATGGAGCCGGTGTCTGGGAGGGTCTGCCAAGGGTGAATTGCGACCTTGAACATTTTAGATCTCGACCACAGCCTGACTGCCCAGGCCCCCATCGCACGGTTGCTCGACAGCGGCCGCGCGAAACGCCTGGACCTGCTCGACCTCGGCCCGAAATTGCGGCTCTGGTCCAGCGAACGCACCTGGCGCCGCTTCGCCGAACGCCTGCAACAACGTCCGCGCCACAGCGGTCCGCAACCGGAAATCTTCTTCGTCGGCTCCGGCGATTACCACCACTTGACCCCGGCCTTTCTCACTGACTTGCCGGCGCCGGTGAGCCTGATCCACTTCGACAATCACCCCGACTGGGTCCACTTCGCCCCGCGTCGGCATTGCGGTTCGTGGGTCAACCAGGCGCTGAAACTGCCGAACGTCCAGCGCATCGTCACCCTCGGCCCGTGCAGCGATGACCTGCAAAATCCACAGCTCAAGGGCGGCAACCTCAGCGCCCTGAAACGCGGGGTGTTGCAGCTGTTTCCGTGGCAGCATCCGCCCTCGAAAGTCTGGGGCCGGGTCGGCGATGGCGCCGGACATCAGCAACTGGAAAACCAGCTGCACTGGCGCAACCTCGCCGAGCTGGATTGGCCGGTGTTTCTCGATCAGTTGATCACCAGCCTGCCCACTGAGGCGGTGTGGATCACCATCGACAAAGACGTCCTGGCCTGCGAAGACGCGGCGACCAACTGGGATCAGGGCGGCATGCGCCTGAGCCATCTGCTGCAAGCGATACGTGTGCTGGCCGCGAACAAGCGGATCCTCGGCATCGACATCTGCGGCGAATACGCCCGCCCCGCCTTCAGCAACGCCTTCAAACGCTGGGAAGCCAAGGCCGACCAGCCGCCGGCGGAACGCTGGAGCGCAGACGATCTGCTGCGAAACTCGGCCACCAATCAGGCACTGATCGAGCTGTTCGAGGAGCTGTTCCCATGACCATTACCGTGATTGTGCTGGTGGCGTTTTCCATCGTGCTGGACGTCATTGGCCAGCTCTGTTTCAAGCTCGGACTCGACCGCTTGCCGGAACTTGAAGGCGGTTTTCGCCTGAATGCATTCTGGGGCCAGGTGTTCAACGCGCCGCTGCTGTGGTGCGGGATCGGCGCCTACGTGATCGAGTTTTTTGTCTGGCTCGAAGCCCTCTCCCGCGCGCCGCTGAGCCTGCTGTTTCCGGCTGCGGCGTTGGCGTATTGCGGGGTGGTGCTGGCCGGCAAACTGATCCTCGGCGAAACCGTGAGTCGTCGGCGCTGGCTCGGCACCTTAGTGATTACGGCGGGCGTGATGCTCGTGTGTGTCGCCCATGCATGAGGCTCAATCGATGATCAGAGGCAAGACCGACTGGCTGCATGAGCGCTTGGGCACCATCGTGCTGTGGGCGCTGTTGATCGCTTTTGAAAGTGCCGGACAGATCGCCACGAAGGTCGGCGGCGATCAACTGGGGCAGATGGATTTCAACCTGAAGTGGCTGATGGCCGTGGCGGTGAATCCTGGGGTGTGGCTGGCGATTGCCTGTTACATCGGGGCGTTTTTCGTGTGGATGCTGATTCTGCGGCGCAGCAGTCTGTCGCTGGCGTTTCCGTTGAGTTCGCTGGTGTTCGTCGGGGTTTTGCTTGGGTCTTGGCTGGGGCTGGGCGAGCAGATCAGCGTGCTGCACTGGGTGGGGGTGGCGGTGATCATGGGGGGGATTGCGTTGCTGGCTGAAGGTGAAGAAACCTAGATTTCAGTGATCTCAAGGGCCCCATCGCAAGCAGGCTCGCTCCCACATTTTGACCGCATCCCCCTGTGGGAGCGAGCCTGCTCGCGATGGCGTCAGACCAGCCAATGAACCTTTCTATTCAAACTTGTAAGCCACCGCCGCCTGCACTCCACCCTGATGGGTATCCCCGACCGCTTTGACAATGCTGCTATCCGCCGCCGCCCCTGTCAGGTGAATCCAGCTCGCGCTCGTCAGCAGTGACCATTGCGGCGCCAGGGGAAATTCGAAGCTCTGGGTCAGCGCCACGTTCTGTAAGCCACCACCGGCGTTGTACGGGCGGATCCCCGAGGCTTGAGACTCGTCGGCACTGACGCCGAAGAACGTCTGAGCCTGCCGGGCATTGGCAAAATGTGCGGTCAGGTTTGAGCTGCCGATCACCCCGCCACCCAGCGGATAACCCACCTCCCCACCCAGCCGTCCCAATACCCCGCCCTGCCCGCC
The DNA here is from genome assembly GCF_014852325.1 of Pseudomonas sp. PDM01. Lineage (NCBI taxonomy): Bacteria > Pseudomonadati > Pseudomonadota > Gammaproteobacteria > Pseudomonadales > Pseudomonadaceae > Pseudomonas > Pseudomonas sp. PDM01. The sequence continues at coordinate 409,345 of NZ_JACVBK010000004.1, forward strand.
TCGCCCGCCAACCGCCTGGCCAACCGAAGCAAATACCCGCCAGAAGTCGGCCGGCGCGTACTGCACAAACCCGCCCACTTCGCCCATGTCCGGCACATCGCGCAAGCCTTGCAGCTCACCGTTGGAGGTCCGTCCCGGCAGGTAATTCAGAAACGGCCCGGCGCTGAAGCCACTTGCGTTGAACGCGTCCCAGGTCAGCCCGTCATCGGTGCTCAGGCTGACATCGCCCCAGTCCAGATCGAGGTACGGCACGGGCCGGGTTTCGTAACGGCTGCCGGTTGGGTCGTGCGGCTGATAGCTGAGGCCAACCCCTGCTTCGCCGGTGATGCCGTCTGCTGAAACGTTGGCCGAAAGGCACGTCAGCGCGGCGAATAGAGCAACAGTAATCCTCGACATGAGGCAATTCCTTGAACGGGACATGCGCGCATCAATCCCCGGATCGCGCTCCCGGCGCAAGCACTCATGTTGTTTGTAGCGACCTACAAAAATTGTAGCTTCGCCGACACGAACACACGCCAGAACCCCGCCCCCGCTGGGCCAAACCCGGTTGGCACAGTCCCTGCTCTACCCCTTGTGCAGCGCAGACAGCACACCCGGCGCACACTTTTTACAAGATAGGTAACGCAGATGATTGACTGGCATATCGTGTGTGATTTCGACGGGACCATCACCCGCACCGACGTGATCGACAGCATCCTCCAACAGTTCGCCGACCCGAGCTGGGAAGCGATTGAAAACGAGTGGCTGGCGGGCGACATCGGTTCCCGTGAATGCCTCAGCCGCCAGCTCTCGCTGGTCAAGGCCACACCGTCCGAGCTGCTCGGGTTCTTCGACACGGTCGAGATCGACCCGGACTTCCCCGACTTCGTCGACCACGTAATCGGCCTCGGCGCCTCCCTCGAAGTGGTCAGCGACGGCATCGAACAAGGCATCGCACGGATCCTGGCGCGCAACTACGTCAGCCTCTTGCCGATCCTCGCCAATCGCTTGCGCCAACTCGATCACGACAGTTGGCGCATCGACTTCCCCCATGCCAGCGACGCCTGCCGCGCCGCCTCCGGCAACTGCAAATGCAAATCCACCCCCAGCGCCAAACGGGTGCTGGTGATCGGCGACGGCCAGTCCGACATGTGCGTGGCCGCCACCGCCGATTTCGTGTTCGCCAAGGATCGCCTGGCCGAGCACTGCGAGCGCAACGGCATCGCCTATGCGCGCTTCGACAGCTTCGCCGAACTGCCTGCGCTGCTGGCCTTGCTGCCAAGCGCCAACGCCGCCAATGCCACCTCTTTCAACGTTGAAACACAGGAACTCCTCCACCATGTCTGATATTCGAATCGCTACCGCAGAAGACCAGATCCTTCTGGATAAAGAAGCCAAATACTGCTCCTACGGCGACACCGTTCACTACATCGACCCGCCGCGTATCTTCAGCCGATGCGAAGGCTCCTACGTCTGGGACACCGAAGACCAGGCCTACCTCGATTTGCAAATGTGGTACTCGGCGGTCAACTTCGGTTACGCCAACCCGCGTCTGAACAATGCGCTGAAACAGCAGATCGATACGCTGCCGCAAATCGCCAGCCAGTACCTGCACAAAGGCAAGATCGAGCTCTCGGAAATGATTGCGGTCGACGCGAAGAAAAAATTCGGCCTCGACGGTCGCGTGCACTTTAACGTCGGCGGGTCGCAGTCCATCGAGGACTCGCTGAAAGTCGTGCGTAACGCCACCAACGGCAAGAGCCTGATGTTCGCGTTCGAGGGCGGTTACCACGGGCGCACACTCGGCGCGTCGTCGATCACCTCCAGCTACCGCTATCGCCGCCGCTACGGCCACTTCGGCGAGCGCGCCAATTTCATCCCGTTCCCGTACCACCTCCGTGGTCCGAAAGGCATGACCAAGGAAGAATACGGCAGCCATTGCGTGCAGCAATTCGCCCGCCTGTTCGAGACCGAATACAACGGTGTCTGGGACCCGAAAGTCGGCCAGAGCGAATACGCCGCGTTCTACGTCGAGCCGATCCAGGGCACCGGCGGCTACGTGATTCCGCCGATGAACTTCTACAGCGAACTCAAGCATGTGCTCGACCAGCACGGCATTCTGATGGTGGTCGACGAAATCCAGATGGGCTTCTATCGCACCGGCAAGCTGTGGTCGATCGAGCACTTCGACGTCAAACCCGACGTTATCGTCTTCGGCAAAGCGCTGACCAACGGCCTCAACCCGCTGGGCGGCATCTGGGCAAAAGAAGAGCTGATCAACCCGAAAATCTTCCCGCCAGGCTCAACCCACTCGACGTTCGCCTCCAACCCGTTGGGCACGGCGGTGGGCCTGGAAATGTTCAAGATGACCAGCGAAGTCGACTACGGCGCGATGGTCATGAACAAGGGCAAGTACTTCCTCGAAGGCTTGAAAGACTTGCAGAAACGCTACCCGATCATCGGCGACGTCGACGGCCTGGGCCTGGCGCTGCGCTGCGAAATCTGTGGCCCGGACGGTTTCACGCCGGACAAGGCCACGCTCGATTTCATGGTCGAAGAAGGCATGAAGGGCGACATCGAAATCGACGGCAAACGCCTGGGCCTGATTCTCGATGTGGGCGGTTACTACAAGAACGTCATCACCCTCGCGCCGTCGCTGGAAATCAGCTATCCGGAAATCGATTTGGGCATCGCCCTGCTCGACCGCTTGCTGCACCGGGCGATGACACGATGAACGAGCAAGAGATCGACATGGGCGAAGGCAGCGCCGGTTTCGTTCTCGGCAGCGGGGAGGTCGCGGTGTTGTTGATCCACGGCCTCACCGGCACCCCGACCGAGTTGCGTCGGGTCGCCATCGGCCTGGCCAAGGCGGGCTGCACGGTCTACGTGCCGACGCTGGCCGGGCACTGCGGAGACAACGCCGACCTGCAAGCCACCGGTTGGCGTGACTGGTACGAGAGCGCACGCAATACCTTCATCGGTGTGCGGCGCAAACACGAGCACGTGTTCGTCGGCGGTTTGTCGATGGGCGCGGTGCTGTCGATGTACCTCGCCGCCGAGCATCCGGGGCAGATCGAAGGCTTGTTGCTGTATTCGACGACCCTGCGCTACGACGGCTGGAACATGCCCAAGGTCGCCGTGCTCACGCCGTTGCTGATGGCGATTCCGTTTGGTGTGCACCTGTGCCGCTTCAACGAAAAATCACCTTTCGGCATCAAGGACGAACGCTTGCGAGCGGTCGTCGAACGGCAGATGAAGGCCGGAGAAAGCAGCAACGCCGGGCTGCTGACCATGTCCGGGGTGAGTGTCCGGGAACTGCATCGACTGGTGGCGGCGGTGAAAAAACGCATGCCGCAGATCACCACGCAAACGCTGGTGCTGCACTCGCGCGAAGACGACATCACCAGCCGCTGGAACGCCGATTATGTGGAACGCAAACTCGGCGGTCCGGTGGTGAAGGTGCTGCTCGACGACTGCTACCACATGATCACCGTCGACCTGCAATACCGCCGCGTGGTGGAGCTCAGCGCGGACTTCATCCGGCAACGTTTCATTCAACAGCGCTGCGCCCCCAAACCCATGCGCCAGGACTATCGGCAACTGGCCTGACTCAAGGAAACGATGTGATCACAGCCCTTGCCTTTTCGACGATCGAGGCCATCGACCGCGATGCCTGGAATGTCTGTTTCCCTGCCGAGCTGGAGGATTGGAATTACTACCGGGCGGTTGAACGGGCCGGCATCGCAGACTTTCAATGGCGCTATCTGGCGCTGTACGAAGACGAGGTACTGATCGCGGCGGCCGTGGCGTTCACCACCGCTTACTCGCTGGACACCACGGTTCAGGGGCTGGGCAAACGCATCAGTGAACGGCTGCGCCGTGTGTGGCCGGGGCTGTTCGACGTGCACCTGTATGCCCTCGGTTCGCCGGTGGCCGAGCAGTGCCATGTCGGGACCGCGCCGCACATCGAACCGGCCCGGCGCGTGGACCTGCTTCAACAATTGTTACGGCTGGCGCGTCACGATGCCGATCAGGCCGGGATCGGTTTGCTGGCCGTCAAGGATGCCTCTCACCGCGACCCACAATGGTTGCAGGTTTGTCAGGACGCGGGTCTGCAAAGCATGCCCGGCCTGCCCAGCGCCGAGCTGCCGATCCGTTTTGGCTCGGTGGACGCCTACCTCGGCACGCTCGGCAAATCCACCCGCAAAGACCTGCGCCGTACCCTGCGTGGCCAGGGGCCGCGCATCGAATGGCGGCGCTCGGTCGATGACCTGCTGCCACGCATGATGGCGCTTTACGAGGCCACGCTGAGCCGCAGCGACCTGACCTTCGAACGCCTGCCGCCCGGCTACTTCCGCCAGGTCCTGGAACACCTCGATGAACGTGCCGCGTGCGTGTTGTATTGGGTCGGCGAAGAGCTGGTGGCGTTCAACCTTGTGCTGTTCGACGAACTGCGACTGGTCGACAAGTTCTTCGCCCACGACCTGGCCCGGACCCGCGAACACAATCTCTACGTGCGCAGCTGGCTGGCCAATGTCGACTACTGTATTGAGCACGGCATCCCGATCTACGCGTGCGGCCAGGCCGGTTATGCCAGTAAGCTGCGCCTGGGTTGCTCGTTTACCGGCAACACCGTGTTTTTCCGCCATCGCAACCGCTTGCTCGACAGCCTGTTGCGTGTGGTGAAATTGTTTATCCGACCGGACCGTTCCGACCCTGCCATGGCCGCCGCGATCAGCGAGCAGCAATAAGCGAAGCACAATGACCAAAGACTCACGCACCAACGCTCGACCTTTCGCCCTCTCCGGCTGGAGCCTGCAGCGCAAACTGGTGCTGGCGTTCTGGCTGGTCAGCGTCATTCCGACGATGATCGCCGCCGAACTGGCGGCCACCACGCTGTCGCAGATTTTCGACAGCAACGTACGCATCTGGCTGCAGGAATCGACCAAGATCGTCGAGGACGAGATCAGCGAAATCCTGCGCGACAACGCCCGGGTCGCGCAGCTGTTCCTGCGTTACACGCGCCCGCCCACCGATCGGCTGGCGAACAAACACGACAAGCTGACCACCGACATCGCCGACTCCATGGGCATCGACGTCGTGGCGCTGGTGCGCACCAGCGATCACAAAGTGGTGTTCAGCACCGCCGCCGACGACATCGTCCGCCAGATCAGCACCGCGCCCAAGGCGGTGCTGCAAACCCTGCAAGTCGGTGGTGTGGCGACCGGCACGGTGGTCTCGACCTTCGAAACGGATCAGGACGGCGTCGAGTACAAACTGGTGATTGCCACCTACCTCGACAACAGTTTCCTCACCAGCGTGGCCGACGTGCACTCGCTGGACCTGCGCCTGTATCTGGCCAAGGCCAATGACTTCTCGGAGATTTTCTCCACCCAGCGCTTCGAGGATCATCCGGCGGCCGTGCCGGAAAAAATCGAGCAGATCCTGCGCAGCACCAAACAGCCAATCGAACAATTCACCAACCGCTACAGCGGTATCTACCGGCCGATCCTCAACGAGAACGGCGAGCTGCAAGGGGTGATTTTCAGCGGCCTGCTGCGCCACACCAGCCTGGTCGGGCTGGTCAATCAGAGCAACCTGTTCATCCTGATTTTCCTGCTCAGCTCGGCGGCGTCCCTGGCGGTCGGCTGGCTGGTGTCGCAGCGCCTGACCAAGCCGTTGCGCGGGCTGTCCAAAGGCGTACAAGCGGTGATCGCCGGGGATTATCGCCAACGCCTGCCGGTCACCGGCGGCGACGAACTGGCGGAACTGAGCAGCACCTTCAACCACATGAGCGAACGCCTCGGCGAGTTGCAGCATCTGGAATCGCAACTGCGTCGGCGTGACCGCCTGCATGCGCTGGGCGAAGTGGCGATGGGCCTGGCCCATGAAATCCGCAACCCGCTGGGCATCATCAAAACCGCCACGCAACTGCTGCACCGACGCGCCGATTTGCCCGAGACCGACAAGCGTCATCTGGAATACGTGGTCAGCGAAGTCAGCCGGATCAACGACCTGATCACCGACTTCCTCGACTTCGCCAAACCCAGCGCACCGATGCGCTCGACCCAACTGGCCCGCCCGCTGGTGGATGAACTGGTTGGCTTCTGCGCGCCGGAGCTGGCCAGCCACAACATCGATGTACAAATCGATGATCAATCGCCCACCGCGACGCTTTACGCCGACGCGCGGCAAATCAAGCAGGCCGGGCTGAACCTGATCGTCAACGCCATCGACGCCATGCCCGACGGCGGGCGGCTGACCCTGGGCATCAGCAGCGACCGGCACTACACGGTGATCAGCATCAGCGACACCGGCCAAGGCATCGAACCGGACATGCTCGAACGGATCTTCACACCGTTCGTCACCACCAAGGCCTCGGGCACCGGGCTGGGTCTGGCCAAGGTGTTCTCGATCATGGAGAGTCATGACGGGCGCATCGAATGCGTCAGTGAAAAAGATGCCGGGGCCACATTCACCCTGTACATTCCGGCCAACGGTGAAGACTTCGACGAGGGCAGCGATGACACATAACGTACTGGTGGTCGACGACGAGCCCAAGCTCTGCGACCTGCTGGCCTCGGCGCTCAGTCAGAACGGCATTGTGGTGTTCACCGCCGGCAACGGCCTGCACGCGCTCAAGGTGCTGGAGTGCGAAGACATCGACCTGGTGATCAGCGACTGGCGCATGCCCGGCATGGACGGCCCGCAACTGCTGGCGGAAATCAAAAGCCGTTTTCCGCAGTTGCCGGTGATCGTCATGACCGCCTACAGCACCGTGAAAAACGCCGTGCAGTCGATGCGCAACGGCGCCTTCGACTACATCGCCAAGCCGTTCGACATCGACGAGCTGGACATCACCGTCAACAAGGCCCTGCAATTTCGCGACATTCTCAAAGACAACCAACGCATGCGCGCCGAGCTCGACGAGCACCGGCAGATCGACAGCCTGATCGGCGACAGCCCAAGCTTTCGGCGGGTGCTGCACGCCATCGACTCGGTGCGCGAAAGCAACGCGACTATTTTGCTGACCGGCGAAAGCGGCACCGGCAAGGAAATGGTCGCCCGGGCGATCCACACCCACGGCAATCGCGCCGACAAACCTTTTGTCGCGGTGAACTGCGCGGCAATCCCCGAAGGGCTGCTGGAAAGCGAAATGTTCGGCCACCGCAAAGGCGCGTTTACCGGCGCGGTGGCGGATCGCGTCGGGCGTTTCCAGCAGGCCGACAAGGGCACGCTGTTTCTCGATGAAATCGGCGAAATGCCGCTGGCCTTGCAGGCAAAAATCCTTCGGGCGTTGCAGGAGCGAGTGATCGAACCGGTGGGCGATCCCCGCGAGCGCAAGGTCGATGTGCGGGTGATCGCGGCGACCAACAAGAACCTGCTGGACGCGGTGGCCAACAAGGAGTTTCGCGAAGACCTTTACTACCGCCTCAACGTCTTCCCGATTCCGCTGCCGGCCCTGCGCGAACGGGTTGAAGACATTGCGCCGCTGGCCCGGCATTTCGCCCATACGCTGGGGGCTGCGGCCGGCAAACGTTTCAGCGGTTTCAGCGCGCAAGCGTTGCAGGCCATGGCCCGGTATTCATGGCCGGGGAATATTCGCGAACTGCAGAACTGCGTGGAACGCGCGACCATTGTCGCCTCGGGCGCGGTGATTGAAGAGGAAGACCTGCCGGCGTATCTGTTTGCTTCGAGCTCTGCCGACGGCGGCGGCACTTTGATCGCTGAGGGCAGCGTGCCGGCAGACCTGGAAGCGGCGCTGGCCGAGGTGGAAAAAACCTACATTCTGGCGGCGCTGGCACAGAGCAACGGCGTGCAGGCAGCGGCGGCGCAGTTGATCGGGATTTCCGAACGCAGCTTTTGGTATCGGTTGAAGAAGCTGGGGATTCATGTGGACAAGATTGTGCGCTAATCCCTCTGTTCACTTAGGCGCTAACAGTAGGCTTTGAATGGGACATATCCGTTGCTGAGGTAACGGCTGCTATTGGTTTCGCCCTTACGGCGAGTCACTTTCGAAAAGCGCGAAAGTAACCAAAGCGCTTTTGCCCCTTTCGTTCGGTGCCTCGCTGTGGCTCGGCATACCCTCGCTCCGGTCCTGCTCCGTGGGCCCGCCGCCATCGGCCATCCATGGCCGGGGGCGGCTAACCCGGCATCCATGCCGGGTTGCCCACTGCGCAGAACCTCCACTCGGCCTCTCGAGGGGGCGACTACCGCCACAGCCGCCGAGGCGGCCTGAAAGCCGACCTGGCTCTTCGGTCGTGTACACACTCCTGCACTGTGGTAGCCGCACTAGTTTTGGATGTTTGCACATTCCCCCTGTAGGAGCCGGCTTGCTGGCGATGGACGTCAACGATAACGCGGGCTGTCTGAATGAACGCGTCGTCCGGACGCTTTTCGCCGGCAAGCCGGCTCCTACAGGGCGCGCGTACGCCTTTGATCTTCACCACTCATCAGGCCGAGCGTTAGCTCGCCTTCCGCTTTTGATCTGAGCGCCCCCTCGAGAGGCCGAGTGCAGGTTCTGCGCAGTGGGCAACCCGGCATGGATGCCGGGTTAGCCGCCCCCGGCCATGGATGGCCGATGGCGGCGGGCCCACGGAGCAGGACCAGAGCGAGGGCATGCCGAGCCTAGGCGAGGCACCGAACGAAAGGGGCAAGAGCCCTTGGTTACTTGGGGCTTTTCCAAGTGACTCGCTGTAAAAGCGAAACCGTCAGCCGCCATTACCGCAGCAACAGATATGCCCCCCATCCAAACCGTGGGAGCAAGCCCGCCCCCCCAGTAATCAATCCAGTCAACCAAGCGATCAGCTTACAGTCCCGCCTTTTGATTCACTCATGATCTGCCGAATCGCCCCCACAAACGTCTCCACCGGCTGCCCGCCACTGACGGCGTATTGCCCGTTGAACACCACCGTCGGCACCGAACTCACCCCCCGCGACAACCACAACTGCTCTTCCTCACGCACCTCTTTAGCGAACTCGTCCGAGGCCAGAATCGCCTCAGCCCGCTCCCGGTCCAGACCAACGCTTTGCGCAATCTGCACCAACTGAGCATGGTCAGACGGATTGCCGCCCTCCGTGAAATACGCCTTGAACAACGCCTCTTTCAAATTGAACTGCAACCCCTCCAGCCCCGCCCAGAACAACAACCGATGCGCATCGAACGTGTTGTAGATGCGACTGTTGCCGTCGGTGCGAAAGGCGAACCCGACTTCGGCGCCACGTGCACGGATCATTTCGCGGTTCTTCTGCGACTGCTCGGGGGTCGAGCCGTATTTCTCGGTGATGTGTTCGGTGATGTTCTGCCCTTCCGGGCCCATCTTCGGGTTCAGCTCGAACGGCTGGAAACGGATCTCGGCCTGGACCTCGTCCCCCAGCAGATCCAGGGCACGGGTCAGGCCGTACAGCCCGACAACGCACCAGGGGCAGGACACGTCGCTGACGAAATCGATTTTCAGGGGGGTACTCATCACTCACCTCGCAGGCTGGATACGGGCCGGAAAAGTTGAACGATACACCTGTGGGTCTGAGTACATCTGCTAGAAATTGGTTGGCTGTCAGACCGCCATCGCTGGCAAGCCAGCTCCTACAAGGTCAGCGTGTGCACATAGATTTCGGTCAACCCGGTCTGTAGGAGCCGGCTTGCTGGCGATGGGGCCTTCAAACCCCGCATCGTCGTCGAGGGCATCATCGTTACAAGAGGTTGTGTTCGGCCACCGGATCGATCTGCGCCCAATGCGAAGTGTCCTCGCGGTGAGCCTGCAAATAGGGCAGCACCGCCGCGAGCAATGGCGCTTTGAAGGCCTCCTGAAAACGATGGGCCAGCCCCGGAATCAGCTTCAACTGGCTGCCACGAATATGCGCCGCCAGGTGCACGCCATGCATCACCGGCAACAGCGGATCGGCAGTGCCATGAACCACCAGCGTCGGCACCCGCAGTTGATTGAGCAGTGCCACCCGGCTCGGCTCGGCGAGGATCGCCATGATCTGACGCTTCACGCCCTCGGGGTTAAACGCACGGTCATAGGACTGCGCCGCCTGATGCAGCAACGCTTGCCGATCATCACTCACCGACGGGCTACCCAGCGCCGCCAACAAATCAGCCTGCTGCTCCAGCGCCACCTCACGATTCGGCGCGCCACGCCGCGAAAGCAATTGCACCAGCGCCGCGTTCGGCGCCGGCAAGCCTTCGGCACCGGAACTGGTCATGATCAGCGTCAGGCTCTCGACCCGCTGCGGCGCCATGGCCGCCATGTGCTGGGCGATCATCCCGCCCATGCTCGCGCCCAGTACGTGGAATTGCTCGACGTGCAAGGCATCCATCAAACCCAGCGCATCGTCGGCCATGTCGGTCAGGGAATACGGCGCCGATACCGGCAAGCCGAGTTTGTAGCGCAGCACTTCGAAGGTCAGGTTGGCGTCGGCAGGCGATTGCCGCCAGGTGGACAGGCCGACATCGCGATTGTCATACCGGATGACCCGAAACCCCTGCTGACACAGCGCAACCACCACCTCGTCCGGCCAGTGAATCAACTGCCCGCCCAGGCCCATCACCAGCAGCAACGCCGGATCGGAGGCGCGGCCGATGCTCTGGTACGCCAGGCTCACCTGCGCCAGATCGACCCGTTCGGTCGGAACATTGACATCGCATCGAGACGCCGCAAAGGACGGAAGGCCAAAGAACAACGCGGCCAGGAAGGCCGCCGTTGATAAAAATCGTGCACGCATGAAAAACACCGAAACGCAGAACCCCAGTAGAGCGCGAGTCTGATGAAGTTTGTTGAAGCGCGCTGCCACAGTTACGTGACAGTTTGATGAAGAGTGCTGAACGGTCGTATTCGTCGCGCAGGCAACGATCTGTAGGAGCCGGCTTGCCGGCGATGAACGATAACGCGGTGAGTGCTAATCATCGCGGTGCGGCCATCGCCGGCAAACCGGCTCCTACAAGGACGGTGTCAGGCCAACTGACTGCGCAACTGCCGCGCCGCCGCCACCATGTTCACCAATGCTGCTTCAGTCTCCGGCCACGCCCGGGTCTTCAAACCGCAATCCGGGTTCACCCACAACCGCTCTGCCGGAATGCGCTTCACGGCCTTGCTCATCAACTTGACCATCTCGGCCGTGTCCGGCACCCGTGGCGAGTGAATGTCGTAGACGCCCGGACCGATGTCATTCGGGTAGTCGAACGCTTCGAAGGCTTCCAGCAATTCCATGTCCGAACGCGAGGTTTCGATGGTGATCACATCGGCATCCATGTCGGCAATCGCCTTGATCACGTCATTGAATTCGCTGTAGCACATGTGCGTATGGATCTGGGTTTCATCGCGCACGCCGGAGGCGCTCAAGCGGAACGCTTCCACCGCCCAATCGAGGTATTCCTGCCATTGCGCCCGACGCAGTGGCAAGCCTTCGCGGAACGCAGCTTCGTCGATCTGCACGATCTTGATGCCGGCGCTTTCCAGGTCGACCACTTCGTCACGCAGGGCCAACGCCAACTGCTGCGCCTGGACTTTGCGCGAAACGTCTTCACGCGGGAACGACCACATCAGCATGGTCACGGGACCGGTGAGCATGCCTTTCATGACCTTGTCGGTCTGGCTCTGCGCGTAGCTGATCCAGTCGACCGTCATGGCTTTCGGACGACTCAGGTCGCCATAGATGACTGCCGGTTTCACGCAGCGCGAGCCGTAGCTCTGGACCCAGCCAAAGCGGGTGAACAGGTAGCCGTCCAACTGCTCGGCGAAATACTCGACCATGTCGTTGCGTTCGGCTTCACCGTGTACCAGCACATCCAGCCCCAGACGTTCCTGGACTTGCACGGCGTGGCGAATTTCGTGGTGCATGGCGTCGGTGTAGTCGTTGGCTGACAGCTTGCCTTGCTTGTAGGCCTGTCGCGCCAGACGAATCGAACCGGTCTGCGGGAACGAGCCGATGGTGGTGGTCGGGAACGCCGGCAGTTTCAAGCGCGCACGTTGTTGCTCGATGCGTTTGGCGAACGGCGATTGGCGTTGGCTGTCCGCTGCACTGATGGCATTGATGCGCGCCTGCACTTCAGCTTTGTGAATACGCGGGGACTCGGCACGGCTGGCCTGAATTGCCCGGCTTTGAGCCAGCGCGGTTTGCACTTTGGGCGATTGCGGATCGTTGAGCGCGTCGCGCAGCACGGCGATTTCGCCACACTTCTGCACCGCAAACGCCAGCCAGCTTTTCAGTTCCGGATCGAGTTTGTCTTCGCGTTCCAGGTCTACCGGGCTGTGCAGCAGCGAGCAGGAACTGCTGACCCACAGGTTGTCGCCGAAACGCTCCTGGGCCAATTGCAGTTGTGCGAGCACCGGTTCCAGTTCGCAGCGCCAGACGTTGCGGCCATTGACCAGGCCCACCGAGAGAATCTTGTAGGTCGGCAGACGATCGAGCACGTGCAGCAGTTGGTCGGGGGCGCGCACCGCATCGATGTGCAAGCCTTGTACGGGCAAGCCGACGGCCAGGCCGAGGTTGTCTTGCAGGCCGCTGAAGTAGGTCGCCACCAGCTTTTTCAGCGGCGAATACTGGAGGATGTGGTAGGCGCGTTCGAAGGCGTTTTTCCATTCTTGCGGCAGGTCGAGGGTCAGGATCGGTTCGTCGATCTGCACCCACTCCACACCTTGTGCGGCGAGGCGACCGAGGATTTCACCGTAGATCGGCAGCAGGCGTTCCAGCAGGTCGAGTTTGTCGAAGTCGTTGCCTTTGGCCTTGCCCAGCCACAGGTAAGTCAGCGGGCCGATGATCACCGGTTTGACGTTGTGGCCGAGGGCCTTGGCTTCGTCGACTTCGTCGAACAGCTGTTCCCAGCTCAGCTTGAACTGCTGGTCAGCGCTGAATTCCGGGACCAGATAGTGGTAGTTGGTGTCGAACCACTTGGTCAGTTCCTGGGCATATTGCGCTTTGCTGTGTTCGCCACCGCAGCAAGTGGTGGTGGCGCCACGGGCCATGGCGAACAACGTGTCGAGCGTCGGCAGGCCCCTGGCATTCTTGGCGCTGTCGAAACGCTCCGGGATCACACCGAAGGTCAGGGAATGCGTCAGGACCTGGTCGTACCAGGCGAAGTCGCCGACCGGCAGCAGGTCGATGCCGGCGTCTTTCTGTAGTTGCCAGTGGGTGGCGCGCAGTTGGCGGCCGACGCTCTTCAGCGCTTCCTGATCGAGATCGCCCTTCCAGTAGGATTCAAGGGCTTTTTTCAGTTCGCGGTCAGCGCCGATGCGTGGAAAACCAAGTGTGTGGGCCAGAGCCATGGTGAGTTTCTCCTTGTAAAAGATGGCGCTATTGTCGACAGCCAACCCAACATGAGACAAACTCAACCTTTTCGTGTTGATCACAAGTTTTCCTCATGGAGCCCTCCGGTGCTTGAAATCCGTCACTTGAAGACCCTGCACGCCTTGCGCGAAGCCGATAGCCTGGTCGATGCCGCCGACCGCCTGCACCTGACGCAGTCGGCGCTGTCCCACCAGTTCAAGGAGTTGGAAGAGCGCATGGGCATGCCGCTGTTCGTGCGCAAGACCAAACCGGTGCGCTTCACCAGTGCCGGTTTGCGCCTGCTGCAACTGGCCGACGCCACCCTGCCACTGCTGCGCGGCGCCGAGCGTGATATCGCGCGGCTGGCCGGTGGCACCGCCGGGCGCCTGCACATGGCGATCGAGTGCCACAGTTGCTTTCAGTGGCTGATGCCGACCATCGACCAGTTCCGCGATGCCTGGCCGGAAGTCGAGCTGGACCTGGCCTCGGGCTTCTCTTTCGCGCCGCTGCCGGCGTTGGCCCGTGGTGATCTGGATCTGGTGGTGACCTCCGATCCGCTGGAACTGGCCGGGATCACGTATGTGCCGTTGTTCACTTATGAAGCCATGCTCGCGGTTGCCAATCAGCACCGCTTGGCGAACAAGGCGTACATCGTTCCGGAGGATTTGCTCACGGAAACCCTGATCACTTACCCGGTGGAACGTGACCGGCTGGACATCTTCACCCGCTTCCTGGAGCCGGCCGACATCGAACCGGCCCAGGTCCGCACCTCGGAACTGACGGTGATGATGATGCAGTTGGTCGCCAGCGGTCGTGGCGTCTGTGGCATGCCGCACTGGGCGCTGCATGAATACAGTTCACGGGGCTACGTGAAGGCCAAGCGGCTGGGCGAGAAGGGATTGTTTGCGACGTTGTACGCGGCGGTTCGCGCGGACATGCTGGATGCGCCGTATATGCGCGACTTCCTGCTGACGGCAAAAGATACGTCGTTCTCGACCTTGGACGGGGTCAGCGCCGTCCGCTAGCACAACACGGACTTGTAGGAGCGAGGCTTGCCCGCGAAGAACGATAAAGCGGTCTGTCCAAATAACCGCGTCGTTCCTTTCGCGGGCAAGCCTCGCTCCTACAGGGTGATTCTGTGATCTTTAGATCTCGCGCCACATATGAATCTTGTCGAAGTAATCCTCGCCCACCCGCACCGCCAGTGGTTCGAGGCCGAACTGGATGAAGCCGCAACGCTGGTACAGGCTGAACGCCGCGTCATTGCCGGCGGTAACGGTCAGTTGAATCAGCCTCAACCCCGGGTGGGTTTGCGCTTCGGTCAACGCCGCCTGCACCAGTTGATACCCGAGCCCGCGCTGGCGGACCTGACTGGACACGTACATGCCAAACAGCGTCGCCTTGTGCCGGGCCTTTTCCCGAGGATCGAAGGCAAGGCCGACGATGCCCGACAGCTTCCCTTCCTCAAACGCCCCGAACACCACATCGAGTTTGTTGTTCAGGCGCGATTCCCACCAGCTCAGCGGCATCGTGGCGCGTTCGCGCACGGTAGAGGTAAACGCCTGGGGATGCAGGTCGTAGGCTTCGAGCATCAACGCCCGATAGTCCAGGGCATGGCTGGCATCAAGCCGTTCAATCCACATGTTCACGCCGTCCGTCGTTGCTCAAGCATCAGCCGTACAGCCAGCGCCGCCAACACAAACCCCATGAAGTAACGCTGCACCGCCAGCCAGGTCGGGTTGTTGACGAACCACGACGCGATGCCGGCGGCGAACACCGCGATCAGCAGGTTGACGCTGAAACTGACGCTGATCTGGGTCAGGCCGAGGATGATGCTTTGGTTGAACACCGAACCGTGCTCAGGGGTGATGAATTGCGGAAACACCGAGAGGTAAAACACCGCGATTTTCGGGTTCAGGGCGCTGGTCAAAAAGCCCATGGTGATCAGTTTGCGCGAGGAGTCCGGTGGCAACTGTTGTGCCTCGAACGGCGAACGCGCGCCCGGTTTGACCGCCTGCCAGGCCAGCCACACCAGGTACAGCGCGCCGGCCCACTTCAACACTTCATAAGCCATCGGCACCGCGAGGAACACCGCCGTCAATCCCGCTGCCGCAGCGAACAGGTGCACAAAAAAGCCCGCCACCACACCGAGCAACGAAGTGACTCCGGCCTTGCGCCCCTGGCAGATCGAACGAGAGATCAGGTAGATCATGTTCGGTCCCGGCGTCAGTACCATCAGCAACGCGGCAGCGGCGAAGATCAGCAAGTCTTGAAGCGGGATCATGGCGGTTCCTTGGCGTGAATGATCAGGCGATTGCGCTCAGCGAGGCTCGATAAAACGGCAGGATCAGGTCTCGTGTCAATGGCGCCAGCGTCACATCGCCGTCGGTGGCGGGGTCGATCCAGCGCACCTCTTCGATTTCCGCCGCAGGCGATACGTCTGAATCGATGGTCAGCAGAAAGAGTTCGGCCTGTACGACAAAACCTGGCTCGTTGGCGGCCGGTGCCGAGAACTGCCCCAGATAAGTGGCGTGCGCCGGATCGATGGCCAATCCCAACTCTTCTTCCAGCTCACGCACCAGGGCGTGAACCGGTTGTTCATGGGCTTCGATCTTGCCACCCGGTTGCATGAAAGCTTCAGTGCCACGTTTGCGCACCAGCAGCGTGCGACCGTCAGGGCCGATCAACAAGGCGGCGGCGATGTGGATGATGCGGGGGGAAGTGGCGGATGCAAGCGTCATGAGTGAGGCGAGGCCTTGGCTAAAAGGTGCAAGCATCACATGAGTGGCGGGACATCGTCACGCCGAAAAAACCTCTGGCAGAGCATACCCGCCCCTTGTAGGAGCGAGCTTGCTCGCGATGATCGTCAACGATAACGCGGTAGGCCCGGCAGCCCGCAGCGTTCTCAGGTTCATCGCGAGCAGGCTCGCTCCTACAGAGGATCAGTGCTGAGCCTGGGGAACCTGTTCCATCTCGAGAATCGCGCTGTTCACTTCTTCCGGCACCTTCACGAAAATGCTGTATTTCGCGCCCTCCATGGCCTCGAAGGCGATCAGCTTTTCCACCAGCGGTCCGTTCAGCACCTTGCCGGCGTTGAGCAACAGCATGCCGTTGTCGGCGTTGAGGTTGCGCGCCAGGACCATCCCCGCTGCCAATTCCCGGGTGGTCATGACCTTGACCATCGGATCGGCCAGGGACACATCACTCAGGTACGCGGCACACACCTTGATGAAATCCTCCACCATCTCGGGGTCGTAGAGTTTTCCGGCGTAGCTGCGGATATACACCAGCGCCTCATCGCTGTTCATCTGCCGCTCCAGGATCAACCCGCGTTGCAACTCGATGAAATCCACTGCCAGTTTCAACAGCCGGGAACCGACCGGTATCGCTTCGCCCCTGAGCCGGTCGGGAAAACCGCTGCCGTCCCAACGCTCCTGATGGTGAAGAATCAGACGGGCAGCGTCCTTCATCGGATCGAGCGTCATCAACAGGGATTCGCTCTGCTTCGGGTAATTGCGATAACGCTCGCGATCATTGTGATGCAACAGGTCCGCGGGGGCGGTCATCATGCTGTCGGTCCAGCTCAGCTTGCCGATGTTGTAGAGCGCCGCCGCCATGGTCAGGTCGCGGCTGGTGCCTTCGTCCAGGCCATGAAGTTTGCAGTACACCCGCACCAGCTCGATGATCTGGCGGTTGGTCTGCTTGGCCGGCGGCATGCGCAGGTTGGCCAGCAGCGAGAACATTTCGGTGCCGGTGACATAGCTGTGCTTGAGCTCTTCGTAGGCCAGGTCGAGCATGTCGGCGGTCTGCTGCAACTCAGCGGTGCGGGAGGCAACGCGTTTGTCCAGGGTGATGTTGAGCAGTTTCAATTCCTGGTTCTGATCCCACGTTTCCTGGACCAGACGCAACCGTTCACGCTCGGAATGCTGATACGCGAGTGATTGTCGCAGTACCAGCAGCATTTCCTCATCGTGCCAGGGTTTGCTGATGTAACGGTGAATTTGCCCGTCATTGATGGCTTTGATAATGGCTGACGGATCGGCATAACCGGTCAGCATGATGCGCACGGTATCGGGGTAATGCTGATGGATGAGGGCCAGCAGCGTGGCGCCGTCCATGTTGGGCATGCGCGCGTCACTCATCACCAGGTCGATGGGCTGCTGCGCCATGATTTCCAGGGCCTGGGCGCCGCTGGTGGCCAGCAACACGTCGTAGGGCTGGCCGCGCAACAGTCGACGCAGGCTATTGAGGATGGACTCCTCATCGTCGACCAGCAGCACTTTGGGTTTATAGGTGGACCTCGTGGGGAGTTGCTCTTCCATGGCATTACCTCGGGCGAAAACGGTTACAGCGATATGTCGGGAACCGGGCAAACATCCCCTATTGCCGGATCCTGACCTACAGGCTAGATGATTTTCGACCCACCACTGCAATGATTCGTTTCAGTCGGTTGCGCGAAGTCTGATCCGGGCGACTATGCTCACGTCACTCGGATCCATTATCTGTACGCTCGGCCAAGTGGTCAGGGAAAGGATGCCCCTTATGAACACGGTGTATCAAAACGCTGTCGGTCCCGGCATATGGCGATGAATACGCTGTTGTCGCGGACCAATCGTCGGATTCTTATCGTCGACGACACCGCTTCAATCCACGAGGACTTCATCAAGATCCTCAGCCCGCCTTCGTTTGACGACGACAGCCTGACCAGCGCTGAAAATGCCCTGTTCGGCACCACGGCGGCCATCACGTTGCAGAGCTTCATCCTAGATTCGGCGTTTCAGGGCCTTGAAGCACTGGACAAGGTCGAGACGGCCCTGGCCAACGACCTGCCTTATGCGATGGCCTTCATCGACATGCGCATGCCGCCGGGCTGGGACGGCCTGGAAACCATCGAACGGCTGTGGCAGGTCGATCCGAAGCTGCAAGTGGCGCTGTGCACGGCCTACTCCGACTATTCCTGGGAAGACATCGACGAGCGCCTGGAACTCGGCGACCGCCTGCTGATTCTCAAGAAACCGTTCGATGCCATCGAAATTCGCCAGATGGCCAGCGCGCTGACCGCCAAGTGGCAAATGACCGAAGACGCGGCGCTGAAGATGTCGCTGCTCGAACAAGCGGTCGAGGAGCGCACCCGGGAACTGTCCGATGCCAACATCATCGTGCAGAACAGCCCGACCATTCTCTATCGGTTGCGGGGCGAACCGTCGTTTCCACTGATGTACATCTCGCACAACATCACCAAATACGGGCATGTCGCGGCGAAACTGGTGGCCTCGGCCAACTGGGCCCGGGAGCTGATTCATCCTGACGATCAAGCGAAGGTCGACACGGCGATGGCGCGGGTGCTGGACCGCCATGCCGCCGGAGCGTCCATCGAGTTTCGGATGCGCACTGGCGAAGGGGCCTGGCGTTGGGTGGAAAACCGCTACATCCCGGTGCGCGACGATGAAGGCCGGCTGCTGGAAGTCGAAGGCATCATCATCGACATCACTGAGCGCAAGCTGGCCGAGGAGAAAATCTTCCTGCTGGCGCGCACCGACGGGCTGACCGGGCTGGTCAACCGCGCGACGCTGATCGAACGGCTGCACCAGGCCTTCGCCGCTGCGCGTCGTGGCGCGACCCCGTTTGCCATCTTTTATCTGGACCTGGATCACTTCAAACGCATCAACGATACCCTCGGGCACCCGGTGGGCGATCTGTTGCTGCAAGAAGTCGCCCGGCGGATCAAGGCGTGCGTACGTGAGAACGATATCGTCGCCCGCCTTGGCGGCGACGAGTTCGCGATCCTGCAACTGGACGTCAGCGACCCGACCCACTCCGCGTCCCTGGCCACCAAGGTCCGCGACGCGCTGGTGCTCCCCTACTCCCTGGCCGGCAACGATGTCCGGGTGTCGGTCAGCATCGGCATCAGCAGCTACAGCCCGGCCTGCACCAGCGCCGACGGCCTGCTGACCCAGGCCGACATGGCGCTCTATCGCTCCAAGGAAAAGGGCCGAAACCAGTACCACTTCCACTCCGAAGAGATCAATCAGGAGATGGTCGAGCGCATGACCATCGCCAGCGAATTGAGAGAGGCCATCGAGCACGATGAACTCGAACTGCGTTACTGGCCGGAAGTGGACCTGAGCAGCGGCAAGATCCTCGGGATGGAAGCGCAGGTCACCTGGAATCACCCCGGGCGCGGCTTGCTGGAAGCCTCCGCGTTCCTGCCTGCCGCCGAAAAGACCGGCACCATCATCGCCCTCGGTCACTGGGTGCTCGATCGCGCCTGCCGGCAAATGCGCCAGTGGCGGGATGAAGGTGTCGCGCCACCGGTGATTGCGATCAAGCTGTCCCTGGCCCAGCTCAAGAGCGGCCCGGAACTGATTTATGACGTGTTGCGCACCACCGCGCGCTGGGAGCTCTGCGCCTGGGACCTGCGCTTCGACGTCACCGAGGCGACGCTGGCCCAGACCAAATGGACCCACAACGATGTGCTGCCGCGCCTGCGGGAGCTGGGGGTGAAGATTGCCATCGACGACTTCGGCACCGAGTATTCGTCGTTCGATTACCTCAAGACCTATCAGGTCAATCACCTGAAGCTCGCTCAACCTTTCATCGATACCGCCGCCCGCGACCCGGCCAGTGCCAACACCTTGCGCGCCATTATCAATTTTGCCCGGGAGGTAGGGATCGGAATCATCGCCGAAGGTGTCGAAACCCAGGAACAGCGCAGTTCATTGATGGCCACCGGGTCGCCGATGAACGCCCAGGGTTACTTCTTCAGCAAAGCGGTCAGCAGCCAGCAGGCCGCCGAGCTGCTGAAAGCCGGAAGCATCGTGCCGATCCGGGACAACCCGCACCGGTCCACGGAGGACAAAGGATGAAAGTGCCTTGCGTGCGGACCAACCGGCGCATCCTGATCGTCGACGACACGCCTTCGATTCATGATGACTTCCGCAAGATCCTCGGCCCCGAAACCGACGATGAACAGACCCTCGCTGGCACAGAAGCCGCACTGTTCGGCACGCCGCATACGGATCGCCTGACGTTTCAGCTCGACTCGGCGTACCAGGGCCAGGAAGCCCTCGAACTGGTCAAACACGCATTGGCTGAAGGTCGCCCCTATGCGCTGGTGTTCACCGACATGCGCATGCCGCCGGGCTGGGACGGCCTGGAAACCATCAAGCAAATGTGGCAAGCCGACCCGCACCTGGAAATCGCGCTGTGCACCGCTTTTTCGGATTACACCTGGGAAGCCATGACCGAACGGCTGGAGTTCGGCGACCAGATGCTGGTGCTGAAAAAGCCCTTCGACAGCCTGGAAATCCGCCAGATGGCCAGTGCCCTGACCTGGAAATGGCAGATGGCGCAGGACGCGGCGATGAAAGTGCTGAGCCTGGAGCAAACCATCGAGGCGCGGGTTCACGAGCTGCTCAAGGTGTCGCACTTGCTGCAGTACGACGTGTTGACCGAGTTGCCCAACAGCACGTTGCTGGGTGACCGGTTGAACCAGTCGCTGGCCCTTTCACGACGCAATGACAAACAACTGGCAGTGATGTTTCTGGGGCTCGACCGCTTCAAGCGCATCAACAATGCGCTCGGCCATCCGGCCGGAGACGAGATGTTGAAACAGGTCAGTCGCAATCTGGTGGCCACCGTGCGCGAGTCGGATTCGGTGTTTCGCTATGGCTCCGACGAGTTCGTGGTCATCCTCGCCGACATTCGCCACCCTCAACAGACCAGGGGCATCGCCGAAAAACTCTTGAACGCCATTCGCATACCCCTGCATATCGCTGGCCACGACTTGAGCGTGACCGCGAGCCTGGGCATCAGCATTTATCCCGATGACGGCCTCGAAGCGATCGAGCTGATCAAAAAAGCCGAGACCGCGATGCGCAACATCAAGGAAATCGGCCCGAATGATTTCAGCTTTTTCATCGATGAAATGAACCAGCGCGCCAGGGATCAGCAAAGTATCGAAACCGGTATTCGCCTGGCGCTGGAGCGCAACGAGTTTGTCCTGCACTACCAACCCAAACTGGACCTGAGCAGTGGTCAGGTGGTTGGTGCCGAGGCGTTGATCCGCTGGCAGAAACCGGGGCACGGGTTGATCTACCCCTCGGAGTTCATCGGTGTGGCCGAAGACAGCGGTCTGATCGTGCCGCTGAGCAAATGGGTGCTGGCCGAGGCCTGTCGACAAGCCTGCGCCTGGCAAGCCGAAGGGCTGCCAAAAATATGCATGTCGGTGAATATGTCGGCCATCGATTTCCGCCAGCGCGACTTTGTCGACGGCATCGGACTGACCCTCGAACAAACGGGCCTGGAACCGGCGTTGCTGGAACTGGAAATCACCGAAGGCGTGTTGATGCAAAACATCGACACCACCGTCACCGCCCTGACCCGACTCAAAGTCATGGGTATCCGGCTGGCCATCGATGACTTCGGCACCGGCTACTCCAGCCTCAGCTACTTGCGGCGCTTTCCCATCGACGTGCTGAAAATCGACCAGTCGTTCATTCGCGGTTTAAGCACCGACAGCAACGACGCTGCACTGGTCAGCGCCATCATCAGCCTGGGCCGCAGCCTCAAGCTGACCATCATCGCCGAAGGGGTGGAAACCCTCGAACAGCTGGATTTCCTCAAGGCCCATCGATGTGAAGAAGGCCAGGGTTACTACTTCAGCAAAGCCGTCGAACCGGACGCCTTCGCCCGATACCTTGAGTCGGTGAAACCTGCTCCATTTACCGCCACGTGAACGATGCGCAACGACACACGGGCTATCAGCCAAGGAATTATCAGATGTCGCCGTCCATTCACTACCTGCTCCTGGTGCCGCTGCTCGGTTTCTGTCTGAGCACCGTCGCCGCGCCGCTGGACGAACCCCTCAAGCCACTGCCAACGGCGCCTGCACAGAATCCTCTGCGCGTCGAACTCGGTCGCCAGTTGTTCAATGAAACGCGGTTGTCGGTCAACAACACGCTGTCCTGCGCCAGCTGCCATCGACTGGAAAACGGCGGGGCCGATACCCAGGCGTTCTCCATCGGTTTCGCCGGTCAGCCAGTGACGATCAACACCCCCAGCGTGTTCAACGCCACCCTGAACTTCCGGCAGTTCTGGAACGGACGCGCCGACACCCTGGAAACCCAGGTCCATGAAGTGGTGAAAAGCCCCAGCGAAATGGGCAGCAACTGGGAGCACGTAGTGGAAGTGCTGTCCGCAGACACGGGTTACCGCAGCGCATTTACCAACGCCTACCCGGACGGCGTGACCATGAACAATGTGCAAAACGCCCTGGCCACCTACGAACGAACGCTGCTCAGCAGCAACTCGCGGTTTGATCAGTATCTGCTGGGTAACACCGACATCCTCACGACCGAGGAAAAGTACGGCTACCAACGCTTCAAGGATTATGGCTGCATCGCCTGCCATCAAGGCGTGAACATCGGCGGCAACATGTTCCAGAAGTTCGGTGTCATGGGCGATTACTTCAAGGTTCGCGGCAACCCGACCGACTCCGACCTGGGTCGCTATCTGGTGACCAAGGATGAAGAGGACCGCAACGTGTTCAAGGTACCGAGCCTGCGCAATGTCGCGGTGACCGCACCGTATTTTCACGACGGCTCGGCCAACACGCTGGAAGAGGCGGTGGACGTGATGTTCAAGTTCCAGCTCGGTCGCATTCCTTCCGCCGAAGACAAAACCCTGATCATCAAATTCCTCAAGACCCTGACCGGTGAGTGGGGAGGCAAACCCTTATGAAAATGTCCCGCCGTCGCAGCCTCGCACTGCTGGGCGTCGTCGCTTTGTTACTGGCCTCGACGCTGCTGTTCCTGTACCTCAAGTCGAATTCGAACGAGACGTCGACCTACGCCGAATCCCGGGACCTGATCGGCCGGATCAAACAGCTCAACGCGCAATGGGAAACCGAGATTCTCAAGGCCAGGATCGCCACCAACCACAACTACGATCCGTTGGTCGCGCCGCTGACCGAGATGACAAAGCTGTGGGAGCGGTTCGACACCATGGAGTCGAACCACGGCCGCAACGACTCGCCGATCTGGCGCGCCAGCCATGATGCGTACCTGGCCGCCATCGAGGAAAAGACCCGGCTGGTGGAACAGTTCAAGTCCCACAACGCGCTGCTGCGCAACTCACTGGCGTTCCTGCCCACCGCCGAGGACGACATTCAGGAGCCCCTGGCCCGGTTGGTGGATGGCGACAAACTGCAACTGCAGAACATCGCCACCGACACTTACGATTTGCTGCTCAGCAGCCTGGAGTTCGCCCAGGTCACTTCCGACGACAAGGCCGCTGACATTCTGGTCGGGCTGAACAAGCTAGGGGTGAACAAGCTGCGCCTGCCCGAGCAGTTTCACAGCCCGATCGATATTCTGAGCACCCACATTTCACTGATTCTGCGCGAACAACCGGTGGTCAACCGCTTGCTGGGAAATATCGAAGCGATTCCCGTCGCCGAGCGTCTGGACGACATCACCAGCCTGTTGAACAAGGACCAGCAACAGGCCGATGTGGTCGAGCAGCGTTATCACTTTTACATGCTGGTGTTCTCGGTGTTGCTGGTCCTGTTGCTGGTGTACCTGGCCATTCACTTGATGCGCAGTTTCAGCATTATCAATCGCGTCAACAGAGCCCTGAAAAACGCCAATGACGAACTGGAATTGCGGGTAGAAGAACGCACCCGTGAACTCAAGGATACCCAGAGCGAGCTGCTCGACACCGCGCGGCAGGCCGGCATGGCCGAGATCGCCACCAACGTGCTGCACAACGTCGGCAACGTGCTCAACAGCGTCAACATCTCGGCCGACCTGGTCTCGCGCAAACTGCGCGCCAGCAAGGCCCAGGGGCTGGGCAAAGCCATGCAATTGATCAACGAACACCCCGGCGACCTCGGCACCTTCCTGACCCAGGACGAGAAAGGCAAGTTGCTGCCCGGCTACCTCAACCAACTGGTCGAAGCCATCGCCCTCGAACAGCAAGGCATGAGCGACGAACTGGCCCAACTGAGCAAAAGTGTCGACCACATCAAGGACATCGTCGCCACCCAGCAATCCTACGCGGGCGCCAACAGCCTGGTGGAGCCGCTGCACATCAGCGAATTGCTGGAGGATGCCCTGCGCATGAATTCCGGCGCGCTGACCCGGCATCACGTCACGGTGGTCAAGGAGTACGGCGAGGTGCCGCAGGTCATGGGCGACAAGCACCGGTTGCTGCTGATCCTGATCAACCTGATCAGCAACGCCAAGTACGCGATGTCTGACCTCAGCAACCGCCCGCGACAAATGACCCTCGGGGTCAAAGTGGTCGACGACGCCACGCTGCAAGTCAGCGTCAAGGATGACGGCGAAGGCATCGCCCCGGAAAACATGACGCGCATCTTTGCCCACGGTTTCACCACCCGCAAGGAAGGTCACGGCTTTGGTCTGCACAGTTGCGCACTGGCAGCCATCGAGATGAATGGCCACCTCACCGCCCACAGCGACGGGCCGGGCAAGGGCGCGCTGTTCACCCTGCAGATCCCGCTGAAAACCGTCATGGAGGAGGCATGAGCGAACTGTCGAACCGCCGCATTTTGCTGATCGATGACACGCCGTCCATTCACGTGGATTTCCGCAAGATCCTCACGCCGACGCCCGTGCAGACCGTCGAGCTGGACGAGATGGAGGCCGCGCTGTTCGGCAGTGAAGTGAAATCCACCCGCGCGCTGTTCGAGCTGGATTCGGCGTATGGCGGCCAAGAGGGTCTGGGCAAACTCCAAGAAGCCTTGCAGCAAAACCAGCCCTACGCGCTGGCCTTCGTCGACATGCGCATGCCCGAAGGCTGGGACGGCGCACAAACCATCGAGCATCTGTGGCAGGAAGACCCGCGCCTGCAAGTGGTGGTGTGTACCGCCTACTCCGACTATTCCTGGGATGAACTGCTGGACCGTTTGCAGGCGCACGACCGTCTGCTGATTCTGAAAAAGCCGTTCGACAACATTGAAGTCCAGCAGATGGCCAACACCCTGCTGACCAAATGGGACATGACCGAACGGGCCTTTGTGCAGATGAGCCACCTGGAGCATCTGGTGGATCAGAGAACGACACAGTTCAAACAGGCCAGTGAGGCATTGCAACGGGAAATCGACGAACGCAAACAGCTTGAATCGCAATTGGTGCAGTCGGAAAAACTCGCGTCACTGGGGCAACTGGCGGCCGGCGTCGCCCATGAAATCAACAACCCCATCGGCTTCATTTCCTCCAACCTCGGCACCCTCGATGGCTATTTCAAACAGCTGCAGGAAATGCTCGACGCTTATCGGGATGCGGAAGAGGCGATCGGTTCCGGCGAGCTGGTCGAGCGCTTGAAACAGCTGCGTAAGCGGATCGAACTGGAATTCCTGCGCGACGACATCCCGTTGCTGATCAAGGAATCCAAGGACGGTATCAGCCGCGTCGGGCAGATCGTCAAAGACCTGAAGGAATTCTCGCGGGTGGACTCCAACCAGGAATGGCAGTGGGCGAATCTGCAGCAAGGCATCGAATCGACGCTGAACATCGTGGCCAATGAACTGAAGTACAAGGCCGATTTGGTGAAGGACTATCAAACGCTTCCCGACATCGAATGCCTGCCCTCGCAGATCAACCAGGTGATCATGAACCTCATCGTCAACGCCTCGCAGGCCATCGGCCCGGAACGTGGCACCCTCACCCTGCGCACGGGGATCGACGGTGAAAAGGTGTGGATCGAAGTCGCCGACACCGGCACCGGCATCCCGCCGGCCAGCCTGCAAAAAATCTTCGACCCGTTCTTCACCACCAAACCGGTGGGCCAGGGGACCGGGCTGGGGTTGTCCCTGTCCTATGGCATCGTGAAGAAACACCGGGGGGACATTTCGGTGGTGAGTGAAGTCGGCGCTGGCAGCACTTTCCGCGTCGAATTGCCGATCCACCAATCAAAACCCACTGCCTGAACACAGCCCCCCCTGTAGGAGCTGGCTTGCCAGCGATGGCAATCTCAAGACCTGCGTAAATCTTGAGACCGCCATCGCCGGCAAGCCAGGCTCCTACAGGAGTTCGGCGTACCTCAGGTGGCTTCCTGAAAATCCATCTCCGGTGGCTGGCGACGGAATCCGCCGGTCAGCACCGCCAGGTACACCACGCCAATCGCCAGCCAGCTCAGGCCCAGGTAAATCGCCAGGTGATCGAGGCTGACCATCAGCCACAAATCCGCTGCCAGGCCAATGAACGGGAAAATCAGGAACAGCACCAACTCACGCAGCCCCTTTTTCTCGCCGCCAATCCAGTAGTGAAAAATCACCGACAGGTTCACCAGGCTGAACGCCAGGAACGCGCCGAAGTTGATGAACGAGGTCGAGGTGGTGACGTCCAGTTTCAGCGCCAGCAACGCAACCACTGCGCACAGCAGGATGCTGTTGATCGGCGTCCCGAAACGCTCATGCAACGTACCGAAGAAGGATTTCGGCAGCACGCCGTCGCGGCCCATGGCGTAGAGCAGGCGCGAACCGCTGGCCTGAGCCGACAGCCCCGAGGCGAATTGACCGACGATCAAGCCGATCAGGAAGATCGACACAAACAGGTCGCCACCGATGTTGCGGGCAATTTCATAGGCCGCCGAATCGACGCTGTCGAACTGGAACGACGGGTGCGCGATCTGCACGAAGTACGACACGCCGACAAAGATCAGCCCGCCGATCAGGGTAATCAGCATGATCGCCCGCGGGATGGTGCGGCGCGGATCGCGGGTTTCTTCGGTCAGGGTACTGACCGCGTCGAAGCCGAGGAACGAGTAACAGGCGATGGCGGCACCGCTCATGATCAGTGGCATCTGCATGTCGCCGTTGAAGAACGGCTTCACCGACCACAACGGCGTGCTCGCATCGCCGCCAACGTAGTGGACGCACAGCGCCACGAAGGCAATCAGCACCAGAAACTGCACCAGCATCAGCAAGGCGTTGATGCCGTTGGCCAGTTTCAGGCCGACGATGTTGATTGCGCTGGTGATGCCGATGAACGCCAGCACCCAGATCCATTGCGGCACGGCCGGGAATGCGGAGTTGAGGTAAGCCGCGCCGATCAGCCAGATTGCCATCGGCAGGAACAGGTAATCGAGCAGCACCGCCCAACCGGCGATGAAACCGAGTTTCGGGCTGATCGCCTTGCGCACGTAGCTATAGGCCGAACCAGCGACAGGGAATGCCGAGGCCATCCGGCCGTAACTCATGGCGGTAAAGAACATCGCCACCAGCGCCGCGAGGTACGCGGCCGGTACCATGCCAGCGGTGGATTGAGCGAGGATGCCGAAAGTGCCGAGCACAATGATCGGCGTCATGTAGGCGATGCCAAACAGCACCACCGACCCCAATGACAGGGTGCGTTGCAAACGAGCCATGAGCGACTACTCCGAATTTTATTGGATTTATGGCAGAGCCGAGTTCGGCGCAAATTACGGGTGTTGCGTTTGTTGTTCTTGGTTTCAGACCGACAAAGATGTGTTGCCTGTCAGGGCCCCATCGCCGGCAAGCCAGCTCCTACAGTTGATCGCGGGCGGTCACAAACTCTGTGTTCACTAGAGATCCCTGTAGGAGCTGGCTTGCCAGCGAAAGCGTCAGCCGCTCAGCGCACAGGAATCAGCAGCTCCCTCAATCCAGAAGCATGCTCAACCATCTCCCCCGGCAACTTCAGCCGCTGATCATCCAGGTACCGATAATCTTGGCGCGCCGCTTCCAGCTGACTGAAATCCAGCTCCACCGCAAACTGCCCCTCCTCCCGCCCGGCCTCGAACAACAGCGTGCCCAGCGGATTCACCAGCGCACTGCCGCCGGCAAACAACAACCCGCCATCGCCCTCTTCCACCCGGTTGACCATCAGCGCAAACGCCTGGTTTTCCTGGGCGCGGGCCATGATCGCGGTGCGGTGCGTCGGGCCGTACGGGTCCATGTTGCCGTTGGTGACGATCAGCAATTCGGCGCCCAGTTGCGCCAGGGCGCGGGCGGTTTCCGGGAATTCGATGTCGTAGCAGATCAGCAGGCCGACCCGCACGCCGTTCCACAGGCACGTGGCGTAGCGGTCGCCCGGCTCGTACACGCCGCGATCCGACGCCCACAGGTGCGTCTTGCGGTATTTCAGCGCGATGCCTTGCGGGGTGATCAGCAGTGTGGTGTTGAAAAAACGCCCGTTGTCGTTTTCCGCCGTACCGATCACCACGGCGATGTTGCGCTCGCGGGCCGCGGCGACGATTGCGCTGACGGTCGGACCGTTCAGCGGTTCGGCAACGGCTGCCACGGTCTCTGCCGACGGGAAGCCCATCAAGTGGCTTTCGGGAAACATGATCAACTGCGTGTCGGCGGCGCAGGCACCAATCGCCGCCAGCGCGCGTTCGAGGTTGTAAGCCGTGTCGTTGTCACGGCCCGCCAGTTGGGCGAGTTCGACCTTCATGGGTAGTCCTTGTTCTAGTGGCCGGGCGGCAGAAAGATTGCCCGGTCGTTGTCTGTGCGCCAGTATGCGCAGCAAGCAACCGGCCAGGGAATCACGCGGCTGGGGTAACCCGATAGGGGTAGATGCATGACACTTTCGTTAGACGACATCGCCTGGCACCGTTCGGTCGGGCAACTGATCGACGCCCTCGACAAGCCGAATTTCTGGACGCAGCTTGTCCGGTTACTGGATCAATACGTCACCTTCGACAGTTGGGTGGCGCTGCTTTTCAGCGCCGATCAGCACCCGCAAGTGTTCGCCGAATGTCCCGGTGAAGACGGCAGCCCGGATCAGTTGTTCCAGGATTACCTGCGCGGTTTGTACCTGCTCGACCCGTTCTACATCGCCTGCCGCGAGCAATCGCGCACCGGGCTGTATCGCCTGTCGGAAGTGGCGCCGGAGCACTTTGAGCTGACCGAGTATTACCAGCGCTACTTTCGTCTGAATGTGGTGGCCGATGAAATCCAGTTCAATTGTCAGCTCGAAGGCGACCGCACGTTGTGCCTGTCACTGGGCAGCAAACAGCGTTTCAGCGGCCAGCAGATCGCGTTGCTGTCGCTGATTCAGCCATGGGTGCTGGGTTTGTTGCGTCAGCGCCTGCCCTACGAAATCAACGAAGTCGTGGCACTCGCGCCGGCACCGGTCCAAGGTGACTGGCGCGTTCAGCTGGAAGCCTCGGTGCAACAACTCAAGGGCGCGCAATTGACCGCCCGGGAGCTGGATGTCGGGCGTTTGATGCTCAGCGGTTGCTCCAGTAAAGAAATCGCCCGTAAGCTGGAAATCTCTGTCGAAACCGTGAAAGTCCATAAGAAACACATGTACAGCAAGCTGGGGATCAAGTCCCAGTCCGAGCTGTTTTCGATTTTCCTCCAGGCGCAGAATGCCTGACATAGC
The DNA here is from genome assembly GCF_014852325.1 of Pseudomonas sp. PDM01. NCBI lineage: Bacteria > Pseudomonadati > Pseudomonadota > Gammaproteobacteria > Pseudomonadales > Pseudomonadaceae > Pseudomonas > Pseudomonas sp. PDM01. Next base: position 438,963 of record NZ_JACVBK010000004.1, read on the forward strand.
ACGGTCCCGTAGGAGCGAAGCTTGCTCGCGAAGAGGCCATCACATTCAACATTGATGTTGGCTGAAACGTTGCTTTCGCGAGCAAGCTTCGCTCCTACAGGGATAGGTGTGCCGAACACAACCGAGTCCGAACCCAAGGAAACCGTATGAGCCTGTCACTCCTGAGCCGCTACGCCTTCTTTGCCGTCTGTGTGATTTTCACCCTCGCCAGTCTGCCGTTCCTGGAACACGACTGGCTCTGGCCGATCACCGCTGTCACCGGCGTCCTGAGCCTCGTGGGCCTGTTTGATCTGCTGCAAAGCCCTCACGCCGTACGCCGCAACTACCCGATCCTCGGCAACATCCGCTATCTGGTGGAGGGCATCCGTCCGGAAATCCGCCAGTACCTGCTCGAATCCGACAGCGACGCCCTGCCCTTCTCCCGGGCCCAGCGTTCGCTGGTCTATTCCCGCGCCAAGAACGAAAGCGCCGACAAACCCTTCGGCACGTTGATCGACGTGTACCAATCCGGTTTCGAATTCATCGGCCACTCGATGCGCCCGGCGCCGTTGAGTGACCCGAACAGTTTCCGAACCCTGGTCGGCGGCCCGCAGTGCACACAGCCGTACTCGGCATCGGTGTTCAACATCTCGGCCATGAGTTTCGGTTCGCTCAGCGCCAACGCCATTCGTGCCTTGAACCAAGGCGCCAAGCTCGGCAACTTTGCCCACGACACCGGTGAAGGCAGCATCAGTGCCTATCACCGGGAAAACGGTGGCGACCTGACCTGGGAGCTCGGCAGCGGCTACTTCGGTTGCCGCACCGCAGACGGTCGCTTCGACCCGGAACGCTTCGCCGCCCAAGCGCAAACCCCGCAGGTGCGGATGATCGAAATCAAAATGAGCCAAGGCGCCAAACCCGGCCACGGCGGGATTCTGCCCAAGCACAAGGTCACCAAGGAAATCGCTGAAACCCGTGGCATCCTGATGGGCGAAGACTGCATCTCGCCATCGCGGCACAGTGCGTTTTCCACGCCAATCGAACTGATGCACTTCATCCAGCAATTGCGTGAACTGTCCGGCGGAAAACCGGTGGGCTTCAAGTTCTGCCTCGGCCATCCGTGGGAATTCATGGGCATCGCCAAGGCCATGCTGGAAACCGGCATCCTCCCGGACTTCATCGTCGTCGATGGCAAGGAAGGCGGCACGGGGGCAGCGCCTGTGGAGTTCACCGACCACATCGGCGTGCCGATGCGCGAAGGTCTGCTGTTCGTGCACAACACGCTGGTGGGCCTGAACCTGCGGGACAAAATCAAACTCGGCGCCAGCGGCAAGATTGTCAGCGCCTTCGACATCGCCAGCGTGCTGGCCATCGGCGCCGACTGGGCCAACTCGGCGCGCGGCTTCATGTTCGCCATCGGCTGCATCCAGTCGCAGTCGTGCCACACCAACAAATGCCCGACCGGCGTCGCCACGCAGGACACCCTGCGCCAGCGCGCCCTCGTCGTCCCGGACAAGGCTCAGCGGGTGTTCAACTTCCACCGCAACACCCTCAAGGCACTCGCGGAAATGCTCGCCGCCGCCGGCCTCGATCATCCGTCGCAGTTGTCGGCCAAGCACCTGGTGCGGCGCATGTCGGCGACCGAGATCAAGCTGTTCTCGCAGCTGCATGTGTTTTTGAAACCGGGGGAATTGCTCACAGGAGAAGTGAACGGCGAGTTCTACTCACGCATGTGGCAGATGGCGCGGGCGGACAGTTTTGAGCCCAATGAGTTGGCTGCGGCGTAAACACTGTTTGAACGCCAGTCTCGTAGGGAGGCTGGCTTTACACCAAGGAAGAACATTTTGCTGAAAGTAATCGCTCAGGATTTCATCAAACCCGAATACATTGAAACGGTTCGCCCGTGGTACACCGAACTGGTCGAGAAGACTCGAATGGAGCCCGATTGCATCGCTTACGACCTGTTCATCGATCAAAAAGACCCTGGCCACTTTATCTTCGTCGAACAATGGCCGAATCAGGCGGCGCTGGATGCTCATTGCCAGTCTGAGCACTTTCGGCGGTTGGTGCCGCAGATCAACCGTTTCCAGGCCCGGGATTGCATTATCGTGCTGATGGATGCGTTCTGAGGCCCGTCGTCACCAGCGAAGCGCCTTGATCGGGGCCGGTTCTTTCATGACGATAAAACCGTAGTCCCCCAGCAGGTAAATCCGGTAGTACGGGCGCTCCAGCAACGGCGGATACCCCAGATAACCCACCCGTGTCGCATTGCGGCGCTCCTTCTCCGCGACCACGTTGGTGATGCCGAGCTTCGGCAGATTCTCGGCCAGCATGAAAAAGTCGATGTTCAGCAGATAGTGCAACACCGGCATCTGCTTGAACGAACCTGCGGCCCCCGACAGCCAGTGATCGGAATACGTCACCGACATGTAAATCCGCTTGGCCTCGCGCAATTCCCGATGCGTCGAAATGTCGTGCTCAAGGCTGAACAGCGCGCTGGTGCTGAAGGCTTTCTGTACCGTCAGCACCCGACCGTAGGCAAACGACAACGACAGCATCGCCAGCAGTGGCACCGCCAGCAACAGCGTCAGTCGTTCATGGAGTTGCGCCAGCGCCAGATGGCTCAAGTAGAACAACAGCATCAATAAAACCGCGAAGCCCATCAGGGTTCGAGCGCCCTCGTTGAAGTCGCGGAAAAACAGCGCGACGCCGGATACCAGCAGCGTCACGACCGGCAAGGTCAGCAGACACAACAGGCCGATCAACGCTTTCTTCGGCCCACTGTCCTGACGCTTCCACACCTTCAGCCCCAATTGCACAGCGCCGGCGATGGCGCACAGCAACAGCGCGGCGAACACCCAGACCAATCCGCCATGAAACAGCAGCACGACTTTTTCCAGCACTCTGCCGATGTTGATCTGCAGTTGCAGCAGCGGCGCGGCGGTCCAGTTCAACAGCAGCGCGCGATCCTGCGCCATGAACGCCACGGCGCTGACGCAATACATCAACCAGCCCATGGTGACCTGCGCCAGTTTCCAGCCGATCAGCCTGTACAACTGCGGCCAGGCCAAACGGTCATTTACGCCGCGCAGCAGTTCCAGGCAACACAATCCCACAAACACATTGAGGCTGATCTGATACAGCCCCAGCGCCAGCGCAATCAGGAGCGAAGGCACCAGCCATTGCAGGCTGCGCGAAGGATGACGAAAGGTGATCGCGTAGATCACCGCCACCAGGCTCAGCGCCATGGCGGGACCGTCATATTGATAAGACAGGTTTTGCAGAAAAAACGGGTTGTACCAGAGTGGCAAGGGCACCAGGCAACAGGCGAGCGTCGGTTGCGCAAAGTAATGAAACGTCAGCCGGGTCAGTGCCGAGGCCATGGCCAGCGTGGCGATCAATAGCGGCAAGGGAAAGATGTTCGGCGCCGCGCTGCCGAAGGTGAGCAGGTTGTAGAACAGCTGGGTAAACAGGCGACCCTGCTCCGCCCAGGCCATGCCCGCCGACAGCGAACGCCAGTTGTCATCGATGTACGGGTAGTCCGCGAGGATCAGCGGCAGCACATACAGCAACGTCGCGAGCAGAAAAAACAGCCAGACCTGCCGGCCGCCGAGTTCCTTGCCGAGCACATCGCGGAATCGGCCCATGCTAAAGCCCGAGCCGGTCTTTGCCGCCGACGATGTCTTTGACCACGTAGCGCGGCCGGTGCTTGGCCTCGATGTAGATCCGGCCGACGTACTCACCGAGGATGCCGATACCAATCAACTGCACACCGCCAAGAAACAGAATGGCGGTCATCAACGATGGGTAACCGGGTACGCTGTTGCCGAAGAAAATCTTGTCCAGCACCATGTACACCGCGTAAAGCACCGCGAAAATCGAAATGCCGCCGCCGACATACGTCCACAAACGCAGCGGCACGGTGCTGAACGACGTCACGCCTTCGAGTGCCAGGTTCCACAGTTTCCAGCCATTGAACTTGCTGCTGCCGGCCACGCGCCCGGCGCGTTCGTACTCCACCACCGCGGTGGTGAACCCGGCCCACGACAACACGCCTTTCATGAACAATTGATGCTCGGGCAGTGCGCGGATCACGTTGACCACCTTGCGATCCATCAACCGGAAATCACCGACGTTCTCTTCGATCCGGGTGTACGCAATACGGTTCAGCACGTGGTAGAACAGCGCCGCGCTGTGGCGCTTGAGGTAACCGTCGGTGGCCCGGTTGCGGCGTTTGGCGAGCACCACGTCCGCGCCCTTTTGCCACTCGTCAATCAACAGCGGAATGACGCTGATCGGGTCCTGCAAGTCGACGTCCATGGGGATCACCGCATCGCCAGAAGCGTATTCCAGGCCGGCGAACAACGCCGGTTCCTTGCCGAAGTTGCGCGAAAAATTGATCAACAACACACGCTCGTCGACCTGCGCCAGGGCCTTGACCTGTTCGGCCGTCCGGTCGGAGCTGCCATCGTTGATGAATACGATCTCGATCTCGTCGCCGCCCAGCCTCAACTCGCGCTGCACGGCCTGATAAAACAGGCTGATCGCTTGCTCTTCGTTGAAGACCGGAACGATCAGCGAAACCTTCACGTTTCACGCTCCTGAACCATGCTCGGTAAAGATTCGACAGCTGCCATGCACCATTATTCGGGCGCGCCATCGCGCGGGCAGACCAGCGGATGGATTCTTTCAGCCAGTCACATCTGAGACATTCAGTAATAGCGTGTTTTTTGCAATTGTCGTCGAATCGCGCCACCCTGCGCGCCGCCGATGCGCGGCGCGCACCTTTTGCCGCGCTGACCACTCCTTATTCAACACCCGTTCACGAGCCCGCTGTCATGACGTTTGAACGCGATCACCGAATCGACTTTTTTCGAGGCCTGGCGCTGATCTTCATCTTCTGGGATCACGTGCCTCACAACCCCCTCGGTCAAATCACCCCGCGTAACTTCGGTTTCAGCGATGCCGCGGAAATTTTCGTGTTTCTCGCCGGTTACGCGGCGGTCCTGGCCTACGGGAAAATCTTCCGACGGGACGGTTATCTGATTGCTTGCGTGAAGATTCTGCGCCGCGCCTGGGTGCTCTACGTGGTGCATATTTTCTTGCTGGCGATGCTGATGGGTATCGTGTTCTTCGCCAACAGCCACGTGGAAACGAGGGATCTGGTGGAGGAAATGGGCATGCACCACTTCATCACCAACCCGCAGCAAGCCCTGGTCGATGAACTGCTGCTGCGCTTCAAGCCGAACCTCATGGACCCGCTGCCGCTGTACATCGTGCTGCTGGCCGGCTTGCCGCTGGCGCTGCCGATGCTGGTGCGCAAACCATGGGCGGTGGTGGCCGTGTCGTTGACCGTGTACCTGTTGGCGCCGTGGTTCGGCTGGAACCTGGCGGCCATCAAGGATGGCGTGTGGTACTTCAACCCCGTGGTCTGGCAACTGCTGTTTGTGTTGGGCGGCGCGGCGGCGACTTACGGGCAGCGCCCCCGGTTACCTGACGCGCGCCCGTTGCTGCGCCGGCCGTTGTTTGTCAGTGCCGTGGTGTATGTGGTGGTTACCGGCGTGCTGACCGTCTCCTGGCGATGGCCGGAAATACATGATGCGCTGATGCCTGCGTGGCTGAGCAACCTGTTGTACCCGATCAGCAAGACTGACTTGTCGCCGGTGCGGTTGCTGCACTTCCTGGCGCTGGCGTATGTCACGGCGAAACTGTTGCCCGATACCGGCTGGACGCAAAACTGGCTGGCGCAGCAAAGTTGTCGCATGGGGCGTTATTCGCTGGAAATCTTCTGCCTCGGCGTGTTGTTGGCGCCGCTGGCGGATATGGTCAATGCCATGACCGACGATGCGTTTGCCATGCAGATATTCACCGCCTTGGTGGGTGCGGGGTTGATGGCGTTGCTGGGGGCCTGGCTGGAGTTCAATAAACGGTTGAACCAGCCGGTCAACAGGTCGCAGCGTTCGGTAGCTGAACGGATCTCTCTGTAGGGGCTGGTTTGTCGGCGATAGCGGTCTATCCGGCGACCATTTTCTTTCGGGTGTACATATCCGTTGCTGCGGTGACGGCGGCTATTGGTTTCGCCCTTACGGCGAGTCACTTGGAAGAGCCCCAAGTAACCAAGGGCTCTTGCCCCTTTCGTTCGGTGCCTCGCCATGGCTCGGCATACCCTCGCTCCGGTCCTGCTCCGTGGGCCCGCCGCCATCGGCCATCCATGGCCGGGGGCGGCTAACCCGGCATCCATGCCGGGTTGCCCACTGCGCAGAACCTGCGCTCGGCCTCTCGAGGGGGCGCTCAGATCAAAAGCTGAAGGCGAGCTAACGCTCGGCCTGATGAGTGGTGGAAATCAAAAGCAAACGCGATTCCCTGTAGGAGCCGGCTTGCCGGCGAAAAACGTCCGGACAACGCGTTTATTCAGACAGCCCGCGTTATCGTTGACGTCCATCGCCGGCAAGCCGGCTCCTACAGGGGAATGCGTACGCTCATTGAGACAGGTCGGCTGGCAGGCCGCCACGCTTTGGCTTTTGCTTGGCTTTTGATTTTGATCTGCCCCGTCGGGAGGCCGAGTGGAGGTTCTGCGCAGTGGGCAACCCGGCATGGATGCCGGGTTAGCCGCCCCCGGCCAGGGATGGCCGATGGCGGCGTGCCCACGGAGCAGGACCGGAGCGAGGGCATGGCGAGCATTAGCGAGCCACCGTACGTCAGGGGCGCGGGCGCTTGGTTACTTGGCGCTTTTCCAAGTGACTCGCCGTAAGGGCGAAACCAATAGCCGCCGTCACCGCAGCAACGGATCTGCCCCCCATCCACCCCCTATGAAGCCGAACGCACAGCACCTTGCGACACACCAGTCGGCTGCAACTTGAACACATAAAACAACACCGTCAGCAGCACCAAAAACGCCGGCCCCACATACAGCGCCACCCGAGTGTCCGGGAAGTACGCCATCAACCCAACCACCAACACCAAAAACGCCAGTGCAAGATACGAACTCACCGGGTACAACCACATCTTGTATTTCAACCCGGCCCGTTCGCTGGCGCTCAGACCTTTGCGAAACTTGAGCTGAGCCAGCAGGATCATCACCCAGGTCCAGATCGCGCCGAAAGTAGCAATGGCCGTCACCCAAACGAAGACTTTTTCCGGCACCAGGTAATTAAGCAGCACCCCCAGCAACAAGGCGAAAATCGACAGCAGCAGCGCGCGACGCGGCACCCCATTGTTCGACGTCTTGGCAAAACCGGCCGGAGCCTGACCATTCTGCGCCAGGCTATAGAGCATGCGCCCCGTACTGAAAATGCCGCCATTGCAGGACGACAGTGCAGCAGTGATCACCACGAAGTTGATGATGCCAGCGGCGGTCTTGATGCCCAGACGCTCAAAGGTCATCACGAACGGACTGCCCTGGGTGCCGATTTCATTCCACGGGTAGATCGACAGAATCACAAACAGCGCGCCGACGTAGAACAGCAGAATCCGCCAGAACACCGAGCCGATCGCGTTTGGAATGGTCTTCTGCGGGTTCTTCGCTTCACCGGCGGTCAGGCCGATCATCTCGACGCCGAGGTAGGCGAACATCACCATTTGCAGGGACATCAACACGCCTTGCACGCCGTTCGGCATGAAGCCGCCGTGAGCCCAGAGATTGGAAATCCCCAACGCCACGCCGTCGTTGCCGAAACCGAACGCGATCACGCCGACGCCGCCGATCACCATCGCAATGATGGTGACGATCTTGATCAGGGCGAACCAGAATTCGAATTCACCGAAGGCTTTTACGGCGATCAGGTTGATCGAGCCCATGCTGACCAACGCGGCGAGTGCCCAGATCCAGCGCGGGACCTCGGGAAACCAGACGCCCATGTACACCGCCACTGCGGTGATTTCCGCGACACAGGTCACCAGCCACAGGAACCAATAGTTCCAGCCCGTCAGGAACCCCGCCAACGGGCCAAGGTAGTCTTGGGCATAACGGCTGAAGGAGCCGGCGACCGGGTTGTGCACAGCCATTTCGCCGAGGGCGCGCATGATCACCAGGATCGCCAGACCGCCGATGATGTAGGACAGCATGATGGCCGGGCCAGCCATTTCGATGGCCTTGGCCGAACCGAGAAACAGACCGACACCGATACAGGCACCGAGTGCCATCAAGCGAATATGCCGTTCGCCGAGTTCGCGTTTAAGCGGGCCGCCCTGAGCGGTCTCGCCGTGGGGCAGGTGATTGCCGACTGGCATAGGGGTACAACCTCGTCTTGTTATTGGATATGACCACCGAGTGTCGAAGCGCTGACCGATAAGCCATTGCTTGCCTGAAACCGGACCTGCTTCGTGGGCAGAACCGTCCGTAAGGGCAAAACCCTCCAAGATCAGCGGGACGTGCAGTCTAAAAAGACTCCTGCAGGATATTTCACTCTACAACCCACAATATTCAGCGAGAAATCTCGGAGAAAACGCGGTTTTTGGAGGCGCATTACCTGACTTTTTGTAGGAATTTTTACCGTTAAAACGGCACGGAGTATTGCACAGCATTGGTGCATCGTCATGCCCCTACCTAGGCAGCATTTACGTGGCGATGGCTCTAGTACGGCCCTCCTGTAGGAGCTGGCTTGCCGGCGATGGCGCCCGTGAAACCGCCATCGCCGGCAAGCCGGCTCCTACGGATCGGGGACACTGTCCAAAATGTGGGAGTCACCTCCCCCCTGTAGGAGCCGGCTTGCCGGCGATGGCGTCCGTGAAATCGCCATCGCCAGCAAGCCGGCTCCTACGGATCGGGGGCGCTGTCCAAAACATCGGGCTCACCTCCCCCCTGTAGGAGCCGGCTTGCCGGCGATGGCGTCCGTGAAATCGCCATCGCCAGCAAGCTGGCTCCTACGGATCGGGGCGCGACTCAAAATATCGGGCTCACCTCCCCCCTGTAGGAGCCGGCTTGCTGGCGATGGCGTCCATGAAACCGCCATCGCCAACAAGCGAGTCCCCTGCAAAAAGAACATTCGCTCATCCCTCGTCAGGGTGAATATTCGATATCCGGGTGTTCACAATTTTTTCACCGGCAGCATCCACCGTCTAAGCTTCAAACAAGTCCGATCAATCTGCGTGAATGGATCAGTCGACTATGGGCGCGTTATGGCAAACCGATACGAGTAAAACTGTGGTCCCGACTGAACGTGTGGATGAAGCGCCTATCCCCGAAAAACCCCGTCGTAGTCGTACCAAACACGGGTGGAAGGCGTTTTGGTTGCTGGTGTTGATTATCCTGATTGCTCTGGGGTTGGCCGCTGCCAGGGAAATGCGTACCTCGAAGTTTCAATCCCGGGAAGCCAGCAAATATGCCGCTACCCTGAGTTACGAACTGAAGCCAGGCCCAAGCGACTCCATTCGCTATCCAGGGGCCGGCCCTTTTGACTTGCGTCTGGGCTACAGCTCTCTGGGTGAATTCCTGCCGCGCCTGATCAAGCGCGACTACGTCGTTGCGGCACAGACCCGCTTTTCCCAACCGTTGATGGACTACACCGACAAAGGCTTTTTCGTGCCCTATGCGGAAAAGATCCAGGCAGGATTGTCGATCACCGATTGCCATGCGGCGCCGCTTTATCAGTACAAATACCCGCAGCAGCTCTATTCAAGCTTTGACGCGATTCCGCCGGTGGTGGTCAGCAGCTTGCTGTTCATCGAAAACCGCTTCCTGCTCGACCCTCGTCAGCCCCGGGCCAACCCCGCCGTGGATTGGCCACGCTTCGGCATGGCGGCGTGGTCGCAGGTCGCCAAAATGCTGCACATGCCTGGCCAATCGGCGGGCGGCAGTACCCTCGCGACGCAACTCGAGAAGTATCGACACTCGCCCGACGGCTTGACCGTGTCCGGCGGGGAAAAAATCCGCCAGATGATTTCCGCCAGCGTGCGCGCCTATCAGGCCGGGCCGGAAACGCTTGCGGCGCGCCAGAACGTGGTGCGTGATTACCTCAACAGCGTGCCCCTGTCCGCCGTGCCCGGCCACGGGGAAGTGCACGGCATGGCCGAAGGTTTGCGTGTCTGGTACGGCGCCGATTTCAACAAGGCCAACGAACGGCTGGCCAGTACCGACACGGATCCAAAGGCCATGGCGGAAAAAGGCCTGGCCCTGCGTGAAATGCTGTCGTTGATGATTGCCCAGCGCCGCCCTTCCCACTACCTGACCAAGGGCCGCGATGAGCTGGCCGACCTCACCGACAGCCACATTCGCCTGTTGGCGCAAAACTTTGTGATCGACGCGCCGTTCGCCGCCGCCGCATTGGCCAGCAAAGTGACCTATCGCGACTGGCAGACCCAGCCGACCATTCAACCGATCGAAACCAACAAAGGCATCAGCGTGGCGCGCAGTCGCCTGGGCGGGTTGCTCAATCGTCCGCTGTACGACCTCGATCGCCTGGATCTCTCGGCCACCAGTACCCTGCAAGGCGAACTGCAAACCCAGGTCACCGAGTACCTCAAGCACTTGGCCGACCCGGCGTTTGCAACGCAGATCGGTTTGATGGGCGAACGCCTGCTCACCCCCACCAGCACCACGCAAGTGCGCTACAGCTTCACGCTGTTCGAACTGACCCCGGACGGTTCGCGGGTGCGCGTGCAAACCGACAGCACCGATCAGCCATTCGATATCAACGAAGGCAGCAAACTGGAATTGGGCTCCACCGCGAAAATGCGGGTGCTGACGACTTACCTGCAAATCATTGCCGAGCTGCACGACAAGTACGCCGAAATGACCGTCCCGGAACTGAAGAAAGTCGACGTCCCGGATCAGGACCGCCTGAGCCGCTGGGCCGTCGATTACCTGATCGAGAACAAGGACCACAACCTGTCGGCCATGCTCAGCGCCGCGCTGGACCGCAAATACTCGGCCAGCCCCGGCGAAGCCTTTTTTACCGGCGGCGGGCTGCATACCTTCGTCAACTTCCGCAAGGAAGACAACGGTCGCATACCGACCTTGCGCGATGCCCTGCGCGAATCGATCAACCTGCCGTTCATTCGGCTGATGCGCGATCTGGTGCGCTACACCACCTATTCCGGCCCGAACAACAGCGCTGCACTGCTCGGGGACGACCGCGATCCTCGGCGTCAGGAATACCTGGCCGAGTTCGCCGACCGCGAGGGCACTTCGTTCCTGCTGAAGTTCTGGAAGCGCTACAAAAACAAGGACACCCAGGCACGGCTCGAAACCTTCCTCGACAGCATGCGCCCGACGCCGATTCGCATGGCTGCGGTGCATCGCTACCTGTTGCCGCAAGCCAGTCAGGAAAGCTTCAACACCTTCGTGCGCTCGCACCTCTCAGGCGCCAAGCTCACCGAGAAACTCACGGACGAACGCCTGCAACGGCTTTACGAAAATTACAGCCCAGGCATCTACGATTTGCCGGACCAGGGCTTCATCGCCAAGGTCCACCCGCTGGAATTGTGGCTGATCGGTTATTTGTTGAATCATCCTGACGCCAAGTGGAGCGAAATCGTCAAGGCCAGTCAGTTTGAACGCCAGGAAGTCTATAGCTGGCTATTCAAAAGCAAACATAAGGGTGCCCGTGATGGCCGCATCCGCACCATGCTGGAGATCGAGGCGTTTCTCGACATTCACGCGCGCTGGCAGAAAGTCGGCTATCCGTTCGATCACCTGGTGCCCTCGCTGGCCACCGCCATCGGCAGTTCCGGCGACCGGCCAGCGGCATTGGCGGAGCTGATCGGCACCATCCTCAACGACGGCGTGCGCATGCCGACACTGCGCATCGACAGCCTGCATTTCGCGGCGAATACGCCCTATGAAACCAAGCTGATCAACGACCCGGATGTGGGTAAACGGGTGATGCCGTCCGAAGTGGCCACGGCCATGCGCGAGGCCTTGTCGCACGTGGTGGACGCGGGTACGGCCAAACGTGTTTCCGGCAGTTTCATCACCCCCGATGGCAAGCCGCTGGCCATGGGCGGCAAGACCGGGACCGGTGACAACCGCATCGAAGCCATTGGTTCCGGTGGGCGAATCTTGAGTTCGAAGTCGATCAACCGCACGGCCACCTTTGTGTTTTACATCGGTGATAGCCACTTCGGTACGTTGACCGCATTCGTACCCGGTCGCACGGCCGAAGCCTTCAAGTTCACCTCGGCCTTACCGGTGCAAGTGCTCAAGGGCATGGCACCGATTCTCACGCCGTATCTGCAACCGGGCACACATACGCAATGCCTGCCCGTGGAGGTCGCACGACGCTGAAAAACGATGGCGGTAAATAACTATTTTCGGCATTGAAAATTCCAATGCTTTGCCGGGAAGAACGCGTTTCAAGCAGCGGGAATTCAGACTTTTACTTTGAACCTCGGGCGTTAGGCTGGTCACTCCACTTAATGCTCAAGGTTTATTGAAAGCATGACTGACTTACACGGACGTATATCAGCGCTACCGTCACTCGTGGCCGACGACAATAAAGGTCACCATTACGCGTTCATCAAGAACCGTATCCACCCCGTTTTCAAAGGCGCTTCAGTGCGACGGGCTCATGAACTGAGCCGCACACAAACGACTTCAGGACATTGGGTCCGGAGCGTCACAGACTTCGACCATGCGCCGTTACAAAAAGCCAATCTTGACCTCTGGTCCGCGCAGAATGCAGTCGACCGGTTCATGGATGAAGCGCAGGACGTTTACACGTTCGCCAAACCGTTACTCACCGACGCACTGCAAAAAAAATTCAACGTCGATGTCGATGTCACCCGCACGTTCCTGCATCTGTACTTACCCAAAGCACGCCCGTGGTATGTCTTCGACGTCTCCGGCGGTGTTGTTACCCGAACCGTCTCATTGCTGGACGCCGCCCTGCACAACTTCGCACGTCACGAAACCTGCGAACCGGACTCGGTCTTCATCAGCCAGCCCGACGCACGCGGGCACTTCGACGTCCTGCCGATCAAACACAAAATGTCCATTGCCCAGTTCCAGAACCTCTGCCGCGAACTGGACATCGGCGCGCGCTACACGAAATACCTCGAAGAACAGTTGCTGCCCAGTGACGGCCTCGCCCGAGGTTTATTGAAGTTAAAAATCGTCGAGAGCGAGAAAGCCGCGTTCAAAGCCGCCGCCCAATTGGCGGTTCTGAAGGGCGACATCGACGCCGAGGCCAGTGACCTGATCCTGAAAATGCTTGATGGCCAGCGCAACCTCACCCGTAAAGGCCGGGTGATGCAATTTGCCGAACTGTCGATTCTCGACAGCCCGCTGAGCGCAATCGTGTTGATCACACCCAGGCCGGAACAACACATCCGTGAGGTGACGCCGGTGATTGTTTACGTCCCGCAGGACCCTGAGCACCCACTGAAAGAGTACCCCTCGACCGTCGCGTTCATGAATGAACTGACGCGCCAGCTGCGCGACAACAACGTCGTTTCATCCACCGGCATGACCTATCAGCAGTACTTCAGTCGGTTCGTCGATCAATCGGAGCGCGGGCATTTTTTCGGCGGGCTGCAGCAGCGTCTGTTCGAGGTGAAATGGCATCAGAAAGCGCCGCTGGAGCAGGGCCCGAGCTGGCGGGAGGTGCCGGTCGACAACCCCAATCTGCATTTCAAGGCGGCACCGATCCAAGGCGAACTCTGGGAATACCTCTTTCAGCAGAAGCTCAACAAGGTGCTGAACGACGCTCGACACATTGCCGTGTCCACCGCCGATAGCGATAGCAATGCCCGATGGGCTTGGTGGGAAAACTTCAAGAAAATAGTCTCGGACATCTTCAACGTCGCGCTGATGGTCGTCACGCCGTTCGTTCCGGGGCTGGGTGAATTGATGATGGTCTACACGGCGTATCAGATGGCCAGTGACGTCATCGAAGGCATCGTCGATATGACCCTGGGGCTGTGGACCGAAGCTGCCGAACACATCATCGGCGTGGTGACTGACGTCATTCAGTTGGTGGCGTTCGCCGCCGGGGTGAAGATTGGCAACGTTGCGCGCCTGAAGCTTTCGCCGCTGATCGAAGGCATGAAACCGGTGGCTCTGCCCAATGGCGAACCACGGCTTTGGCATCCCGATCTCAAGCCTTATGAGAGGCCGGATGTAAAACTGCCCGCTAAAGCGAAACCTGACGCATTGGGTCTCCATGCCCACGAAGGCCAGGACATTTTGCCGCTGGATGACAAACACTATGCCGTGCAAAAAGATCCGCAAACCGGCAACTACCGCGTCCAGCACCCGCACCGCGACAACGCCTATTTACCCGAGTTGAAACATAACGGCCAGGGCGCCTGGACCCACGAAGCCGAGAACCCGCGAGCGTGGCAGCGCCCGACATTGATGCGTCGCCTCGGCCATTCCGTGGACGGCTTCAGCGACGCAGAACTGGACCATGTGCGCATCGCCAGCGGCACCGACGACGCTGCGCTGCGCCGGATGTACGTCGACAACACGACCCCGCCACCGCTACTGGACGACAGCCTCACACGCTTGAAAATCCAGCGCCAGACACGCGAGGCCATTGAACGGATTCGAACCGGTCAACCTCTGGATCCTGCCTCCTGGTGGTTTGAACCCCTGGCGACTTATCTGGACGGCTGGCCTGTGGATAAAGCCCTGAAGGTTTACGAAGACGCCGACATGACGGGGCGCTTTCGCCAGTACGGCAATCCCGAGGCGAGCGAGGCGCAGACACTGTCCACCAGCCAGTCGCAGCTCATGAGCGAGCAATTTGCGCCGAGGCTTGTCGAGTTTCTCAGTGAAGAAGAGCTGCAAGCGATGCTCGGTCGGTCAACCGCCAAAAGTGAACAGGTGCAAGCCCTGCGCAATCGACTGGCGGACGAAGCCAATCGATTGAACGCAGACATCGTCAATCAGCTTTACCAAGGTGCAGAAGCGTCCGACGACCCGCAGGTCCGACTCATTCGCCAGACATTCCCCGAGCTGCCGACCCGCGCGGCACAGACGCTGCTGAACAGTTCCGACGCGGCCGACCTCACGCGCATGACCCAGGAACGACGCCTGCCGTTGAGCCTAAAGAGCCGCGCCCGTGAAGCCGCCTTCGAAGCCCGGACCAACCATGCGTACGAGGGCTTTCATGACGGCGCGCAGTGGGTGGCGCAAACCGAAAGCCTGGTGCTGAATGCGCTCAGGATTCATACCGACACCTTCGCGCAATTGCGTATCGAGGTGCGTGAAGGCAACGATGCCGGACCACTGCGCGGCAGCGTGGGGGCACATGATGCGACGACGGTGCGGGTGCTGGTCAAGGACGACGCCAACCGGTTCGAAGTCTGGGACGCCGACAACCACAAACTGCACGACGCCGCTGATTTTTTCGAAGCCGTGCTCACGGCGTTACCGAAAAACAAACAGGCGCAGTTGGGTTATCGGCCAGGCCAGGGGGCGTTTTTCAAGCAATGGGTCATGGCCAGGACCGATACTCCGGCCGAACGCCGCACCGCACTCGCCGCCCCGCCGATCCGCCCGATGGCGAACCACGAAGACATGATGCTGCTCCGCGGTCCCGGCTTCTCCATCACTGCCGCCACGCTCACCGAACGGGTGCAGGATGTGTACCCGCACTTCAACGAACGAGAGGTCGACACCTTCGTTCGATCCCTGGGTTCGCCAGAACAAGGACGTCAGACGCTGACGAGGCTGGATCGAGAGCTCGATGACCTGCGCGTGATACTCAATCGGTGGCAATTCCAGCGACCGGAGACATGGGGGCCTGATCGACAAGGGTTCGTACGCGGTGGAGGACAGCACATTGCCGAACGGCTCATCGATTGTTTCAAAAGAAAATCCACCGTTTTCGGTGAGCGCAGTACCACGGTCGACGGCGGTTATGCGCTGGACCTGTCCGTAGAGTTCGATGTGCCCGACCTCGAACGCTGGTGGAAGGAACTGCCGCCGGATATCAAACATTACGTCGATCAGATCAGCACCCTGAATCTGGATCGCACCCACTTTTCCGAAACCTCTTCCGGCCTGTTGGGCGAATTCCCACACCTTCGTCAACTGAGCGCCCGCAACTGCGGGTTGACGCGACTTCCCGAGACCATCGGCAAGATGCACCACCTGCGGACGTTGCGGCTGATGAACAATGACATCACGTTGACGCCGTCGGCCGTCGAGCAACTGCGAAACCTGACTCACCTGGAAACCATCAGGCTCGATGACAACACGCGGCTGGGCAATCTTCCGAACGTCGGACGCATGCCCAAACTGAGAATCCTGAGTTTGAGCAACACAGGGGCAACCACCTGGCCCGATGGCCTGTTCGGGCCCTTCAGCAAACGTCGACCACGGGGCTTCTATCTGGATTTGCAGGAGAACCCGATCAGCGTCATTCCAACGGTCGTGCCAGGCTCGGAGGAGGCCTTCCTCGTGGCGCGGACCCGCTTGTTTCCAAAGAGACTTTCGCAGGAAAACCAGATCACGTTCAAAGCCTATCGGCGTTCGGTCGGCATTGCTCCCGACCAGCCCTATGTCGATGCGGCCGCCAACACGATGCACCAATGGCCGACGAAGGACGACTCTGTCTGGTGGAGTCCCGAGGTCGGAGGGCTGGGTACTTTCCGCGAGGACGCCTGGCACGATCTGATGACCGAGCCTGGCTCCGAAGATTTCTTTGCCTTGATCCAGAAACAGACACTCTCCGCCGATTACCGCGCCGGCGGTGAATTGCGCCAACAACTCAGCAGCCGGGTATGGCGCATGGTCGAGGCCATCGACCTGGACACTCCGTTACGCAACGAACTGTTCGAAATGGCCAAGGCGCCCACCACCTGCGCCGATGCCGGGGCCCAAGTGTTCAACCACATGGGCATCAAGGTGCTCGCCTCCGAAGCCTACGCCTTGTCGACGTCCAACGCCGTCCTCGAAAACAAACTGGTGAACCTGGCAAAAGGTGCCGCTCGCCTCGCCCGCGTGGATGACATCGCCCGTGCGGATTTCGGCGGCCGTGAAGGCACTCCCGATGAGGTGGAGGTTTACCTCGCCTACGAAACCGGCCTGGCTCAACGCCTCGGCTTGCCGTGGCAATCGGAGTCGATGCTGCATCGCCCCTTGGCCCGCGTGAGCGCCAAGACCCTCGACACGGCTTTCGATACAGTGATGGCGATGGAGGCCGGCGACGGTTTGATCAACGACATGCTCGAACAGCCGTTCTGGGAGAAATACCTGCGTGACACTTACCCGAACGAGTTCAGGCGCAATGCCCGACTGTACGAGAGCAAGAGCGATTTGCTGGACGAGTTGCGTGAAGTACAACATACCTGGGCCAACTCAAAAGGCCTGGAGATTGCACAGCGACGAGCCCTCAAACAACGTCTGCAAGACCTCGCCCGCCGCCTGGATGTCGATGACAGTGTGGTGCTCACCGATGAAGACATGAGTGATGAGGTCTACTTCCGACTGCTTCACGACATGGGCTACGAAGAAAAAGAGCTGAGCAGAAAACTGACCCGCGCAGCGCTGCAGAAAGCCGCAGAGCAATAATCGGCAACCCCTGATGCATCGGACGATGCATCAGGGTTCATGCCTTAACCCACTTCGGAATCCCAGACCACTGTGACATTGCCCGAGTAAGATCTGGCGGTACCGGGCTTGAGCATTTCGTCGACTTCGTCCTTCGCGACCTCGAAATGCAGCGTTCCAGGCTTGCGATCGACATAAAAGCGTGGCTGGAACAACTCGGTGCCACTGCCGTCGCGCCGCAACGGCCGGTGACTGACCGGTTGCGCGGCGGCATCCACCAGGCCATTGGGCAGGGTCACGCTGACGTCTAGCGGCACGACATGTCCTGAAACCGGATCACGCACCGCGCAGCGATTGCCATCCAGGCTGTACTGACAGTCCAGATTCATTTTGAAGCGACTTGACGATGACACATTGAATGTCTGATCCCGGAACAGCCGTGTCGGCTTGCGCCCCTGTGTCAGCCAGGCTTGCCAGCCACCCTTCGGGACCAATTCGACGCGATTGCCGCCCGGTGGAATCTCCACTTTGAGCGCATGTTCGACACTTAGAGTGAAATTAAGGCTTATCAAATCGTCATCGGGCAACATGATATCGCCCATATCAAAATCGCCAAGAGGACCCACGACATAATTCAAAACACCCCTGTAAGTTCCCGTCGACATCTGCAAGGGATTGGGCGTTGCCAGCTCGTATGAAAAGCTCATATTTTCATAGGCAAAACCATAGTCTTGCGTTATCGGCAACTGAGCTTGCTTCGAACAAACACCTCCATCCGCCGGGATCCTCCAGAAAAAAGCGAAATAATAGGCGTTGCCGTAGCTCGTTCCGCCCTTGACACAGGGTGGCGACGGCCATCCCCAGTGGTCGATCCAGGTGCTAGAGTCAAGAGGTGTCTTGATTGTATAGGCCGCCCCGATTCCGCTGAAACGCATTCTGACCGTCGCAGACTCACCCGTTTCATCATGAATGACCGTCGTGTCCTTCCATGAGGACGGAAGCCGAAACATAGGCCCCTGGCGTTCTTCGTGCAAAGCCTGAATGGGCGCTACAGCCCTGAACCGGATCGGCACCCCAATACTGAAGACACCAGGCCCACAGTACGTTGGGTGCTCTTTGCAATGACCACCTTGCGGTGTGGTGTTCTCGAAAGCATTACGCATGGGGTTTGCCGGATCAGGTCGAAACACGGCACTCATTTCCAGGGTGACTGCGAAAGCCGAACCCGTAGCTCCAACAATCAAGCTCACCAGGGCAAACAAGATTAACGATCGCAATCGTTTGGATGATTTCATCAATACGAACTCCACCGTCCCATTAGAACCATGCCAGCACTTTCCCGGCATAAACATACGAAAACATCTGCTGCGACAAAACCAAACATCTATGCCCCCGGCAACACTGCGTTGAAAAGCAAGTTGACGCTGCCGAAATAACTGCCCGGCTTATAAACCCCATCGACAGGCGGCACCGGCGCGATCTCCAGCAACACACGTTTACCCGGCGCGGCCTCGCTCATCGACACCACCTCGCTACTCTCCAGTTCGCTCAGCAACTTGCCGTTGAACAGCACGCGCAATCCAATGTCATCGGCCGCGGTCCCGTTGGACAGGTAAGGCCGGCCCTCAAGCCGGGCTTCGATGGAGCCGGCTTCATTCTTCACATCGAAATACTTGCGCAAGCCGCCCAGGGTCGAGGTCGCCAGATTCCACGGCAACCGCTGCTCGCGGTGAATCCAGCCGGGGTCTGCGGGAATGACGTAGAACGCCTGGTTCGGAATCGTCACGAACACGTCGAAGTGGTGCACTTCGCGGGCAGCAAACGCTGAATGGCAGGCCACTGCCGACACCATCAGAACCATCAGTTTTTTGAACATGGTCATCAGCCCTTCACATCGAGTTTCTTGCTGCTCTCGCCTTCAACCAGTGTGAAGCGATACTCGCGACCGGCTTGTTTTTCGAACTGAAAACTGCGGCCCGCGAGGATGTGATGCTTGGTGGTCGGCATACACTCCTGCTCGTTCTTGACTGAGCAATCCTTGAACTCATCGATCACCACCACGGTGTTGCCGTCGTTGCGGATGCGGTAATCCTTCGCGCCGTTCTCGATCATGCTGGCGTAACGCGTGTCCTTGGGCCGGACGAAAAACACCGCGCCATACCCGGCCAGCACCGTGACCCCGGCGGACAGGGTCTTCTTGTATTCCTCACGCTCTTCGCCAGAGACTGCGAACTCGTCTTCTTTCTCCGGCACCACCGGCACGAAACGCACGCGGAAATAGCGCTCGCGGTCGCGCTCGCCCATGTACAGCAACCGGGTGCCTTGCATGCCACTGGCAGGCACGATCAGCCGCGCCGGGCTGGCCATCAAGCCGTCCCGGGCGCTGCCGTCGGCACTGGATTTGAGCGGTACTTCCTGCGACTTTCCGTCAGCGTCGTAAAGGATTTCCAGGATGTTGACCTTGACGAAAGCGGTGCTGTCGCCGCCATTGAAGACACGTTTCAAATAGGTACTTTTATCACCGTCCAGGTAGTCGTAAACCGTGCCGATATTGATGCTCGGCCCGGCGTGTGCCGTCTGCGTGAACAAACAAAAACCAATCAGTGCCAACCGACGTTTCATCGTCATTTACCTCGTAGATAAAGTGCGTATTGCCGGGCATCAGCCTGCCGTCGGCGTCTGTGTCGTTGCGTCCGCCAACGTATCCGGCGTGCAACGCAGGTCGCCGATCATCAGCACATTGTTTTCCGTGCGGCCACGGCTCGGGTCGAGCCGGAACTGGCACAGCAACTGGTTGCCGTGGCGCACTTCCAGGGTCGGTGAACCGGCGTTCATTTCCATGGAGAAGAAGCCGTCCACTTCACTGACCCCGCGGCTGGCGTGGTTGATGATGTGGTGGCCTTTGAGCGGACTGCCCTGGAAATCCACCAGGCGACCGAGCACGGTGAGGGTTTTCATCACGCGAACCTGGCGATACTCGACGCCGCCCTTGTTCAGGTGATAGCTGGAACGGGCCGGCTGGATGGTCGCGGCCGGCACGTGATTGCCCTCGAAATCGAAACTGACCGAGCTGCTTTTGTAGGCGGTGATCGGCACGAAATTGCGCCCCGGTCTGAGCACTGCGCTGCCACCGCTCAAATCGTCGGCACGCAGGGCAATGTCGTCGATGTCCGATTCGACATCGATGATCATGCCCGCACCGTTGCGGTGGTACTGGCTGGTCACGACCATTTTTTGCCCGCCGACGGCGACGGTGCTGTCGAGGTTCAAACCACCGGTGAAGTCGTTGTTGAATGAGGAGCGCTGGATAAAACCATCAGCGTTGACCCGCTCCGATTGCATCGTCGCCATCGCGTTCATACCGATGCCATAGGTGTCGGTGATGGCCGTGGCGGAAACGCTTTGCAGCAGGTGATCCTGCAAGTCTTTGCGGTAGGTGACCGAGGCATTGTTATCGCGTCCGCCGTCGCGATCGGTGCGGGTGCCAATGCTGCCGGAGATCTGTTCGCCCGGCCCGCCCAGGGCGATGTTGACGCTCAGGTCGACGCCACGATTGCGGTCATTGCCCGAGCTGAAACTGCCCGGCCTGTCGAACAGCGACAAGCGCCAGTTGGCGTCGCTGCCGAACAATCGGCTTCGCTGGCTCCACCCCAGATCCACGCCGACGCCTTCGGTGTTGCCCTCGCTGTGGGACACCCTGGCATTGACCGAGCTTTTGCTGGTGAGCCGATGGTTCAGCGACAACGACGAGTTGCTGGTCTGGCCGATAAACACGTTGCGCTGTCGTACTCGCGTGCCGTCCGGCAGCGTGTCGTAGAGCCGGGTCGTGTCGAGCCAGCTGCGGTTGTGGCTGGCGACGATGCTGCCGCTGCCGTAGGAATAAAGCCCCTGCACGTCGAAACCGGTGCCGTGGTCCTCGGTCTTGTAGACGTTGGCATAGACGCTGGCATTGTTGACGACGGCCCAATCGACCGAGGTGCCATATTGCAGGCTGTCACGCACCTGTCGACCTGACAGGCCGAGGATGACTCGCGGGTGCAGCAGAAAGTTGAAGGCGGCACCGGCCGTCATGTCGCCGTCGTTCTGATCGTCCCAGTTGCTGAGAAATTTGGATTCACGCCCGGCGAACAGGTTGTAGCGCCATTGCTCGTCGTGGTTGCGCCAATTGTTCGGTTTGTAGACCAGTTCCTGGGTGCTGGAGGTGATCTGGCCGTCTTCGATCAGGCGCACTTCCACTTCATAGATACCGCCGGGCAACGGCCGCGTGTCGAGGGTTTGCAGGCCTGCGGGCATCGCCTGCGTATTGATCAGCAAACCGTCGCGGTAAATCTCCACCGAGCCCTGGCGATTGGCGGTGACGTAGATCGGGTAGACCGCCGGCGTCGGCTGATTGATGGCCAGGCTGTCGGAGCTGCCGTACATCACACCCAGCGCCGTGTCGGGACTCGCGCCGAAGGAGCGCGGCTGGCGAGTCAGCCCTTCGGAGGTGGGGGTGAAATAGCCCAGGCGCACAAAGCTGCCTTCCAGCTCACGCTGGGTATAGAGCTCATGCACGGCGTGATAGGTCTGGTTATCCACACCACCCAGTCGCGACAGTTGCAGGTTCACCGCTTGAGTCCAGTTACCGAGGCTGCTGCTGGCTTCAAGACCATAGCGCCCGCCAAGGTCCTGGTTTTGCCCGCCGTTGAGGTTCAATTGGTTGCGCAGGATCAACCCGCTGCTGCCGCCTTCGGGCTGGTTGTAATAACGCTGGACCTGATCGTCGCGCTCGGCGTTTTCCGTGAGGATCGACACCAGCGAGTTTTCCAGGCTGTAGTGCACGGCCAATAGCGACTCGGGGCATTTCGCCTCGCAGTTGCCCAGCGCCACGCCTTGCTTCAAATAGCTAGACCAGGTGTCGCGTTCACTGGCTTTGATCGTGCTGTCGCTGACATCGGTGAAGTCAACGAGGGTGATGCGGTCGTCGCGGGTCAACACGACCATCGCCTCCCCCAGAAATTGTTGATCAAGTTCCACGCGCACCGCCAACGGTACATCGAAGAAGTGTTCTTCGAACTCGCTCGGTAAACCCTTGGCCTGCGCCAGCAAACTTCGAGGTGTATGGCCGTTATCCGCTGGCGCGGCCAGGGCAGTTGCGCAAAAACACAAGGCAAGCGCCGTCGCGATGGGAGTCATCGGGAACATGAATGAAATACTCTGTGGATAAAGACGGTGAAACCCGATCGACAGGGACTACGGCCCTATCGATCGGTGAGCGTTATCAAGCAAGAACTTGCTGACAGAACGCTGTCATTCAGATGCGCGGAATGGCATCAAACATGACGACGGGGTTGGCGGTGTAAATACCCACCTGATTGTTGCCCGGCTTTTCTGCAGTAATCACCAGGTCGGCGCGCATGCCACCGTTGGACTCGACGTCGCCGACCACTTCCTTCGAATCGGCAGTCAGTACGGTGCCGTTGAAGGTGTAGGTCAGCGGAATGTTCAAGCTCGCATTACCGTTGAACAGCGGCGTCGGGCCGCCGACGACGTATGCGCCCACCGAGCCGTTGGTGTGCTGGATATCGTAGGTGCCACGGACCTCCGACAGGGTGCCGGCGCCAATTTGGTACTGCATTCTTTCGTCTTTACCGAAGTTCAGGTCCACGGGTTGAGCGTGAAACACTTTGCTCGGGATTTCCGCAGTGATGTTGATGGAGGTGCGCGATTCATCCGCAGCGAACGCCATCGAAGAACTCAGGGCCAGGAGGGTCATCGGAACGGCGATTGCAAACTTCTTGAACATTGTTTAGTACCTGTCTTTTTCAAAGGATTGGTCCGTGGAAAGCGTGAATCGTCCCTATTGCCGGTTTAAATAGTGGCAATTTGGCTCAACTTTCGACGAGGAGAATGATCGGCCAATTACTTGAGAAAGTAAGTACGCAACTTCCGAAGAACATGTAGTAACAACCGCCCGCGACCCAGTAGAAAAAACCCGAAAAATCAATAATTAAACCGTTCACCCGACAGAAACATACTACAAACAGTTTTAACAAAAAAAGCACACAGTCAAACTAAATACAGTCTCTGTAAGACAAAGACTACTTAGGTCTAATTATTAATAATCACTCTCTGTTAGTTACGCATAATTAGATCAAACACTCTAAAACAGCAAGCTGCAAAACGCCTTTTTCCCGCCCCGCACTGAAATCCGCCACGACGTCCTTCGGCGACGACCGTTGGTCCCTTTCGCTTGCCCTCTCGATAAGATATATCTTAAGTTGTATCTAAACACGACAGAGAGAAGGAAAAATGAGAGACCATCATTCCCCCCACCGCGAACACGGTGACGGCCGCGACGGCTTCGAGAAACGCCCCGGTCGCGAACGCGGCGGTCGCGGCCCACGGGTGTTTGCCCCCGGCGATCTGAAATTGCTGCTGCTGGCGCTCATTGCCGAACAGCCCTGCCATGGCTACGACTTGATCCGCCAGATCGAAGGCATGTTCGACGGCGCCTACAGCCCCAGCCCCGGCGTGATCTACCCGACCCTGACCTTTCTGGAAGAAAGCGAAATGATCCAGGGCGATGCCGAAGGCGGAAAAAAACGCTACAGCGTGACCGACGCCGGTCGTCTGTCTTTAAGTGAGCAAGCGGTTGCACTGGACGGCGTGCGGATGCGCATCGATGTCAGCAAGCGCTCATTGCGCGGCCATGACCGTCCGCCCGAGATCCACGAAGCGGTGCATAACCTGCGTCACGCGTTGCAACTGCACCACGGTCGCTGGAGCGCAGAAGAAATCATTCGGGTCGCCGCCCTGCTCAACAACACAGCCAAAGCCATCGTCGACGGCCCCTTGGTTCAACCCGCTCAGGAGAAAGCTGAATGACTGAAGTGATCGAGCACACCATTCACCGCGTGATGCATGAAATCAAACGCCGTCGCCTGCAAGTGTTGCGCGTGGTTGACCTGACCCCGCGCATGCGCCGGATTACCCTGGGTGGGCCTGAGCTGGCAGGTTTCATCAGCCTCGGCACAGACGACCACGTCAAACTGCTGTTCCCGCAGAACGCGGCAGAACAAGCGGCGCTGGAGACCCTGGTGCTCGGTGCCGGTAAGGACAACGGCCCGATGCCGGCGATGCGCGACTACACGCCGCGTCGCTACGACCTCGACACGCTGGAACTGGACATCGATTTCGTGTTGCACGGCGACGGCCCTGCTTCGACCTGGGCGGAACAGGCCAAACCGGGACAGTTCCTGCACATTGGCGGGCCACGGGGATCGATGATCGTGCCGGACATGTTCGACAGCTATTTGCTGATCGGTGACGAGACGGCGATCCCCGCGATTGCGCGGCGCCTGGAGGGTTTGGCGGCCAATCGCCAGGCGCTGGTGATCATTGAAGTGGAGAACGGCGCGGAACAGCAAAAGCTCGAAAGCCCGGCGCAGGTCAATGTGATCTGGGTGTTGCGCGAGGGTGGCAAGAACAACTTGCTGACCACCGTGAAACAGCTGCAAGTGCCCAGCGGCAATCTATACGCGTGGGTGGCGACCGAGACCAAAGTGTCGCGGCAGATTCGTCGGGTGCTGCTGGACGAGCACGGGCTGAACGAGCAGTTCGTCAAAGCCGTCGGCTATTGGCGCCTGGACGACACCGACGAGGAATAAACACAGACCTTGTAGGAGCCGGCTTGCCGGCGATGGGGCCCTTGAATCTTGTATCGATCTCGAGGCCGCCATCGCCGGCAAACGGAACGCCGCCCGGCCGCTCCTACAGGTCCGTGTGACTCAGCCGCCACCGATCCAGCGCGATCACCAACAACGCAATAACCACAAACCCCGCCAACAATCCTCCTGCATTCGCAAACACCTGTGGATAACCCAGCTTGTCGACATCAATGAACGGATAGGGATAAACCGCCAGCAGATGCCCGCGCAGCAGCGCGTAAGC
This sequence comes from Pseudomonas sp. PDM01, assembly GCF_014852325.1. Classification (NCBI taxonomy): domain Bacteria; kingdom Pseudomonadati; phylum Pseudomonadota; class Gammaproteobacteria; order Pseudomonadales; family Pseudomonadaceae; genus Pseudomonas; species Pseudomonas sp. PDM01. The sequence continues at coordinate 464,311 of NZ_JACVBK010000004.1, forward strand.
GAAGTACAGCAACGGGTAAATCACCCACAACGCAATGTGCCGCAGACGCAGGGTGCCTTTGGGCACACACAACCACCACCAGGCCAGAAACAGCAACGGCATGACGTCGTGCATCAGCTCATCGGCCAGCCATTGCCAGCCTTCGGGATGCCACAGATGGCGCAACAGAATGTTGTAGGCAAGGCCGACCACGGCGATGCTCACGGCAACCCCGCTGCTCACCCACGGCTGCAAAAACCAGCGTCGCGCAGCCGACTCGCGGGACGTCAGCGCGCAGGTCAGCACGGTCGCCACCAGCGTGTTGCTGAGCACGGTGAAGTAGCTGAAAAAACTCACCAGCCCGCCCAGCAGACTGGCGCCCAGCGTCCAGCGCGAATAGAAAATCAGGTACAGCTGAATGCTCAATCCCGCCCAGCCGAGGACAGCAGCCACGGCCACAAAACGACGGCGCACGGCAGGTTGCATGATCATGCTCAGAGCGGTCGCTTGGTACGCATCAACTTGACGTACAAGCGTTCGACCTTCTCCCGCGCCCACGGGGTCTTGCGCAGGAAGGTCAGGCTCGACTTGATGCTCGGATCACTCTTGAAGCAGCGGACATCGATGCGCTCGGCCAGCCCCGACCATTCGTAATGTTCAACCAGCGCGTTGAGGATCTGCTCCAGTGTCACGCCATGCAGCGGGTTGTTGTTCTGTTCGGTCATGCCGGGCCTTCGAGCGATAGATGAATTGGAAGCCGCGCACCTTAGCCGAGGGCCGCCTTGGGGGAAAGGCGTCTGTGCGCTATCTGCTAAATGTAGGTCAAAGGTAACGGATCATCTGAACGCAATTCATTGTAGGAGCCGGCTTGCTGGCGATGGCGGTGTGTCAATCAACATTGATATTGCCTGACAGACCGCTATCGCCAGCAAGCCGGCTCCTACAGGTCGCGGTGATCTGTGGACTGTTACCGAATCAACAAAAATTCATCTCGGCAAAAGGCCTTTCTCTATTTGTAACAGAACATTATCCTTACGCCCGAACCTGCTGAAACGCTTCCGCTAACCGCTTCGCCCCTCACTCCCCAGAAAAAGATCAAGAATTTCTCCTCTATGCCTTATGTTCAATTTTTGCGAGACAGCGCTGTCTGCATGCCTGTTTCCCAGCGAAAAGCCCTTAACCTGATCAGCGGATTCACCGCGCTGGGCCTCGCCACCTGCGTTCAGGCCGCCCCGGCCTTCGATAGCGAATCGCCGTGGATGCTCGGCGACTGGAACGGTACGCGCACCGAACTTTCGGAAAAAGGCTACGACTTCAAAGTCGATTACACCGGTGAAATGGGCAGCAATCTGCACGGCGGCTACGACCATGATCGCACCGCGCGCTACAGCGATCAGTTCGGCCTCGGCACGCATCTCGATCTGCAGAAGATCCTCGGTTGGGACGACGCTGAATTTCAGCTGACCATCACCGAACGTAACGGCAACAACATCAGCAACGACCGGATCAACGATCCGCGGGTCGGCGGTTTCACTTCAGCGCAAGAAGTCTGGGGTCGCGGGCAAACCTGGCGCCTGACGCAGATGTGGTATCAGCAGAAATTCTTCGATCAGAAGCTCGACATCAAGGTCGGCCGTTTCGGCGAAGGCGAAGATTTCAACAGTTTCCCCTGCGACTTCCAGAACCTGGCGTTCTGCGGCTCCCAGGTCGGTAACTGGGTCGGGGGCATCTGGTACAACTGGCCGGTCAGCCAGTGGGCGATGCGGGTCAAATATCACCTGACGCCAGAGCTGTACGCGCAGGTCGGCGCGTATGAGCAGAACCCGTCGAACCTCGATCGCGGCAATGGTTTCAAGCTCAGCGGCAGCGGCACCCAAGGCGCAATTTTGCCGGTGGAGCTGGTGTGGACGCCGAAGCTCAACGGCCTGCCGGGCGAATACCGCGCCGGTTACTACTATAGCAACGCCAACGCTACCGATGCCTACAAGGACAGCAATGGCCAGCCCGCCGCCTTGAGTGGCGAGGCCTACCGCAGCGCGTCGAGCAAACACGGCGTCTGGCTGGGTGTGCAGCAGCAGATCACCAGCCGCGCCAGCGACAACTCCCGTGGCCTGAGCGTGTTCGCCAACGGCACGATGCACGACAAGAAGACCAACGCCATCGACAACTATGTCCAGGCGGGCGTCGTCTACAAAGGCTTGTTCGATGCGCGCGCCAAGGACGACATCGGTTTCGCCCTCGCCCGTGTTCACGTCAACCCGGCCTATCGCAAAAATGCAGAGGCGAGCAATCAGGCCCACGCGGTCTCCGACTTCGACGATCCGTCCTTCCTGCCGCCGCAGGACACCGAATACAGCGCCGAACTCTATTACGGGGTGCACGTCACCAACTGGCTGACCGTGCGCCCGAACCTGCAATACATCCGCCACCCCGGTGGCGTGGACAAGGTCGATGACGCGCTGATTGGCGGGATCAAGATCCAGTCGCAGTTCTAACAAACACCGCAAACCCTTGTAGGAGCCGGCTTGCCGGCGATGGCGGTGTATCAGCCAAACAGATGTCGACTGACACACCGCTATCGCCGGCAAGCCGGCTCCTACAGGGACCGCATCAGCCGAACTTCTTTATATGAACCCTGCCCGCGCCAGATCGTCATCTACAGTGAACTTGCGCGGGACTACTTGAAACGTCACGGAGAACCACACTATGAGCACTGATGGTGCTTTGAGTCGAAGCCGTCTATTGCCGACCCTGCTCGGCATTCTGCTTCTGCTAATGGGCCTGGCCATGCTGGCTGGGGGGATCAAGCTGAGCATGCTCGGCGGCTCGCTGTATTACCTGCTGGCCGGTATCGGCCTGGCGCTGACCGGCGTGTTGCTGATCCTTGCCCGCCGCGCAGCCTTGGGGCTTTACGCGCTGGTGCTGTTTGCCAGTACCGTTTGGGCCTTGTGGGAAGTCGGCCTCGACTGGTGGCAACTGGTGCCACGTCTGGCAATGTTGTTTGCGCTGGGCATCGTCATGTTGCTGCCGTGGTTCCGTCGTCCGCTGCTGCGCGAAGGCGCTGCACCGAAAGGCACCGGCGCACTGAGCGTGGCCGTGGTGCTCGCAGGCTTGGCCGCACTGGCCAGCCAATTCACCAACCCTGGTGAAATCAAAGGCCAACTGGACCGCGACAGCGTGCCGGGCATGACCAACACCGCCCCGGCCATGCCCGACGGTGATTGGAACTCCTACGGCCGCAGTGCCCACGGTGATCGTTATTCGCCACTGGCACAGATCACTCCGCAGAACGTCAACAAGCTCGTTCCGGCCTGGACCTACCGCACCGGCGACCTGCCGGGGCCGAACGATCCGGGTGAAACCACCGCTGAAAACACTCCGCTGAAAGCCAACGGCATGCTCTATGTGTGTACGCCGCACAGCCAGGTGATCGCACTGGACCCGGACACCGGCAAGGAAATCTGGCGTTTCGATCCGAAGCTCTCCACGCAAAACGCGGCGAACTTCAAGGGTTGGGCGCACATGACCTGCCGTGGCGTGACGTATCACGATGACACGGCTTACGCCTCCGAGCAGAGCCCGACCGGCAGCGCCAGCGCGCCTGTCGCCAGCGTCTGCCCACGCCGGATCTTCCTGCCGACCGCCGACACCCGCCTGATCGCCCTGAACGCCGACACCGGCAAGATGTGCGAAGACTTCGGCGACAAAGGCCAGGTCGACCTGCGCGCCAACATCGGTGGTTTCACCGCCGGCGGCTACTACTCCACCTCGCCTCCAGCGGTCACCAAGGACCTGGTGGTGATTGGCGGCCACGTCACCGACAACGTCTCCACCGACGAGCCGAGCGGCGTGATCCGCGCGTTCGACGTGCACACCGGCAAACTGGTGTGGAACTGGGACAGCGGCAACCCGGACGACACCACGCCGATTGCCGAAGGCAAGGTCTACACCCGCAACTCGCCGAACATGTGGTCCATGTTCGCCGTCGACGAAAAACTCGGCATGCTGTACCTGCCGATGGGCAACCAGACGCCGGACCAGTTCGGTGGCGCTCGCACCCCGGAATCGGAACTGCACGCCGCCGGCCTGACCGCCCTCGACATCGGCACCGGCAAAGTGCGCTGGCACTTCCAGTTCACCCACCATGACCTGTGGGACATGGACGTCGGTGGCCAGCCAACCCTGATGGACCTGAAAACCGCAGACGGCGTGAAGCCGGCGGTACTCGCGTCCACCAAGCAAGGCAGCATCTACGTACTGGACCGCAGCACCGGCCAGGCGATTGTGCCGATCAACGAAGTGCCGGTTCCGCAAGGCGCTGTCGAAGGTGATCACACCTCGCCGACCCAACCGAAATCCGACCTCAACCTCATGCCGCCGCCGCTGCAAGAGCGCGACATGTGGGGCGTGACGCCGTTCGACCAACTGATCTGCCGGATCGACTTCAAATCCATGCGCTACGACGGCCCGTTCACCCCGCCGTCGCTGCAGGGTTCGATCGTGTATCCAGGCAACTTCGGCGTGTTCGACTGGGGCGGCATCTCGGTTGACCCGGTGCGTCAGATCGCTTTCGTGAACCCGAGCTACATGGCGTTCAAATCGAAACTGATCCCGGCCGCCGAAATCGCAGCCCAAGGCCCGCGTAAAAGCGAAACCGAAGGCGTGCAGCCCAACAAAGGCGCGCCGTACGGCGTAGTCCTCGAAGCATTGCTGTCGCCAATGGGCCTGCCGTGCCAGGCGCCGGCATGGGGTTATGTAGCGGCGGTTGACCTGACCACCGCCAAAGTCCTGTGGAAACACAAGAACGGCACCGTGCGCGACAGCTCGCCGGTTCCGATCCCGCTGAGCATGGGCGTGCCTAGCCTGGGCGGCACCTTCACCACCGCCGGTGGCGTTGGCTTCCTGAGCGGCACCCTCGACCAGTACCTGCGAGCCTACGACGTGAAAAACGGCAAGCAACTGTGGGAAGGTCGCCTGCCTGCGGGCGCGCAAACCACACCGATGACCTACACCGGCAAGGACGGCAAGCAATACGTGCTCGTCGTGGCGGGCGGTCATGGATCGCTGGGCACCAAGCAAGGTGACTATGTGATTGCGTACAAACTGTCCGAATAAGTTTTAGCGGCAGTTAAAGCAAAGGCGACTCCCGTGAGGGGGTCGCCTTTTTTTGTGATCCCTTGTAGGAGCCGGCTTGCCGGCGATGGCGGTTCAACATTCAACGTTGATGTTGGCTGACAGGACGCTATCGCTGGCAAGCCAGCTCCTACAGGGTTTGCGTGTTGATCTATAAATTTGTGGGCAACAAAAAACCCGCCGTAGCGGGTTTTTCATTACAGCGGTCAGCGGATCAGAAATCCTCCAGCCGCCACACTTCATAAGCCGGTGTCTCGTAGGGGTGGCTCTGTTTCAAAGCCGCCACCACCGAACGGATCAACTCATCCGCCACCACCAGCTCAACTTTCCATTCCTCAACCTGTTCGACCTGCCCTGCTTCGCCAATGAACGGCTGACTGCCCTCCATTGGACGAAACTGACCCAGGCCCAACACCTGCCATGCGCAGTGCTCGTAAGCACCGATTCGCCCGCCACCGGCAGCGAACACAGCGCTTTTGACCACTTCGACATGACTGGTCGGAACAAAGAAGCTGAGCTTGTACACGGCGCTTAGTTCACCCACACGCGAGCGTTACGGAACATGCGCATCCATGGCGCGTCTTCGTTCCAGTCTTCCGAACGCCACGAGTTCTGCACGGCGCGGAACACACGTTCCGGGTGCGGCATCATGATCGTCACGCGACCGTCGCGGCTGGTCAAACCGGTGATCCCGCGCGGCGAGCCGTTCGGGTTGGCCGGGTACTTCTCGGTGACCTTGCCATGGTTGTCGACGAAACGCATCGCCACGCAACCCGACAGATCGGCTTCCAGCAACGCTTCTTCACTGGAGAACTCGGCATGACCTTCGCCGTGTGCGATGGCGATCGGCATGCGCGAACCGGCCATGCCTTGCAGGAAGATCGAGTTCGACTCCTGGACCTGAACCATCGCCACACGGGCTTCGAACTGCTCGGAACGGTTACGCACGAAGTGCGGCCAGAACTCGCTGCCCGGGATCAGCTCGTGCAGATTGGACATCATCTGGCAACCGTTGCACACGCCAAGGGTGAAGCTGTCGCTACGTTCGAAGAAACCCTGGAACGCATCGCGGGCGCGGCTGTTGAACAGCGCGGACTTGGCCCAGCCTTCACCGGCGCCCAGTACGTCGCCGTAGGAGAAACCGCCGCAAGCGACCATGCCCTTGAAGTCGTTCAGGTCGACACGGCCGGCCAGAATGTCGCTCATGTGCACGTCGATTGCGTTGAAACCGGCGCGGTCGAACGCGGCCGCCATTTCCACCTGACCGTTGACGCCCTGCTCACGCAGCACGGCAACCTGTGGGCGGATGTTTTTCTTGATGTAAGGCGCGGCGACGTCCTGGTTGACGTCGTAGCTCAGCTTGACGCTCAGGCCCGGGTTGTCTTCTTCCAGCAGCACGTCGAACTCTTGCTCGGCGCAGTCGGCGTTGTCACGCAGACGCTGGATCTGGTAGCTGGTTTCAGCCCATGTACGCTGCAGCAGACGACGCTGACCTTCGAACACGGTTTCGCCGTTGAAGGTGATGCTGATCTCGCCGTTGTTCATCGGCTGACCGATCACCGACACGCACTCGCCCAGACCGGCAGCACTGAACTGCGCGAGGATGTCCGGAGTCGCGTCCTGGCGAACCTGGATCACGGCGCCCAGTTCTTCGTTGAACAGGATCGCTGCGATGTCGGCGGAGGTTTCCGCCAGACCGTCGAGGTTCAGGCTCAGGCCGCAGTGACCGGCGAAGGCCATTTCCACGGCGCTGGTCAGCAGACCACCGTCGGAACGGTCGTGGTAGGCCAGCAGGTGACCGTCGGCGTTCAGGCCCTGGATCACTGCGAAGAAGGCTTTCAGGTCTTCGGCATCATCGACGTCCGGCGCTTGCGAGCCGAGCTTGCCGTGAACCTGGGCCAGGATCGAGGCGCCCATGCGGTTCTGGCCACGGCCCAGATCGATCAGGATCAGGTCGGTGGTGCCCTTGTCCATGCGCAGTTCCGGGGTCAGGGTCTGACGGATGTCAGCCACTGGCGCGAAACCGGTCACGATCAGGGACATTGGCGAGGTGACGGTCTTGTCTTCGCCGTTGTCGCTCCAGCGCGTGGCCATGGACATGGAGTCCTTGCCCACCGGAATGGTGATGCCCAGCTCAGGGCACAGTTCCATGCCGACCGCTTTCACGGTGTCGTACAGACGCGCGTCTTCACCCGGGTGACCGGCAGCGGACATCCAGTTCGCCGACAGCTTGATGTCGGAGATCTTGTTGATGCGCGAAGCGGCGATGTTGGTCAGGGTTTCGCCGATGGCCATGCGGCCCGACGCCGGAGCGTCCAGCAGAGCCAGCGGAGTGCGCTCGCCCATGGCCATGGCTTCACCGGTGTAGACGTCGAAGCTGGTGGCGGTGACGGCAACGTCGGCCACCGGAACCTGCCACGGGCCGACCATTTGGTCACGGGCCACGAGGCCGGTGATGGTGCGGTCGCCGATGGTGATCAGGAAGCTTTTGCTCGCCACGGCCGGGTGATGCAGAACGCGCTCGACGCAGTCTGCAATCTCAAGGGTCGACGGATCGAAATCGTCGCCCAGCTCGTTTTCACGAACGGCCGAACGGTGCATGCGCGGGGCTTTGCCCAGCAGCACTTCCAGTGGCATGTCCACCGGGCTGTTGCCGAAGTGGCTGTCGGTGACGGTCAGTTGCGGCTCGGCAGTGGCTTCGCCGACCACGGCGAACGGGCAACGCTCGCGCTCGCAGATCGCCTGGAAGCGTTCGAAGTCAGCAGGGCCAACCGCCAGAACGTAGCGTTCCTGGGATTCGTTACTCCAGATTTCGTGCGGGGCCATGCCCGGCTCGTCGTTTGGAATGTTGCGCAGTTCGAAGCGGCCACCACGGTTGCCGTCGTTGACCAGTTCCGGGAAGGCGTTGGACAGACCGCCCGCACCCACGTCGTGGATGAAGCTGATCGGGTTCTTGTCACCCAGTTGCCAGCAACGGTCGATGACTTCCTGGCAGCGACGTTCCATTTCCGGGTTTTCGCGCTGTACGGACGCGAAGTCCAGGTCAGCCGAGCTGGTGCCGGTGGCCATGGAGGAAGCAGCGCCGCCGCCCAGACCGATCAACATCGCCGGGCCGCCGAGCACGATCAGCTTGGAGCCGACGGTGATCTCGCCTTTCTGTACGTGTTCGGCACGGATGTTACCCATGCCGCCGGCCAGCATGATCGGCTTGTGGTAACCGCGAACTTCGTCGCCACGCGGAGTGGTGATCGATTGTTCGAAGGTACGGAAGTAACCGGTCAGGGCCGGACGACCGAATTCGTTGTTGAACGCGGCGCCACCCAGTGGGCCTTCGATCATGATGTCCAGCGCGGTGACGATGCGCTCAGGCTTGCCGTACGGCACTTCCCACGGCTGTTCGAAGCCAGGGATCTGCAGGTTCGACACGGTGAAACCGGTCAGGCCGGCCTTTGGCTTGGCGCCACGACCGGTAGCGCCTTCGTCGCGGATCTCGCCACCGGAACCGGTGGACGCACCCGGGAACGGGGCAATCGCGGTCGGGTGGTTGTGCGTTTCGACTTTCATCAAAATGTGCACCGGCTCCTGTACCGCGCCGTACTGGCGGGTTTCAGGGTCCGGGAAGAAACGGCCGGCGACATTACCGACGATCACCGAAGCGTTGTCCTTATAAGCGGACAGAACGCCTTCGCTGTGCATCTGGTAAGTGTTTTTGATCATGCCGAACAGGCTTTTTTCCTGGCTCTGACCGTCGATGTCCCAACTGGCGTTGAAGATCTTGTGACGGCAGTGCTCGGAGTTCGCCTGGGCGAACATCATCAGTTCGATGTCGTGCGGGTTGCGCTTCAAACCAACGAAGGCGTTGACCAGGTAGTCGATCTCGTCTTCGGCCAGGGCCAGGCCCAGCTCGGTGTTGGCTTTTTCCAGCGCGGCGCGGCCGCCACCCAACACGTCGATCGCGGTCAGCGGCTTCGGTTCGGCGTGGCTGAACAGGCCGGCGGCCTGTTCAAGGTTGGCGAGGACGATCTGGGTCATGCGGTCATGCAGCACATCGGAGATCAGCTGCGCTTCGGCGTCGCTGAACTGGCCGGCGACGTAGAACGCGATACCGCGCTCCAGGCGCTGGATCTTGCTCAGGCCGCAATTGCGAGCGATGTCGCTGGCCTTGCTGGACCACGGCGAGATGGTGCCGAAACGCGGCAACACCAGGAACAGGCGACCGGTCGGTTCTTGAACCGGTACGCTTGGACCGTACTTCAGAAGGCGCGCGAGCACCTGCTGTTCGTCGCCGGTCAGGACGCCGGTAACTTCGGCGAAGTGAGCGAATTCAGCATACAAGCCGCTGACAGCCGAAACCTTCTGGCTCAGTTGCTCAAGGAGTTTGCTGTGGCGAAAGGCAGAAAGGGCAGGAGCGCCGCGCAGGATCAACATCTTCGGGACAGCCTCGGGAAGGGGTGTGCTTTGAGGCCGTGCATTCTAGCCTAAACCGCCCGCGACATCACCCGAAACGGTACGGGCGGCGTCACCCGGACGTCGGGCCGGGTATCCGGACCTGAAACAGCGGTCGGCCAGGTGTTATTTTTTGTGTCACAAAAAGCCATTCGAGCCCATTCCTGCGGGCTCCAGAGCGGTTTTTCGCTCTCTAGCAGACAAGGCCTTCGCTGTCGAGATATGGCGCTCGTGGTCCTTTGCGTATACTGCGCAGATGTTTTCCCCAACGGCTTTGCGTCCGCGGTACGCCAAATGGCTGATCGCAACCGGACTCTTCCTGATGCTCAGTGGCTGTGTTGATAAACCCAACACGCTGGAGCGCGTAAAGGAGGATGGCGTGCTGCGGGTGGTTACCCGAAACAGCCCCGCTACCTACTTTCAGGATCGCAACGGTGAAACCGGCTTCGAATACGAGCTGGTGAAGCGCTTCGCCGACGATCTGGGGGTCGAACTCAAAATCGAAACCGCCGACAACCTTGACGACCTGTACAGCCAGGTGGGCAAGCCCAACGGTCCGGTGATCGCTGCGGCCGGCCTGGTCAGCAGCGAAGCGCGCAAACAGCAGGTGCGGTTTTCCCACTCCTATCTGGAAGTCACCCCGCAGATCATCTATCGCAACGGCCAGTCGCGGCCGACCGATGCAAAGGATCTGGTGGGCAAGAAGATCATGGTGCTCAAGGGCAGCACCCACGCCGGGCAACTGGCGGAGTTGAAACAGAAGTTTCCCGGCATTGAATACGAAGAGTCCGACGCGGTTGAAGTCGTCGACCTGCTGCGCATGGTCGATGAAGGTCAGATTGACCTGACCCTGGTCGACTCCAACGAAGTGGCGATGAACCAGGTCTACTTCACCAATATCCGGGTCGCCTTCGACCTTGGTGACGCCAGCGACCAGAGCTGGGCCGTGGCCGCCGGCGACGACAACAGCCTGCTCAACGAGATCAACGCCTACCTCGACAAGGTGAAGAAGAACGGCACGCTGCAACGCCTGAAGGACCGCTATTACGGGCACGTCGACGTACTCGGCTACATGGGCGCCACTACCTTCGCCCAGCATTTGCAGCAACGACTGCCCAAGTACGAGCAACACTTCAAGACCTACGCCAAGAAAGAGAAGGTCGACTGGCGCCTGCTGGCGGCAGTCGGTTACCAGGAATCCCTGTGGCAAGCGGCCGTCACGTCGAAGACTGGCGTGCGTGGCCTGATGATGCTGACCCAGAACACCGCGCAGGCGATGGGCGTGTCCAATCGCCTCGATCCGAAGCAGAGCATCATGGGCGGCGCCAAGTACCTGGCCTACATGAAGGAACAACTGGATGAGTCGATCCAGGAACCGGACCGTACCTGGTTTGCGCTGGCGGCCTACAACGTCGGCAGCGGTCACCTGGATGACGCGCGCAAACTGGCGGCCAAGGAAGGGCTGAACCCGGACAAGTGGCTGGACGTGAAGAAAATCCTGCCGCGCCTGTCCGAGAAAAAGTGGTACAGCAAAACCCGTTACGGCTACGCCCGCGGCGGCGAGCCGGTGCATTTCGTGGCGAACATCCGTCGCTACTACGACATCCTGACCTGGGTGACGCAGCCTCAGCTGGAAGGCAATCAGGTGGCCGAAGGCAATCTGCATGTGCCGGGGGTCGACAAGTCCAAGCCGAGCCAGGAAACCCCGCAGCTTTAGATTTGTGTTGCTTTTGAGGACGCCTTCGCGGGCAAGCCTCGCTCCTACAGGTCCGTGTTGTGCCGCAATTTTGCGTATGGCACCGCCCCTGTAGGAGCGAGGCTTGCCCGCGAAGGCAGCGCCGCGGTCTTAGCCTTTTAGCGCTGCTGCCAGAATCAACGCCTTCATTTCAGACACCGCCGACTTGAACCCGACAAACAACGCATGCGCCACCAGCGCATGGCCGATGTTCAGTTCGTTGATGCCCTTGATCGCTGCGACCGCTTCGACGTTGTGATAGTGCAAACCGTGACCGGCGTTGACGATCAAACCCTGCGCCAGACCAAATGCCACGCCATCGGCCACGCGCTTGAGCTCTTCAGCCACGTCGGTTGGTGTCTCGGCATCGGCATAACGACCGGTGTGCAATTCAATCGCCGGAGCACCGACACGACGGGACGCTTCGATCTGCCGCTCGTCCGCATCGATGAACAGCGACACTTCGCAACCGATCTTCGCCAGGCGATCCACTGCCGCCTTGATCCGCGCTTCCTGCCCCGCTACGTCCAGACCGCCTTCGGTGGTCAGTTCCTGGCGGGTTTCCGGCACCAGGCAAATGTGCGCCGGGCGGATGCGCTCGGCGAACACCATCATTTCTTCGGTGACGCCCATTTCGAAGTTCATGCGGGTTTGCAGCACATCCTTGAGCACCAGCACGTCACGTTCCTGGATATGCCGACGGTCTTCGCGAAGGTGCACGGTGATGCCGTCAGCGCCCGCCTCTTCCGCGTCCAGTGCGGCCTTGACCGGATCGGGATAGCGAGTGCCCCGGGCCTGGCGCAGGGTGGCAACGTGGTCGATGTTCACGCCAAGAAGAATGCGATTGCTGGTGGTCACGGAAGCGCTCCAGAAGAAGAGAAAGTTCGGTGCACAGCATACACGGGGCAACAGGGTCTGTTGATCCTTGGTGGGAGCGAAGATCAAGCCCCTACGGCTTTCGAAACAACTCTCTGGAAACCAGGGGACGACCGCCCAGGTGAACGGCCAATGCCTGGCGCATCAAACGCTTGGCGGCGGACAACGCGCCGGGAGCAGACCAGTCGGCGTCGGCCATGGCCAGCAACTCGGTGCCGTTGAACAGACCGGGTTGCAGCAGGTAGACCCGTTCCAGGCCGGCATCCACCTGTAGACGATACAGACCATCCGGCGCGATGGGTTCGCCGTGGATGTCGGTGTTCAGCGCGAAGCCGTAACCGAGATCGTCGAGCAAGCGCCATTCGAAGGAACGCAGCAGCGGCTCCAGCGGACGGCCTTCGGCCAGCGCAAGCAAAGTCGCGGCGTAGTGATCGAAGACAGCGGGATGGGGATCTTCTGATGGCAACAGGCGAATCAGTAGCTCATTGAGGTAAAGCCCGCTGAACAGCGCCTCACCGATGAGCCATGTCGACGTACCGGCACTTTCCATGCGCCCGACATTCTTCAGTTCGCCCCGCCCCCGGAACTCGACTTCCAGCGGCACGAACGGCCGCGCCAACGTCCCGGCCTTGCCCCGCGCACTGCGCAACACCGCCCGCAGCCGACCTTGCGGCGTGAGGAAATCCACCAGTGCGCTGTTTTCGCGGTAGGCGCGGGAGTGGAGGACGTAGGCGGGTTGGCCGATGGGCTGGGACATGGTGCTCTCAATGACGGATCGCGATTTTACTAACACCCCAAAACCACTGTGGGAGCGAGCCTGCTCGCGATGAGGGACTGACATTCAACAAAATTGTTGACTGACAGACCGCTATCGCGAGCAGGCTCGCTCCCACAGTTTTATCACCTGGGCTCAGGTTTACAGGTCGCCGTAACCCAGCGAACGCAATGCGCGCTCATCGTCGGACCAGCCGCCTTTCACTTTGACCCAAAGGTTGAGCATGATCTTGGAGTCGAACAGCAGCTCCATGTCCTTGCGCGCCTCGGTGCCGATGCGCTTGATGCGCTCGCCCTTGTCGCCAATGATGATTTTCTTCTGGCCGTCACGTTCGACGAGGATCAACGCATGAATGTGCAGGGTTTTCCCCTGCTGCTTGAACTCTTCGATTTCCACGGTGATCTGGTATGGCAGCTCGGCGCCCAGCTGACGCATGATTTTCTCACGCACCAGTTCAGCGGCGAGGAAGCGGCTGCTGCGGTCGGTGATCTGGTCTTCCGGGAAGAAGTGATCGTTTTCCGGCAGGTGCTCGGCGATCACTCGCTCCAGCGTGTCGAGGTTATGCCCGTGCTGGGCCGAGATCGGCATGATCTGCGCGTTCGGCAGCTGTTCCTGCAACCAGGTCAGGTGCGGCATCAGCTCGGCTTTGTCTTCGATGCGGTCGGTCTTGTTCAGCGCCACGATCAGTGGGCCGGTCACGTACTGGACGCGCTCGAGCACCATCTGGTCTTCGTCGGTCCACTTGGTGCGATCCACCACGAAGATCACCACGTCGACGTCTTTCAACGCCGCCGAAGCGGTCTTGTTCATGTAGCGGTTCAAGGCCTTTTCGCCGCCCTTGTGCATGCCCGGGGTGTCGACGTAGATCGCCTGGACGGCGCCTTCGGTCTTGATGCCCAGCATGTTGTGGCGGGTGGTCTGAGGCTTGCGCGAAGTGATCGCCAGCTTCTGGCCGAGGATGTGGTTCAGCAGCGTGGACTTGCCCACGTTGGGACGGCCGACGATGGCAACATAGCCACAGCGTGTTGCGGTTGAATCAGTCATTGCCATTCTCCACACCCAGGGCTATCAGTGCTGCGGCGGCCGCTACCTGTTCGGCAATACGACGACTCACACCCTGACCTCGGCTTTTTTCATTCAGTAAGGTGATTTCGCATTCGACGAAGAACGTCCGGCAATGCGGCTCACCCTGGATATCCACCACTTCGTAACGCGGCAGCTCACAACCACGGGACTGCAGGAATTCCTGCAGGCGGGTTTTTGGATCTTTGTTGGTGTCGACCAGTGTCAGGCCTTCGAACTCGCCGGCCAGCCAGGCCAACACGCGCTCGCGCGCCACGTCCATGCCGGCGTCCAGGTAGATCGCACCGATCAGCGCTTCCAGGGCATCGGCCAGAATCGACTCGCGACGGAAACCGCCGCTTTTCAACTCGCCGGAACCCAGACGCAAGTAATCACCCAGATCGAAACCGCGGGCCAGTACAGCCAGAGTCTCACCTTTCACCAGACGTGCGCGCAAACGCGACAACTGGCCTTCGCGGGCCAGCGGGAAGCGATCGAACAGCGCCTCGCCAGCGACGAAGTTGAGGATGGCATCACCGAGGAATTCCAGGCGTTCGTTGTTGCGCCCGGCAAAGCTGCGGTGAGTCAGGGCCAGGACCATCAGTTCCTGATCCTTGAAGGTGTAGCCGAGCTGACGCTCTAGACGGCTTAAGGAGACGCTCACGGTTTACCCACGCTGAGTTCGTGGCTGGATTCCACCGCCATCGCCGTGGTGCGGCGCAGGCTTGGGACAATTAACGCTGTGTTCAAAAATTACGTCCTGAATATCATTGTTTTCATGCGTCTGGCGCCGATTGTGGCAGTTCCAGAAATGCATTCGGCGCTGTGTTCAACAGCGCCGTGTGTGATTACTTGATCAGGCCAACCCGCGAGAAATTCGGCAGGTGACTGAGTTTGGGTTCCGGCCAGCTCATCCAGACTGCGAAGGCCTTGCCGACGATATTCTTGTCGGGAACCATGCCCAGCAGATCCTTGGGAATAGTCGGATCATCCCAGTAACGACTGTCGTTCGAGTTGTCGCGGTTGTCGCCCATCATGAAGTAATGCCCGGCAGGCACGGTCCACGTATGGTCAGGCGATGCGCGATAACGGCTCATTTCCTTGCGGATCAAGTGCTCGGCGGCGCCGAGTTTTTCCTTGTAGAGCTCGGCGCTGCCCAGCGTGCCCGGCTCGGAGCCGACCAGTTGCTCGGCAATCGACTCGCCGTTGACGAACAGGCGCTTGTCGGCGGTGTAGCGAACCTGGTCACCCGGCAGGCCGACCACACGCTTGATGTAGTTGACGTTCGGATCACTCGGGTAACGGAACACCATCACATCGCCGCGCTGCGGATCACCGACATCGATGACTTTCTTGTCGATCACCGGCAGGCGGATCCCGTAGGAAAACTTGCTCACCAGAATGAAGTCGCCGACATCCAGCGTCGGTTTCATCGAGCCGGAAGGAATCTGGAACGGCTCCACCAGGAACGAACGCAGGACCAGCACGATGAACAACACCGGGAAGAACGACTTGCCGTATTCGACCAGCAGCGGCTCTTTGTTCAGCTTCTCGACCACCACCACATCCGGCTGGCTGACGCTGCCCTGATAGGAGGCGATGGCGGCACGCCGACGCGGCGCCAGGAAAACCAGATCAAGCAACGCCAACAGGCCGCAGACGAACACGGCGATGACCAGCAACAGCGGGAAATTTAGTGACATAGGACCTAACTATCCAACCTGAGCACTGCAAGGAAGGCTTCTTGTGGAATTTCCACGTTGCCGACTTGCTTCATGCGTTTCTTACCGGCCTTTTGCTTTTCCAGCAGCTTTTTCTTACGGCTGACGTCACCACCGTAGCATTTGGCCAATACGTTCTTTCTGAGTGCCTTGACGGTTGTCCGCGCCACAATCTGACCGCCAATGGCGGCCTGGATTGCCACGTCGAACATCTGCCGTGGAATCAGTTCTTTCATCTTCTCGGTCAACTGGCGACCTTTGTAGTTCGCATTGTCACGGTGCACGATCAACGCCAGGGCGTCGACCTTGTCACCGTTGATCAACACATCCAGTTTCACCAGATTAGCCGATTGATAACGATCGAAATGGTAATCCAGCGAAGCATAGCCACGGCTGGTGGATTTCAGACGGTCGAAGAAGTCCAGGACCACTTCGTTCATCGGCAAATCGTAGGTCACCTGAACCTGAGTGCCAAGGAACAGCATGTCGTGCTGCACGCCACGCTTCTCGATGCACAGGGTAATAACGTTGCCCAGGTGTTCTTGCGGCACAAGAATGTTGGCCCGCACGATCGGCTCGCGCATGTCTTCGATCGTGGACAGGTCCGGAAGCTTCGACGGGTTATCGACGTAGATCGTCTCACCGGTTTTCAGCAACAGCTCGAAAATTACCGTCGGCGCCGTGGTGATCAGGTCCAGGTCGTACTCGCGCTCCAGGCGCTCCTGGATGATTTCCATGTGCAGCATGCCGAGGAACCCGCAACGGAAGCCGAAGCCCAGGGCGTCGGAGCTTTCCGGGGTGTACTGCAGCGACGAGTCGTTGAGCGTGAGCTTTTGCAGGGCTTCACGGAAATCTTCGAAGTCGTCGGAGCTGACCGGGAACAGGCCGGCGTACACCTGCGGTTGAATGCGTTTGAAACCTGGCAGCACGTCTACGTCGGGGGTGGAGCTCAAGGTCAGGGTGTCGCCCACTGGCGCACCGTGAATGTCCTTGATGCTCGCGATAATGAAGCCCACTTCACCGGCCTTCAGGTCGGCGGTAGGGGTGTGTTTCGGGTTGAATACACCGACGCTGTCCACCAGATGGATCTTGCCGGTGGACTTGACCAGGATCTTGTCGCCCTTCTTCACGCGACCGTGGCGCACGCGCACCAGGGACACAACGCCCAGGTAGTTGTCGAACCAGGAGTCGATGATCAACGCTTGCAGCGGATCGTCGTAGTTGCCGGTCGGCGCCGGAATGGTGGTGACCAGGCGCTCCAACACTTCATCGACGCCCAGACCGGTCTTGGCACTGCAAGTGACCGCGTCGGTGGCATCGATGCCGATGATTTTTTCGATTTCTTCCTTGACGCGGTCCGGATCGGCCTGTGGCAGGTCGATCTTGTTCAGGACCGGCATGACTTCCAGGCCCTGCTCGATCGCCGTGTAGCAGTTGGCAACCGACTGCGCTTCAACGCCCTGACCGGCATCGACCACCAGCAAGGCACCTTCACAGGCCGCCAGCGACCGGCTGACTTCGTAGGTGAAGTCAACGTGGCCCGGGGTGTCAATGAAGTTCAGCTGGTACTTGATGCCATCGCGAGCGGTGTAATAGAGGGTGACGCTATGGGCCTTGATGGTGATCCCGCGTTCACGTTCCAGGTCCATGGAGTCCAGCACCTGGGCTTCCATTTCGCGCTCGGCAAGGCCGCCGCACATCTGGATGAAGCGATCGGCCAGCGTCGACTTGCCATGGTCAATGTGGGCGATGATGGAGAAATTGCGGATATGACTCAAATCACTCACGGATCAACACTCAAAAAGGCTGCAGGCATGGCCCGCCGAAAAATAGCCGGGAATTGTACCTGATCCACGGCGCAAGCGTCACGTTCGCAGGTCAGACGGCACCTACAAAAAACGCCCCGGTCTTGCGACAGGGGCGTTTTTGAAGGCTTTTGTAGGAGCCGGCTTGCTGGCGATGGGGGCGCCGCAGTGGGTCTGGATGACCGCGGTGATGCGCTATCGTCGGAACGCCGCCCGCACCAAGCCGGCTCCTACAGGTTCGTGTGTTTCAACCGGCTCGGCGCAGGAGGTAGACACCTGCCAGGGCACACACACCCGCCGGCACCAGCACCGCAAACAGCGGCGAGAACCCGAACACCAGGCTCGAAGGCCCCAGCAGGTCCTGGACGATGCGGAAGGTGAAGCCCACCAGCACGCCGGTGAATACCCGCTGACCGAGGGTAACCGAGCGCAGCGGACCGAAGATGAAGGAGATCGCCATCAGTACCAGGGCGGCAGTGACCAGCGGCTGCAACACCTTGACCCAAAATGCCAACCAGTAGCGGCCATTGTTCAACCCCTGATCCGCCAGGTAGTGGATGTAACTCCACAGGCCGGTGATCGACAGCGAATCCGGCGACATCACCACGGTGCTCAGCAGTTGCGGGCTCAGCGCCACGTTCCAGCGCTCGACCGGGGCCGTGACCACTTCGGTGCTCTTGTCATGGAACAGCGTGGTCGTGACATCGCTCAACTGCCAGTGATCCTGGTCGAATTTCGCGCGTTTGGCGAAGCTCGAGGACAGCATGTGCCGCTGATCGTCGAAGCGATAACGGGTCACGCCGTACAGCACGCCGTTGGGTTGTACCGAGTTGACGTGGATGAACTCCTCGCCCTGACGGTGCCACAGGCCATGCTTGGCGCTTTGCGCATCACCACTGCCTTGAGCCAGCGAGCGGTTGGCCTGCGCGGTGCTTTCGGTCGCCGGCGCGATGTACTCGCCAATCAACACGCCCACCACCATCAGGATCAGCATCGGCTTCATGACGGCCCAGACGATCCGGCCGATCGACACGCCCGCAGCGCGCATGATGGTCAGCTCGCTGTGGCTGGCCAGACTGCCGAGGCCGATCAGGCAGCCGATCAGTGCTGCCATCGGCAACATGTCGTAAAGACGACGCGGCGCAGTCAGCAGGACGTAACTCAAGACATCGACCAGGG
Source organism: Pseudomonas sp. PDM01 (assembly GCF_014852325.1). Taxonomy (NCBI): domain Bacteria; kingdom Pseudomonadati; phylum Pseudomonadota; class Gammaproteobacteria; order Pseudomonadales; family Pseudomonadaceae; genus Pseudomonas; species Pseudomonas sp. PDM01. The sequence goes on from NZ_JACVBK010000004.1 coordinate 483,022, forward strand.
TGTAGGTATCGCTGACTTCACCCATCTCGTCGATGAAAGCGAACAGCGTGGCCAGACCGAGAATAATCCCCAGTACCGCCAGGATCGCGATAAAGACGCTGCTACCGATGTAGCGATCGAGCTTAACCACGGGCCACCTCCAGCGCGCTGCGGCGACTCGCACGCTTCAACTGCCAGGGTTCCCAATAGAGCAAGCCAAGGCCGATGGCCAGGAAGATTGCGTGAACCCACCACAAGCCCAGCGCGGGCGGGATCTTGCCCTTTTCGAGGGCGCCGCGAGCGGCAATCAGGATGCTCAGGTAAGCCATATAAAGAAGAATCGCCGGCAGCAGCTTGAGGAAACGACCCTGGCGCGGATTGACCCGCGACAGCGGCACCGCCATCAGGGTCACGATGAAGACCAGCAAGGGCAAGGACAGGCGCCATTGCAGCTCGGTGCGCGAACGCAGGTCATCACTGCCGAGCAACGAACTGGTGGGCATTGCATCGCGGTCGGTGACTTCGTCGCTGACGTCCGGTTTAGGCAGCAACACGCCGTACTCTTCGTACTTGATCGCACGATAGTCGGCCTGCCCCGGGTTACCGTCGTAGCGATAACCGTTGTCGAGAATCAGGTAACGGTTACCGTCGGGGCGGATTTCCTGACGGCCCTTCTCGGCCACCAGCACGGAAATCCCGCGATCCTTCTTGTCCGACGAGACGTTCTTTTGCGAAATGAACACGCCGCCGAGGTGGATGCGGTCATCCGACAGGGTTTCGGTGTAGGTCACCCTGGTGCCGTCACGCAGGGCCTGGAAGCGGCCCGGCTCGAGGGTATCGAACTCGGTCAGCGCATCTTGTTTGTTCAGCAGTAACTGAAACTGATTGGCCCCTTGTGGCGCCAGGCTCAGGCTCAACCATGCCACCACCAGTGCCACCAGGGTGGCCGGAAACAGGGTCATGGTGAACAGGCGCTGTTGGCTCATGCCCGTGGCGGAGAGCACGGTCATTTCACTTTCAAGGTACAGGCGACCGTAGGCCAGCAGGATCCCGAGGAACAGGCCCAGCGGCAGGATCAGTTGCAGAAAGCCTGGCAGGCGAAAGCCCATGATCAGGAACAGCGAGCCCGGATCCAGAAGGCCAGCCGCCGCCTGGGCGAGGTATTTGATGAAGCGTCCGCTCATGATGATGACCAGCAGCACGGCACTGACGGCGCTCAAGGTCAACAGGACTTCGCGGGATAGGTAACGGAAGACGATCAAACCAGACACTCCAGGGTTGTCAGGCTAAGGCGGCCAAACAAGCAAACGTATCAGGCAGCCCGCAAGACAGAGCTGCCGAAAAAAGTTGGCGCATTATCCTGTGATTGGACGCGCCTGTCACTGCGCATGGTTACGCAGGCGGCCAAAGCGCAGAAGATCGTACAACCGAGGGTTGTCAGGCGCCGGTAGCGAGGTTCAAACTGCGGCCTTTGTCGCAAGCCGTGACTTGCGTCTTTCACTCTATAAATAAGCAGGCTCGAACGTCTGTCGTCGAGCACTTGCGTGTTGACCCATCATTCAGGGACCCGGACATGGAACTGGTTGTAAAAAGCGTTAACCCAGAAACGTTGAAAACCGCCACCCTGGTAGTCGCCGTCGGCGAAGGCCGCAAGCTCGGCGCCGTTGCCAAACAACTCGACGAACTGAGCGGTGGCGCCATCAGCGCAGTGCTCAAGCGCGGCGACCTGGCCGGCAAGGTTGGCCAGAGCCTGTTGCTGCACAGCCTGCCGAACCTGAAAGCCGAGCGCGTGTTGCTGGTCGGCGTGGGCAAGGACGAAGAACTGGGTGACCGCCCGTTCCGTAAAATCATCGCCGGCGTCCTCAACACCCTTAAAGGCCTGGGCGGCAGCGATGCCGTGCTGGCGCTGGACGAAGTGATCGTCAAGGGTCGCGACAGCTACGGCAAGACCCGTCTGCTGGCCGAAACCCTGGTGGACGGCGAATACACTTTTGATCAGTTCAAGAGCCAGAAAGCCGAACCTCGCGCCCTGAAGAAAGTCACCCTAGTGACCATCAAGGCGGCCCAGGCTGAAGTCGAGCGCGCCGTGGCCCACGCCACCGCGATCGCCAACGGCATGGCGTTCACCCGCAACCTGGGCAACCTGCCGCCGAACATCTGCCACCCGACGTTCCTCGGCGAGCAAGCGAAAAACCTCGGTAAAGAATTCAAAAGCCTGAAAGTCGAAGTCCTTGATGAGAAGAAAATCAAGGAACTGGGCATGGGCTCGTTCTACGCCGTCGGCCAGGGCAGCGCCCAGCCGCCGCGCCTGATCGTCATGCAATACAACGGTGGCAAGAAATCCGAGAAGCCGTACGCCCTGGTCGGCAAAGGCATCACCTTCGACACCGGCGGCATCAGCCTGAAGCCGGGCGCCGGCATGGATGAAATGAAGTACGACATGGGCGGCGCCGCCAGCGTCTTCGGCACCCTGCGTGCCGTGCTCGAACTGAAGCTGCCAATCAATCTGGTGTGCATCCTGGCCTGCGCCGAGAACATGCCGAGCGGCAACGCTTCGCGTCCGGGCGACATCGTCACCACCATGAGCGGCCAGACCGTAGAAATCCTCAACACCGACGCCGAAGGCCGTCTGGTGCTGTGCGACGCCCTGACCTACTCCGAGCGCTTCAAGCCGCAAGCCGTGATCGACATCGCAACCCTGACCGGCGCTTGCGTCGTTGCATTGGGTGCGCACACCTCCGGCCTGCTGGGCAACAACGACGAACTGATCGGCCAACTGCTGAGCGCCGGCCAATCGGCTGACGACCGCGCCTGGCAACTGCCGTTGTTCGACGAGTATCAAGAGCAGCTGGACAGCCCGTTCGCCGACATCGCCAACATTGGCGGCCCGAAAGCCGGCACCATCACCGCTGCCTGCTTCCTGTCGCGCTTCACCAAGAACCTGAACTGGGCGCACCTGGACATCGCCGGTACCGCCTGGACCAGCGGCGGCAAGGATAAGGGCGCCACTGGCCGTCCGGTTCCATTGCTGACCCAGTACCTGCTGGACCGCGCCAAAGCCTGAAACCGATGACCTCGGGCGGCGTTGCTTTCGGGCGACGTCGCCTGGGGCTCAGGAACCGCAATGACCAAAGTCGACTTCTATATCCTGCCCAGCGCCGATCCTTCGGCACGGCTGGATTTCGCCTGCAAGCTCACCGATAAAGCCTGGCGCATGGGCCATCGCATCTACCTGCATTGCAGCGATGCCGCCCAGCGTGACGATCTCGATGCGCGCCTGTGGGCCTTCAAGGGCGAAAGCTTCGTGCCCCACGGCCCCGCCGAAAGCGAGCCGGACGGTTTGATTGTGCTGGGTCTTGGCGATGACTGCGGTCAACATCAGGATTTGCTGGTCAATCTCGACCTGAAAGTCCCGGCCTTTGCCAACAAATTCGCCCGGGTGGCGGAAGTGGTGGTGGAGGATCCGGCGATACGCACGGCTGCGCGGGAGAGTTTCCGTTTCTACCGCGAACAGGGCTATCCTCTGCAAGATCACCGTTTACAGCGACTCTGAGCATTCCGATGGACACTCCAAAACCGCTGCAAAAGTCCGCGCACCTGCTGGACGACCTTGAGTCGATCCGCCAATTGCTCGGCGATGACAACCTGCAACCACCGCTGCTGACCGACACGGTCGACGATGGAGAGCAGGAACAGATTCCGATGTTGTTCGACACGGTCAGCGCCAGTCAGCCCACCGTCGCACCGACGCCAGTCGCCGCTGCCGCGCAACCGGCACCCGCTGCCAGCAAAGGTCCCGACGACCTGCTGCACCTGGACAGCGAACTGCGCGCCGCCGCGCAACTGATCATGCAAGACGTGATCGACGACTTCGCCCCGCACATCGAAACCGAAATCAAACGCCGCCTCAGCGCGCGTCTTGAGCGGTTGCTAAGCCAGTACAACGATTAATCGAACACCCCCCTCCCGTAGGAGCGAGGCTTGCCCGCGAAGGCGATATGTCAGATACATCAATGCTGACTGACACACCGCCTTCGCGGGCAAGCCTCGCTCCTACAGGGTGTTTGTGCGTTTTTTGATACTGCGCCCTGTCCGCCCCCGCTCGCCCTGCGCCCCATGCCCCGCTATACTCGTCGGCTTTTCCTGAATTAATGCCAATAGGGTCCCGCCGCGCATGGATAAGACCTACCAGCCGCACGCCATTGAAACTTCCTGGTACAACACCTGGGAGTCTGAGAATTACTTCGCCCCGCAAGGCGCGGGCGAGTCCTACACCATCATGATCCCGCCGCCGAACGTCACCGGCAGCCTGCACATGGGTCACGGCTTCAACAACGCGATCATGGACGCCCTGATCCGTTTCCGCCGCATGCAGGGTCGCAACACCCTGTGGCAGCCGGGCACCGACCACGCCGGTATCGCCACGCAAATGCTGGTGGAACGCCAACTCGAAGCCCAGGGCCAGAATCGCCACGACCTGGGCCGTGAAAAATTCCTCGAGAAAGTCTGGGAATGGAAGGATCAGTCCGGCGGCAACATCAGCCGTCAGATCCGCCGTCTCGGCTCGTCCGTGGACTGGGGCCGCGAGCGCTTCACCATGGACGACGGTCTCTCGGAAGCGGTGAAAGAAGCGTTCGTGCGCCTGCACGAAGACGGCCTGATCTATCGCGGCAAGCGTCTGGTCAACTGGGACACCAAGTTGCACACGGCAATTTCCGACCTCGAAGTGGAAAACCACGACGAGAAAGGTTTCCTGTGGAACCTGAAATACCCGCTGGCCGACGGCGCCAAGACCGCTGAAGGCAATGATTACCTGATCGTCGCGACCACTCGCCCGGAAACCATGCTCGGCGACGCCGCCGTCGCGGTTAACCCGAACGATGAACGCTACAAAGCCCTGATCGGCAAATTTGTCGAGCTGCCGCTGGTTGGCCGCCGCATCCCGATCATCGCCGACGATTACTGCGACCCTGAATTCGGCACCGGCTGCGTGAAAATCACCCCGGCCCACGATTTCAACGACTACGAAGTCGGCAAGCGCCACAACCTGCCGCTGCTGAACATCTTCGACAAGAACGCTGCCGTGTTGCCGGCCTGCCAGGTGTTCAACCTCGACGGCACGCTGAACGAAAGCATCGACGGCAAGATCCCGGCTGAATACGTCGGCCTCGACCGCTTCGAAGCGCGCAAACAAATCGTTGCTGCGTTCGACGCTGCCGACCTGTTGGTCAGCGTCAACGATCACGCGTTGAAAGTGCCGAAAGGCGACCGTTCCGGCACCATCATCGAGCCGTGGCTGACCGACCAGTGGTACGTGTCCACCAAGCCTTTGGCTGAACCGGCGATTGCCGCTGTTGAAGACGGCCGTATCCAGTTCGTGCCTAAACAGTACGAAAACATGTACTTCTCGTGGATGCGCGACATCCAGGATTGGTGCATCAGCCGTCAACTGTGGTGGGGCCACCGGATTCCGGCCTGGTACGACGAGTCGGGCAAAGTCTACGTCGGTCGCGACGAAGCCGAAGTGCGTGCCAAGCACAACCTCGGTCCGGACGTTGCGCTGCAACAGGACAACGACGTTCTCGACACCTGGTTCAGTTCGGGCCTGTGGACATTCTCGACGCTCGGCTGGCCTGAGCAGACCGAATTCCTGAAGAAATTCCACTCCACCGACGTGTTGGTGACTGGCTTCGACATCATTTTCTTCTGGGTTGCCCGGATGATCATGCTCACCATGCACCTGGTGAAAAACGAAGACGGCACGCCGCAGGTTCCGTTCAAGACCGTTTACGTTCACGGTCTGGTGCGAGACGGCCAGGGCCAGAAAATGTCCAAGTCCAAGGGCAACGTCCTGGACCCGCTGGACATCATCGACGGTATCGAGCTGGAAGACCTGGTGCAGAAACGCACCTCCGGCATGATGCAGCCGAAACTGGCGAAGAAGATCGAGAAGCAGACCCGCGACGAGTTCGCCGACGGCATCGCCAGCTACGGCACCGACGCCCTGCGCTTCACCTTCTGCTCGCTGGCGTCCACCGGTCGCGACATCAAGTTCGACATGGGCCGCGTCGAAGGCTATCGCAACTTCTGCAACAAGATCTGGAACGCCGCGCGCTACGTGCTGGACAAGGGCGAAGACTGCGGCCAGAACGGCGAAGCCTACGAGCTGTCCCTGGCGGATCGCTGGATCATCTCGCAGCTGCAACGCACCGAAGCCGAAGTGACCCGTCAACTCGACCAGTTCCGCTTCGACCTCGCGGCACAAGCCTTATACGAGTTCATCTGGAACCAGTATTGCGACTGGTACCTGGAACTGTCCAAGCCTGTGCTGTGGGACGAAAACGCACCGGTCGAGCGTCAGCGCGGCACCCGTCGCACGCTGGTGCGCGTACTGGAAGTCGCGTTGCGCCTGGCGCACCCGTTCATGCCGTTCATCACCGAAGAAATCTGGCAGCGCATCGCGCCGCTGGCCGGTATCGAAGGCAAGACGATCATGCTGCAACCTTGGCCAGTGGCCAATGAAGAGCGCATCGATCCGGCGGCCGAGAACGACATCGAGTGGCTCAAGGAACTGATGCTCGGCACGCGCAATATCCGTGGCGAGATGAACATCGGCCCGGGCAAGCCGCTGAACATTTTCCTGAAAAACGTCAGCGCCGAAGATCAGCGTCGTCTCACCGAGAACGAAGCCCTGTTGAAGAAACTGGCGCGTCTCGAATCGATCACCGTGTTGGCTGCCGGCGAAGAAGCACCGCTGTCCGCCACCGCGCTGGTGGGTGAGATGGAAGTGCTGGTGCCGATGGCCGGCCTGATCGACAAGGACGCCGAACTGGCCCGTCTGGACAAGGAAATCCTGCGTCTGCAGGGCGAAGTCCAGCGCGTGGGCGGCAAGCTGTCCAACGCCGGTTTCGTCGACAAGGCTCCGGCCGAAGTCATCGAGAAGGAACGCGCCAAACTGGCTGAAGCCGAACAGGCTTTGGGCAAACTGGCCGAGCAGCATGCGCGGATTGCCAGCCTGTAACGGCAGATCGCAATGAAAAAGGGAGGCCCGCAACGGCCTCCCTTTTTTATGCCCGCCACTTTTTGCTTTCTGTAGGAGCGAGCGATGCGGCGACCCGACTTGCCCGCAAAGAACGATGATGCGGCATGCCTGACAGACCGCATTATCGTTCTTCGCGGGCAAGCCTCGCTCCTACAGGTCCCCCGCCAAGTCATGGTCTGTGGGACAATACCCGCCACTTTCAGCCATACCCGAATCGACAACGCCCATGACCGCCCCCCGCACACCCCGCCCTGCGCGCAAGAAGCCTGACCCCGCCACCCCGGCCAAAGCCGTGGAACCGCGTGAAAAGGCCAGCTTGCACCCGCGCAACCGCCATCAGGGTCGTTACGACTTCCCGGCGCTGATCAAAACCACGCCGGAACTGGCGAAGTTCGTGATCATCAACCCGTACGGCAAGGAAAGCATCGACTTCGCCAGCCCGGACGCGGTGCGGGTGTTCAACCGGGCGCTGCTGAAATCGTTCTATGGCATCGCCCATTGGGACATTCCGGCCGATTACCTCTGCCCGCCGGTGCCGGGCCGTGCTGACTACGTGCACTTCCTGGCCGACCTGCTGGCCAGCGTCAATGACGGCGAAATCCCGCGTGGTGCGCCGGTCAAGGTGCTCGACATCGGCATGGGCGCCAACTGCGTCTACCCGCTGATCGGCTACAGCGACTACCGCTGGCACTTCCTCGGTTCGGAAATCGACCCGACGGCCGTGGCCGCCGCCAAAGCCATCGTCCAGTCCAACGGCCTGAACAAGGCCATCCAGCTGCGCCAGCAGACCAATCCCAAGCACATTCTGCTGGGCTTGCTCGAACCCGGCGAACGCTTCGACCTGACCATGTGCAACCCGCCGTTCCACGCTTCGATGGACGAAGCGACCAAAGGCAGCGAGCGCAAATGGCGCGCACTGGGCCGCGCCGACCCGAAACGCAAACTGCCGGTGCTGAACTTTGGCGGTCAGTCGGCGGAATTGTGGTGTGAAGGTGGCGAAGCCCGTTTTGTGACGCAGTTGATTGCCGAGAGCGCGCACTTTCAGCACAAAGTGCTGTGGTTCAGCACCCTGGTCTCGAAAGCCTCGAACCTGCCGGCGATTGAGACGGCGCTGAAAAAGGCCGGGGTTCTGGAAAGCCAGGTCGTGGAAATGTCCCAGGGCCAGAAGCAAAGCCGCTTCGTTGCGTGGACCTTCCAGACCAAATCCGAACAGCAGGTCTGGCGGCGCGAGCGTTGGGTTAAAAAAAGCTGAGTAACTGACCAACGGAGATCAACTGTAGGAGCGAGCCTGCTCGCGATGGCGGTATGTCAGTGACAATAATATTGCCTGACACACCGCAATCGCGAGCAGGCTCACTCCCACATTGGTTTTGTGTTGTCTGCGGGTCAATCGCCAAATCACAGGCACAAAAAAACCGTGCCCGGATCACTCCGGAGCACGGTTTTTTTTACTGCGTCTTACTTGTTAACAGCGTCAGTCAGGCCTTTGGCCACAACCAGCTTGATAACTTTCTTGGCAGCGATTTCGATGGCAGCGCCAGTCGAAGGGTTACGGCCGGTACGGGCAGGACGCTCAGTCACTTTCAGCTTGCCGATACCTGGCAGAGTGATTTCGCCGCCGTTTTCCAGCTGATCGGCAACGATTTGGCCCAGTTGGTCCAGAGCGTTACGCGCGGTGGTTTTTGGCGCGTCGATAGCTTCAGCGATGTCGGCGATCAGTTGGTCTTTAGTAAGAGCCATGTAGTGTTCCTTCCCTATCAAATTCATATGGATTGCAGAGTGCAGTGTCAGCCATCGAGCCCGATCTTCTGGATCTGGCACCCTCGGCCAATAACCACGGGATCGGGGTTATAGATACCGAAATCAGGGTTTGGTTCGACCTGACAAATGCTGAATGCACGCTTAACGCAGTGACTTCGCGTAAGACCGGGCAAAACTAGCACAGAGACGGGGAAATATCCGCCTCTAGCTACCCATTTGGTCAGCTTTATTGCTCTAAAACAGGAAAAAACTGCATAAGGGCCGTCGGTCGGCTACGAATTGCCCTTCGCACCACGCCAAAACCAGCGGTTGCGGTACACTTGGCACTTTTTTGGGAGCCTGCCCTGCTCTCTCCAACCAGCCGTATCAAACAGCCGAGAAGCCCATGCCGATCCGTCATTGCATCGTCCACCTGATCGACAAAAAACCCGACGGCACGCCCGCAGTTCTCCACGCTCGCGACTCTGAACTGGCCGAGTCGAGCGCCATCGAGAACATGCTTGCCGACCTCAACGAGAGCTACAACGCCAAACAAGGCAAGGCCTGGGGTTTCTTCCATGCCGAATCCGGGGCGCACCCGTTCAGCGGCTGGCTGAAGGAATACCTCGACGGCGGCAAGGACTTCACGGCGTTCAGCCGCGTGGCGGTGGAGCACCTGCAGAAGCTGATGGAAGAGTCGAACCTCTCCGTGGGCGGCCACGTGCTGTTTGCGCATTACCAGCAGGGCATGACCGATTACCTGGCGATCGCGCTGCTGCACCACAGTGAAGGTGTTGCCGTGACCGATCAGCTGGACGTGACCCCGTCCCGCCACCTCGACCTGGGCCAGTTGCACCTCGCAGCGCGAATCAACGTCTCCGAGTGGCAGAACAACAAACAGTCCAAGCAGTACATTTCGTTCATCAAAGGCAAGAACGGCAAAAAGGTTTCGGAGTATTTCCGCGACTTCATCGGCTGCCAGGAAGGCGTCGACGGCCCGGGCGAAACACGCACGCTGCTCAAGGCGTTCAGCGACTTCGTGGAAAGCGAAGATTTGCCGGAAGAGTCCGCCCGCGAAAAAACCAAGACCCTGGTGGATTACGCCAGCAGCCAGGCAAAAATGGGCGAGCCCATGGGCCTGGAAGAACTCTCCGAGCTGATCGACGAAGAGCGTCCGAAAGCTTTCTACGATCACATTCGCAACAAGGACTACGGGCTTTCGCCAGAGATCCCGGCGGATAAACGCACCCTGAACCAATTCCGCCGCTTTACCGGTCGCGCCGAAGGTCTGTCGATCAGCTTCGAAGCGCACCTGCTGGGCTCGAAGATCGAGTACGACGAAGAAGCCGGCACGCTGATCATCAAAGGCCTGCCGACTCAGCTGACTGACCAGCTCAAGCGACGCAACTGATGCTGGGCAGCGTGCTGAAGAAATTCCTGCTGATCCTGCTGGTGGTCGTGGTTTATCAGAACTGGGGCAAGATCGAGCGGGTGTTCAACCCATCGCAGGTGGTGTCGGAACAGACTCAGGCCAAGGCTAACGTCGTGCTCTACGCCACCGAGTGGTGTGGTTACTGCAAACTGACCCGGCGCTTTCTTGATCAGAAAGGCATTCCGTACAAGGAATTCGACATCGAGAAAGACGCCGAGGCGCGCAAGGCTTATGAAGCGTTGGGTGGCGGCGGGATTCCGATCATCGACGTCAACGGAACGCTGATTCGCGGGTATGACCCAGATACCATCCTCGCGGCCCTGAAGTAACTCTCCGGCCCCACACCCCCTTGTAGGAGCCGGCTTGCCGGCGATAGCGTCCGTTCAGTCGATGAATAGGTTGACAGAACCACCGCCATCGCCGGCAAGCCGGCTCCTACAGGGGATTGCGTAGTTGTCCGGAAACCAAGCAGGACCGGTCAGCGTTTTTCAATACGAAACCCGAACCGCGGAAAGTGCACATGCACCACCCCGCCACGCTCGTCTTCACGGCGCAGAATCAATTCCTCACGCCCGGCAAACAGCAACTCCCCGGCCACCGGATCAACACCGTAATCGGTCGCCGTGATAGCCACCTGCTGACCCGCCTCTAACCCGTTCGGCTCTTCGAACTGCTCATCCGGCAATGCGGCAGGCGTGGCATTACGCGCCACCGCCAGCGCCTCCTCGGATGTCATCTCGCTGAACGCACCATGCCCAAAGCCCAAGACCCGTGCATGCCACGCGGCAACCGCCGGGTACGCATCGACCAGCGGTGCAGTCACCGGTGTCGCTTTCAGGAACCACAGCGAATGAGCCAGGGCGAAGTCGGCAATCGACGGTTCACCGAACAGAAAGTCGCCCTGCTCGCGCTGCAGCTGTTGCTCCAGGCGTGTCATGATCGTCGGCCATTGATGCCGCGCCTGTTCGGCCGACAACTTTGTCGCACTGCCACCGCTGAAAAAACTGGCGCGATCGGCGAGGAACGCCTTGATTGCTTCCGGAGGCAAATGACCGAAACGCACCGCGACCGACGCAGGCTGAAACACCAGGCTTACGGCATGCTGGAACACCACCGAATCGGCCCACGCGGCGAAGCTCGCGGCGATCATTTCCTGACCTTCCGGGAAGAACGCCGGCAAGGCTTTTTCCTGCTCCAGTCGACGGGCGATCAGCGACGTGTCGCAATAAATATCCGCACCAATCTGCAACACCGGCGTCTTGCGATAGCCACCGGTCAAAGCCGTCAGATCGGGTTTTGGCATCACCGGCGAGATCTTCACCGAGCGCCAGGACAGGCCCTTGAAGCCCAGCAGCAGGCGGGCCTTTTCGGCGAAAGGGGACGTCGGGTAATGATGAAGAATCAACTCGGACATGCTCGGCTCCGCCGCACGAATCAGGAATCTGCAGCTTAGCGCGCAATCCGCGAGCAGCCTACAGATCTGCCTGATGGGAACTGATCAATCAGATTGATAAGCCCGCAGCAAAGGTCGCCACCAGACATTCCTTGGCGCTTTTCTTGAGTTTTTTGATCAGCCGTTCCTGGCGCAGCGCTTCGCTTTTGTCGCGGCAGACTTCGGTGTAGACCAAGGCCACCGCCGGGCTGGAAAGGAAGAACCGCGCGCCTTTGCCGCTCTGGTGAGTGGCGAAGCGGCGGACGGGATCGTCGCTGATCCCGCAGTAGAGCGAACCGTTGGCCGCGCGAACGAGGTAGACGAACCAGGGTTTGCTGACGGGCAGCGTCGGTTCGGCGGCAATGGCGGCGGGTTCGCTCGGCGTGTTCACGTGACGATCATGGCTTGAAAGAAAACAAGCCGCGATCTTATCAGCGACTGGCCTGAAATGCCTTCAGCCCCTTCAAGGCCTGAGCGCGAACGGCGTTTCTCACCAGCGGCGTCCAGCCCAGCAGCAGGCCCTTGAACCCCAGCGCCTGACGCGACCAGGTCCACAGATCAAAACGGTCGTGATGCTCGCAGATCTTGCCATCGCGAAACACAAAACGCGCCTGAATATCGTTGACCACGGTATTGCCGGTCTGGCTGAACAGGTACGTCGCCACCCAATGCGCGCCGCCGCTGCGATCATCGCTGCGCACGTTATCGAAAGTCAGGGAAAAGTCCTTGGCCCGGGTGGTGAGCATGCGCCACATGTCGCCCGCATCGCGCCCGCGCAATTCGCCAAATGCCGGATCACTGAACACCACGTCGTCGGTGTAGCAGGCGCTCATGGCCTCGGCATCCAGGCGCTGGAAGGCCTCATAGAATCGGGTGATCAAGGCGTTGTGGGCATCACTCATGGGCAAGCTCCCTGGTTTGAAAACGGGTTTCGTAGAATTGCCTGCACGATAGTCAACTAATGAACGGAACACTACCGGCATTCGTGGCGGGAATACCCTCAGGTGTGCCGAAGCCTAATGCACCATGCCACTCTCACGGGCATACGCAAACAGGTCCACATCCGTGGAAATGCCCAGCCGCTGCATGGCCATGTTTTTCTGTTTGCTGATGGTCGATACGCTGCGTTTGAAGTAGCCGGCGATTTCACTGACGGTCATTCCGCTGGCGAGCATTCTCACCACCTCGTGCTCTTTTGCCGACAGTGCAGCTCCGCAGACTCCCGGCACAGGCAGAATAAAATCAATGAAAAGGACTTTCACAAATGAATCATTACTTCGCTGTCCTTGCGACAACCTTGCTCATCAGCACCACCCAACACAGCTTCGCGGCGTCCACCGTTGACCTGACCGTCAAAGGCACCCTCACCCCGCTCGCCTGCACACCGATGCTGTCCAACAACGGCCTCGTCGACTACGGAAAAATCTCCCGGCAGGACCTCAGCGTCGACAAACGCACGCGACTGCGCGACCAGACGCTCGACCTCACAATTCAGTGCAATGCGCCCGCGCGTTTTGCCTTGCTGATGCGCGACAACCGCGACGGCTCGGCGATCGTCAACAGTGAGATTTACTACGGCCTGAACCACGACCACAGCCAAAATAAAATCGGCTTGTATTCACTGAACTTCGATCCGGCCAGCACCGTGGTGGACGACCTGACGCAGGTCTATCGAACCGACTCCACTACGGGCGGCAAGGCCTGGAGTTCGTCGAACAGCCAGGCCATTCCGATTGGCGCCCGAAGTTATCTCGGATTCACTGACATTGCCGGGAGCAGCGCCGGCCCGATTGCCATCCGCACGCTGACCAGCCGGGTGACGGTCGAAACGGTCATCGCGCCCACCTCCGAGCTGGATCTCAGCGCTGAGGTGCAACTCGACGGTTCGGCAACGCTGGACGTTGTTTACCTGTAGTCAGACCTTTTCGCTGACCACCTGCACGTACAGCGAACGCCCGGCACCGAGGCCGGCAAGGATGGCGCCGAGGCCGATCACCGCGAAGATCCAGCCCACGGCGTTCCAGCCACCGGTCCAGTCATGCACGATGCCGACCGCGAACGGCCCCATGGACGCCAGGGTGTAACCGAAGCCCTGGGCCATGCTCGACAGGTTGGCCGCCACGTGCGAGTCCCGCGAGCGCAAAACAATCAGGGTCAACGCCAGGCTGAACGTTCCGCCCTGCCCCAGGCCGAGCAGGATCGCCCAGCCCCACAGGCCTTCGATGGGTGCATAAAGGCAACCGAACAGACCGCCGAGGGTCAGCGCCATGACGATGACGATCGCCAGACGCTGATCCTTGCCGCGCGTCGCCAGCCACGGTGCGGCCAGCGAACTGGCGAGTTGAACGATCACCGAACCCGACAGCACCAGACCGGCCTGGGTCGGCGTCAGGCCGCGACCGATCAGGATCGATGGCAACCAGCCGAACACGATGTACGCCAAGGACGATTGCAGGCCCATGTACAAGGTCACTTGCCAGGCCAACGGGTCACGCAACAGACCGCGTACCCGGTAAGCCACGTTGTGGGAGCCGTGTTTCTGACCGACTTGCGGCAACCAGAACATCACCGCCACCAGTGCCGGAATCACCCAGAAGCCCAGCCCCAATGCCCAGCTCTTGTCGAAGTGTTCGCTCAACGGCACGGTCGCGCCCGCCGCCATCGCCGCCCCCAGGCACAGGGCCATGGTGTAGACGCCGGTCATGGTCCCGGCGTGTTTGGCGAAGTCGCGTTTGACGATGCCTGGCAGCAAAACGCCGATCACGCCGATGCTCGCGCCGGCCAGCACGCTGCCGCCAAACAAGCCGATTTCACCGAACGAACTGCGCAGAATGATCCCGCCGGCCAATGTCAGAAGGATGCCCAACACCACGCGCTCAGCGCCGAAACGTCGCGCCAGAATCGGCGCCAACGGCGCAAAAAGACCGAGGCACAGCACTGGCAACGTCGTCAGCAAACCGGCCTGCGCCGCCGACAGGCCCAAGCTTTTCGAGACCTCGCTGAGCATCGGCGCCATGCTCGACAGCGCCGGACGCAAGTTCAGCGCGACCAGAATCAGCCCCAGCAACAACAGCCACGGGCGACGCAGGATTGGCTGACTTTGCTGGACCTGTTCGTCATCGGCCTCGGCGTCGATCAGCAGCTCTTCGAGCTCCGCCGTGCGTTTGGCTTCGGTGATCGTGCTGTGGCTGCTGGACATGGCGTTCTCGGTTTCAAGGTTCATTGATCAACTGCCTCGACAAGGCTTTCGCGCGTTCCGGGTCGCGTTGCTCGACGGCATCGAGCAATTCGATATGCAGGTCGAACACTTCCTGGCGGCGTGGCGTGATGCTCAAGGTCTGGCGCAGTTGTGCACCGACGACGCTGGAGAAATAGCGATACAACTCGCTGAGGGTGGGGTTGTGCGCGGCGTCAACCAGACGACGGTGAAACACCAGGTCGCAGGCGATGTAGCTGTCGAGATCGCCGTGGTAGTGATCGCCGCTGACGTTGAGCGCTTCGCGCAAGGCCACGAGGTCTTCGTCGGTCCTGCGCAGCGCGGCAAGGCCGATGGCCTCGACTTCAAGGATGTGCCGGGTTTCCCTGGCCTGCTCAAGCGAGCAGCGCGACAACGCTTTCAGGGTGTCCAGCGGATCGATCACCGCCCGCAGATAGCTGCCATCGCCCTGACGGATTTCGATCAAACCGGAAAACGCCAACACGCGCATGGCTTCGCGGACAGTGTTGCGGCTGATGCCCAATTCGGCAGACAGCTCAGGCTCGGTGGGCAGGCGCTGACCGACAGACCAGACGCCTTCGGTGATACGCAGGCGCAACTGGTCCAGAGCCTGATCAACCAGGGAACGTTTAATGAGTGGAGACATGTCTGACATAGGATTCGCCCTTTCATCCAATCATAGGATGAATTTTCTGACATGTTAGTCAGCATCGCCCCACAGGGCAAACGGTTTACACAAACCCTGTAGGAGCCGGCTTGCCGGCGATTCGGTCTGGCATCCCACATGGATGTCGCCTGACCCTCCGCCATCGCCGGCAAGCCGGCTCCTACAATTCCGCGCCCGGCTCGCCATCTCGCACATTACACAAACCCTGTAGGAGCAGGCTTGCTGGCGATTCGGTCTGACATCCAACATGGATGTCGCCTGACCCACCGCTATCGCCAGCAAGCCGGCTCCTACAATTCCGCGTTCGGCTCGCCATCTCGCACACGACACACCCCCTGTAGGAGCCGGCTTGCTGGCGATTCGGTCTGACATCCAACATGGACGTCGCCTGACCCACCGCTATCGCCGGCAAGCCGGCTCCTACAATTCCGCGCCCGGCTCGCCATCTCGTGCATCGCGCAAACCCTGTAGGAGCCGGCTTGCTGGCGATTCGGTCTGACATCCAACATGGATGTCGCCTGACCCTCCGCTATCGCCAGCAAGCCGGCTCCTACAATTCCGCGCCCGGCTCGCCATCTCGCACACGACACAAACCCTGTAGGAGCCGGCTTGCTGGCGATTCGGTCTGGCATCCCACATGGATGTCGCCCGAACCACCGCCATCGCCGGCAAGCCGGCTCCTACAATTCCGCGTGCGGCTCACCATTTCGCACACAACACACCCCCTGTAGGAGCCGGCTTGCCGGCGATTCGGTCTGACATCCCACATGGATGTCACCTGACCCACCGCTATCGCCGGCAAGCCGGCTCCTACAATTCCGCGTGCGGCTCACCATTTCGCACACGACACAACCCCTGTAGGAGCCGGCTTGCCGGCGATTCGGTCTGACATCCCACATGGATGTCACCTGACCCACCGCTATCGCCGGCAAGCCGGCTCCTACAATTCCGCGTCCGGCTCGTTATTTCGCACGCGACACAAACCCTGTAGGAGCCGGCTTGCTGGCGATTCGGTCTGGCATCCCACATGGATGTCGCCCGAACCACCGCTATCGCCAGCAAGCCGGCTCCTACAGGGATCGTGGTGTGTTTTTTCGGGCAAAAAAAACCCGGAACAGCGTCCGGGTTTTTTTCACTGCCTGGCTTCGATCAATGCAGGATCTGGCTCAGGAACAGTTTGGTGCGTTCGTTCTGCGGATTGTCGAAGAAGTCGTTCGGCGCGGCCTGTTCAACGATTTCGCCCTTGTCCATGAAGATCACGCGGTTGGCCACGGTGCGGGCGAAGCCCATTTCGTGGGTCACGCAGAGCATGGTCATGCCGTCTTCGGCCAGACCGATCATGGTGTCCAGCACCTCTTTCACCATTTCCGGGTCAAGGGCCGAGGTCGGTTCGTCGAACAGCATGATTTTCGGCTTCATGCACAAGGCACGGGCAATCGCCACACGTTGTTGCTGACCGCCGGACAGTTGCCCCGGGAATTTATGCGCCTGCTCCGGAATGCGTACGCGTTCCAGGTAATGCATGGCGATTTCTTCGGCCTGGCGCTTGGGCATCTTGCGCACCCACATCGGCGCCAGGGTGCAGTTCTGCAGGATGGTCAGGTGCGGGAACAGGTTGAAGTGCTGGAACACCATGCCGACTTCACGGCGGACCGTTTCGATCTGCTTGAGGTCGTTGGTCAGCTCCACGCCATCGACCACGATGCGGCCCTGCTGGTGTTCTTCCAGACGGTTGAGGCAGCGAATGGTCGTCGACTTACCGGAACCCGACGGGCCACACAGGACGATACGCTCGCCTTGCTTGACGTTCAGGTTGATGTCTTTCAACACGTGGAACTGGCCATACCACTTGTTCACGCCCTGCATCTGAATAATGCCTTCAGGGCTCACAGGCTTTTTGATTGCTTCGCTCATTACAGAACTCCTAACGCTTGTGGCCAGTGTCGAGCTTGCGTTCCAGATGCATGGAATAGCGCGACATACCAAAACAGAAAATCCAGAACACCAGGGCCGCGAACACATAGCCTTCAGTGGCCATGCCCAACCATTTCGGGTCGGCGGCGGCTTGTTTGACGCTGTTGAGCAAGTCGAACAGGCCGATGATGATCACCAGGCTCGTGTCCTTGAACAGCGCAATGAAGGTGTTGACGATGCCAGGGATTACCAGCTTCAGGGCTTGCGGCAGAATCACCAGGCCCATGCTGCGCCAGTAACCGAGGCCCATCGCCGCAGCCGCTTCGTACTGACCTTTTGGAATCGCTTGCAGACCGCCGCGCACCACCTCAGCCACATAGGCCGACTGGAACAGGATCACGCCGATCAGCGCCCGCAGCAGTTTGTCGAAGTTCATGCCTTCAGGCAGGAACAACGGCAGCATCACCGAGGACATGAACAGCACCGTGATCAACGGCACGCCGCGCCAGAATTCGATGAAGGTCACGCAGACCACGCGAATCGCCGGCATGTTCGAACGACGGCCCAGCGCCAGCACAATGCCCAGCGGCAACGCACCGGCAATACCGACAGTGGCGATCACCAGGGTCAGCATCAGGCCGCCCCATTGGCTGGTCGCCACTTGGGTCAGACCGAAAACGCCGCCATGCAACAGGCACCAGGCAATGATCGGGTACAGCACCAGGAAGCTCAGGCCATACACGGCTTTACGGTGAAAGCGCGAGATGAACAATGGCGCCACGCCGATCACCGCCAGCCACACGGTCAGGTCCACGCGCCAGCGCAGGTCCATCGGGTAGTAGCCGTACATGAACTGGCCAAAACGCTGCTGAATGAACACCCAGCAGGCGCCTTCCTTGGTGCAGTCGGCGCGGGTGGTGCCGACCCAGTTGGCGTCGATGATTGCCCATTCCAGGATCGGCGGGACAATCAGGTAAATCAGATAGAACGCAAACAGGGTCAGCAGGGTGTTGAGCCAGCTGGAGAACATGTTTGCGCGCATCCATGCGACCACACCGATGCTACTGCTCGGTGGAGGCATGTCAGGCTTGAAAGTATGAGTACTCATGCGCTTTTCCTTACCGCTCGATCAGCGCAATGCGCTTGTTGTACCAGTTCATCAGCAGGGAAATGCTGATACTGATCGCCAGGTACACGCTCATGGTGATGGCAATTACTTCGATCGCCTGCCCGGTCTGGTTCAGCACCGTACCGGCAAACAACGAGACCATCTCCGGATAACCGATACCGGCCGCCAGCGAAGAGTTTTTCGCCAGGTTCAGGTATTGGCTTGTCAGCGGCGGAATGATCACGCGCAGTGCTTGCGGGATGATCACTTTGCGCAGGGTCGGACCGTTACGCAGACCCAGCGAGTGCGCCGCTTCGGTCTGGCCGTGGCTGACCGACTTGATACCCGAACGCACGATCTCGGCGATGAACGCCGCGGTGTACACGGTCAGGGCCAGGGTCAACGCCAGCAGTTCCGGGATCAGCACCCAGCCACCGACAAAGTTGAAGCCTTGCAGCTTGGGCATTTCCCAGTGCACGGGTGCACCGAAGATCAACGCGCACAGCGCCGGGATCGCAAAGAACAGCGCCAGGCCAACCCAGAACTTGTGGAACGGCACACCGGTCGCTTCGAAGCGTTTGGTGGCCCAGCGGCTCATCAGCACGATCGCGACAATGGCCACGACGATGCTGATCACAAACGGCCAGAAACCGTCCGCCATCAACGCGGCCGGCATGTTCAGGCCGCGGCTGCTGACGAAGAAGGTGTCGCCGAAGTTATGGCTGTTGCGTGGCCCCGGCATGGTCAGGAACACCGCGAAGTACCAGAACAGGATTTGCAGCAGCGGCGGAATGTTGCGGAAGACTTCCACATAAACAGTCGCCAGCTTGCTGATGATCCAGTTCTTCGACAGCCGTGACACGCCGACGATGAACCCGAGGATTGTCGCCAGGATCACGCCGATGAAGGTCACCAGCAGCGTGTTGAGCAGGCCGATGACAAACACCCGGGCATAACTGTCCGATTCGGTGTAGTCGATCAAGTGTTGAGCGATGCCGAAACCGGCACTGCGCTCCAGAAAGTCGAAACCGGAGGTAATGCCCCGGTGTTGAAGGTTGGTCTGCGTGTTGTCGAACAGGTACCAGCCCATCGAGACCACCGCCACAATGGTGATGATCTGAAATAGCCACGCACGCACTTTGGGATCGCTGAGGCTGAGCCTCTGCTTTGGTGCGCCGATTGAATTTTGCATGAAGTGCCCCGGATGTAATGGAACAGAACATCACCCGGTGGTTGGCCCACCGGGTGATAGAACCATCAGCGCACTGGTGGTGCGTATTGAATGCCGCCGTTGTTCCACAGAGCGTTCAGCCCGCGGTCGATGGCCAGCGGAGTGTCCTTGCCGAGGTTTTTCTCGAACACTTCACCGTAGTTACCGACTTGCTTGACGATCTGCACGACCCAGTCTTTCTTCACTTTCAGGTCTTTGCCGTATTCACCGTCGGTACCCAGCAGACGAGCGACGTCCGGGTTCTTGGTGCCTTTGGCTTCAGCTTCGACGTTTTTCGAAGTGATGCCGGCTTCTTCAGCGTTGAGCATGGCGTAGCCAGTCCAGCGCACGATGGCCAGCCACTCGTCGTCGCCATTACGTACGACCGGGCCCAGAGGCTCCTTGGAGATGGTTTCCGGCAGAACGGTGTAGTCGTTCGGGGTCGCCAGCTTGCTGCGTTGTGCGTAGAGCTGGGATTTGTCGGAGGTCAGCACGTCGCAACGACCGGATTCCAGCGACTTGGCGCTTTCATCGGAGGTGTCGAAAGTGATTGGGGTGTATTTCAGACCGTTGCCGCGGAAGTAGTCGGAAACGTTCAGCTCGGTGGTGGTACCGGCTTGAATGCAGATGGTGGCGCCGTCGAGCTCTTTGGCGCTTTTCACGCCCAGAGTCTTGCTGTTTACCAGGAAACCGATGCCGTCGTAGTAAGTGATGAAACCAGGGAATTTCAGACCCATGCCCGAATCACGGGAGCTGGTCATGGTGGTGTTGCGCGACAGGATGTCGATTTCGCCAGACTGCAGCGCGGTGAAGCGCTCTTTGGCGTTCAACTGACTGAACTTGACCTTGGTCGCGTCGCCGAAGACGGCAGCGGCCACAGCGCGGCAGTAGTCAGCATCGATACCGACGATCTTGCCATTCGCGTCCGGAACCGAGAAACCAGGCAGGCCATCGCTGACGCCGCACTGTACGAAACCTTTCTTCTGCACTGCATCCAGGGTTGCACCCGCCTGAGCGAACCCGCTGACACCGAGTACTGCGGCTGCAGACACGATAGCCAGGGTGGATTTCAACATCTTCATTCAAACCTCCAGTTTTGCTCTTGTTGTGTCGGAGCTTGAGTCCAGTCGCACCCTTATGAGGCGTAGTTGACCCGTGTTGGTTTTTTTTGGGGTCAACCGACGTAGGACCTGCGCTATGAGTCTAGTAGGAGAAAATCCAAATCATGGACCACTCACTTCTCACCAATCGGCCGAACGGGCTGTAGCCCTTTCACGTTCGCGAAGCCCGTAGCGGCCACTGGCGAACATCCATCACCGGATTTTTTGCTATCCCACCACGAACAATGGCCTGATAGTGTTACCGACAGGCGTGGGATTTTTCGTACAGGCTTCCTATAGCAAAGCCCGTACCAGACCGCTCGCCAAAGCGTTTAAGGGACAGGTCAATAGCAAAACTTGTAGCCTTGCGACATCTTCTTAACGGATCAACCAGACGCGCACTCATCTCTCGCACTCAATGAGAGCGCACGCACACAATTGGAGCAGCCATGACCGAGCCCTTGATTCTTGAACCCGTCAAGCCCGCAGACGCCTGCGTTATCTGGCTGCACGGGCTGGGCGCCGACCGTTACGACTTCCTGCCGGTGGCCGAAGCGTTACAGGAAACCCTGCTGAGCACTCGCTTCGTTCTCCCTCAGGCACCGACCTGCGCCGTCACCATCAATGGTGGCTACGAGATGCCGAGCTGGTACGACATATTGGCCATGAGCCCTGCACGCGCGATCAACCGCGAGCAGCTGGAAGCGTCGTCAGACCGGATCATCAAATTGATCGAAGTACAGCGAGCCGGCGGAATAGACGCTTCGCGGATTTTCCTGGCAGGTTTTTCCCAGGGCGGCGCCGTGGTGTTCCACACTGCGTTCCTGAAATGGCAGGGGCCGCTGGGTGGCGTACTTGCCCTCTCTACTTATGCACCGACCTTCAGCGAAGGACTGGAGCTTTCGGCCAGCCAACAGCGGATTCCGGTGTTGTCGTTGCACGGTCAGTACGATGACGTGGTGCAAAACTCGATGGGACGGACCGCCTACGAGTATTTAAAGCAGCATGGTGTCACCGTGACATGGCAGGAATACCCAATGGGTCACGAAGTGTTACCCGAAGAGATTCGCGACATCGGCACCTGGCTCGGCGAGCGCTTGCGTTAACGGCTGAGCTGAAAAACAGCCCATTGATCCATCCCCCTACGCCGCGCCCGATTCTTGCATTACACTGGCCGCCGTATATTCCTTAACCAATTGATGAGATGACCGTGCTCAAAGCACTCAAGAAAATGTTCGGTAAAAGCGAGACTGAGCAGCTCGCGCCAGTCTCCAGCGCTCCGTCTCACAGTCCCAGCCACCGCACCGACGGTAATCAGCCTGGCCGGACCGCCCCCGTAGCGGCACCGAAACAAGAGCCTGTGGCGACACCGGCCGTCCAGCCTGTTGAAGCGGCGGCTGCCGAGCAACCACGCAGCGAAGCGCCGAAGCCCGCCAAACCGCGTCGTGAACCCAAGCCAAAAGCGCCGGTCATCCCCTGGAAACTCGAAGACTTCGTCGTCGAACCCCAGGAAGGCAAAACCCGATTCCACGATTTCAAACTTGCCCCGGAACTGATGCACGCCATCCAGGACCTCGGCTTCCCGTATTGCACGCCGATCCAGGCTCAGGTGCTGGGCTTCACCCTCGCGGGCAAAGACGCCATCGGTCGCGCCCAGACCGGCACCGGCAAAACCGCGGCGTTCCTGATTTCGATCATCACCCAGTTGCTGCAAACCCCGCCGCCGAAAGAGCGCTACATGGGTGAGCCACGGGCGCTGATCATCGCGCCGACCCGAGAACTGGTGGTGCAGATCGCCAAGGACGCCGCTGACCTGACCAAGTACACCGGCCTCAACGTCATGACGTTTGTCGGCGGCATGGACTTCGACAAGCAGCTCAAGCACCTCGAAGCGCGTCATTGCGACATCCTCGTCGCCACCCCGGGCCGCCTGCTCGACTTCAACCAGCGCGGCGACGTGCATCTGGACATGGTCGAAGTGATGGTCCTGGACGAAGCCGACCGCATGCTCGACATGGGTTTCATTCCGCAAGTGCGTCAGATCATTCGCCAGACGCCGCCAAAGAACGAGCGCCAGACGTTGCTGTTCTCCGCGACCTTCACCGATGACGTGATGAACCTCGCCAAGCAATGGACCACCGACCCGTCGATCGTCGAGATCGAAGCGCAGAACGTGGCCAGCGAAAACGTCGAGCAGCACATCTACGCGGTGGCCGGTGCCGACAAATACAAACTGCTCTACAACCTGGTCAACGACAACGGCTGGGAGCGGGTGATGGTCTTCGCCAACCGCAAGGATGAAGTACGACGCATCGAAGAACGCCTGGTGCGTGACGGCGTCAACGCCGCGCAATTGTCTGGCGATGTGCCGCAGCACAAGCGCATCAAGACCCTGGAAGGTTTCCGCGAAGGCAAGATCCGCGTGTTGGTAGCCACCGACGTAGCCGGTCGCGGCATTCACATCGACGGCATCAGCCACGTGATCAACTTCACCCTGCCGGAAGTCCCGGACGACTACGTGCACCGTATCGGTCGTACCGGCCGTGCCGGCGCCGATGGCGTGTCCATCAGTTTTGCCGGTGAAGACGACTCCTACCAGCTACCGTCCATCGAGGCGCTGCTGGGTCGCAAAATCAGCTGCGAAACCCCTCCGACGCATCTA
Organism: Pseudomonas sp. PDM01; assembly: GCF_014852325.1. Lineage (NCBI taxonomy): Bacteria > Pseudomonadati > Pseudomonadota > Gammaproteobacteria > Pseudomonadales > Pseudomonadaceae > Pseudomonas > Pseudomonas sp. PDM01. Next base: position 506,525 of record NZ_JACVBK010000004.1, read on the forward strand.
TTGCGGGCGGTTGAGCGCAAGCGCCCGTAACAACGGGTCGCAATAAAAGAAGCGCAGCCGGCAACGGACTGCGCTTTTTTTCGTTCGTCGTTTTTTTTCAACAGGAGCTTGCCCGGCAGAACTAAAAGTCCATAATGGACAAATTAGTTTACTTGCCATTCCCGGAGCCGACCATGTCCAGCACGCCCTATGTGATCACCCAACCCCAGGCCCGCGAACTGCTGGCACAGGTCGACGTTCCGCAGATCCTGCGCAAGCTGTTCCGCGACCTGGCGGCCGGGCAAGCGGTACAACCGGCGCAGCAACTGGTCGAGTTCCCCAAGGGCGCCGGCGATTTCATCAACTACCTGGGCGTGCTGGCCGAAGACGGGGTGTACGGGGTCAAGACCTCGCCTTACATCGTCCGCGAACAAGGCCCACTGGTAACCGCGTGGACCTTGTTGATGTCGATGCAGACCGGCGAGCCGCTGCTGTTGTGCGACGCCGGCGAACTGACCACCGCGCGCACCGCCGCGACAACCGCCGTCGCTGTCGACGCCCTGGCTCCATTGAATGCGCAGCGCCTGGCAATCATCGGCAGTGGCAAGGTTGCGCTGGCGCATCTGCATTACGTCAAAGGCCTGCGCGACTGGGAAAGCATCAATCTCTACTCGCCCGGCTTGAACGAATTGAGTGCTGAAGCACTGGCGCAGATTAAAGCTCTCGATACACGACTGACTCTTGTCGACACGCGCGAAGCGGCCGTTCAGGACGCCGACGTGATCATGCTGTGCACGTCGTCCGCCGGCCCGGTGATCGACCCTTCCAGCCTGACCAAACCGGCATTGATCACGTCCATCAGCACCAATGCCCCACGCGCCCATGAAGTGCCGCCGCAGAGCCTCAATGACATGCAGGTGTTCTGCGACTATCGTCTGACCACGCCGGGCTCGGCGGGTGAAATGCTGATTGCCGGCGAACAGCACGGCTGGGACGCAAGCGCCATCGTCGGCGACCTGCCGGGCTTGATCAGCGAAAAAGTCCAGCGCCCCGGGTATGACCGTCACGTGTTCTTCCGCTCCATCGGCCTGGGCCTGGAAGACATCGCACTGGCCAATGCCATCTACCGCCTGAAACCCTGACACCACCCCCTGTAGGAGCGAGGCTTGCCCGCGAAGGCGGTGTGTCATTAAACATATATTGAGAATGACACACCGCCTTTGCGGGCAAGCCTCGCTCCTACAGGGGGCACCGACACTATTGGCATTTGCGCTCGACAGGAGACATTCATGAGCCAGGCAGACTTCATCATCATCGGCGGCGGGATCGCCGGCGCTTCCACCGGTTTCTGGCTGTCGCAGCACGCCCGAGTGATCGTGCTCGAACGCGAATCCCATCCGGCCTACCACTCCACCGGACGCTCGGCGGCGCTATTCACCGCCGCTTACGGCACACCGCAGGTCCGGGCGCTGACCCAGGCCAGTCGCGATTTCTTCGACGCCCCGCCTGCCGGCTTCTGCGAACATCCGCTGCTGACCCCGCGCGGCGAAATGACCGTGGACTTCACCGGCGACCCGGCCGAACTGAACAACCAATACCTGAGCGCCAAAGCCACGGTGCCGGAGATGCAACTGCTCAGCGCCGACGAGGCCTGCGCGCGCCTGCCAATCCTGCGCCGGGAAAAAGTCCACGGTGCGATCTACGATCCGACCGCCAGCGACATCGACACCGACGCCTTGCACCAGGGTTACCTGCGTGGCATCCGACGCAATAAAAGTGAAGTGCATACCGACACTGAAGTCCTGAGCCTGACCCGCGACGGCGATGGTGTGTGGCAGGTTCAAACCAACGGCCAGACCTTCAGCGCCCCGGTCATCATCAACGCTGCCGGCGCCTGGGCCGACAAGATCGGCGAACTGGCCGGCGCGAAGCCGCTGGGCCTGCAACCGAAGCGCCGTGCAGCATTCATCTTCGCCGGGCCGGAAGGCGCGGACATCCACCATTGGCCGATGCTGGTCAGCCTCGACGAGTCGTTCTACATGAAGCCGGACGCCGGCATGTTCCTCGGCTCGCCAGCCAACGCCGACCCGGTTGAACCACACGACGTGCAGCCCGAAGAACTGGACATCGCCATGGGCATCTACCAGATCGAAGAAGCCACCACCCTGACCATCCGCCGCCCGACCCGCACCTGGGCCGGCCTGCGCAGCTTCGTCGCCGACGGCGATTTGCTGTCCGGTTTCGATCTGCAGGTGCCGGGGCTGTTCTGGGTTGCGGCGCAAGGCGGTTACGGCATCCAGACCTCGCCCGCCATGGGCCAGGCCAGCGCCGCGCTGGTACGCGGCGAAGCACTGCCCGAGCAACTCAAGCGTTTTGGCCTGGACGCCGGGATGCTGTCCCCTGCTCGCCTGGGCTGACCGGCGTCCTCAGGTGACGTGTCGACACGATTACGGCAAACTTCCAGCGCCCTTTTTGCAGGGCGCTGACGCTGCCTGGAGCTCCATTGTATGAACGCACCTGTAAAAGACCCGGCCCTGGACAACTTCCGCGCGATCGCCGATGCCATCGCTACGTTGTTCTTCCCCCACGCCGAGGTGGTGCTGCACGATCTGCGCACACAGAAAGTTGACTACATCGCCAACAACCTGTCGAAACGGGAAGTGGGTGACGACTCGGCGCTGGAAGACATGCTCAGCGATGACATCAGCGAACGAAACATCGGGCCGTACGAAAAGTTGAACTGGGATGGTCAGAAAATTCGCAGCTTGAGCAGCGTGCTGCGCGACAGCGACGGTCATCCGCTGGCGGTGCTGTGCATCAACCTGAATATTTCGCTGTTCGAAAACGCCAAGGCCGCGCTGGACCTGTTCCTGTCGCCGAGCAAGCTGATTCCGCAACCGGACTCACTGTTCCGCGATGACTGGCAGGAGCGCATCAATACCTTCCTTCACGGCTGGCTGCGCGAACGTCAACTGAGCCTGAACCTGCTGACCCGCGACCACAAACGCGAACTGGTACTGGCCCTGCACGCCGAAGGCGCCTTCAAAGGCAAAAGCGCCTCGAACTATGTGGCCAACGTGCTGAACATGGGACGGGCGACGGTGTACAAACACCTGAAGGAATTGAAAGGCTGAAACACCCCGGATTACCAGCGACACACGCCCTGTAGGAGCACGGCTTGCCTGCGATGGTGTCTTCAAAATCGCCATCGCCGGCAAGCCAGCTCCTACAAGGTTCTGCGCAAACCACACGATGTTGAGCCCCCCCCAAAAACCTGTAGGAGCCAGCTTGCTGGCGATGGCGATTTTGAAGACACCATCGCCGGCAAGCCGGCTCCTACAAGGTTCTGCGCAAACCACACGATGTTGAGCCCCCCCCCAAAAAACCTGTAGGAGCCAGCTTGCTGGCGATGGCGATTTTGAAGACACCATCGCCGGCAAGCCGGCCCCTACAAGGTTCTGCGCCAGTCACACAACTCTGATGCGTCCCCAAATCTGTAGGAGCACGGCTTGCCGGCGAAGGCGATCTCAAAGACGCCTTCGCAGGCAAGCCTTGCTCCTACGGGTTTTGTGTTTATTCCAACGCCGAAGCCGGGCCGAAGAACTCGTAGCGGCTTTGCTTCTCCGGTACACCCAAGGCTTTCAGGTGACGCTTCACCGCCGCCATGAAGCCTTTAGGCCCCAGGAAGTACGCATCCAGATCACGCTGCTGTGGCAACCACTCGCCCAGTTGCTCCTGACTCAACAACCCGACCTTGTGCGCCGCCGGGCTCACGCCGTCATCTTCGTCGTAGCAGTAGAAACGCTTGAGTTGCGGGTGACGCTCGGCCAATCCATCAATCCAGTCACGGAACGCGTGAACGCTGCCATTGCGTGCGCAGTGGATGAAGTGCACCGGCCGCTTGGTTTCCAGCGCCGCTTCCAGCATGGCCAGGGTCGGGGTAATACCAACGCCGCCGCTGATCAGCACCAACGGTTTATCGCTGTCGATCAGGGTGAATTCGCCCGATGGCGGGAACAGCTGAATGCTGGCGCCTACATGAAGCTGATCATGCAAATGGTTCGAGGCGCGGCCACCGTGTTCACGCTTGACGCTGATGCGGTACTGACCTTTGTTCGCCAGGGCCGACAGCGAATAGTTACGACGAATCTCTTCGCCATCGAGGATCAGTTTCATGCCGATGTACTGGCCGGGTTCTGCCGCAAGGATCGGACCTTTGTCTGCCGGTTCGAAGTAGAACGAAATGATTTCCGCGCTTTCCTCGACCTTGGCCGCAACGATGAACTCCCGCGCACCGCGCCAGCCGCCCGGGGCCTGTTCTTTCTGGTCGTAGATGCTGGTTTCAGCGCCGATCAGGATCTCGGCCAGTTGACCGTACGCCGCGCCCCAGGCACTCATCACTTCCGGCGTGGCAATCTCGTCACCCAACACTTCGGAAATCGCACGCAACAGGCAGGTGCCGACAATCGGGTAGTGTTCCGGGAGGATTTGCAGCGCCACGTGCTTGTTGATGATTTTGGCCACCAGGTCGCCCAATTGGTCGAGCTGATCGATGTGGCGCGCATACATCAACACGCCGTTGGCCAGGGCGCGAGGTTGATCACCGGTGGCCTGGTGCGCCTGGTTGAACAGCGGGCGGACTTCCGGGTATTCGGAGAGCATCATGCGGTAAAAATGCGTGATCAATGCTTCGCCGCCGCTTTCCAGCAACGGTACAGTGGATTTGACGATTGCACGGTCTTGAACGCTAAGCATAAGGTGACTCCTGGACGACTTGGTTTTCTAACTGACTGCCCTATGCTTATCAGTTTCCGTGCCAGTTATTTAATCGTTATAAATCAATAAGTTAAAAACATTCTGGTCATAACGACACCCCCTGCCTTATAGTCATACCGACTACATGGAGTCACTATGACTGCAAAATCCTTGCTCACCACACTGCTTCCCCTGGTCTCGGACCTGTCCCGCGAACTCCCCGAGGGCGAGCGCTATCGGCGCCTGCTCGAAGCCATGCGCGCCTTGCTCCCCTGTGACGCCGCCGCGCTGCTGCGCCTCGATGGCGAGTGGCTGGTGCCGCTGGCCGTCGACGGCTTGAGCACCGACACCCTCGGCCGACGCTTCAAGGTCAGCGAACACCCGCGCTTCGAAGCCCTGCTCAGTAGCCCCGGCCCGACCCGTTTCGCCGCCGACAGCGACATGCCCGATCCTTATGACGGACTGGTCGATGGCCTCGACGATCACCTTGAAGTCCATGACTGCATGGGTTGCCCACTGTTTATCGACGAACGTCCGTGGGGTTTGTTGACCCTCGACGCCCTCGACCCGGAACGCTTGGAACCGATCGAACTGGACGCCCTGCAAGCCTTCGCCAGCCTTGCCGCCGCCACGGTCAATGCCGCCGAGCGCATCGAACGGCTGGCCAATCGTGTTGAAGACGAGCATCAACGCGCCGAGGTGTACCGACAGGCCAGCGGCCAGCAGAACCGCGAAATGATCGGTCAGAGCAAGGCCCATAAACGCTTGGTGGAAGAGATCAGCCTGGTCGGCGGCAGTGACCTGACCGTGTTGATCACCGGCGAAACCGGAGTCGGCAAGGAGCTGGTGGCCCAGGCGATTCACGCCGCCTCGCCCCGAGCCGACAAGCCGATCATCAGCCTTAACTGCGCCGCGCTGCCGGACACGCTGGTGGAAAGCGAATTGTTCGGTCATGTGCGCGGCGCCTTCACCGGGGCAACCAGCGACCGTCGCGGCAAATTCGAACTGGCCAATGGCGGCACGCTGTTTCTCGATGAAGTCGGCGAACTGTCGCTGACGGTGCAGGCCAAATTGCTGCGCGTGCTGCAAAGCGGTCAATTGCAGCGACTGGGTTCGGACAAGGAACATCAAGTCGATGTGCGGCTCATCGCTGCGACTAACCGTGACTTGGCTGAGGAAGTGCGCAGTGGCCGTTATCGTGCCGACTTCTACCACCGGTTGAGCGTTTACCCGCTATTGGTGCCGGCCCTGCGGGATCGCGGGCGGGATGTGCTGCTGCTCAGCGGTTTCTTCCTGGAGCAGAACCGTTCGCGCATGGGCCTCAACAGCCTGCGCCTGAACAGCGATGCCCAGGCGGCGCTGCTCGCGTATGACTGGCCAGGTAACGTGCGAGAGCTGGAGCATTTGATTGGGCGCAGCGCGTTGAAAGCGCTGGGTAACTGCAGGGAACGGCCGAAGATTCTCAGCTTGAGTGCGGCGGATCTGGATTTGCCCAGCGGCAGCGTTGAGGTAACGCCCGAGTCGCCGACCGCGACGCCAGTGACGTTGGTGTCAGGGGATTTGCGCGAGGCGACTGAAAGCTATCAGCGGCAATTGATCAGCGCGTGCCTGGATCGGCACCACAATAACTGGGCGAGCGCGGCGCGTGAGCTGGGGCTGGATCGGGCGAATCTCGGAAGAATGGCCAAAAGACTGGGCATGAAATGAACGCTTTTGTAGGAGCCAGCTTGCTGGCGATAGTATCGCCGCGGTTTGTCTGACTGACCGCGGAAATGCTATCGCCAGCAAGCTGGCTCCTACAGGTTCGGGGTAGCATTTCGATTGCGTCGGCATTTAGCCTAAAGCCTGCCCCCATCAAGTCGATAACCCGGCATCGATAGCTTTTGGCGACTTCCATTCGCCCATCACCTTTTTCCACAGAAGGTTTTTATGTCCTCCACCAAAGCCCGCGCAGACTCACTTTCGCTTCTGCTGTTTACCTTGCGCAGCGGCAAGTTGATGGCGATCAACCTGCTCAAGGTCAGTGAAATCATTCCCTGCCCGCCGCTGACCAAGCTGCCGGAGTCGCATCCTCACGTCAAAGGCATCGCCACCCTGCGCGGCGCGTCGTTGTCGGTGATCGACCTGAGCCGTGCGATCGGCGAGCGGCCGCTGGAAGACCCGAATGGCGGCTGCCTGATCGTCACCGACGTCAGCCGCTCCAAACAGGGCCTGCATGTTCAGGCGGTGAGCAAGATCGTCCATTGCCTGACCACCGACATCCGTCCGCCGCCCTTCGGCTCCGGCGGTGTGCGCTCATACATCACTGGCGTGACCTCGGTCGACGGCACGCTGGTGCAGGTGCTGGACATCGAAAAGGTCATCCACGGCATCGCCCCGGCGCAGATCGAAACGGCCCCGACCGAACTGAGCATGGAAGACGCGGAAGTACTCGGCAACGCACGCATTCTGGTGGTCGACGACAGCCAGGTGGCCCTGCAGCAATCGGTGCACACCCTGCGCAACCTCGGCCTGCAATGCCATACCGCGCGCAGTGCCAAGGAAGCCATCGATTGCCTGCTGGACCTGCAAGGCACCGCCCAGCAGATCAACCTGATTGTTTCAGACATCGAAATGTCAGAGATGGACGGCTACGCCTTCACCCGCACCCTGCGCGAAACCCCGGATTTTGCGCACCTGTATGTACTGCTGCACACCTCGCTGGACAGCGCGATGAACAGCGAGAAAGCGCGTCTGGCCGGCGCCAACGCGGTGCTGACCAAGTTCTCTTCGCCGGACCTGACCAAGTGCCTGATCGAAGCGGCCAAGGCTGTCGCCGAACAAGGTCACTGAGTTGGCCGAGGCTTTTTGTTTTCTGATGCGGCGCAACCTGGCGGAGGTTGTGCCAGCAATCACCTGGCCTCAGGGCATTGTCCTGCCCGAATATCGTCCAGAACTGGCAGAAGACGTTCATCGTTTGATGGAGCTGGGTTATCCGGACGGTGGCGGTCGTGTGCCGGCATTGGATATCTGGCAGCAGCGGTTTGAGACTGACCCTGAATACGATCCCTCCCTGTGCTTCATTGCGCAGGATACCGACGGTATCGTGGGTGTATGCCAGTGCTGGACCAGCGCCTACATCAAGAATCTGGTCGTGCACCCGCGAGCCCAGGGTCAGGGTTTGGGCCGGGCGTTGTTGTTGAATGCATTCAACGTATTTCAGCAGCGTCGCGAAGGTTTTGTGGATTTGAAGGTATTGGAAGACAACCTTCGGGCGCAGCGGTTGTATAAAAGTGCCGGGATGATTGTGGTCCGCCGGGAGCCGGTTCCGGCCTGATACATCGCCTTCGCGGGCAAGCCTCGCTCCTACATTGTGATCACCGTACCTGTAGGAGCGAGGCTTGCCCGCGAAGGGGCCGACACATTCAACCTCATCCCATCAGGCATACTCGGCCCACCCATGCCCAAGGATGCCTGACCCATGAAAGCCACCACCCTCACCTTCCTCTGCCTCACCGCCCTCGCCACCCAAACCCACGCCTCCAGCCCAGACGCCTGGGCCGCTTTCGACAAAGCCATGCTTGCCAGTTGCATCAAGGCCAGCGGCCTGACGGACGCTTCCCCCGTCGGCAAAGCCGCACAGTTCGACGACCGTGTCGACTACACCGCCGTGCTCCTGCAAGGCCGCTACCCGCAAAAACACATGAAAGGCCAGCAAGGCACCGAGCTGTGCCTCTACAACAAAAAAAGCAAAACCGCCTACGTGACCGAATGGGACTCCATCCGCCTACCCGCCAAATCCCGGTAAATGGCGCATAACTTGCTTCGTCGCTGACTTCTGCGGTGGCATTCTGTCGCCATTTCGGGCCCTGACAAGCGACTGATCTTTCAATGAATACAACGTTTTCCTGCGTAGGTTGCGGCAAATGCTGCAATGACCATCACGTCCCCCTGACCCTGGCCGAAGCCCGGATGTGGGCGGCCGACGGCGGTCAGGTGATCGTGCTGGTGGAAGGTTTCCTCGGCAACGGCCTTGGCCTGCCGGTGCAGCAACGCGAACATGCCGAGCGCCGTTCGGTGGTGGTTCAAAGCGGCGACTGCGAGGCCTACGTGGCCATCACGTTTGCGGCGTACAACGTCGGTCCCTGCCGGAATCTTGACGAAGACAACCTCTGCCGCATCTACGAACGCCGGCCGCTGGTGTGCCGCATCTATCCGATGGAAATCAATCCGCACATCCCCCTCAACCCGGCGATCAAGGAATGCCCGCCGGAATCGTGGGAAAAAGGCCCGGATCTGATCATTGGCGGTGAATTGGTCGATCACGAGCTCGCAGGACTCATCCAGCGTTCCCGTCAGGCGGATCGCGACGATATCCGCACCAAAGATGCGATTTGCGCCTCACTGGGGATTCGGACCACGGCCCTGAAGGGCGATGGATTCACTGCGTATCTGCCGGACATGAGCGCGTTCGCCACAGTCATCGATCAGGTGGCACAACAGCCGCTGACAGGATCGGACAGTGACTGGCAGTTCCACGTATCGGGTGACGACATCGCCGGGCAAGTGTTGGCGGCGGGTGCGCACGTGGCCACCGAGACGCCGCTCAACTATGCCTTCATTTCGTTGCGCGCGGCTTAACGGCGGGCTCGCCAAAACTCTTGCGCCAACAACCGCAAGTCCCCCGCCAGCCCCGCCACATCGGTGGAATTCGCCTGGCTTTGCTGCCCCTCACTGACCGTGACCTCGCAGGCTGAGCGAATACTGATGATGTTGCGGTTGATGTCTTCGCTGACGCTGCTCTGCTCTTCCACCGCCGAAGCGATTTGCAGGCTCATTTGCGTGATCTGATTGACCCGCCGACTGATCGCGTCCAGCGAATCGGCGGCGCGTCGGGCCTGTTCGACGCTGTTGTCCACCTGTTCACTGCTTTGTTGCATCACCACCACCGCGTCCCGCGTGCCGTTTTGCAGGGTGCTGATCATGCGCTGAATCTCGTTGGTCGATTGCTGGGTACGCTGGGCCAGGCCACGGACTTCATCGGCCACCACCGCGAAACCGCGCCCGGCATCCCCGGCACGCGCCGCTTCGATGGCCGCGTTGAGGGCCAGCAGATTGGTTTGCTCGGCGATGCTGCGAATCACATCCAGCACGCCGGTAATCTCGCTGCTGTGCCCCTCCAGTTGATGAATCACCTCGGTGGCGCGCGCCAGCTCCTCGGCCAGACGCAGCACCGCATGGCGACTTTCACTCACCAATTGATGACCTTCACGGGTTTCGTTGCCGGCCAGGTCAGCCGCCTGGGACGCCTGCTGCGCATGACCGGCAACCTCGGCCACGCTGGCAGACATCTGGTGAATCGCCGCCGCCACCTGATCGGTTTCAGCCTGCTGGGCCAGCGTGCTGTTATGACTGCCTTGCAGGTGTTCGACCAGTTCCGCCGCGTGCCCGGCCAAGCGCTGCGAGGCATCGCCGATGCGCCCCACCACCGCGCCGATCTGCGCTTCGAGCATCTGGAAGGCAAACTCGATCTGGCCGAACTGATCGCGGCGACCGGTGTAAACAGCCTGACTCAACGGGTTGTCGGCAATCTGCCGGGCGCGTTCGGTCAACACTTTCAGCGGACGCAACATGAATCCGGTTCCGACCGCTGCCAAACCACTGCCCACGACAAACGCCAGTACGCCGAAAACGGCTGACGAAGGGTTCAGCCACGCTTCGATACCCACCACGCAGGCCAATGTCGCGCTGAACAGCGCCGTCACCTTGAGACCCAGACCGAGCACGGGGAGCCGCTGCCACAGTGATGTACGACCACTGCGAAGCTGTGCGTAGGCTTTTTCCGCAGCTTCGATCTGCCGCGCCGAGGGTTTTGTCCGGACCGACTGATACTCCACGGCTTTACCGTTCTGCGTCACCGGCGTGGCATACGCGCTCACCCAATAGTGATCGCCATTCTTGCAGCGATTTTTCACCAGCCCCATCCATGAGCGGCCGCTTTTAAGGGTCTGCCACATATGCGCGAAAGCCGCCGCCGGCATGTCCGGGTGGCGCAGCAAGTTGTGCGTCGAGCCCAGCAACTCCTCGCGGCTGTAACCGCAGATGTTGATGAAGTCGTCGTTGGCGTAGGTGATCGCGCTGGTCAGATCAGTGGTCGAGAGGATATTCGCATCAGCCGCAACGTCGACATTACGGCCGGTCACCGGGAGGTTGATCTTCATGGAAAGCGCGCTCGTTGGATGGAAAGAGTCGGCAGGGCTGCTGACTCTAAGCGCACTGATTCCACAAACGTTGATCTGGCTCAGGATATGAGCACTTAGCCATCACCGCGATTGAAAACCGCGGCCGATGGCCAATGGCGGGGGGGCGTTAAAACTCAGCGTTTGCCCATCGAACGACGGGTGCCGGGAGGCGCTGCGCCGGGGGTCTTGGTGTGGCCGTTCTTGGCGCCGTTCTTGTACCAGGGCTGGCTGGCGGTTTTCGCAGCGGCCAGTTCACCCGGTTTGAACGGGAACTTGAATGCCGGGATCGCGGCTTTGGTTTCGCTGTCTGCGCTGGAGTCGACGCTGTCTGGCAGGTCTGCCTGGTCGTCGCTCAAAGCGTCGGCAACCGGCGGTTGTGTCGGGGAAGTCATGAAAGCTCCGGGTGATGCAAAAGAGTCGGGCCCGGTCAGCGAGCCGCGAAAGGCGGCAGTATACCTGTGTCGGGGGCGACAGGCTTCACGTGGCGAGTGAGTCCGTCGGGTTTTGTGGTGACTGAACTGCCGCCATCGCCGGCAAGCCGGCTCCTACAAGGGTTCGCGGTGTACTTTGTAGGAGCCGGCTTGCCGGCGATGGCGGCGATGGCGGCAGTTCAGTCACCACACATCCCAAACTGACAGCGCCGTCAGTTAGCAGTCACCTTCCTGACCGGCGAACAGGTTTATAAAGGAAGGTATAACCCTGACAAAATTCCGTCCTCCCAGCCCCGGCGCCCCACTCGCATGCGAATTCAGAAAAAACCCGCCCTGCTCGCCGCCCTCCTGATTGTCCTGGCAGCGCTGGGCGTGTGGTACGCCACCAAACCGGCCACGGCCAGACTCGCCGCGCCCACGGCGATACCGGTTCGAGTGGTCAACGTCGCCGAAAAAGACGTCCCTCGTTACGTCAGCGGCATCGGCTCGGTGCTGTCCCTGCACAGCGTGGTGGTACGTCCGCAGATCGACGGCATCCTCACCAGAATCCTGGTCAAGGAAGGTCAATTGGTGAACAAGGGTGACTTGCTCGCCACCATCGATGATCGCTCGATCCGCGCCAGCCTGGATCAGGCCCGCGCACAGCTCGGCGAAAGCCAGGCGCAGCTGCAAGTGGCGCTGGTCAACCTCAAGCGTTACAAACTGCTGAGCGTCGACGACGGCGTATCCAAACAGACTTACGACCAGCAACAAGCGCTGGTCAACCAGCTCAAAGCCACCGCCCAAGGCAATCAGGCGTCGATTGACGCCGCTCAGGTGCAGCTTTCCTACACACAGATTCGCTCCCCGGTCAGCGGTCGCGTGGGGATTCGTACGGTGGACGAAGGCAACTTCCTGCGCATGACCGACACCCAAGGCTTGTTCACGGTGACGCAGATCGACCCGATTGCCGTGGAGTTTTCCCTGCCACAGCAAATGCTGCCAACCCTGCAAGGCCTGATCAACGATCCGGAACACGCCCAGGTGAAGGCCTACATCGGTGCCGACACCGACGGCGAAACCGGCAACCTGCTGGGCGAAGGCCACCTGACCCTGATCGACAACCAGATCAACGCCAACACCGGGACCATCCGCGCCAAGGCCGAATTCAACAACCCCGGGCAGAAACTGTGGCCGGGCCTGCTGGTAACGGTAAAAATTCAGACAGCGCTGGAAAAGGATGCGCTGGTAGTGCCGCCCACCGTCGTACAACGAGGCCTCGATCAACACTTTGTGTACCGGGTCAAAGGTGACAAGGTTGAAACCGTCCAGGTGCAGATGGTCTATCAAGGCAGCGGTCAGGACATCATCAAAGGCGTGAAACCGGGCGACGTGCTGGTCAGCGACGGTCAGTCGCGCCTCAAGCCCGGTTCGACGGTCCAGGTGCTGACTGACCCCGCGCAAATGGTGCAAACGGAGTCGAAACCATGAAGGGCCACGGCTCGGTTTCTGCGTGGTGCATCGATCATCCGGTGGCGACGATCCTGCTGACGTTTGCCCTGGTATTGCTCGGCGTCATTGCGTTCCCACGGTTGCCCATCGCTCCGCTGCCGGAAGCCGAATTCCCGACCATCCAGGTGGCCGCGCAACTGCCCGGCGCCAGTCCGGAAACCATGGCTTCCTCGGTGGCCACGCCGCTTGAAGTGCAATTCAGCGCCATTCCCGGCGTGACCCAGATGACCTCGAGCAGCGCCCTCGGCTCGACCAACCTGACCCTGCAATTCACCCTCGACAAAAGCATCGACACCGCCGCGCAGGAAGTGCAGGCCGCGATCAACACCGCCGCCGGCAAACTGCCCAAGGACATGCCGAACCTTCCGACCTGGCGCAAGGTCAACCCGGCCGACAGCCCGGTGCTGATTCTCAGCATCAACTCGACCCTGATGCCCGGCCCCGAACTCAGCGATCTGGTGGAAACCCTGCTGTCCCGTCAGATCAGCCAGATCGACGGTGTAGGCCAGATCAACATCACCGGCCAGCAACGTCCGGCGATTCGCGTTCAAGCCTCGGCGGACAAACTCGCGGCCATCGGCCTGACGCTGGCGGACATTCGTCTGGCGATCCAAAACACCAGCCTCAACCTGGCCAAAGGTGCGTTGTATGGCGAGTCGAGCATCTCGACGCTGTCGACCAACGATCAGTTGTTCCACCCCGAGGAATACAGCCAACTCATCGTTTCCTACAAGGACGGTGCACCGGTTCACCTGAAAGATGTCGCCAAAGTCGTCAACGGTTCGGAAGATGCCTACGTGCAAGCCTGGGCCGGTGACAAACCCGGGGTGAACCTGGTGATTTCCCGGCAACCGGGGGCCAACATCGTCGAGACCGTGGATCGCATTCAGGCCGCCCTGCCCGCTCTCGAAGCGATGCTGCCGGCGTCGGTGCAGGTCAAAGTGCTGGTCGACCGGACCCAGACCATCCGCGCCTCGTTGCATGAGGTGGAAGTCACCCTGCTGATCGCGATCATGCTGGTGGTGGCGGTGATGGCGCTGTTCCTGCGTCAGTGGTCGGCGACGCTGATCGTGTCGGCGGTGCTGGGTGTGTCGCTGGTCGCCAGTTTTGCCCTGATGTACATCATGGGCTTCAGCCTGAACAACCTGACGCTGGTGGCGATCGTGGTGGCCGTGGGGTTCGTGGTCGACGATGCGATTGTCGTGGTGGAGAACATTCACCGACACCTGGAGGCCGGCGACGGCATGCGCGAGGCGGCGATCAAAGGCGCCGGCGAGATTGGTTTTACCGTGGTCTCGATCAGTTTTTCGCTGGTGGCGGCGTTCATTCCGCTGCTGTTCATGGGCGGCGTGGTCGGGCGGCTGTTCAAGGAATTCGCCCTGACGGCCACCTCTACAATCATGATTTCAGTGGTGGTGTCGCTGACGTTGGCGCCGACCCTCGCCGCGCTGTTCATGCGTGCGCCGGTGCATCACGCCCACAGCAAAAAAACCTTTGGCGAACGCTTGCTGGCCGGCTACGAAAAGCTCCTGCGCCGCGCCCTCGCCCATCAGAAATTGATGATCGGGGTGTTCGGCATGTCCCTGGCCCTGGCCATCGCCGGCTACATCTTCATTCCGAAGGGATTCTTCCCGGTGCAAGACACCGGTTTTGTCCTCGGCACCACCGAAGCCGCCGCCGATATTTCCTACGGCGACATGGTGAAAAAACACCTGGCGATGGCGGAAATCGTCGCGGCAGATCCAGCGGTCGCGGCGTTTTCCCACTCCGTCGGCGTCTCCGGCAGCAACCAGACCATCGCCAACGGCCGCTTCTGGATTTCCCTGAAAAAACGCAGCGAGCGCGACGTCTCGGCCAGCCAGTTCATCGACAGGATCCGTCCGCAACTGATGAAAGTCCCGGGCATCGTGCTGTACCTGCGTGCCGGCCAGGACATCAACCTCAGCTCCGGCCCGAGTCGCGCGCAGTACCAATACGTGCTCAAGAGCAACGACGGCGCGACCCTCAGCACCTGGACCCAGCGCCTCACGGAAAAACTGCGCGCCAACCCGGCGTTCCGCGACATTTCCAACGACCTGCAACTGGGCGGCAGCATCACCCACATCAGCATCGACCGCAGCGCCGCCGCGCGTTTCGGCCTGACCGCCAGCGATGTCGACGAAGCGCTGTACGATGCGTTCGGTCAGCGGCAGATCAACGAGTTCCAGACCCAGATCAACCAGTACAACGTGATCCTGGAACTGGACACCAGGCAACGCGGCAAGGCTGAAAGCCTCAATTATTTCTACCTGCGCTCTCCGCTCAGCGGGGAAATGGTGCCGCTGTCGGCGCTGGCGAAATTCGATGCGCCGACGGTTGGCCCGTTGTCGATCGCCCACGACGGGATGTTCCCGGCCGCCAACCTGTCGTTCAACCTGGCGCCCGGCGTGGCGCTTGGCGATGCGGTGATCATGCTCAATCAGGCCAAGGCCGAGATCGGCATGCCGGCCGCCATGAGCGGCAACTTCCAGGGCGCGGCCCAGGCGTTCCAGAGTTCGCTGGCCAGCCAGCCGTGGCTGATTCTGGCGGCGCTGGTGGCGGTGTACATCATTCTCGGCGTGCTCTATGAGAGCTTCGTGCACCCGTTGACCATCATCTCGACGCTGCCCTCGGCGGGGCTCGGGGCGGTGATCATGCTGTGGATTTGCGGCCAGGATTTTTCGATCATGGCGTTGATCGGGCTGGTGTTGCTGATCGGTATCGTGAAGAAAAACGGCATCCTGATGATCGACTTCGCCCTCGACGCCCAACGCAACCGTGGCCTGCCACCGGAAGAGGCGATTTTCCAGGCCTGCATCACGCGGTTCCGGCCGATCATCATGACCACCCTCGCCGCCCTGCTCGGCGCGCTGCCTCTGATGCTCGGCTACGGCACCGGCGCCGAACTGCGCCAGCCGTTGGGGATCGCGGTCGTCGGCGGCTTGCTGGTGAGCCAGGCGCTGACGCTGTTCACCACTCCGGTCATATACTTGTGGCTGGAGCGACTATTTCATCGGCCCAAAAAACCAGCGCCCGTACCGGTGCTGGCGACCACAGACTGAGGCGGGGTCATGCGCGTTCTGATTATCGAAGACGAAGAAAAAACCGCGGACTATTTGCACCGCGGCCTGACGGAACAGGGTTACACCGTGGACCTGGCGCGGGACGGCGTTGAAGGCCTGCACCTGGCGCTGGAAAGCGACTACGCGGTGATCGTCCTCGACGTGATGTTGCCGGGCCTCGACGGCTTCGGCGTACTGCGCGCCTTGCGTGCGCGCAAGCAAACCCCGGTGATCATGCTCACCGCCCGCGAGCGTGTCGAAGACCGCATCAAAGGCCTGCGCGACGGCGCCGACGATTACCTCGGCAAACCGTTTTCCTTCCTCGAACTGGTGGCGCGCCTGCAAGCACTGACCCGGCGCAGCGGTGGCCATGAACCGGTGCAGGTGAGCATCGCCGACCTGTGGATAGATTTGATCAGCCGCAAGGCCACCCGCGCCGGCACGCGTCTGGACCTGACCGCCAAGGAGTTCTCGCTGCTCAGCGTGCTGGCCCGCCGGCAAGGTGAAATCCTCTCGAAAACGGCGATTGCGGAAATGGTCTGGGACATCAATTTCGACAGTGACGCCAACGTCGTCGAAGTCGCGATCAAACGCCTGCGCGCCAAACTCGACGGGCCGTTCGACGAGAAACTGCTGCACACGATCCGTGGCATGGGTTATGTGCTGGAGAGCCGTGGTGTCCAGTAATTCGATTGCCCTGCGCCTCAGTGGAATGTTCACGCTGGTGGCGCTTTTGGTGTTTCTGCTGATCGGCTGGGCGCTCTATCAGCAGGTCGACAAAGGCCTGGGTTTGCTGCCCGAAGCCGAACTGGACGCACGTTACAGCGTGCTCGAATCCACCGTCGGCCGTTACGGCACGCCCGAGCATTGGGTGAAGATCAACAACAAGCTCAAGCTGCTCGGCGAAGAAGACAAACGCATCAGTTTCTGGATCACCAGCGGCGATCCGCACTACGAATATGGCAACCCGACGCCGCAGATCCGCGCCTTCGCCGAGGGCCCGCTGGGCATGCGCGATTTGCAGTTGCCGGGCCAGCCTTATCCAATGAAAGTGCTGGTCAGCCAGTTCCCGGCCAAGGATCAACGCCCGCCGCTGCGCTTCATGATCGGCATCGACACCGAGACGTTTTTTCAAACCCAGCATCATCTGCTGATTGCGCTGATCAGCCTGGCGGTTGTCGGCGTGCTGCTGGCTTCGGCACTCGGTTATTGGGTGGCGCGGATCGGCCTCAAGCCGTTGATCAAGTTGTCTCAGGAGGCTCAGCGCCTGGCGCCGCCGCTGCGTTCCGGGCGTTTGCGCTTATCGTCGTTGCCGCCGGAGCTCAATCAGTTCGTCAACTCGTTCAACTCCACCCTGGAACGGGTCGAACAGGCTTACTCGCGGCTTGAGTCGTTCAATGCCGACGTCGCTCATGAGCTGCGCTCACCGCTGACCAATCTGATTGGTCAGACCCAGGTTGCGCTGACGCGCGGGCGTTCGGCGGAACACTATTTCGAAGTGCTGCAATCGAATCTTGAGGAGCTTGAGCGACTGCGTTCGATCATCAACGACATGCTGTTCCTCGCCAGTGCGGATCAGGGCAGCAAGGCGACCAAACTGACGTCTACCTCGCTGGCGGATGAAGTGGCGACGACGCTGGAGTATCTGGATTTCATTCTTGAAGACGCGCAGGTTCAAGTGCAGGTCAGTGGCGATGCGCAGGTACGGATCGAGATCGCGCATCTGCGTCGGGCGCTGATCAACTTGCTGAGCAACGCGGTGCAACACACCGAGCCCGGGCAGGTGATTCAGGTGCAGATCGACGTCGAGGACCATCAAGTCAGCATCGGCGTGGCAAACCCCGGTGCACCGATTGCCAACGAACATCTGCCGCGATTGTTCGAGCGCTTCTACCGGGTCGATGCGTCGCGCAGCAACAGTGGCAACAACCACGGCCTGGGGCTGGCGATCGTCAAGGCGATTGCGTTGATGCACGGCGGGGATGTGTTTGTGCGAAGTGACCACGGCATGAATACCTTCGGTATTCACCTTCCTGTCTGATCTTTCGCAAATCTGTAGGAGCCGGCTTGCTGGCGATCGGTCTTAAGTTCTGTGTTGTTTTTGAAGACGCCATCGCCAGCAAGCCGGCTCCTACAGGGTTGTGATCTTTGCTTATCCCGCAACAGTCCTTTATTGAATTGGCTCTGTTTCCCATCGGCCAGGATCCTTATCTTTGCGCCACCAAACAGCACTTGCCAAGCAAGAAGGTTTTAAAGATGTCCAACACTATGGGTATTGCCAGCGCTTTCGTTTTGTCCTCTTTGTTCCTCTCCCCATTCGCCATGGCTGAAGAGTCGCAGTCCTTCGTCGCACACAATGCAGCGCGCGCTGCAGCGTTTGAAGAACATCAGAGCGAAATGACGGCCAAGGCGCAGGGCGCTGCGCAAACCCCTCAAGCGTCGACCATTCAGGCCCAGCCACGGGTCGAGAAAGATAGCTGATCGCTCACATCGCTCTATTTCCCTCGACACTTTTCGTCGGCTCTTCCTGTTGAAAAGTTGTCTTCAAAGCCGCTGCTATCAGCGGCTTTTTTTTGTTGTGGTTCAAATGCTGTCCGGTTCGTCTTCCCTGACAAGAAACATCCCGCACTTCAAAACAATGAAGTGTTCAGTAGACCCAAGGAGCTGTACCGCTAGTGCGTTTCCCTCAAAGATTCAATCCGCTGTTCATTGCAATCGCCGTAACGATGCCGATCAACGCCAAGGCCGCCGATCAAGAAGGTTTTGTCGAAGGTTCGAGCCTCAACCTCAATGCCCGCAACTACTACATGAACCGTAACCGCCTGCAGCAGGCGGACGACAACGTTGAATGGGGCCAGGGTTTCCTGGGGGTCTTCGAATCGGGTTTTACCGAAGGCACCGTCGGTTTCGGTCTGGATGCCCACGCCATGCTCGGGCTCAAGCTCGACGGCGGTGGCGGCACCGATAACTCGAGCATCCTGCCGGTCGGCGATGGCAATGGCAAAGCGCCGGGGTCGTTTTCGACGGCGGGTGGAACGCTGAAAATGCGCGCCTTCGATACCGAGCTGAAGGCCGGTGACCTGTTTCTCGCCAACCCGGTGATCGCCGGCGGCGAGACGCGCATGCTGCCGCAGACCTTTCGCGGCGTCAGCTTGACCAATCACAGCTTCGACGGCTTTCTGATCGAAGGTGGCCAGGCGAGTTTCACCAAGCCCTACAACCAAAGCGGTCATACGCGCATCGGCACGTCCTATGGCAGCCTCGCCGAGGGCGACGAAAGCCAGCACCTGAACTGGGCCGGCGTAGCCTGGAGCGGCCTGCCGGGGTTGACCAGCAGCCTTTACGCCGCCGAACTCAAGGACATCTGGAACCAGTACTACTACGACCTGGATTACACCTACGCGCTAAACGAACTGATCAGCCTCAATCCGGGCCTGCACGTTTATCACACGCAGGACACCGGCGATGCGCTGCTGGGCAACATCGACAACAACACTTACAGCCTGCATTTCACCGTCGGCGTGGGCAACCACAGCGTCACCGCCGCTTACCAGCGGGTCAACGGCAACACGCCGTTCGACTACATCAGCCAGGGTGACAGCATTTTTCTCGACAACTCCCAGCAGTATTCCGACTTCAATGGCCCGAATGAACGCTCGTGGAAACTCAAGTACGCCTACGACTTTATCGGACTCGGCCTACCCGGCCTGACCTCGGCAGTGTCTTACTCCCGGGGCGAGCTGGACCTGACCAAGGTTGACCCGCAGAGCCGCGGGTATGCGTCGTGGTACAGCGCCGATGGCAAAAATGCCCGGCATTGGGAACGTGATATCGACCTCAAATACGTAGTCCAGGACGGCAAGGCCAAGGACCTGGCGGTGCGCCTGCAATGGGCTACCAACCGTGGGGGCAACGGTTATGGCGCGCTGGATCAGGACACTGATGAATACCGGGTGATCGTCGACTACCCGCTCAATGTCTTCTAAGCTCTAGGCAGTAAAGGCCAGCGCGTTTTGCTGGCCTTTTTTTTTGCTCCTCAAACAGACATTTTCCCCATGCTCGCGAGCCGCCCCCCACTCGTTTCAGCCAAGACCGGTCGCCCGGAGCTCATGGTGATCCTCGGCAGCTCCCTGACGGTCATTGCGATTCTCAGCATCGTCACCTTCCTGCTGATCCGCGAACACGCCAACGCCCAGCAGGCAGCCACGCGCGGTGCGACCACGATTGCGCAATTGATCGATGCGGATGTGCTGCGTACCGTCGAACTCTACGACTTGACCCTGCAAGGCCTGATTGCTGCCTCGCAACGGGACGACCTGAAACAGGTATCAGCGCAAATCCGTCACCTGGTGCTGTTCGACCGCTCTACAACGGCACGCTTCAAGGGTGACATTCTGCTGCTGGACAAGCACGGCGAGGTGCTGGCCGATTCATCGTTGATCGAACCCAAGCCCGGAAATTTTGCCGACCGCGATTACTTTCTCGCGCACGCCTTCAACCGCGACACCGGCATGTTCATCAGTCGACCGTTCAAGCCCCGTTGCGATTGTGAAGACAGCGACGAATGGCGCATCAGCTTCAGCCGGCGCATCTCCTCGGCCACCGGCGAGTTTTTGGGGGTCGCCATGGCGTCGATGCGCTTGAGCTACTTCGATCAGTTGTTCAATAGCCTGAACATCGGCACCGACAGTGCGCTGTCCATCATCAACGACGAAGGTATTTTGCTGGCGCAGAAGCCTTATCTGGAAAACGACTCGATCGGCAAAACCTTCGCCAGCCGCCCGAACGTCATGCGCATCCTGCGCGAGGGCAGCGGCAGCTTCGACAGCGTGTCGAGCGTTGACCAGCAGCGACGCCTCTATACCTTTTCCAGGGTTGGCAACCTGCCGTTGACGGTGATCGTCGCCCTCTCCGGCAACGAAGTGTTCGCCGCCTGGAAGCGCACAGCGATCGTGATCAGCTTCGCCACCGGTGTTCTGTGCATCGGCCTGCTCTGGCTGACGTGGCTGCTGTGCCGGGAGCTGCGTCTGCGGCACAACGCCGAGCAGGAGCTCGCACAACTGGCCGCCACCGATGCCTTGACCGGCGTAGCCAACCGCCGAATGCTCGATCAAACCCTGCGCCATGAGTGGTTTCGCGCGCAACGCTCCGGCAAACCGCTGTCGGTGTTGATGATCGATGCCGACCACTTCAAGGCGTTCAACGATCAACATGGCCATCAGGCGGGTGACGATGCACTACGGGCGCTGGCCAAGGTGATCGCCGAGAATGTGCGGCGACCGACGGATCTGGTCGCCCGCTACGGAGGGGAGGAGTTCTCGGTGGTGCTGGCGGAAACGGACAGCGCAGGCGCGCGGCAAATTGCTGAACACATTCGGTCTGCGGTGGAACAACTGCCGTTTGTGGCGGGCGTGGAATCGCCGATTACTGTCAGTATCGGCATCAGTACCTGGACTTCGACCACCGATACCAGCCTTGAACAATTGCTGTTTGCGGCGGACAAAGCGCTGTACCAGGCCAAGGAAAGTGGGCGCAATCGGGTGGTGGCCACGCAGTGAGATCTTCGCTGTAGCGGCCGGCCTCTTCGCGGGCAAGCCTCGCTCCTACAGGGTACGCATTGCCATTGTAGGAGCGAGGCTTGCCCGCGAAGGCGTCATCACTACCACCGCATAACTTTCCGGCAGGCATAAAAAAAGGCCACCCGAAGGCAGCCTTTAAAAACTAGAGAGGTTTTTACTTACACCGCCGCAACCGGACGCATGTAAGAGATCGGTGCAGTGCTGGCGTCTTCGAAAGTCACGACTTCCCAAGCATCTGGCTGCTCAATCAACTTGCGCAGCAGCTGGTTGTTCAATGCATGTCCGGACTTGAAGCCCTTGAACTCACCAATCAGGCTATTGCCCAGCAGGTAGAGGTCACCAATTGCATCGAGGATCTTGTGCTTCACGAATTCGTCTTCATAGCGAAGGCCGTCTTCGTTCAGTACACCATCCGCGTCGACCACAATAGCGTTTTCAACGCTACCGCCGAGTGCGAGGTTGTGCTTGCGCAGGTACTCGATGTCACTCATGAAACCAAAGGTACGGGCGCGGCTGACTTCTTTTACGAACGAAGTGCTGGAAAAATCCACGCTTGCACTTTGTGTGCGGTTACGGAAAACCGGGTGATCGAAATCGATCTCGAAACTCACCTTGAAGCCTTCGAAAGGGACGAAAGTGGCGCGCTTGTCGCCGTCTTCCACTGTCACTTCCCGCAGGATCCGGATGAACTTCTTGGCTGCGTCCTGTTCTTCCAGGCCGGCCGATTGAATCAGGAAAACGAAAGGTCCAGCGCTACCATCCATGATCGGGACTTCGGACGCGGAGAGCTCGACGTAGGCGTTATCGATGCCCAGGCCGGCCATGGCCGAGAGCAAGTGCTCAACCGTGTCCACTTTCACGTCACCGTTAACCAGCGTCGTCGACATAGTTGTCTCGCCGACGTTGGCAGCACGAGCCGGGATCTCGACCACTGGATCGAGGTCGGCACGGCGAAAGACGATTCCGGTGTCGATCGGTGCAGGCTTGAGGGTCAGGTATACCTTCTCCCCGGAGTGCAGACCTACACCGGTGGCACGGATAATATTTTTCAGTGTGCGTTGTTTAATCATGGCTTGGGCCGCTTCAGCGCAAATTGCGAACTGGTATCAACAAAGGCTGGCGATGATAGCAGACCAGACCTTTGCTGAACACCAATCACCTTCATAGCCCTGATACATTCCATTAATCGGCCTGACGACGCAGGAAAGCCGGGATGTCCAGGTAGTCCAGATCATCTTGCGGATTCATCTTCGCGGCAGTCGCAGCACCGGCCTGAGCCTGGTTGCGCATGACGGTCGGACGGTCCAGGTCACGGTAGTTCACCGCTGGAGCTTCCTGACGAGCGGGAGCCGATTGTTGCGGTTGCGGCGCCATGGAAGTGTGAACGGTATTGTCGATGACCTTCACAGGCTTCTCGATTTTCGCGCCCAGACCGGTGGCAACGACTGTTACGTGCAGCTCGTCGCGCATGTCCGGATCGATAACGGTACCGACCTTGACCATCGCGTGCTCGGAAGCGAAGGCTTCGATGATGCTACCCACGTCGGAGTACTCACCCAGGGACAGGTCAGGACCGGCGGTGATGTTCACCAGGATGCCGCGTGCACCTTGCAGGTTCACGTCTTCCAGCAGCGGGTTGCGAATGGCCGCTTCGGTAGCTTCGCGTGCACGGTTCGGACCGCTGGCGCAGCCAGTGCCCATCATCGCCATGCCCATTTCACTCATCACGGTACGAACGTCGGCAAAGTCGACGTTGATCATGCCCGGACGCTTGATGATGTCGGAGATACCGCGAACGGCACCGGCCAGTACATCGTCTGCCTTGGCGAAAGCCGACAGCAGGCTGGCGTCTTTACCGAGGATGGTCAGCAGCTTCTCGTTGGGAATGGTGATCAACGAGTCGACGCTTTCCGACAGCAGGCGGATGCCTTCGTCGGCCAGTTGCATACGCTTGCGACCTTCGAACGGGAACGGACGGGTCACCACCGCAACGGTGAGGATCCCCATTTCCTTGGCCACTTCAGCAATGATCGGCGCAGCACCGGTACCGGTACCGCCGCCCATGCCGGTGGTGATGAACACCATGTTGGTGCCCTGCAGGACTTCGGCAATGCGCTCGCGATCTTCGAGAGCGGCCTGACGACCTACTTCAGGGTTGGCGCCGGCGCCGAGACCTTTGGTCACGCTGGTGCCCAGTTGCAGGATGGTCCGCGCGCTGATGCTCTTCAGCGCCTGGGCATCAGTGTTGGCGCAGATGAATTCAACGCCTTCAATGTTGCTCTTGACCATGTGATTGACAGCGTTGCCGCCGCCTCCGCCAACACCGATAACCTTAATGACCGGGCTTGCGGGGATGTTGTCTACGAGTTCGAACATTTTCCCTCTCCTTTGATTCTCTAGTTTTTTCGCCTACTGCCTGTATCTACAACGGTGCTGCGGTAATTCTTCAGAAGTTGCCTTGTACCCAGCTCTTGATGCGATCGAGCAAGGCGGCTTTCGGTTCGTCATTGCTGTAGCTGTCGCGGCTGCTGATGCCCGAGAACGAAATCCCGTCGGACTGCTTCTGCAGGCCGTACATCAACAGGCCGACGCCGGTGGAATAAATCGGGTTGCGCACCACGTCGTCGAGACCCTTCACGCCATGCGGCACGCCCAGGCGGACCGGCATGTGGAAAATCTCTTCGGCCAGTTCGACCGCGCCTTCCATCTTCGACGTACCACCGGTCAGCACGATGCCGGCCGGGATCAGGTCTTCGTAGCCGCTGCGACGCAGTTCGGCCTGGATCAGCGTGAACAGCTCGTCGTAACGCGGCTCGACCACTTCGGCCAGGGCCTGGCGGGACAGCTCGCGCGGTGGACGGTCGCCAACGCTCGGGACCTTGATGGTTTCACCGGCACCGGCCAGCTTGGCCAAGGCGCAGGCGTAGCGAATCTTGATTTCTTCGGCGTACTGGGTCGGGGTGCGCAACGCCATGGCGATGTCGTTGGTCACCTGATCGCCCGCAATCGGGATCACTGCGGTGTGACGGATCGCGCCTTCGGTGAAGATCGCGATGTCGGTGGTGCCACCGCCGATGTCCACCAGGCACACGCCCAGCTCTTTCTCGTCGTCGGTCAGTACCGAGTACGCGGACGCCAGTTGCTCGAGAATGATGTCGTCGATTTCCAGACCGCAGCGGCGCACGCATTTTTCAATGTTCTGTGCGGCGTTGACGGCGCAGGTGACCACGTGGACCTTGGCTTCCAGACGTACGCCGGACATGCCCAGAGGCTCACGCACGCCTTCCTGGTTATCGATCACGTAATCCTGCGGCAGGGTGTGCAGCACGCGCTGGTCAGCCGGGATTGCCACAGCCTGGGCAGCGTCGAGAACGCGCTCAAGGTCGGCGGAGCTGACTTCGCGATCACGAATCGCCACGATGCCGTGGGAGTTCAGGCTGCGGATGTGATTGCCGGCCACGCCGACGAACGCCGAGTGGATCCGGCAACCAGCCATCAGCTGCGCTTCTTCGATGGCGC
The DNA here is from genome assembly GCF_014852325.1 of Pseudomonas sp. PDM01. NCBI lineage: Bacteria > Pseudomonadati > Pseudomonadota > Gammaproteobacteria > Pseudomonadales > Pseudomonadaceae > Pseudomonas > Pseudomonas sp. PDM01. The sequence continues at coordinate 531,580 of NZ_JACVBK010000004.1, forward strand.
GCTGGATCGATTGCACGGTGGACTCGATGTTCACCACCACGCCTTTTTTCAGGCCGCGGGACGGATGAGTGCCGATCCCGACGATTTCCAGCGTGCCGTCGTCCGAGACCTCGCCTACCAGCGCCACCACCTTGGAGGTGCCGATATCGAGACCGACGATCATTTTGCCGCTTTGCACGTTTGCCATGGGTCCTGCCTCTCTTAATTCTTCGCGACAGCGGGTTGGGCTGTCGTAGGCGCTACAGGTTCCCGCCAGCCAACAGCGAGGCCGTTGGCGTAGCGCAGATCGATGCGCGCAATGTTCGTAATCTGTTCTTTAAGCGTCTTGTCGTAGATGGCAATGAAGCGGCGCATCTTTTCCACCAGGTTGCCGCGGCCCAGCAGCAGCTCGATCCCCGGGCCCGAACTGCCGGCGCCGGTGGTCAGGAACCAGCTGCCTCGTTCACGCAACTCCAGGCGTGCAATCGAGAAGCCCAACGGCCTGAGCATCTGGCTCAGCACCTGGTATTGCTGCATCACTTGCTGCTGAGCCCGTTGTGGGCCGAACAGCTGTGGCAAGTGTTCGTAGTTCGCCAGCTCACGCGGGGTGAACGCCTGACCCTGGTTGTTCAACAGCGATTCGTCGCCCCAACGGGCCACCGGCAGTTGTTCTTCCAGGCGGATCACCACTTGATCCGGCCACACCCGACGCACTTCGGCGTGGGCAATCCATGGCATCTGTTCCAGCTCGGTGCGCATGCTCGCCAGGTCGATGGTGAAGAAGCTCGACGCCACGTACGGGGCGATTCGCTGCTGCACCGCTTGCTGGCTGATGTAACTCAGGTCGCCCTGCACCGCGATCTTGGTGATTGGCCGGTCGGCGTACGGCAGCAAACGCTGTGCGCCTTCGTAAGTGCCAAACCCCAGTGCGACCAGCAGCACCGGCCAGAACAGGCTTTTCAGAAAACCAAAATTGGCTTTCGGCAGGCGCGCAGACATCGGCTCTTTGGCCACCATTCGGCTGGCACCCCGCGGCACCGGCTTGCGGCCGGGTGCTGGAGGGGGCTGATGTCTTAGCTGTGCGCCTTGCATGGTCTTACCCTCGAACCTCAACACTGGCGGCCAGGATCGCCAGGACCAATTGCTGGAAATCCAGACCGGCGGCACGGGCCGCCATCGGGACCAGACTGTGATCGGTCATGCCCGGTGCGGTGTTGACTTCCAGGAACCAGAACTGCCCGTCGGCGTCCTGCATCACGTCAGCCCTGCCCCAACCGGCGATACCCAGCGCCTCACAGGCTTTCGCCGTGAGGTCCATCAGTTCTTTTTCCTTGTTGCTGTCGAGGCCGCACGGGATCCGGTACTGGGTATCGGAGGCCACGTACTTGGCGTCGTAGTCGTAGAAACTGTGCGTCGTGCCCAGGGCAATCGGTGGCAACACCTGGTCACGCAGGGTGGCGATGGTGAACTCCGGACCTTGAATCCATTGCTCGACCAACACTTGCGAATCGTAGGTACTGGCCGCTTTCCACGCGTCGATCAACTCCGGCGCGGAAGTCACTTTGGCCATCCCGATACTTGAACCTTCATGGGCCGGTTTGACGATCAAAGGGAAGCCCAGTTCCGTCGCCGCCGAAATACAATCGGCCTCGGAACTCAGTACCGCGTGGCGTGGCGTCGGAATGCCGAGGCTGTGCCACACCTGCTTGGTGCGCAGCTTGTCCATGGCCAGCGCCGACGCCAGAATGCCGCTGCCGGTGTACGGAATGCCCAGGCATTCCAGCAGGCCTTGCATGCTGCCGTCTTCACCGCCACGACCGTGGAGAATGATGAACGCGCGGTCGATTTTCTCGTTGAGCAAACGCTGCAACAGGTCATCACCGACATCGAGACCGAACGCGTCCACACCGGCGCTTTGCAGCGCTGCGAGAACCGCGTTGCCCGACTTCAGGGAAACTTCACGCTCCGCACTCTTGCCGCCGAACAGCACGGCAACGCGGCCGAAATCTTTCGGCGCGACAGTGGAGACGAGGTTGGCGTAAGCAGCAGTCATTTCAACTTCCCCACGCTTGGCGCGGCAACGGCGCCAGCGAACAACGGACTCTTCAACAGTTTCGGTGCGAGACCGCCGATATCACCGGCGCCCTGGCACAACAGGATGTCGCCGGCACGCAGCAGCGGCTTGACGACAGGCGCGAGGTCGACACCGCGCTCGATGTAGATCGGGTCGAGCTGACCGCGCTGACGGATGCTGTTGCACAGCTTGCGGCTGTCGGCACCCGGGATCGGCTCTTCGCCGGCCGGATAGACTTCCATCAGCAACAGCACGTTGGCGTCGGCCAGTACATTGACGAAATCGTCGTACAGGTCGCGGGTGCGGCTGTAACGGTGCGGCTGGTAGACCATCACCAGGCGGCGCTCCGGCCAGCCACCACGCACGGCCTTGATCACGGCCGCGACTTCGGTCGGGTGGTGACCGTAGTCGTCGACCAGCATTACGCTGCCGTCTTCGACCGGCAGTTCGCCATAGACCTGGAAGCGTCGGCCGACACCCTGAAACCCGGACAGCCCCTGGACGATGGCTTCATCGCTGACGCCTTCGTCAGTGGCGATGCAGATGGTGGCCAGCGCGTTCAGCACGTTGTGGTTGCCCGGCATGTTCACCGAGACGTCCAGCGGCTCGCGGTCAGGACGCAGCACGGTGAAGAAAGTCTGCATGCCCTGCTGACGCACATTGATCGCGCGCACATCGCAGTCATCGCCGAAACCGTACGTGACGACCGGACGTTTGACCTGCGGCAGAATTTCACGCACCACCGGATCGTCCAGGCACACCACCGCCAGACCGTAGAACGGCAGGTTGTGCAGGAACTCGACGAAGGTTTTCTTCAGTTTGTTGAAGTCACCGTCGTAGGTCGCCATGTGGTCGGCGTCGATGTTGGTGACCACGGCCACCAGCGGCTGCAAGTGCAGGAAGCTGGCGTCGCTTTCGTCGGCTTCGGCGATCAGGTAGCGGCTGGTGCCGAGCTGGGCATTGGTGCCCGCGGCATTCAGACGACCACCGATGACGAACGTCGGATCGAGGCCACCGGCCGCAAATACCGAAGCGATCAGGCTGGTGGTGGTGGTTTTGCCGTGGGTACCGGCGACGGCGATGCCGTGGCGATAGCGCATCAGCTCGGCCAGCATCTCGGCACGCGGCACCACCGGAATACGGCGTTCAAGCGCAGTGGCGACTTCCGGGTTGGAGGTGTTCACCGCGCTCGATACCACCAGCACGTCGGCGGCAGCGGCGTTCTCGGCACGGTGGCCGATAAAGATCTGGGCGCCGAATGATTCAAGACGCTCGGTGACCGGCGAAGCTTTCAGGTCGGAACCGGACACTTCATAGCCCAGGTTCAGCAACACTTCGGCGATCCCGCACATGCCCACGCCGCCGATACCGACGAAGTGGATGCGACGGATGCGGCGCATTTCCGGGTGCGGCATGGCTTTCTGATTCTCAACCATGGGCCACCTCCAGGCAGGTATCGACCACGTTACGGGTCGCATCGGGTTTGGCCAGGCGGCGTGCCGCAGTGGCCATGTCGGTGAGTCGTTGTGGTTGCATCAGGACCTCTGTCAGGCGTGCGGCTAGATCCGCTGCGCCAGTCGTTCTTTGCGGCATCAGGAAGGCAGCGCCTTCACGGGCCAAATAATCGGCGTTGCGGGTCTGGTGATCGTCGATCGCGTGGGGCAAAGGCACCAGCATCGAGGGCAGACCGGCGGCAGCCAGTTCACTGATGGTCAGCGCGCCTGCGCGGCACACCACCAGGTCGGCCCAGCCATAGGCGTGGGCCATGTCTTTGATGAAAGGCTGCACTTGCGCCTCGACGCCAGCCGCGCGATAGCGCTCTGCAGTCACTTCATCGTGGTTTTTCCCAGCCTGATGGAACACGTCCGGGCGCAGGTCGGGGGCGACGTGCGACAGGGCTTCAGGCAGTAATTTGTTCAACGGTTCTGCGCCCAGGCTTCCGCCGAGGATCAGCAAACGCGCCTTGCGACCAGCCAGGGCAGGTCGCGGTGTGTCGAGGAACAGCTCGGTGCGCACCGGGTTACCGGTGGTCCGTCGGCTGTCCGACAGGGTAAAGGTGTCGGGGAACGCTTCACAGACTCGGGCGGCCAACGGCACCAGCAACCGATTGGCGGTACCGGCCACGGCGTTCTGTTCGTGAACGATCACCGGCACACCGGCCAGTTTGGCTGCAACGCCGCCAGGACCGGTCACATAACCACCGAAACCGACCACGCACACCGGCCGCAACTGGCGAATGATCGCCCGCGCCTGCCAGACGGATTTGAGCAACATCAACGGCGCCTTGAGCAGGGACAACTTGCCCTTGCCGCGCAGACCGCTGGCGTTGATCCGGTGCAGCTCGATGCCGGCCATCGGCACCAGGTCATTTTCGATGCCACGCGGCGTGCCAAGCCAATGCACGGTGTAACCGCGGGCCTGGAACTCGCGAGCGCAAGCCAGCGCCGGGAACACGTGTCCGCCGGTGCCGCCCGCCATGATCAATACGTTAGCGCCCATGGGTCGGCTCCTCGGCGAAGTCGCTCTCATGGAACTCCATCTCCTCACTGCCCAGGTGGGTTCGACTCTCCCACTCAATGCGCAGCAACAAGCCGAGACAGGCACAGCAGATCACCAACGAACTGCCGCCATAACTGAGGAACGGCAAGGTCAGGCCTTTGGTTGGCAGCAGGCCGACGTTCACCCCGATATTGATCAGGAACTGACCAATCCACAGGAACGACAGACCGTACGCAATATAGGCAGCAAAGAACTGCTTGGCCTTCTCGGCCCAATAACCGATGTACATGCCGCGAATACAGACAAAGACGAACAGCGCCACGGTGCACAGGGAACCCACGGCACCCAGCTCTTCGGCCAGAACCGAGAACACGAAGTCGGTGTGGGCTTCCGGCAGGTAGAACTGTTTCTGCACGCTGTTGCCCAGGCCTACGCCCAGCCACTCACCGCGACCGAACGCGATCAATGCTTGCGACAACTGATAACCGGCGCCGAACTGGTCGGCCCACGGGTCGGCAAAGTTGGTCAGACGCGCCATCCGGTATGGCTGCACCTGAATCAACAACACCACCGCCGCAACCGCCAGGACCACCATCAACGAGAACCGGAACAGCCCGACCCCGCCAAGGAACAGCATCGCCGCAGCCGCGCCCATCATCACGACGGTGGCACCGAAGTCCGGCTCCATCAGCAACAGACCCGCCATCGGCAGCAGCACGATGAACGGCTTGAAGAAACCCATCCAGCTTTCACGCACTTCTTTCTGGCGACGCACCAGATAACCGGCGAGGTAGATCACCACGAACACCTTGGCAATCTCGGAAGGCTGAACGTTGAAGAAACTGAAACCGATCCAGCGCATCGAACCGTTCACTTCACGGCCAATCCCCGGAATGATCACCATCACCAGCAAGCCGAACGCACCGATCAGCATCAGCCAGCCCAGGCGTTGCCAGGTAGCAATCGGAATCATCATGGTAACGATGCAGGCAGAGAGGCCCAGCACCACGTAGATCAAGTGGCGAGTCATGTAGTACAGGGCACTGCCCGACTGCACGGCGCCCACTTCGGTCGAAGCCGAGGCGATCATGACCAGTCCGAGGCCGAGCAAGGCCAGGCAACCGGCAAGCATCGGAAAATCGAGGTCGATGCCACGTCCGGTGATGAGCGGCGAAGGAAACGGCTTGATGATGTTGAGCAGGCTCATGCCAGATCCTCCACTGCCTGGACGAACTGGTGACCACGGTCTTCGTAATTCTTGAACATGTCGAAGCTGGCGCAGGCCGGCGACAACAACACCACGTCGCCCGGTTGCGCAGCGGCGCGGCATTGCTGCACCGCTTCAACCAGCGAAGCAGCGCGGATCAGCGGCACGGCGTCGCCAATGGCCTCACCGATCTTGTCGGAGTCGCGGCCCATCAGGATCACGGCGCGGCAGTTGGCCGCCACCGGATCACGCAGATCATTGAACTCGGCACCCTTGCCGTCGCCACCGGCGATCAGCACGACCTTGCCGTCGATGTCCGCGCCCAGGCCTTCGATGGCGGCCAATGCGGCGCCGACGTTGGTGGCTTTGGAATCGTTGTAGTAGCTCACGCCGTCCAGGTCACGAACCCACTGGCAGCGATGTTCGAGACCGGCGAACGTGCGCAGGCTCGACAGCATGGCGTCGAACGGCAGGCCGACCGCGTGGCCCAGGGCCAGCGCCGCCAGGGCATTGGACTGATTGTGGGCGCCGCGAATTTTCAGCTCGCGCACCGGCATCAGGTTCTGGAATTCGAAGGCGAGGTATTTCTCGCCGTCTTCTTCGCGGATACCAAACGCCTTGAAATCGGGTTTGCTCAAACCGAAGGTCCAGCAGGGCTGACCTTCGCCCATCAACGGACGGCTCAGGGCGTCCTGACGGTTGACCACGAACTGCCTGGCACCACGGAAGATCCGGTGCTTGGCCAGGTGATAGGCCGGCAGACCGCTGTAGCGGTCCATGTGGTCTTCGCTGACGTTGAGCACGGTCGCCACTTCGGCGTTGAGCTGGTCGGTGGTTTCGAGCTGGAAGCTCGACAGTTCCATCACGTACAACTCGATGTCATCGCGAAGCAGGTCCAGCGCCGGCGTGCCGAGGTTGCCGCCGACAGCGACGCGCTTGCCGGCCGCAGCCGCCATCTCGCCCACCAGCGTGGTCACGGTGCTTTTCGCATTGGAGCCGCTGATGGCGACAATCGGCGCCTTCGCGTTACGCGCGAACAGCTCGATGTCGCCGGACAACTTCACGCCACGAGCGGCGGCAGCCTGCAGGGCCGGGGTCGCCAGCGCCAGGCCGGGGCTCACGTAGAGCTCATCGGCGCGGCACAGGAATTCGACGTCCAGCTCGCCACAACGCACTTCCACGTGCGGATAGTCACGCTTGAGCGTGGCCAGTTCCGGTGGATTTTCCCGCGTATCGGCCACGGCAAACGACGTGCCCCGGTTCGCCAGGAAGCGAACCAGGGACATGCCGCTCTTGCCGAGGCCGACAACGATGCGGAAGTGGTCAGAAGCGATCAGAGACACGAGTTTCTACCTCAGCTTCAGGGTGGCAAGGCCGACCAGCACGAGAATCACGGTGATGATCCAGAAACGGACGATCACACGCGGCTCGGGCCAGCCCTTGAGTTCAAAGTGGTGGTGAATCGGTGCCATGCGGAACACACGGCGACCGGTCAGTTTGAAGGAGGCAACCTGAATGACGACTGACAGGGTCTCCATCACGAACACGCCGCCCATGATGAACAGGACGATTTCCTGACGGACGATCACCGCGATGGTGCCCAGGGCCGCGCCCAGCGCCAGCGCGCCGACGTCGCCCATGAAGACTTGTGCCGGGTAGGTGTTGAACCAGAGGAAGCCGAGGCCCGCACCGATCAACGCACCGCAGAACACGATCAGTTCACCGGCGCCGGGTACGTACGGGATCAGCAGGTATTCGGCGAATTTCACGTTACCCGACAGGTAGCAGAAGATCCCCAGACCACCACCGACCATCACGGTCGGCATGATCGCCAGGCCGTCGAGGCCGTCGGTCAGGTTGACCGCGTTGCTCGAACCGACGATCACGAAGTAAGTCAGCACGATGAAACCTGCGCCCAGCGGAATGCTGTAGTCCTTGAGCATTGGCAGGATCAGGGTGGTTTCGACCGGCGTCGCGGCGGTCATATAGAGGAAGATCGCCGCGCCGAGACCAAACACCGACTGCCAGAAATACTTCCAGCGGCTCGGCAGGCCTTTGGAGTTTTTCTCGATGACCTTGCGATAGTCATCGACCCAGCCGATGGCACCGAACAGCAACGTCACCAGCAACACGGTCCACACATAGCGGTTGCTCAGGTCAGCCCAGAGCAAGGTGCTGACGCCGATGGACGACAGGATCAGCGCGCCACCCATGGTCGGGGTGCCGGATTTGGACAGGTGCGATTGCGGGCCGTCGTTACGAACGGATTGACCGATCTGACGGTTCTGCAACGTGCGGATCATCCACGGGCCATAGCACAGCGACAAAACCAGCGCGGTCAGCACACCGAGAATCCCGCGCAGGGTCAGGTACTGAAAGACCGCGAAGCCTTTGTAGAACTGTTGCAGATACTCCGCTAGCAGCAGCAGCATTAATGTTTCTCCAGACTGGACCCGCACAAAGCGGCGACGATGTTTTCCATCGCAGCGCTGCGCGAGCCCTTGATCAAAATGGTGGTGTTTGTGTCTTGCTCGGCGCCGAGGGCCTTGATCAGTTCAGCCTGAGTGGTGAAGTGATAAGCCTGCTCGCCAAAAGCGTTTACGGCGTGAGTCATCAATGGCCCGACCGCGTAAAGCGCAGAAACCTTGCCACGGGCATACTCGCCCACGTCGCGGTGCCCCTGCTCCGCCCAGTCGCCCAACTCGCCGATATCCCCGAGCACCAGAACGGTGCGGCCGGAAAAGCCGGCGAGTATATCAACGGCCGCGCACATCGAGGTGGGGTTCGCGTTGTAAGTGTCATCGATCACGCGCATGCCATTGCTGGCCAGTTGCGCGACGGTACGGCCCTTGACCGGCTGCACCGCGCCGAGGCCGGTGGCGATGCCGGACAGCGACACGCCCAAGGCGTGCGCGGCAGCGGCGGCGGCCATGGCATTGGCGACGTTATGGGTGCCGAGCAGGTTCAGTTGAACGCGCTCCACACCGTCAGGACTGTGCAGATTGAACGCCGGGCAACCGCGCGCATCGCGGTCCAGATCGCTGGCGTAGAAGTCGGCGCTGACGTTGCTCAGGGCAAAGGTCAGCACTTTGCGACCGGCGGCGCGGGTCTTCCAGATGTCGAAGGCCTTGTCGTCAAGATTGAGCACGGCGATGCCATCGGCCGCCAGCCCTTCAATAATCTCGCCCTTGGCTTCCACGATTTTTTCCGGCCCGCCGAATTCGCCGACGTGGGCGGTCCCGGCGTTGTTGAGCACGGCCACGTGGGGCTTGGTCATGCCAACGGTGTAGGCAATTTCGCCGAGCCGCGAAGCACCCAGCTCGATCACGGCGGCGGTATGTTCCGGCGCGAGTTCAAGCAAGGTCAGCGGCACGCCGAGGTCATTGTTCAGGTTGCCACGAGTCGCCAACACCGGACCGCGTGTGCGCAGGATGCTCGCAAGCATTTCCTTGACCGTGGTCTTGCCGCTGGAGCCGGTGATGGCGGCTACAGGATGAGTAAACGCAGCACGGTTCATCGCACCCAGTTGGCCAAGGGCCTGACGGGCGTCCTTGACCAGCAATTGCGGCAGCCCACTGTCGGGCACTTCGCGCTCGACCAGGGCAGCCACCGCGCCTTTGTTCGCCACGTCGTTCAGATAGTCATGGCCGTCGAAACGCGGGCCGGTCAAGGCAATAAACAGTTGGCCCGGCTTGATCGCACGGCTGTCGATGCTGACGCCATCGAACGTGGCATCGGCGATGATCATGCGGCCATTCAGCGCGCCGGTCAGTTCGCTCAGTTTCAAGTGTTTAAGCATGAGCCAACTCCCACGCGGTCAGTGCGCGATCAGCCTCGACCAGATCAGAGAAGTCATGACGCTGGCCGTTGATTTCCTGATAGTCCTCGTGACCTTTACCGGCCAGGACAATCACGTCATCCACCGAAGCACTGGCGATCAATTGCGCAATGGCCTGACCACGACCGGCGACGAACGTCACCTTATCCACGTTGGTGAAACCGGCGCGGATGTCATCGAAAATCACTGCAGGGTCTTCGGTGCGCGGATTGTCATCGGTGACCAGCACGCCGTCAGCAAGACGTTCGACCACTTCAGCCATCAGCGGGCGCTTGCCGCGATCGCGATCACCGCCGCAGCCGAACAGGCACAGCAAGCGACCTTTGGCGTGCGGACGCAGAGCCATCAATACTTTTTCCAGCGCATCCGGGGTGTGGGCGTAATCGACCACCACCAGCGGTTGAGTACCGCCGCCCAGGCGCTGCATGCGACCGGCCGGGCCTTCGAGTTTCGGCAGGACCTTGAGGATTTCGTCCAGCGCGTAGTCGAGACCGAGCAAGGCACCGACCGCTGCCAGGACGTTGCTCAGGTTGAAGCGACCAAGCAAGGTGCTGCGCAGATGATGCTCGCCTTGCGGCGTGACCAACGTGGCGCGCACGCCTTCGTCGTCGAACTGCGCTTCGCGGCAAAACAGGTAGGCGCTGCTGTCGAGCAGGCTATAGGTGATCAAGCGCGACTCACGTTTTTCAGCAGCCAGTTGCCGGCCGAAATCGTCGTCGAGGTTCACCACCCGGCATTTCAGATCGTTCCAGTCGAACAGCTTGGCCTTGGCTTCGCCGTAGGCCTGCATGGTGCCGTGGTAATCCAGATGATCGCGGGACAGATTGGTCATCACCGCCACATCAAACGCCAATGCCGTTACGCGGCCCTGATCCAGACCATGGGAAGACACTTCCATGGCCACGGCTTTGGCGCCGGCCTTTTTCAGGTCGGCGAGGGTCGCTTGCACCGCAATCGGGTTCGGCGTGGTGTGCAGGCCGCTTTCCAGCGCGCCATAGAAACCGGTGCCCAGTGTGCCGACAATGCCGCAATGCTGGCCGAGCAAATCCAGTGCTTGCGCCACCAGTTGGGTCACGCTGGTTTTGCCGTTGGTGCCGGTCACGCCGACCAGGTTCAGGTGGCGGCTCGGTTCACCGTAGAAACGCCCGGCGATATCGGACAGCTGCGCCGCCAGGCCTTTGACCGGAATCAGCGGCACGTCGGTGATCGGCAGCACGGTTGCGCCTTCGACTTCATACGCCACGGCTGCAGCACCGCGCTGCAAGGCGTCGGCAATGTGAGCGCGACCGTCGAACTTGCCGCCAGGAACGGCAAGAAACAGATCACCAGCCCGCACATTGCGGCTGTCCAGTGTCAGTTCGCGGATCAACAGATCGCGGCCGGCGTGGGCGAAAATCTTGTTCAGGCTCAGAGACATCAGCCGCGCCCTCCATTGGCTTTCAGCGGAACAACCGGTGTTGCGTTGGCTTGTTGCACCGGCGGCAGGTTGTCCGGCGTGACGTTCATCAGGCGCAGGGTCCCGGACATCACTTTGCTGAACACCGGCGCCGACACCAGGCCACCGAAATAGCCGGCTTTGGTCGGTTCGTCGATCACCACTACGATGGCGTATCGCGGATCGCTCATCGGGCCGAAGCCTGCGAACAGCGAGCGGTAGGAGTTCTCGGCATAGCCTTTGGTGCCGACCGACGTTTTACGCGCCGTACCGGACTTGCCGCCGACGTGATACGCCGGCACTTGCGCACGGAATACACCGCGCGGTGCTTCGATCACTTGTTGCAGCATGGTTTGCATGGTCTTGGCGACAGCTTCCGGCAGCACTTGCGTGGTTTGCGGCGCCTTGTCGGTCTTGATCAGGGTCAGTGGCGCGAGGCGACCGTTGTTGGCCAGTGCCGAGAAGGCGTGGACCAACTGGATCGCGGTCACGGAAATACCGTAGCCATAGGACAGCGTGGCGGTTTCCGCCTTGCGCCATTCGCGGTAGTTCGGCAGGTTGCCCACGCGCTCGCCCGGGAAGCCGAGGCCGGTGTCTTGGCCGAGGCCGACTTTCTGCGCCAGGCGGAAAATGGTTTCGCCGCCGATATCGAACGCGACCTTGCTCATGCCGACGTTACTGGAGTTGATCAGAATGCCGGTCAGGTCGAGTACCGGACCTTCGGTCTTCGATACGTCCTTGATGGTGTACTTGCCAATCTGCAGGCTGCCCGGGTACACCTCGACGGTGTCGGTCGGTTTCCAGCGGCCGGTTTCGATCGCGGCACTCATGGAGATCGCTTTCATGGTCGAACCCGGTTCGAACACGTCGATCATTGCGCGGTTACGCATCATCGCTGGTTGCAGGTTGCGACGGTTGTTCGGGTTGTAGGTCGGCTGGTTGACCATGGCGAGGATCTCGCCGGTCTTCACGTCCATGATCACCAGGCTGCCGGCTTTCGCGCCGTTCTCGATGATCGCGTTGCGCAGTTCGCGGTTGGCCAGGTATTGCAGACGCAGGTCAATGGACAACGCCAAGGGCTTACCGGCCTTGGCGTTTTTGGTCACCTGAACATCTTTGATAAGTCGACCGCGCCGGTCCTTGATGACCTGCCGCTTGCCAGGGACACCGGCGAGCCATTCGTCATAGGCCAGCTCGACACCTTCACGACCGTGGTCATCAATGTCGGTAAAGCCGACCATATGAGCAGTCACTTCACCGGCCGGGTAGAAACGGCGGAATTCTTCGATGCCGTAGACGCCCGGCACTTTCAGGTCGAGCACGGACTGGCCTTGCTCAGGCGTCAGCCCGCGCACCAGATAGATAAATTCTTTATTAGCCTGCGCTTCGAGACGTTCGGCGAGGGCTTTCGGATCCTGACCCAACGCGGCCGCCAATGCTGGCCATTTCTCTTTGGCCGTTTGCATTTCCTTGGCGTTGGCCCACAGCGTGGTGACCGGGGTACTGACAGCCAAAGGCTCGCCGTTACGGTCGGTGATCAGACCACGGTGAGCCGGAATCGGAATATGACGAACGCTACGCGCGTCGCCCTGCCCTTTGAGGAAGGCACGGTCGACCACTTGCAGGTCAATGATGCGCCAGCAAATTGCCGCGACCATGACGCCGAGCAAACCCACCACCAGGCGAAACCGCCATGGAAAGAGTGCGCCTTCGAGTTTCATCATGGCGCCACCATCTGCACGTCAGCGGCGCCAGGAATGTGCATCTTCAGTTGCTCGGTGGCCAGGACTTCGATGCGGCTGTGCGCCGTCCATGTGCTCTGCTCGAGAATCAACCGGCCCCATTCCGCCTGCGCCTTGTCGCGCACGCTCAACTCGTTGTAAAGCGAGTTCAACAGCTGACGGTTCCAGTGGGCGCTGTACGACACGCCGATGGCCGACACGAGCACGCCAACAAACAGCAGCAGCATGAAAAAGCTTCCGCCGGGAAGTGGCTTGGCGAAAAGCTTGCTCACCGCAGCTTCTCCGCCACACGCATGACGGCGCTACGGGAACGTGGGTTGGCTTTGAGTTCGGCCTCGGAGGCGGACTGCGCTTTGCCATGGATTTTGATTTTCGGTTCGAACGCGACGTGACGTACCGGCAGGTTGCGCGGCAGGTTGTCGGCTTCGCCTTTCACCAGCTTGCGCATGAACAGTTTGACGATGCGGTCTTCCAGCGAGTGAAAACTGATGACCACCAGGCGGCCACCGATTTCCAGGGATTCCAGCGCAGCTTCAAGGCCGGCTTCCAGATCACCCAGTTCGTTGTTGACGTGAATACGCAGGCCCTGGAATGCACGGGTCGCAGGGTTCTTGCCCTTTTCCCATGCCGGGTTGGCGACTTTCAGGACTTCAGCCAGATCGCCGGTGCGCTCGAACGGCTTGATGTCGCGACGCTCGGCCACGGCACGGGCCATGCGGCCGGAGAAACGTTCTTCGCCGTATTCCTTGAACACCCGGGCGATTTCTTCCACCGGCGCGGTGTTGACGAACTCGGCAGCGCTGATCCCGCGGGACGGGTCCATGCGCATGTCCAGCGGGCCATCATTGAGGAAACTGAAACCGCGCTCAGGGTCGTCGAGCTGTGGCGAAGACACGCCCAGGTCAAGCAGAACGCCGCTGACCTTGCCGGCCAGACCGCGTTCGGCGACTTCCGAACCGAGCTCGGCAAAGCTGCGCTGCACAACGACAAAGCGGCCGTCTTCGGCCGCTAGCGTCTGCCCGGTGGCAATCGCTTGAGGATCCTTGTCGAATCCCAGCAACCGACCCTCGGGACCAAGCTGGCTGAGGATCAACCGGCTGTGCCCGCCGCGTCCGAACGTGCCGTCCAGATAGCAGCCATCAGGACGTACGGCGAGAGCCTCGACGGCTTCGTCAAGCAGTACGGTGATGTGGTTAAAGCCGCTATCAATAGTCACAGGATCAAATCACGCAGTTCATCAGGCATGGCGCCCGGTTGTTGAATAGCAGCCAGGTCAGCGGCAGAAACCGCATCCCAGGCATCCTCGTCCCACAATTGGAACTTGTTCAGTTGGCCTACCAGCATCGCGCGCTTATCCAGCCGGGCATATTCACGAAGACGCGGCGGAACCAGGAAACGACCACTGCCATCGAGCTCGAGGTCGACGGCATTACCAATCAGTAAACGTTGCAGGCGGCGGTTCTCTTCGCGAAGCGAAGGCAGTGCGCGCAGTTTGGTTTCAATAATTTCCCACTCATCGAGGGGGTAAACACACAAACACGGATCAACGGCATCAATTGTGACGATCAGCTGACCGGAACTACGCGAAACGAGCTCGTCACGGTACCGGCTCGGCATGGCGAGACGGCCCTTTGCGTCGAGACTGATAGCGTTAGCTCCGCGAAACACGTCAGCGTTTCTCCAAATATTAGCGTTTTGCGTTCAAAAAACCCACTTCATGCCACTTTCCACCACTTGCGCACACTATAGGAATGCGGCCACCGCACCGTCAAGGCGCGGATTAAAGGAAAACCCTTACAGAACTGAGATTTAGGAGCGTATTGGGAGGGGTAACGGCAATCTGGCGGATGAATTTGCTCGATAACTTGAATCAGCACAGAAGGCTGCGTTCAGAAGTTAAAGTAGTTTGTTAAGAGTAAGATTTTTTCGGTATTACAAAAGAGGTTATGCGATTGATTGTGCAGGAGGGAAATTGCCATTACGAGCGCCCTGCTCAACGATTCAAACAGGGAGGGAAAAAGGTGGAGAGTCGATCTGTAAGCCGGGTTCTGTCTTGAACAGTCATTCGTCTACGATGGCCATCACTGGACATCTTTAGCAACCTACCCGGTCCCAGCGCGGGCCACGCCTTGGGACCCTATTTGGTCTTGCTCCAAGTGGGGTTTACCTAGCCACGAACTGTTGCCAGACGTGCGGTGCGCTCTTACCGCACCTTTTCACCCTTACCGGCGCCGAAGCGCTTAGGCGGTTATTTTCTGTGGCACTTTCCGTAGGCTCACGCCTCCCAGGCATTACCTGGCACTTCGCCCTATGGAGCCCGGACTTTCCTCCCCCCCCTAATTTTCATAGAGGGCAGCGACTGTCCGATCGACTCTCCGCCGCGAAGGTTAACGGCAGAGCGGCCGAAGAACAAGCGTTAAACGCCATCAGCCGCGCCTGCACGTCGGGTTTTACTCGCCCTTCTGCTTATCCAGCGCGACCTGATACAGGACATTCTTGCGTTCGCCGGTAATTTGCGCGGCCAATGCTGCGGCCCGCTTGAGTGGCATTTCTTCGAGCAACAGATTGAGGATGCGCATGGCTTCACTGCTGACGGCATCTTCCGTCTCGGGGGCGGACCAGCCCGCCACCAACACCACACACTCACCGCGCTGCTGATTGCTGTCCGACTCGACAAACTCGCGCAGCTCGGCCAATGGCAGGCCTTTCAGGGTTTCGAAGGTTTTGGTCAGTTCACGCGCCAGCAACGCCAGACGCTCGCCACCGAAGACCAGCTCCATGTCTTGCAGGCACTCCAGGATCCGGTGCGGGGCCTCGTAGAAAATCAGCGTGCGCGGCTCTTCCTTTACCAGCTCCAGACGAGCCCGACGACCGACCGCCTTGGCCGGCAGGAAGCCTTCGAAGATAAAACGGTCCGACGGCAAACCCGCCGCCGACAGCGCCGCAATCAATGCACAAGCCCCCGGTACCGGCACGACATTGATTCCGGCCGCACGGGCCTGACGCACCAGGTGATAACCCGGATCGGAGATCAGCGGCGTCCCGGCGTCGGAGATCAGCGCCACATCGTCACCGGCGAGCAGGCGGGTAATAAAGCGGCTACCTTCATCCCGCTCGTTGTGCTCGTGGCATGCCGCCAGCGGCGTGGGGATGCCGAAATGCTGCATCAACCGCTGAGAATGACGGGTATCTTCGGCGGCGATCAATGCCACTTCGCGCAGGATCTTCAGCGCGCGTGCACTGATGTCGTCCAGGTTGCCGATGGGCGTCGCCACCACATAAAGCGAGCCAGCAGCGGAATTCAAAGCACCTGGAGCAGTCAAAGCGCACACCTCATGATCGGTAAAAGCCGCCATTGTAGCGCGTAGCGACGATTGCGATACGCGCAAGCAACCCCGGGTTTTTCAGGCTACGGTGCAGTGCTGGAACATTTGTACGAGCTAAATTGATCGATTCACGCCAGTAGCATCGCGCCCCGGCCAGTGCTTGGGTACAATTCCACGCTTATTTGATCGAGTATCAGGAACACTACATGATCGCTTGCCTGCGGCTGTTCACTGCCCTCTGCCTCGCTGCCTTGCTGGCGGCTTGCGCCAGCTCGCCCTCTTCCAGCCTTGGCGAACTTCCACGGACCCCGGATGCCAGTATCGAGCAACTGCTCGATCAGGCCGCCAAAAGCAAAACGCCGGAACAAGCCGCGCTGTTTCGCCTGAGCGCGGCCGACCTCGCTTATCGCCAGGGCAATGCCGGCCAGTCCGCGCAAATCCTGCAACAAGTGCCGGTCGAGCAACTCAAGCCAGGCCAACAGGTCTTCGCCAACACGCTGGCGGCTGAACTGGCCATGACCCGCAATCAGCCGAAAGCGGCGCTGACCGCTTTGAGCCATCCAAGCCTGCAACGCCTGGGTGAATTGCCGGAAGAACAACAGATTCGCACCGGCACCGTGCACGCTCGCGCCCTTGAGGCCGATGGCCAGACCCTCGCCGCCGCACGGGAGCGTATTTTCATCGCGCCGATGTTGAGCGGTGAAGCGGCAGGCAAAAACCACGAAGCGATCTGGACCCTGATCGCTTCGCTGCCAACCGACCAATTGCAACCAACCACCAAGGACGACCTCGGTGGCTGGATGGGCCTGGCGCTCGCGGTTAAAACGGCCGGCACGCTTGAGCAACAACAAGCTGCGATCGACAACTGGCGCGCCCAGAACCCTAAACACCCGGCCGCCATTCAGTTGCCGCTGTCACTGACCAAACTCAAGGAACTGGCCAGCCAGCCTCTGAGCAAGATCGCCCTGCTGCTGCCGCAAGACGGCCCGCTGGCATCGGTCGGCAAAGCGCTTCGCGAAGGTTTCATGGCTGCGCACTACCAGGCTCAACAGGCCGGCCAGAAGCCGCCTGCCATCGAGTTCTATGACAGCTCGCGCCTGACTTCCCTTGACGAGTTCTATCGCAAGGCTCAAGCCGATGGCGTGCAACTGGTCGTCGGTCCGCTGGAAAAACCACTGGTCAAACAGCTCAGCACTCGCCCACAACTGCCGATCACAACCCTGGCGCTGAACTACAGCGAAGGCGAACAAGGCCCGGCCCAGCTGTTCCAGTTCGGCCTTGCCGCTGAAGACGAAGCCCGCGAAGTGTCCCGTCGCGCTCGCGCCGATGGCCTGCATCGCGCCGCGATCATGGTGCCGAAAGGTGAATGGGGCGACCGCGTACTCCGGGCGTTCAGCCAGGACTGGCAGGCAAACGGCGGCAGCATCGTTGCCACCGAGCGCGTTGATCAGCCAGTGCAACTGGCCCAGCAGATTGCCGACATGTTCCAGCTGCGCCAGAGCGAAGGTCGTGCCAAGAGCCTGCAAAGCACCGTCGGTTCGCAGGTCGCTGCCCAGCCTTCGCGTCGCCAGGACATCGAGTTCATCTTCCTGGCCGCCACACCTCAGCAAGCCCAGCAGATCAAACCGACCCTGAACTTCCAATACGCAGGCGATGTGCCGGTTTATGCCACCTCCCACGTATTCAGTGCCAGCGGCGACGTGAACCAGTACAACGACATGAACGGCATTCGCTTCTGCGAAACCCCATGGTTGCTGGACGCCAATGATCCGCTGCGCAAGCAAGTGACCACACAATGGCCACAAGCCGCCGGCAGCCTGGGTCGTTTGTATGCGATGGGCGTCGACGCCTACCGCCTGGCTCCGCGCCTGGGGCAACTCAAGGCGCTGCCGGACAGCCGCATCGAAGGTCAATCGGGCAGCCTGGGCATGACTCAGAACCAGCGCGTCGTGCGCCAGTTGCCGTGGGCACAGTTCGCCAACGGCCAGGTTCAACGCCTGCCGGACACCCCGCGCTGATGCCTGACCGGTCACGCCAGCAAAGTGGTAAAGATGCCGAGCGCCATGCGCTCGAGCATCTGCAACAACAGGGTCTGCGCCTGCTGGCGCAGAACTGGTTGTGTAAACGCGGCGAGCTTGATCTGGTCATGCTTGATGGCGATACAGTAGTATTCGTTGAAGTTCGCTACAGAAAAAACACTCAATGGGGTGGCGCGCTCGATAGCATCGATGAGCGCAAACGGCAGAAACTGATTTTTGCCGCGCAGTATTTTCTTCAGCGCGAGTCGCGTTGGGCCAATTCCCCTTGCCGTTTCGACGTGGTTGCCATCGACAGCAGCCTCGATCAGTTGAACTGGCTGCAGAATGCCTTCGACAGCTGATCGCGTGCGTCCCGAACCGGACACTTTCACCCGACAATTTTGCTCTTTGCTTTGCGGGCTGCACATTCATGTGCCGAGTAGCCGCGCTAATTAAGGTCACACAGATGGACATGCAATCCCGAATTCGCCAGCTTTTTCAGGCCAGTATCGACACCAAGCAAATGGCGATGGACGTACTTGCACCGCACATCGAGCAAGCCAGCCAAGTGATGGTCAACGCCCTGCTCAACGAGGGCAAAATGCTCTCCTGCGGCAACGGCGGTTCCGCGGGCGATGCCCAGCATTTCTCGTCCGAGCTGCTCAACCGCTTTGAACGTGAGCGCCCGAGCCTGCCGGCCATCGCACTGACCACCGACAGTTCGACGATCACCTCGATCGCCAACGACTACAGCTACAACGAAATCTTCTCCAAGCAGATCCGCGCACTCGGCCAGCCGGGCGACGTACTGCTGGCGATTTCCACCAGCGGCAACTCGGCGAACATTATTCAAGCGATCCAGGCCGCACATGATCGCGAAATGATTGTCGTAGCATTGACGGGCCGCGATGGCGGCGGCATGGCGTCGCTGCTATTGCCCGAGGACGTCGAGATTCGCGTACCGGCCAACGTCACCGCACGTATTCAGGAAGTCCACCTGCTGGCGATCCATTGCCTTTGCGATTTGATCGACAGCCAACTGTTCGGGAGTGAAGAATGACCCCTAATCGCCTAGGCCTTCTGGCCTTGACCCTGTGCCTCGGCATCAGCGGCTGCACCTCGGTGGTGAATGCCAGCCGTGAAGCGCCGATCGATGATGATCGCGGCACACGCACCTTAGGCAGCAAGATCGACGACTCTCTGATCGACACCAAAGTCGGCGTGAACATCGCCAAGGCCGATCCGGCCCTGGACAACGATTCGCACATCGTCGTCACCAGCTTCAACGGCGTCGTACTGCTCGCCGGCCAAACGCCGCGCGCCGACCTCAAGGCCAAGGCCGAACAGGCCGCTGCCGCCGTGCAGCGCGTGAAAACGGTGCACAACGAACTGCAGGTGCTGCCACCCTCCGGTTTCCTCGCCCGCCAGAACGACACCTGGCTGACCTCCAAGATCAAAACCCAGATGCTCACCGACCCGAACATCCCGGGCTCGCGCATCAAGGTTGTCACTGAAAACGGCATCGTCTATTTGCTGGGCCTGCTGACCAAGCAGGAAGCCGCCCAGGCGACCAATCTGGTGCAGGGCGTTTCCGGGGTACAGAAGATTGTGAAGTTATTTGAGTACATCGACTGATACTAGCGGCGATCTAGAGACCGCCCTCGACCTGTAGGAGCACGGCTTGCCGGCGAAGGCGATTTCGAGGACGCCTTCGCCGGCAAGCCTGGCTCCTACAAGTAATAAAAAAGGCGATCCTTTCGGATCGCCTTTTTTATTACTTCACCACTTTCAAACTTGGCCGACCGCTTGGGCGCGGCGGCTCACTGTCCGGCGGCGGCAGATCATCATCCGGCTCGATCTCTTCCTCGTCTTCCATAGGCGATTCCAGATCGAACACCATGCCTTGACCGTTCTCCCGGGCGTAAATGCCCAGGATCGATGCGATAGGCACGTACAGGGTGTGCGGCACGCCACCGAAGCGTCCCTCGAAGCTGACCGCTTCGTTATCCATGTGCAGATGACGCACGGCGGCCGGCGATACGTTCAGGACAATCTGTCCGTCACTGGCAAAACCCTGAGGCACCTGCACCGACGGATACTCGGAATTGACCAGCATGTGCGGGGTGCAATCGTTGTCCACAATCCACTCGTAGAGCGCGCGGACCAGATAAGGTCGACTGGAGTTCATAGCGGCTCCTTAAGCCTTAGCGCATATCGCGTTCGACGCCAGACAGACTTGCCTGGAAAGCCTCACGCGCAAACGAGCGCTCCATATAATCAAGCAACGGCTTGGCGGGCCGTGGCAGTTCAATACCCAAAATCGGCAAACGCCAGAGTATTGGTAGTAGGCAGCAATCCACCAGACTTTGTTCCTCGCTGAGGAAAAACGGCTTGTCGGCGAACAGCGGCGACACGCCAGTCAGGCTTTCGCGCAGCTCTTTACGAGCAACGACACGGGCAGCTTCCTTGGTCCGCGAATCCAGGATCAGATCCACCAGACCACACCAGTCACGCTGAATACGATGAATCAGCAAACGGCTGTTGGCACGCGCCACTGGATAAACCGGCAGCAAAGGCGGATGCGGGTAACGCTCATCCAGATATTCCATCACCACGGTCGACTCCCACAACGCAAGGTCACGATCGACCAGGGTGGGCAGGCTTCCGTAAGGGTTCACCTCAATCAGTTTAGGCGGCTGGCGGCCAGCTTCCACGTAAATGATCTCGGCGCTGACACCCTTCTCTGCAAGTACGATGCGCACTCGGTGGGAATAGTGGTCGGCGGGGTCGGAGTAACAGGCCAACCGATTGGTCACGCCCATGGCGGTCCTCCTCGCTTGTTGAAATTATCGGAAGCGGAAAAACGAGCGCGCCCAGAGGGCGTCTCCCGTAACGCCTGGATAAACCAGACTCGTTACACCTTCAGAGACGCCCTTGGGCGCGCGCGATTAACAGCAATTGCTTGAAACTTTATCAGTGCACATCTTTCCAGTATTCGCGCTTGAGCAAGTAGGCGAATACGAAGAAGAACGCCAGGTACAGCAAGACGTAGGTACCAATGCGCTGATGCTGCAGCTTAACCGGGTTAGCCGAGTAAGCGAGGAAGGTTACCAGATTCTTGACCTTCTCATCGAACTGCTCTTCGGTCAGAGCACCGCTCTTCGGCACGATGGTCAGCTGATCGCACGCTTCATGAGTCAGCGCGGTACCGGTCAGCGGATCATATTGCTTCTTGCCGTCTTCGACGATCTGGACCTGTTTGCAACCGACGACCTGACGACCTTGCAGGCCCACCAGGACGTTCGGCATGCCCACGTTCGGGAAGACCTTGTTGTTCACGCCCCAAGGACGCGACGGATCTTCGTAGAACGACTTCAGGTAGCCGTAGAGCCAGTCCGTACCGCGAACACGAGCCACCAGGGTCAGGTCAGGCGGTGCAGCACCGAACCAGGTCTTGGCGTCAGCCGGCTGCATGCCGATGCTCATGTGGTCGCCGATCTTGGCGCCAGTGAACACCAGCTTCGACAGCATCAGATCGTGAGGAATGCCCAGATCGTCGGCAACACGCTCGTAGCGCTGGAACTTGGCGCTGTGGCAGCCCATGCAGTAGTTGGCGAATGTACGCGCGCCATCTTGCATGGCGGCCTTGTCGGAAACGTCGATGTCGACCTTTTCCAACTCAGGACCACCGTGCTCGGCAGCGAAGGACAGTACAGGCAAAGCAGCAAGAATCAGTACAGCAAATAGCTTTTTCATCAGCCAGTCACCCTTTCCGGAACCGGTTTGGTCTTCTCGAGCCTGGTGTAGAAAGGCATCAGAATGAAGTAGGCGAAGTACAGGAAAGTACACACCTGCGACAGCAACGTACGGCCTGGAGTCGGCGCCAGAACACCCAGCACGCCCAGAATCACGAACGAGATGCAGAACACCCAGAGCCAGATTTTGCTCAACCAGCCTTTGTAGCGCATCGACTTGACCGGGCTACGGTCCAGCCATGGCAGGACGAACAGTACGGCGATGGCCGCACCCATGGCGATAACGCCCAGGAGCTTGTCCGGAACCGCCCGCAGAATCGCGTAGAACGGTGTGAAGTACCAGACCGGAGCAATGTGCTCTGGGGTCTTGAACGCGTTCGCCACTTCAAAGTTCGGCTTCTCGAGGAAGTAGCCGCCCATTTCCGGGAAGAAGAACACGATCGAGCAGAAGATGAACAGGAACACCACCACGCCGACGATATCTTTCACGGTGTAGTACGGGTGGAAGGCAATGCCGTCCAGCGGTAC
This sequence comes from Pseudomonas sp. PDM01, assembly GCF_014852325.1. Taxonomy (NCBI): domain Bacteria; kingdom Pseudomonadati; phylum Pseudomonadota; class Gammaproteobacteria; order Pseudomonadales; family Pseudomonadaceae; genus Pseudomonas; species Pseudomonas sp. PDM01. The sequence goes on from NZ_JACVBK010000004.1 coordinate 553,981, forward strand.
GCCGTTTTCGTCTTTGTATTTCTTGATGTCCACGCCGTCCGGGTTGTTCGAGCCGACTTCGTGCAGCGCCAGAACGTGCAGCACCACCAGACCGAGAATCACGATCGGCAGGGCAACAACGTGCAGGGCAAAGAAGCGGTTCAGCGTGATACCGGAAATCAGGTAGTCACCACGGATCCACTGAGTCAGGTCGTTACCGATAACCGGGATCGCACCGAACAGCGAGATGATCACCTGGGCACCCCAGTAGGACATCTGGCCCCACGGCAACAGGTAACCCATGAAGGCTTCCGCCATCAGCGCCAGGTAGATCAGCATGCCGAAGACCCACACCAGCTCACGCGGCTTCTGATACGAACCGTAGAGCAAGCCACGGAACATGTGCAGATAAACCACGATGAAGAACGCCGAAGCGCCGGTGGAGTGCAGCAGACGCAGGATCGAGCCGTACTCGACGTCGCGCATGATGTATTCGACGGAAGCAAACGCTTCTTCCGCCGACGGGGTGTAGCTCATGGTCAGCCAGACACCGGTAACGATCTGGTTGACCAGAACGAGCAGCGCCAGGGAACCAAAGAAGTAGAAGAAGTTGAAGTTCTTCGGGGCGTAGTACTTGCTGAGATGGTCTTCCCACATTTTGGTCGCGGGAAAGCGCGCATCAACCCAATCCATGAACTTGCTCATCACGCTTTCTCCGTATCGACGCCAATGACAATAATCTCATTGGTCTCATAGGAATGCGGGGGAACTGGCAGGTTCAAAGGCGCAGGTTGCGACTTGTAGACGCGGCCAGCCAGATCGTAGTGGGAACCGTGGCACGGGCAGAAATAGCCGCCTACCCAGTCCTTGCCCAGATCAGCAGGTGCCACTTCGGGACGGAAGGTCGGCGAGCAACCCAAGTGCGTACAGATACCGATCAGCAGCAGAACCTCTGGCTTGATCGAACGCGTAACCGGGTCGACATAGGTCGGTTGTGTCGAGTTCTTGGAGGTCGGGTCAGCCAGCTGGCCCTCGATCTTTTTCAGATTCCCCAGGATTTCCTCGGTACGGCGGACAATGAACACCGGCTGACCGCGCCACTCAGCAATCATCTGCTGGCCTGGCTCGATTTTGCTGACATTCACTTTCACCGGTGCACCTGCGGCTTTCGCCTTGGCACTGGGAAACCATGACCCCACGAACGGGACCGCAGCCCCCACCGCTCCTGCAGCACCCACCACGGATGTGGCTGCTACCAAGAAGCGACGCCGGCCTGCATTCACGCCGTCATTGCTCATTCAGTCCTCTCCCATCAGCTTTGTGGCCTGTTAAATCAGGCATCTACTAAGTAAAACTATGTACTTATAAAAATTTTGCCGAATGGTAATGAAAAGCCCCAATTCTGACAAGGTAATTACCGAAGGGCTCCACTGCCAAGCCTTGTAGTATAGGGGCTCTGCGGATGTGGCAAGTTGTCACAGAGCAATTCTTTGATAAATCGCACCCATAAAAAAACGCCCAGCTCCGTGAGGAAACTGGGCGTTCTTTTTGAACGTGAAAGCGAATTAACGCTTCGAGTACTGCGGACGCTTACGCGCTTTACGCAGACCGACTTTCTTACGTTCAACTTCACGGGCGTCGCGGGTAACGAAGCCAGCTTTGCGCAGAGCGCTACGCAGGGTTTCGTCGTAGTCCATCAGAGCGCGAGTGATGCCGTGGCGGATTGCGCCAGCTTGACCACTTACACCACCGCCGATCACGGTGACGTAGATGTCGAACTTCTCGACAGTCTCAGTCAATTCCAGCGGCTGACGAACTACCATGCGGGCAGTTTCGCGGCCGAAGAAATTATCCAGCGAACGGTTGTTGATGGAGATGTTACCAGTACCCGGACGCAGGAAAACGCGTGCGGTTGCGGTCTTGCGACGGCCAGTGCCGTAATTTTGAGTCGCCGACATAATGAACTATTCCGTTAAAACTTCAGTTCTTGGGGCTGCTGAGCAGTATGAGGGTGTACAGCGCCCGCATAGACTTTCAGCTTACGATACATGTCGCGACCCAGCGGGTTCTTAGGCAGCATGCCTTTGACCGCGGTCTCGATCACGCGCTCAGGGGCTTTAGCGATCAGCTTTTCGAAGTTGATCGACTTGATGCCGCCCGGGAAACCGGAGTGGGAGTAGTAGATTTTGTCGGTGGTTTTAGCACCGGTTACACGAATCTGCTCGGCATTGATAACGACGATGTAATCGCCGGTGTCAACGTGAGGAGTGTACTCAGCTTTATGCTTGCCACGCAGACGGCTCGCGATTTCGGTGGCCAGACGACCCAGGGTCTGACCTGCAGCGTCGACGACAAACCAGTCGCGCTGTACTGTTTCCGGTTTAGCAGTAAAAGTTTTCATTCTTTATAGCCTCAGGGGCCGCCCTGTAAATTAGACGGCGGATCTTACTGAATAGTGCGTACTTTGACAAGTCAAAGGCAGCCGGATACAGACGCTTTCGGGGGCTCGGGTCGGCGCGTCCGTTCAACGGCAAGATTCTTCGGCGGCGGCGCATCACTTCCACTGCAGAAAGAGGTGCGCAATTATGCAGATTGCGAAAAATATTTCAACCTGCTTTTATGATTGTTTTGCCCAAGGAGCACCTGATGGATTATCGACAGCTAGGCCGAACCAATCTGAACGTGAGCGCCATCTGCCTCGGAACCATGACCTGGGGCGAGCAAAACAGTGAAGCTGAAGCCTTCGCACAGATTGAACGGGCCAAAAGCGCCGGGATCAATTTCATCGACACCGCCGAGATGTACCCGGTACCACCGAAAGCCGAAACCTACGCCACCACCGAGCGCTATATCGGCAATTACTTCAAAAGCCGCGGTGATCGCGCCGACTGGATCCTGGCCAGCAAGATCGCCGGCCCCGGCAACACCATCGACTACATCCGCGACAAAAACCTGCGCCATAACCGCCAGCACATCACCGAAGCCGTGGATGCGAGCCTCAAGCGCCTGCAGACCGACTACATCGACCTCTATCAATTGCACTGGCCGGAGCGCAGCACCAATTTCTTCGGTCAACTGGGCTACAAACACAAGAGCGAAGCGAACCTGACCCCGCTGGAGGACACCCTCGAAGCGCTGGACGAACAGGTCAAGGCCGGCAAGATCCGCCACATCGGCCTGTCCAACGAAACACCGTGGGGCACCATGCGTTTCCTGGCGCTGGCCGAAGCCCGTGGCTGGCCGCGTGCAGTGTCGATCCAGAACCCGTACAACCTGCTCAACCGTAGCTTCGAAGTCGGCCTGGCGGAAATCGCCATCCGCGAACAGTGCGGCCTGCTGGCCTATTCGCCGCTGGCGTTCGGTTTCCTGTCGGGCAAGTACGAAGGTGGCGCGCGTCCGCCGAAAGGTCGCCTGAGCCTCTACAGCCGCTTCAGCCGCTATTTCAATCCACAGTCGGAAGCCGCCTGCAGCCGTTACGTGGCGCTGGCCCGCGAGCACGGTCTGGACCCGGCGCAAATGGCCTTGGCGTTTGTGACGCAGCAACCGTTCGTGACCAGCAACATCATCGGCGCGACGACGCTGGAACAGCTGGACAGCAACATTGCCAGCTTCGAGTTGAAACTTTCCGATGAAGTGCTGGCAGGGATCGAGGCGATCCACAAGGATCACCCGAATCCAGCACCGTAACCCGCACTTGTAGGAGCCGGCTTGCTGGCGATTGGGACAACGCGGTTACAGCCAAAACCGCGTCGCTTCAATCGCCGACAAGCCGGCTCCTACAGTGACCGCGCAATAATCTCCTTCATGATTTCGTTGGTGCCGGCATAAATCCGCTGCACCCGCGCATCCGCCCACGCCCGGGCGATCGGGTATTCCCACATGAACCCGTAGCCGCCATGCAACTGCACGCACTCGTCGAGCACCTTGCATTGCAGGTCCGTGCCCCAATACTTGGCCATCGCCGCCGTCGGCACATCGAGCTTGCCTTGCAGGTGCAACTCCAGGCAGCGATCGACGAAGACCCGGCCAATCTGGATCTCGGTCGCCATCTCCGCCAGCTTGAAGCGGGTGTTCTGGAAGTCGGCAATCGCCTTGCCGAACGCCTTGCGCTCGCGGGTGTATTCCAGCGTCCATTGCAGCGCAGCCTCAGCCGATGCCAGCCCGCCAACAGCAACCGTCAGACGCTCTTGCGGCAATTCCTGCATCAGATACGCGAAGCCCATCCCGGCCTGGCCCAGCAGGTTTTCTTTCGGCACGCGAACATCCTGGAAGAACAGCTCCGAGGTGTCCTGCGCTTTCATGCCGACTTTTTCCAGGCGCTTGCCCTTGGCAAAACCCGGCGTGTCGGCCTCGACCAGAAACAGGCTGGTGCCCTTCGCGCCGGCCTTCGGATCGGTCTTGGCCACGACAATCACCAGGTCCGCGAGATAGCCGTTGGTGATGAATGTCTTCGAACCGTTGATCACATATTCATCGCCATCGAGCACCGCCGTGGTTTTCACCCCTTGCAGGTCGGAACCGGCACCCGGCTCGGTCATGGCAATCGCGGTGACCATCTCGCCGGACACCAGTTTTGGCAGGTATTTGTGTTTCAGCGTTTCGCTGCCGTAATGCAGGATGTAAGGCGCGACGATGTCGGAATGCAGGGAAAAACCGATCCCGGTCAGCCCCAGACGCCCCACCTCTTCGATCACCACCGCACTGTAGAGAAAATCCGCTCCCAGCCCGCCGTACTCTTCCGGCAGGTGTGAACAGAGCATCCCCGCCTCCCCTGCCTTGTTCCAGAGTTGGCGGTCGATATAGCCTTGTTTTTCCCATTGCCCATGAAACGGCACGGCCTCTTTTTCGAGGAAGGTTCGCACGCTGTCGCGAAAAAGTTCGTGCTCGGAACTGAACAAGGTTCTGGGGATCATGCGGCACCTGTCGTTATTGTTAGAAGGAATAGACCTTCAGAGACTAAGCCTCGCTTCCGATACAGGACACTGGACACATCCGACAAAAAATAAGACGATCCAGCCGTCTGGTGACCACTTTCCCCTATAAGAATAAAGTTGAATTATGTCTAACCAAGTCTCCACGCCCTTGCGGCGCGTCAGCATCCTGGCTATCGACCGGGTTTTCGCTTCCACCCTCATGCAAGCCAAGGATTTCTTCCACCTGGCCAGTCTGCGTTACGGCAAACAACTGGGCCAGGGCCTGACACCGGCGTTCGAAACGCGCCTGGTCAGCCCCGACGGCAAACCGGTCAACAGCTTCAGCGACGTGATCATGCCGGTGGACGGCGGCCTGGAAAACGCTGACGTCATCATCCTCCCGGCGTTCTGGGACGATTTCGAAACCCTTTGCCAACGTTACCCACAGATCCTGCCGTGGTTGCGCCAGCAGCATGCGCGCGGCGCGGTACTGTGCGGAGAGGCCACCGGGGTGTTCTGGCTCGCCGAAGCCGGGCTGCTCGACGGCAAGGAAGCGACCACTTACTGGCGCTTCTTCAATGCCTTTGCCGAGCGTTTCCCGAGGGTTTATCTCAATCAGGACAAGCACCTGACCGACGCCGACAACCTCTATTGCGCCGGCGGCACCACGTCGGCGTGCGATCTCTATATCTATCTGATCGAGCGCTTCTGCGGCGCCAACGTGGCCCAGGCCGTGGCCCGCGACATTCTCTATGAAGTGCAACGCAGCTACTCGCCGGGACGCATCGGTTTCGGTGGCCAGAAGCTGCACCAGGACGTGATCATTCTGCAGATCCAGCACTGGCTCGAAGAGCACTTCGCCGACAAGTTCCGCTTCGAGGACGTTGCCCGCGAGCACGGCATGAGCATCCGCAACTTCATGCGCCGCTTCCAGACCGCCACCGGCGACAAGCCGCTGCATTACCTGCAACGCCTGCGCATTGAAACGGCAAAGGGCTTGCTGTCCGGCAGCCGCAAGAGCATCAAGACCATCAGTTATGAAGTCGGTTACGACGATGCGAGCTTCTTCGCGCGGCTGTTCCGCCAGCACACCGAGTTGTCGCCGAACCAGTATCGGCAGCAGTTTCAGCAAGCGGCGTAAAACCCCGCAAACCCTGTAGGAGCACAGCTCGCTGGCGATGGCGTCCTTGAGATAGCCATCGCCGGCAAGCCGTGCTCCTACAGGGGATCTGCAACGCACAAAAAAGGCCTGCAATTGCAGGCCTTTTTCATTTTCCGAAATTTCCTACGGCTTGTGAGCCCGGGACAGGAATTCGTGGGATTGCATTTCCAGCAGACGGCTGAGGGTGCGCTGAAACTCGAAGTTCAGGCGACCGCCGGTGTAAAGGTCTTTGAGCTCGACTTCGGCGGAAATGATCAGCTTCACGTTACGGTCGTAGAATTCGTCGACCATGTTGATAAAGCGTCGGGCGATGTCGTCGGTGGTGACGCTCATCTGCTCGACACCGCTGAGCAGCACGGCGTGGAAGATCTTGCCCAGTTCGATGTAATCGTTCTGGCTGCGTGGGCCGTCGCAGAGTTCGCGGAAGTCAAACCAGGCCACGTCATCGCAGGTGCGCAAGGCACGGATTTCGCGGTTCTCGATGATCAGCACATCATTCTCGATGGCCGCCGTGCATTCCGGCGTCAGCGCACGGAAGCTCTTGCGCAGACTTTCGTGAGACGCCTCATCGAGCGGGAAGTGGAACAGCTCCGCTTGCTCGAGGTGACGCAGACGATAGTCGACGCCGCTGTCGACGTTGACGATCTCGGTGTTCTGCTTGATCAGCGCGATGGCCGGCAGGAAGCGCGCACGCTGCAAGCCGTCCTTGTACAAACCGTCCGGGACGATGTTCGAAGTGGCAACCAGGGTCACACCGTTCTTGAACAGCTCTTCCATCAGCGTGCCGAGGATCATCGCGTCGGTGATGTCGGAAACGAAGAATTCATCGAAACAGATCACTCGCGACTCGTCGGAGAAGCGCTTGGCGATGATGGTCAGCGGGTTTTTCTCGCCACCGAGGGTCTTCATCTCTTCGTGCACACGCTTCATGAAGCGGTGGAAGTGAGTCCGGGTCTTTTCCTTGAACGGCAGCGCTTCGAAGAAGGTGTCGACCAGGTAAGTCTTGCCGCGACCTACGCCGCCCCAGAAATACAGGCCCTTGACCGGCGCCTGTTCTTTCTTGCCAAACAGTTTGCCGAGCAGGCCCGGTTTGTTCTGCGAGGCCGCGACCAGATCGTCGTACAGGCGCTGCAAATGGCGCACGGCGGTTTCCTGCGCGGCGTCATGGAAGAATTCCGGGCGTTTCAGATCAGCTTGATATCGTTCTAGGGGCGTCATAATTCGTTAGCAAGGCAACAAAAACGGGCCGTCACTGTAGCGATGGCCCGTGGGAATGGCAATCGGCCCTTGGTCGGACCGAGCCGTTGATTATTCCTGAACCGGCGTCAGCGCAATCCGCAAAGCGTCGATGGCAACGTCACGGGCCGCAGTGTCGGCGAACGCCGGGCTATCGGCCACGCATTCGCCTTCCAGCCAGACGCTGAAGCTCAGGTCTTGATTGCGCACGTCCAGAGGCTGGCCCGCTTGCAGTTGCTTGGTCACCTGGCCAGCGGTTTTACCGTCAGCAAAGTTGCGCGACAGCAGCAGTTGCTCGCCATCGGCCGCCAGCAGGCGGAAGCGGAAACTGCCGTCGTCTTCGCGGAAGCTGACAAAACGCGCAGCTTTCGCGGCTTTCTTCTTGGTGGTCGCCGCGACTTGCGTCTGGGCCACGAAAGAACGCAAGCCGACCGCTTCACGCAGCTCGTTGAGGAAAGGCGTCGCCACGGCACGGGCCTTTTTCGCACCGATTTGCAGGATGTCTTCCAGATCAGCCGGGCGTTCGATCAATTGGTGATAACGCTCGCGGGACTCGCCCAGTTCACTGTCGAGCAGTTGGAACAGACGATTTTTCGCCTCGCCCCAACCCAGACCCTGCAACAGTTCGCTGCGGAATTCGTCGGACTGCGCCGGGGTGGCAAAGGCCTGGAACAGCGTGAACAGGTGCGAATTGTCTGGATCTTTGGCTTCGCCCGGCGCACGGGAGTCAGTGACGATCCGCGAGATCGCGTCTTTCATCTCTTTGGCGCTGCTGAACAACGGAATGGTGTTGTCGTAGCTCTTCGACATCTTGCGACCGTCGAGGCCGGGCAGCGTCGCGACGCTTTCTTCGATCAGCGCCTCGGGCATGGTGAAGAACTCTTTGCCCTGGCCAAACAGATGGTTGAAACGCTGACCGATATCCCGGGCCATTTCCACGTGCTGGATCTGGTCACGACCGACCGGCACCTTGTGTGCGTTGAACATCAGGATGTCCGCGGCCATCAGCACCGGATAGCTGTACAGGCCCATGGTGATACCGGCATCCGGGTCTTCGCCGGTTTCGACGTTCTTGTCCACCGAAGCCTTGTAGGCGTGGGCGCGGTTGAGCAAGCCCTTGGCCGCAACGCAGGTCAACAGCCAGGTCAGCTCCGGGATTTCCGGGATGTCGGACTGGCGATAGAACGTCACGCGGTCCACATCCAGGCCACCGGCCAGCCAGGTCGCGGCGATTTCCAGACGCGAACGCTGGATGCGCAGCGGGTCATCGCATTTGATCAGGGCGTGGTAGTCGGCCAGGAAGTAGAACGAATCGGCATTGCTGTCACGGCTGGCAAGGATCGCCGGGCGGATGGCGCCGGCGTAGTTGCCCAGGTGCGGCGTGCCGGTGGTGGTGATGCCGGTGAGGATACGGGTACGAGTCGTCATGGGTAATCGCTTGTCAGACTTCAATCAATTCGAAAGACGCGGCAGGATCAGATCCTTGAGATCGGTCAGCTTGCCATGAAAAAAGTGTCCGCATTCTGCCACTTTCAGCAGCTCATGGGGACGATCGAGTTTCTCGGACCAGTCGTAGACGGCTTGCGGGTCAATGACTTCATCGGTTTCCGGTTGGATCAGGGTCAGCGGGCAGTTCACCGGCAGCAGGTTGTAACCATTGAGCCGGGTGACAGCAGCGGCCACCATGAACAAATGCTTGAGCTGTTCGCCCTGCGCTTCCAGGCGTCCGCCGAGACTTGCTGCAACAAAACCGCCGAAGGAGAAACCGAACAACGTCAGCGGCAAATCAGGATGTTTGGCGCGCAGCCATGCGGCCGCTGCCTGGGCATCGTCGACTTCGCCGGTCCCCATGTCGTGCGAGCCTTCGCTGGCACCGACGCCACGGTAATTGAAACGCAAGGTAATCAAACCGGCATCGCGCGCGGTGCGCTGCAGGGTCGAGACCACTTTGTTGAGCATGGTGCCGCCCTGCACCGGGTTCGGGTGGCAGATCAGCGCGATGCCGCGCGGCTGCTCGATATCCAGGTAAAGTGCTTCCAATTGCCCGACCGGGCCGTCAATCACTACAGGGGTTTCGCGCATAAGCAAGGAAGGAACTCCGTGACCTCGAATCGGGTCGACTCGTCTAGCAAATTGTCTGTGCCGATGTATTGCGAGTGAATCGCGGTATACAGCGCAGGTTCGAGCCGTTAACGTAAAGCAAAGCCGTTTATAGAGGAAGGACTCGTGGAACACTCGCTCTTAGTTTGGTTGTTGCCGACTCTTGCCCTGGTTGTGGGTGTCGCCATTGGATTCCTGATCGCTCGCCTGGTGCCGAACGCCGCGCCGAGCAGCACCCAACGTCAGCTGGATGACATTCAGGAACGTTTTGACAGTTATCAGAACGAGGTGGTTACCCACTTCAACAGCACTGCAAACCTGGTCAAGAAACTGACTCAGAGCTATCAGGAAGTGCAGGATCACCTCGCCGAGGGTGCCAACCGCCTGGCCCTGGACGAGCAAACCCGCCAACGCCTGCTGGCTTCGCTGCACGCCGACGCGGCAGCGGCCCCACGGGAACGCCTGACGCCACCGCGCAATCAGGAGCCGCCTCGCGACTACGCCCCCAAAGCCCCGAACGCGCCGGGCATGCTTGATGAGCATTACGGCCTGAAGAAGTAATCAGGTTTCGCGCGATACACAAAGCCCTCGGACGAGTGATTGTCCGGGGGCTTTTTTGTTGCTGATCCAATAGCCCCTTCGCGGGCAAGCCCGCTCCCACAGGGATCGCGTACCTATCAAGCGACTCGGTCACTGTGGGAGCGGGCTTGCCCGCGAAGGGGCCAGAACTGGCGACACAAAAAAACCGCCCGATCTGTTTAGGATCGGGCGGTTTTTTTTACGCCTGGGGTTCAGTCAGGTGGGTAAAGGGGCTGCGTTTACTGCTGTGGATACTCTTGACCCGGAATCGCCTTGAGGTTGACCTCGACGCGACGGTTCTGTGCCCGGCCATTGACGTCACCGTTGCTGGCAATCGGGTTATCCGGCCCGGCGCCGCGCGCCGACAGGTTGGCACCACTGACACCTTGGGACGTCAGGTAAGTCGCCACGCTCTGCGCACGACGCTGGGACAGGTCCATGTTGTGCTGACGGCTGCCGGTGCTGTCGGTGTAGCCAACGATTTCGATCTGGTTCTGGTTGAACTCTTTGAGCGAACCGGCCAGGTTGTTCAGCGGCTGATAGAAGCTGGAAGCGATGTTCGCCGAATCGGTGGCGAACGTGATGTTGCCCGGCATGATCAGCTTGATCTGATCGCCCTGGCGCTGCACTTCAACACCGGTGTTGGCCATGCTGGCGCGCAGCTTTTTCTCTTGCTGGTCGGCGTAGTAACCGTAACCGGCAGCCGAAGCACCCACTACGGCGGCGCCGATCAGCGCACCCTTGCCACGGTTATCGTGGTTGATGGCGGCACCGGCCAACGCACCCGCCAGAGCGCCGAGGCCGCCGTACTTGGCGGTTTTGCTCATGCCCGTGGAACCACCGTCGGCCTGCCCCTGGCTGCTGTCATATGGGTTGGGCGAGGCGCAGCCTGACAACAAGGCCACAGCCGTAGCGACAATAATCAAACGCTGCTTGGTGAACATGAAGAGCTCCTACTTTTTGCATTCTGGGATGCAACGGGTCTTAGGCATTGGTTCTTTGCGGGCGTTTGATCATTTCGGGCGCAGAAAATTCCGTCGATCCCCTTAAGCCCGCACAAAAGGGTTGTCGCGCATTTCATCACCCAGACGCGTATCCGGACCATGACCGGTCACCACCGTTGCGTCTTCATCAAGGGTGTACAGGCGCTGTTTGATCGAACGCACGATGGTCGCCTGATCGCCACCCCACAAATCCGTGCGCCCTACCCCGCGACGAAACAACGTGTCACCGGCAATCAGCAGCTTAGCCTCTGAAAACCAAAAGCTCATGGAACCCGGCGTATGACCTGGCGTGTGCAACGCCACGCCGCAACCGCAGGCGAGTTCTTCATCGTCGGCCAACCAGCGATCCGGCGATGGAACCGGCGTGTAAGGCACACCGAACATCTGGCATTGCATCTCCAGATTGTCCCAGAGGAACTGATCCTCTTTGTGCAAGTGCAGGGTCGCGCCGGTTTTCTCCTTCAACTGACCGGAGGCCAGGAAGTGATCGAGGTGCGCATGGGTATGGATGATGCTGACAACCTTCAGACCCAGGGCATCGAGCCGGGCGAGGATCAATTCGTGATTGCCGCCCGGATCGACCACGATGGCCTTCTTCGTCACCGGATCGCCGATGATCGTGCAGTTGCACTGCAACGGGCCTACGGGGAAGGTTTCGCGGATGAGGGTCGGTTGTTGGGACATCGGGGCATGCTCGATAAAAACGGGGACGGGGGATTTTCGCACACAATTGCATCCAGCCATTGACCGCCTGTGTATCGTCACACTACGTCAGCCCAACACTCCCAATGCCTTGGCCCGTGCCACCGCCTGCGTTCGCCGTTCAACCCCGAGCTTGCTGTTGATGTGGCTGGCGTGGGTTTTAACCGTGTGCAGGGAAATGAACAGCTGATCGCTGATTTCCTGGTTCGAGCAGCCTTGGGCAATGAGTTTCAGAACCGACAGTTCGCGGGAACTGAGTTGCTCGCAGGCTTGTGAGGGCTCCGGAGCAAGGCGCGCAGCGATAACGGGGAGTCGCTCCGACAGGCTCTGCGATACCGTCGCTTTCGCGCAGTTCTGCAGTTGCTCGCGAAGCCAGTCAGGGCATTTATTCAACAAGCCATCAAAAGGCTGCAGCGCGCCGCCACTGGCCGCTTCAAGGGCCTGAGCGAAGGACTGCCGGGCTTCAGGCTCGCGGTTGTGCGCAAGGAGCAGTTCGGTTTTTTGTGTCAGCGCCATCACACTGAGCAACTGCCGACCGGTTTGCTGACCATGCTCGAGTAACGCATTCAATCGCCCTTCGGCCAGCATCGGCTGCGCCTGAATGACCTCAAGCAAGGCCTGCTGCAACTCGATATGCAGTGGCAGTTGCGGATGGAATTCCGGCGGTGCCGCAGGCGTTTCGCCGTTGTAGGTCTGGCCCAGTCGTGCGAGCCAGGCTTCGGCCAGATCGGTGCGGCCCTGGGCCAGCCAGAGTTCGCATTTGACCAGGGTAATCATCGCCAGGTAGTAAATCGGCGGGACGTCCCAGATGTGCATCAGCCGTTCGGCTTCGGCGAGTTCGGCAAAGGCCTTGGCGAACTCGCCGCTGCTGCCTTCGAGCCGGGCAATAACGCAATGGCCGATCAGGACGCTGATGTCGCGACAGGCTCGGGCCTCAGTCAAACCGGCCTGCAAACGCAGCCGCGCGGTCTGTGGTTGCAGGCGCAGGGCCAGCAGAAATCCTTCGTACAAGGTCAATCGAGCGCGCACGGCATACAGCCGCTGCGGCGACAACCCTTGCAGGCGTTGCAGTCCCTGACGGACTTCGTCCAGCGAGCGCAGGATTTCCCCTCGCGCCTGCAACACGCGCGCCCGGTCGTAATGGGCCAGCGCTTCGAACAACGGATTGCCCACCCGTTGCGCCAGTTCAAGCGAGTCGCGGTTCAAACCACGGGCACGCCACAAGTCGCCGTCGGCAATGGCCAGGTTGGAAAGGGTCGAGAGACACATCAGGCGCTGGCCGTAGCGTTTCGATGGCAGGCTTTCCAGCGCTTCGGTGCAATACAGCAGCGTCAATTCGCGGTTGCCGCGCCCGCGGGCAATGATCCCGCTCAATGCCAGCCATTGCGCCAGCATGGATTTCTGCGCAGTGGCCGACGGCGCCGGCAGGAAGCGGCTCAGATGATTGGCCAACTCTTCGGCGGCGTCGAGCTGACAGGCCAGCCCCAAGGCCCAGCTGTAAAGCACGATCAACCGTGGCGTGCTGATCAGCAGGCTGTCGGGCAAGTCCATTTTCCAGCGCAGCAACATGCCGACATTCTGTTCCGCCAGCAATTGCTCTTCCGAAAGGTTCTGCACCAGGTTGGCCGCGACATCCAGATGCCCGGCGCGCAACGCCTGCTCCACCGCCTCATCGAGCAGGCCCTGGGCATTGAACCAGCGACACGCGCGCAGATGCAGGCTGGCTGCCGGCACCATCGCCTGTGAGGTTGGCCGGGTACGCAGCAGGTCGGAAAACAGATGGTGATAGCGGTACCAGTGGCCATGTTCGTCCAGCGGTACGAGGAACACTTGGTGCGCAAGCAGAAAACGCAGGATCTCGGCACTGTCATGCGCTTCGCGAACGGCATCGCACAGCTCGCTGCAAAAACGCTCTTGAGGGGCCGTGTCATAGAGGAACGACTGCACCTCGGCGGGCAGGCAATCGATGACTTCTTCAAGCAGGTAATCGCGAATCAGCCCTTCCCCACCGTGCAGGGACTGGGGTAACGCACCGTCGGAACCCGCTTCGGAAGCCGCCAGCAACCAGAAACGCAAGCCGGCAACCCAGCCTTCACTGCGCTGGATCAGGTTTTCCAGTGCTTCGCCACGCAACGAACTGCTGTGCCGATCGAGCAGGGTCAAGGCTTCGTCGTGGGTCAGGCGCAGATCCTGCTCATGCAACTCAAGCAATTGTCGCGACAACCGCAGCCGCGCCAGATGCCAGTCCGGACGCTGGCGACTGGTGACCATCACCAGCAAGCCGTCGGGAAGGTGATTGAGGAAAAACTGCAGGCAACGATCGAGCACCGGCCCCTGGGCCAGATGATAGTCATCGAGGACCAGCAGCAATGGCGCTGTCGGCAACAGGTGCACGGCCAACTCATCGAGCAAACCGTCCAGCCATTCTTCAAAAGCAAACGGCTGATGCCGCTGACGCATTTTCAGCAGCCCCAGAGACTGGCGGCCCAACTGCGGAAAAAAGTCCTGAAGGCCTTCGAGCAATCGCTCCAGAAAACGGCCTGGATCGTTGTCCCGCGGACTCAACCCCAGCCAGAGACTTTGCCAATGCGCCGGCAGCCCCTGACAGAACTCCACAGCCAATGAGCTCTTGCCAAACCCCGCCGGCGCGCTGACCAGCAGCAGCCGGCCACCGAGACCGGCACTGAGGCGCTCGCATAAACGAGGCCGCAGCACATGGCCGTCGGGCAGCGGAGGCCGATAAAAACGCCCGTCCAATGTTGCGACGGTAACGCTTGCATGGCCCGGGAGTGGGGACAGATCAGTCATGGCCGGCTCTTGTTTGAAATGCTGTTGGCGGCGTTGCAGATGTCCGCAGACTAGCGGTAAACGAAGAGGTAATGAAGGTTATTGCTACAAATGGCTACAAAAAGTCTACGAACAAAAAAAAGCCCCGAACCAGTCGGGGCTTCTTTCGAGGATGCGGCCTCTGTTCAGTTCAGGTTAACGAACCCCGGTCTGACGCAATGCCGCCGGCGTGAAGTCGCTGGTGGTGGCAGTGAAACCGAAGTTGTATGCCGACTTCTCTTCGTTCTTCATGCCCAGTGCCAGGTAACGGCCGGACTGCAGGTCGTAGAGGGCTTCCAGGGTGTACCAAGGCACTTGAACGTTGTAGTAGTTCTGGGAGTGAGCTTCCGCTACACGCCAGAGTTGATTGCGACCGTCGTAGTGATCAATGACCGCTGCTTGCCAGGTATCTTCGTCGATGTAGAAGTCACGCTTGGCGTAGATGTGACGCTGACCTTCCTTCAGGGTTGCAACCACATGCCAGACCCGACGCAGCTCGTAACGAGCCAGGTCCTGGTTGATGTGACCGGCCTTGATGATGTCGGCGTACTTCAGCTTCGGATCGTCGAGCTTGTAGCTGTCGGAGGCGATGTACATCTCTTTCTTGCCTTCGAGCTTCCAGTCGTAACGATCCGGTGCACCGTTGTACATGTCCAGGTTGTCGGAGGTACGCAGGCCGTCCGCCGCGGTACCCGGCCCGTCATAAGACACTTGCGGAGCACGACGCACACGACGCTGACCGGCGTTGTAGACCCACGCCGAACGTGGTTCCGCCACCTGATCGAGGGTTTCGTGCACCAGCAGCACACCACCGGCCAGACGTGCAGGCGCGGTCACTTCCTGCTTGAAGTAGAACAGGATGTTGCCCGGGTTCGCCGGATCGTAATCCTTCATCTTGTCGCGGAATACGAACTGATCCTGGAAGTACACCAAGCTGTACGAGCCGTTCGGCTGCGGGGTGGCCTGGGTCACCAGACGGGTCACGCTGCCACCGCGATAACGGGTGATGTGGTTCCAGATAACCTCAACGCCGCTCTTTGGAATCGGGAACGGTACGGCTGTCTCGAAGTTTTTCAGCCCGTTGCCGCCGGACACCAGTTCCGTGGCGGTGGCGTTTCTCTTGATGGCAGCGAACACGTCATCCGGCACGGTCGCGCCGCGATGGGACGGGTAAACCGGCATCTTGAAGGTTTCCGGGTAACGCTTGAACATCGCGTACTGGCCTGGAGCAAGCTTGTCCTTGTACTGATCGACGTTCTGCGCCGTGATGGTGAACAGCGGTTTTTCACTGGCGAACGGGTCGGACAGGAAACCTTTGGCGTCGGCGGTGCCGGCGTTCTTCGCCATCGGCTTCCAGGCTGGAATCGAACCGTCAGCATTGCCCGCCATCTCGGCGCCCATTGGCGTCAGGCTCTTGCCCAGCTTGTCCGCTTCGGCCGCAGGGACCGCTGCCATCACACTGGTCGCCAGCAGCGTTAGCCCCAGAACTCCAGCGTTGAACAGACTCTTTGTTGTTTTCATAGGTGTGTTCGTCCTGAAAATGCAGTGCTTAGAAGTTCACGCCGAAGCTGAGCGCAACGAAGTCGCGGTCATCCACGGTGGTGTACTTGCCGTCAAAGAAGTTGGTGTAGGCCAGGGACGCGGTGTAGGTGTTCTGGTACTCGGCATCGAGACCCAGGCTGACCGCTTTGCGACCTTCCTCGAAGTTGCCGCCAGGGCCAGGTGAGTAACCGTCGACGTCATGGGACCAGGCGATGTTCGGCTTGAAGTTCACACCGGCGATCACGTCGTTGTATTCCCAGATCGCACGAGCGCGATAGCCCCAGGAGTCAGTCGTGGTGAAGCCATCGTTTTCGCAGTAGCGGTTGACGTTGTTTTGCGGACCGCCTGCCAGGGTCGAAGCGTTCAATGCCTGGCACTGACCGTTTGGCAATGGACCTGGGCCGTAGCTCGGGTCACGTCCGTAACGGGCTTTCGAAGTGCTTTCCAGGCCGCCGACGTGAGTCCAGCCAACCTCGCCCACCAACGTCAGTCGCTCGGCACCCATCACCTGATCGAAGAAGTGAGTGAAGGTTGTCTGCAGTTGAGACACTTCCTTGCGACGATAGCCATGCTGATCCGCACCAGGCTGCCCTTGCAGCACGGAAACGCTCGGGTTCAGTGGCGTCAGGCCGGAAAAGAGGATGTCGGTGGTGTTGAGCTGTACCGGTGCGTTCGGACGGTAGCTGAACTCACCACTCCAGGCGGTGCCGGTAGGCAACGTGGTGGAGAAGCTCAGGCCATAAAGCCGGATATCTTCCGGGTATTCGATGAAGTAGCTGGAGTTACCCGCCACCACCAATGGCAGGGTTTGCGCCGCCAGTCCGTTCGCGCCACCCACGATGCCAGCCGCGGTTCCCAGCGGAATGCCAGTGCCAACCAGTGCGCCAGTCAGAGCGCCACCCAGTGCCTGTGCGTTATAGGCGCTCGCCGGAGCCCCCTTGCCGCTGAAAATCGGCGCACGGCTGTGGTAGTTCATCATGTAGGCACCGAATTCGGTGTCCAGCGGCTCGAACATGTACTTGAAGGACACGCCGAACTGGCCACTGTCACGCGCATCGCGATCCGGACCACGACGAACGATCGCGCCTTCGTCCGGGTTACCCCAGTTCACGCCCCTGGCAGCCAGCGTGTTGAGGACCGCGTTGCGCGAGGCGGCTGGCAAACGAGCGGCCGCCAACGAGTTGTTGAGCCCGTTACGGGTCCGCAGTACGGCCAGGTTGTTATCGCAGCCATCGGAAATCACGTCCGGTTGCGAGAAGAACGTACCGCAGTTGTCGGTAACGGTCTGGTCCCATTCCAGTTGATAGAACGCTTCCGTGGAAAGGTTCTCGGTCAGGCTCTGGGACACGTAGAACATGTTGACCGGGATCAGGCCTTCCTTGATCTCGGCACCTGGACGGCGGAACGCGGAAACGTCGATCGGGTTGATCGAGTTGATGCCGCCGCCGATGAACGTACTTTCACCCCAGCTGACTACCTGCTTGCCCAGACGCACGGAACCCGGCTGATCGGCAACCGAGTAGTTGTGGTAGACGAAGGCGTCGAGAATTTGCCCGCCGGAGGACTTGGCGCCTTCCTTGCGGTTGTTGTCGCTGATGTCCTTGAACGGACGGTCTTCGTCCTTGAGTTCGAAGTCATACCAGTATTTGCCCCGGACGAAGATGCCGGTGTCGCCGTATTTCAATTCAAGGTCATGGATGCCTTTGAAGATCTTCGAGAAGGTTTCCCCGCTCTTGAAGTTCAAGTGGCCGTCATCGGAGGTCTGGGACAGGCCACGGCCACCGTTGTTTACGCCGATGAGGTTCTTGTTGGCACTCTCGGTAGACCAACTGGCACCAATCGACAGGGATGAGTCGAACTGACCTTCGATTTCACCAACGTTGAAACTGACGCCGAATGCGGGCCCGGCGAGCGAAGAGGCAAGACTGACAGCCAGAGGCAGTTTTGCCCGGCGCCAGAACTGGTTTACTGATGTCATCGACGCTACTCCATGTGCATTATTGTTATGGCATTGAGTACTTTTAAAAACGCTGTGGTTGACCGGAAGCCAAGGCATTCCGAATTCACTCCAAAGTTGCATCGCCCCGTTTTGTGCGTGTGCCCCGTTCTTAAAAATCCTTGAGCGGACTATAGCCAGCAGGTAGTACTGCTTGATCCCTCTAAAGTGTGATTTGCAGCTGCCGGCCACTCTGGAACAGTCCTTTCGCCAAGCCGACACCTGTCGGCACGGGAATGATGGCTGAAAATTCTGATTTCACAAGCCAAGCGCTTGCTTGGTGGGGCTGGCGTGCCATTTCGGGCACGCCGGAAGACGCTTAAAGCGTCGAGAGGAAGGTGCTGTTGTTGGCTTGCCATTCAGTGATGTCGAGGCGAATTCGCTTCTTGTCGAGTTTGCCGACACTGGTCTTGGGAATTTCAGTAACAAGGGCGATCTGGCTCGGGATGGCCCACTTGCTCAGGTGCCCCAGTTCCACAAATGGCTTGAGGTGCTCCTTGAGTTCCCTGGCCCCGATTACATGGCCCTCGCGGATCACCAGCAAGGCAAACGGGCGTTCGCCCCACTGCGGATCGGCAATGCCCACCACTGCTACTTCGCGTACCGCTGCATGGCGACTGATCAGGTCTTCCAGGTCCAGGGAGGAAATCCATTCGCCGCCGGTCTTGATTACGTCCTTGATCCGGTCGCGAATGTCGATCACGCCCATGCTGTCCAGCGTCGCCACGTCCCCGGTGTGCAGCCAGCCACCGGCCCAGAGCTCGGCGCCCTTCTGCGGCTCATTGAAATAGCCTTCGGTGAGCCACGGCGCACGCAGCACCAATTCACCCTGGGTCTCGCCATCGGCGGGCAGGAAGTTACCGTCGGTGTCGACAATGGCCGCTTCCACCAAAGGCCCCGGCACGCCGGCCTTGATCCGGTACGTGGTGCGTTCGTCTTCGGTGCCCGCCATCAGCTCATCGTTGAGGTGCGCACAGGAAACCAGCGGGCCGGTTTCCGACATGCCGTACGCGGCGGTCAGCTGAATGCCTTTGGCTTTGGCGGCTTCGTACAACGCACGATTCAATGCACTGCCGCCGATCACGATTTTCCAGCCGCCGAAGTCGGTGCCTTGCGCCGCCTTGGCGTTGAGAACCATCTGCAGGATGGTCGGTACGCAATGCGAGAAGGTGACCTTTTCCTTGCGCCACAGCTCCACCAGGTATTCGGGATCGTAGCGCCCCGGATAAACCTGCTTGAGCCCGAGCATGGTCGCCACATACGGCAAGCCCCAGGCGTGCACATGGAACATCGGGGTGATCGGCATGTACACGTCGTTGGTGCCCAACAGCCGCACACTGTCGATGGCGCCCATGATGGTCGACACGCCCATGGTGTGCAGCACCAGTTGCCGATGGGTGAAGTACACGCCTTTGGGATTGCCGGTGGTGCCGGTGGTATAGAAGGTGGTCGCGACCGAATTTTCGTCGAAATCCTGGAAGTCGTACTGCGTGCTCGCGGCCGCCAGCAACTGCTCGTATTCACCGACGAGGTTCGGCAGGTCGGCGGTTTTTTCCGGCAGGTCGGTCAGCAGCAGGGTTTTCTCGACGGTGGTCAGGTGCCCGGCAATCGCGTTGTACAGCCCGACGAATTCGCTGTTGACCAGCACGAAGCGGTCCTCGGCGTGATTCATGGTGTAGAGGATCTGTTCCGGCGACAGGCGCACGTTGATGGTGTGGATCACCGCGCCGATCATCGGAATGGCAAACATGCATTCCAGATAACGATGACTGTCCCAGTCCATCACCGCCACGGTATCGCCGGCCTTGACGCCGGCCGCCGTCAGCACGTTGGCCAGGCGTGCGACCCGTTCGATCAGGGTCGGATAGCTGTAGCGCAATTGATCGCGGTAAATGATCTCGCGGGTTTTCTCATAGCGCGCGCCGGACATCAGCAGCCGTTTGATCAGCAGCGGATACTGGTAAGCGCCTTCGGCTGGGGGGATAACGCGAGTCTGCAACATAAGAATCCCTTTTCTGACTGCACGGTCGTGGCTGAAAGTAAGCACTCTAGTGCCCTTCCATGACAACCAAATCAGCCGAAGGAATGATTTGCAACATTCAGCAAATGCTAGCGTTGCGCCAGCATTTTCACCCGTTTGCCGAACTCTTTCCTTGTAGGAGCCAGCTTGCTGGCGAATGGGGCGACGCGGTACATCAGACACACCGCTTCGCCGGCAAGCCGGCTCCTACAAAGGGTGGTGTTCGTCGATCAATGCATTTCGGTAAACGCGAGTTTCACGCCGATGGCGATCAGTACGGCGCCCATGGTCCGGTCGAACCAGTGGCCCATGCGGGCGAAACCGGCGCGTACACGCTGCTGGCTGAACAGCATCGCCACCAGGCAGAACCAGAAAGCCGTCGCCGCCGCCAGGTAAACCCCGTAACCGGCCTGCACCGCCAATGGCGTATGCGGATTGATCACCACGGTGAACAACGACAGGAAGAACAGCGTGGCTTTCGGGTTCAGACCGTTGGTCACGAAACCCGAGGTGAAAGCGCCGCGAGCGGTGCGCTCACCCGCCTCCTTGTGCAGATCGTCAGTCACCGGCTTGGCCGGTTGCGCGCGCAGGGCCTTGAAACCGATGTACAGCAGATACGCGGCGGCCGCCCATTTCAAGGCGTTGAACAGCACGATCGACTGGGACACGATCAGGCCGATACCGAGCAGCGAATAGCCGACGTGCAGGAAAATCGCCGTACCGACCCCCATCGCCGTCCAGGTGCCGGCGCGACGACCGTGGGTCACGCTCTCACGCACCACCACGGCGAAATCCGGGCCGGGGCTGGCGACGGCCAGCAGGTGAATCAGGGCAACGGTCAAAAACTCTGTCCAATACATGCGGGCTCCTCTGGGGGCTAAACGGTCGAATTATCACTTCCAGGCTGACATCGCCCCTGTGGGAGCGGGCTTGCTCGCGAAGGCGTTGTGTCAGACAACATCAATGTCGACTGACACAACGCCTTCGCGAGCAAGCCCGCTCCCACAAGGTTCGGCGTAGACCTGGCATTGCGTAACGATTTGTTTCATCTGGTAGGCTCGGCAGATTACGCCTTCAGTTCAATGCACAAAAGGTACAGTTGATGACGAACTCTCGCCGCGCCGTTTTCCTCGACCATCCCTCGCTGGACCTCGGCGATCTCGACCTCAGCCCATTGCGCGCCTGCTTCGATGATTTGCAACTGTTTGCGCAGACCACGCAGGATCAAGTGATCGAACGCCTCAAGGGCGCCACCGTCGCCATCAGCAACAAAATCCTGATCGATGCCGCCGCCATCGCCGCCAGCCCCGAGCTGAAGCTGATCCTGATCACCGCCACCGGCACCAATAACGTCGACCTCGCCGCCGCCCGCGCCCATGGCGTGACCGTCTGCAACTGTCAGGGTTACGGCACGCCATCGGTGGCGCAGCACACGATCATGCTGCTGCTGAACCTGGCGACGCGCCTCGCCGATTATCAGAAAGCCGTCGGTGAAGGTCGCTGGCAACAGGCAAAACAGTTCTGCCTACTGGACTACCCGATCGTCGAACTGGAAGGCAAAACCCTCGGTTTGCTCGGTCATGGCGAACTGGGCGGCGCGGTCGCACGACTGGCCGAAGCCTTCGGCATGCGCGTGCTGCTTGGGCAGATTCCAGGGCGCCCCGCCCGACCGGACCGTTTGCCGCTGGATGAACTGCTGCCACAAATCGACGCGCTGACGTTGCACTGCCCGCTCAATGAACACACTCGCCACTTCATCGGTGCCCGCGAACTGGCCTCGATGAAACCCGGCGCTTTCGTGGTCAACACCGCCCGTGGCGGCCTGATTGATGAACAGGCGCTGGCCGACGCCTTGCGTAGCGGACACCTCGGCGGTGCGGCCACCGACGTGTTGAGCGTCGAACCGCCGAGCGCCGGCAACCCGTTGCTCGCCGCCGACATTCCACGCCTGATCGTTACGCCGCACAACGCCTGGGGCAGTCGCGAGGCGCGGCAGCGGATCGTTGGCCAATTGACCGAAAACGCGCAGGGATACTTCAGCGGTAAGGCGCTGCGGGTCGTCAGTTGATAAACTGCGGCACTTTTTTTCAAGGAGCAGAGTATGGATCCGCGCAGTGAAGTACTGCTTCGTCAGGCCGAGTTATTCCAGGGTTCGGTGCTGCTGGCCGGCTTGCCCGCCGATGATTTGCTCGGGCGCCTGCCCGACGCCCATGGCTGGTGCTGGCATGCCGGCGATCAGGCCGCGCTGGATGCCCGCTTCACCGAGCGCAGCCATTTTGGCGTGACTGTGCCCGAGCGCGAATTCGACACCGCTGTGGTGTTTCTGCCCAAATCCAAGGACCTCACCGATTACATCCTCAACGCCCTCGCCTCCCGCCTGGCCGGACGCGAGTTGTACCTGGTGGGTGAAAAACGCAGCGGCATCGAAGGCGCGGCCAAACAACTGAACCCGTTTGGCAAACCGCGCAAGCTCGACAGTGCGCGTCATTGCCAGCTGTGGCTGGTCACCGTGGCCGATGCGCCGCAAGCCAAATCCCTGGAAAGCCTGGCCCAGACCTACGAATTGCCGCTGGCCGAAGGGCCGCTGAAAGTCATCAGCCTGCCGGGCGTATTCAGCCACGGTCGGCTGGATCGCGGCAGCGCGTTGTTGCTGGAACACCTGGACAAATTGCCAAGCGGCCATTTGCTGGACTTCGGTTGCGGCGCCGGTGTTTTGGGCGCGGCGGTCAAACGTCGTTATCCGCACAATCAGGTCACGCTGCTCGACGTGGATGCGTTTGCCGCCGCCAGCAGTCGCTTGACCCTGGCTGCCAATGGTCTGGAAGCGGACGTCATTACCGGTGACGGAATCGATGCCGCGCCGATGGGTTTGAGTGCCATTCTGAGCAACCCGCCGTTCCATGTCGGCGTGCACACCGATTACTTCGCCACCGAGAACTTGCTGCGAAAAGCCGCCAAACATCTGAAAAACGGTGGCGAACTGCGGCTGGTCGCGAACAGCTTCCTGAAGTACCAACCGCTGATCGAAGAGCACCTCGGCGTGTGTGCGATCAAGGCCGAAGGTCAGGGTTTCCGAATCTACCGGGCCAAACGCGGTTAGCAATTTGTACTTGCCCTATCGGATTAGCCTAGGCAGAATCCGCTCCGTCCTAGGGGAGTAGTCTCCCACGAGCGCCATGCTCGTCCGGCATACGTCAACATACTTGGTCCTCAGACCATGGCGTATGCGACCCAAGCGTCCGCATCAGACGGATCGCCAGGGTTTGACAAGACCTATGACACGAACACCTTACCCGGGGCGGGAAGGCTGTACGTGTCATAGCCGTGTCGACCCGCCCCTTAGGAAAACCCTGATGCTGGATTCACTTCTCGTTCCCACCGCAATCGTTGCCTTGGCCGAAATCGGCGACAAGACGCAACTGCTCGCGCTCATCCTTGCTGCCCGCTTTCGCAAACCGTGGCCAATCATCGCCGGCATCGTCGCCGCCACCCTGGCCAACCACGCGGCAGCCGGTGCGGTAGGTGCCTGGGTCGGCAGTTTCTTCTCGGATGCGGTGTTGCACTGGATCCTCGCCGCAAGCTTCGCTGCGACGGCATTGTGGACCCTGGTGCCGGACAAGATGGATGACGATGAAGCCAGCACCGCCCGCAAATTCGGGCCGTTCCTGACAACATTGATCGCGTTCTTCCTCGCGGAAATCGGTGACAAGACCCAGATCGCGACCGTGATGCTGGCCGCGCAATACCCGGAACTGTGGCTGGTGATTATCGGCACCACCCTGGGCATGTTGATTGCCAACGTGCCGGTGGTTTTGGCGGGTAACTTTGCGGCGGACAAATTGCCATTGACCCTGATTCGTCGACTGGCGGCGTCGGCGTTCTTCGTCCTGGCGATTGTCGCGGTGTACAAGGCGATGCAGAGCAGCGGGTGGCTGTAACGTCGTAGGTCGTTAGACCGCGTTATCGTTCATCGCGAGCAGGCTCGCTCCCACAGGTTTTTTGGCGATCACATAATTTGTGTACGGCACAAAACCTGTAGGAGCGAGGCTTGCCCGCGAAGGCGTCAGCGGCATCAACGCATATCGATCAGGACTTCCGCGCGTTCTCGTACAACGGCATCACCTTCGGAATCGCCGCCTGCAACGAAGCAATCCGACTGGACGACGCCGGGTGAGTGCTCATGAACTCCGGTGGCGAACCTTCCGAAGCCTTGCTCATCTTGTTCCACAGGGTGATCGCGGCGTTCGGGTTGTAACCGGCGCGGGCCGCCAGTTCCAGGCCGATCAGGTCCGCTTCGTTTTCGTTGGCGCGACTGTTGGGCAGCGTCATGCCGTAGTTGGCCACGGTGTCCGCCAGGGCCAGGCTGTCCTGGCCCAGACCGAGCAAGGCGCCCGCGCCCTGCTTGGCCATTTCGATGCCGTACGCCTTGGACATCGCTTCACGACCGTGCTCACGCAGGGCGTGGGCGATTTCATGGCCCATGATCGCGGCGATTTCATCGTCGGTCAGTTGCAGGCTGTCGATCAGCCCGGTGTAGAAAATGATCTTGCCGCCAGGCCCGCAGTTGGCGTTGAGCTCGTCACTCTTGATCAGGTTGACTTCCCATTTCCACTGGGCCGAATCCGGACGGAAAATCGGCGCCTGGGCGATCAGCCGATCAGTGATCACCTGGATGCGCTTGGCATCGTTGCTGGTCTTGTCCAGCACACCTTTGTTGGTCGCCTCGCCAACGGTCTTTTGATAAGACTGGGCGTACATCTGGTTGACCTCGTCCGAGGACAACATGCTGAACATGTACTGCTTGCGCTCCACGCCTACGGCTCCGCCGCTGGTGGTGTTGACCGACTGACAACCCGCGAGCAGCAGACCCGCGCTCAGAGCACACAAAACCAATCGCTTGTTCATCACAAAACTCCCTCGAAACATGCCGCGTATCCTAGGCGTCGATTTGTATCGGCGCCAGATACAACAGACATACAGACGTGGATTTCGGACAAAGCTCTCATCAACAGTAGGAAAAAATTCACATACCGCCACCCGCCACGGCCAGTCACGGCCGGCAATGATTCAATTGCGACATCGACGGCTCCAAAACAGCCATTTCGTCGCACCTCACTCATGGCCCTCGAGCCCCCTGCCGATACAGCACCGCAGAAGTCCTCTTGCGTGCGGAGCACCCATGAAATTCAAGTCCATCCAGTTTTCCGTGGCGGCCCTCGCTGGCGCCATCGTATTAAGTGTCGTGGCAGCCCTGGTGCTGTACGCGCTGTTTTCCGGCGCACGGACGCAAGACATGGTTCAGGATCGGACCCAGGCGCAATTCGAGCAAGTCATCGAGCAGCGCCTGACGTCCCTGGCGCAAACCCAGGTCAGCCAGATCCAGCGTGAACTCGAAGCGCCGCTGCTGATTGCCGGCGGACTGGTGCGGGTCAACGCCCTGATCGGCACACCGGGCGCCGATGGCCAGCCGCAACTGAACCTGAGCCGCGAGCAATTGATCAGCCTGATCAAGGAAAACGTCGCCAAAAACCCGAAGATTCTCGGTACCTACATCGGTTGGGAAAAAAACGCCCTCGACCACAACGACGCAGCCTACGTCGACACCAAGGTCGTCGGCATCGACGCCAGCAACGGACGCTTCCTGCCGTGGTGGTTCCGCAACGAAGACGGCAGCCTGGGCCTGGACAAACTGGTGGACGTCGACGACCAGAAAACCCTGTCTACCGGCGTGCGCGCCAGCGAGTACTACCTGTGCTCGAAAGAAACCAAAAAATCCTGCGTGATCGATCCGGCGCCCTACAAGGTCGGCGACAAAATCGTCATGCTCGCGTCCTTTATTGAACCGATCATGCTCAACGGTGCGTTCCAGGGCATCGTCGGCGCCGACCTCTCGGTGAACTTCATCCAGGAAATGCTCCTGGGCGCGAACCAGAAGTTGTACAACGGCTCGGGCGTCATGGCGCTGATCGGCGGTAATGGCCGGATCGTTGCCTACACCAAGGACCCGAGCAAATTCGGCGAGAAGGTCAGTGACATCCTCGACAGCCAGCAGATCGCCAACATGGCCAATCTGAAGCGCGGCGAAGTCACCTACACCGTCGACAAGGCCCAGGGCCGGATCGAGTTGTACCTGCCGTTCGGCATCGGCCAGACCGACGCCCGCTG
Source organism: Pseudomonas sp. PDM01 (assembly GCF_014852325.1). Classification (NCBI taxonomy): domain Bacteria; kingdom Pseudomonadati; phylum Pseudomonadota; class Gammaproteobacteria; order Pseudomonadales; family Pseudomonadaceae; genus Pseudomonas; species Pseudomonas sp. PDM01. The sequence continues at coordinate 580,205 of NZ_JACVBK010000004.1, forward strand.
GACGCTGATGCTGCAACTGCCGCTGAACGCGGTGATGGCCGACCTGCAAAAACTCCAGGCCGACCTGAATACCCAGCGCAAATCCGACACCTTCGGCATGGCCATGGTCGGTCTGCTGATCGCCGGCGTCGGCTTGCTGGTGATCTGGTTGGTGGGCCACGGCATTGCTCGCCCGCTGAAACAAATGGTGGCCATGCTCGACGACATTGCCAAAGGTGAAGGCGACCTGACGCGCCGTCTGACCAGCGATCGCGCCGACGAACTGGGCTCGATCGCCAAAGGTTTCAACACTTTCCTCGCCAAGTTGCAGGCGATGATCACCCAAGTGGTGACGTCGGTGCAGAGCGTCAGCGATTCGTCGGAACACACCGCTGACATCGCCATCCGCACCAACATTGGCGTACAGAAACAAATGGTCGAAATCGATCAGGTCGCCACGGCGGTGCATGAAATGACCGCTACCGCCCAGGACGTGGCGCGCAACGCGACCCAGGCGGCGCAAGCGGCCAGCCATGCGGATCAGGCGGCCTCTCAGGGCAAACAGATCGTGCGGGATACGTCGAACTCGATCGGCGTGCTGGCCGTGGAAATCGGCAAGGCTGTCGGCGTGGTGCAAAACCTGGCCAAGGACAGCGAGAACATCAACGCGATCCTCACCGCCATTCGCGGCATCGCCGAGCAGACCAACTTGCTGGCCTTGAACGCCGCCATTGAAGCTGCACGGGCCGGCGAGCAGGGCCGTGGCTTTGCGGTGGTGGCCGATGAGGTGCGCAACCTGGCGCAGAAAACCCAGAAGGCCACCGAAGAAATCCAGACCATGATCCAGCAGCTGCAACAAGGCACGCGCGATGTGGTGCGGGTGATGGAAGACAGCCAGAACCGCACCGACGAAAGCGTGCAGCATGCGGCGAAAGCGGCCGAAGCGCTGGATGCGATCACTCAGGCGGTGTCGGTGATCAATGACATGAACACCCAGATTGCCAGCGCGGCCGAGGAACAGAGTGCGGTGGCGGATGACATCAACCGGAACGTGATCAACATTGGGCAAGTGGCCAATGAAGTGGCGGGCGGTGCGGATGAATCAAGCGCGGCGAGTGCGGGGTTGACCAAGCTGGCTGAGCAGCAGCGGCGGTTGATCAATCAGTTCAAGGTTTAAGGATTGCCGGAAGGTCCTGCGGACCTTATCGCGAGCAGGCTCGCTCCCACAGGGGATCTGTGTAGCACACAAATTTTGTGTTCACTGAAGATCAACTGTGGGAGCGAGCCTGCTCGCGATGGGGCCAGCCCAGACAACCCATCAGCCGGGAGTCAAACACTCCGGCCCATTCAACTTCGGATCATTCACCAGATTCGCCAACACCCGCTCGCGCAACGCCGCGGGTTCACTGGCCAGTAATCCCTGCAACACATGCAACGGCGTCTCGGGATCGAGCCACGCCTCCTGTCCCGCCGCATCCAGGATCAACGGCCGACGCTGACTCGCCGCCGGTTGCGTGATCACAGCCGTGCTCAGCCACACCTGCTCCTGTACCGGATACGCCTCCCAGATCGCCGCGAAAAACAGCGTCGAGCCCTCCCCCGGCGTCAGCCAATACGGGCGCTTGCGCGTCGTGCCGCGCCATTCGTAAAAACCGTTGGCCGGCAACAGGCAGCGGCGCTCGCGCAGGGCCTGGCGAAACATCGGTTGCTCGGCCACGGTTTCGGCGCGGGCATGGGCCGGCGTGCGGGACAGATCGGTGAGCCACGGCGGTGTCAAACCCCAGCGGGCACGGGCCAATTCACGCTCGCCGTCGGCGCCGGCACGCAGCATCAACACCGAATCATTGGGGGAAATATTCCACTGGGCCTGCTGATCGGCGGGGAAGCCAGGCAGGGCCGCGAAGGCGGGGTTCCAGCGAAACAGGGCATAACGTCCACACATGGGGCAACACGACTCTTGATCAAACGAACGTCAGCCTAACAGACCAGCGTGCCGGGAAAGCTTTCCGGTTCATCGCCGGGCATCGGCAGCGCGGCATTGTACGCGGTGATCAACTCCCGGGCGTATTCGGCCTGGTCGTTATCCACCGACAAGCCCAGCAGGCCGAAGATCGGCAATTCGCCGGTGCCGCCAAGCAAATCGCGGCCGACCAGATGCGCCTCGACGCCCTCGCTGGCCAACATGCTTTGCAGCAACTCGCCTTCCATCAGGTTTTCCGGTTCGTAGATTCGCTGCATGGATGCCCTCACTCGTTCTCGCTGAACACTTCGAGATGCCACTCCTCTCCATGAACCTGCAACACAAACTTAATTGGCCGACAACACACCTGACAGTCCTCGATATAGGTCTGATCACCCGCCGACAAATCCACAGTCGTCTCGACCTCTTCACCACAATACGGACATTCATACTCTGCAGTTTCCAGCATCGCGGTCTCCCAAGTGACTTGTGCGTATAATCGCCGGTCTATTTGCAGGGCTATTTTTGTCTGGCTAACTTTTCAGACCGTGCCCCGTTGGTTTTCGATCAAAACCTTTACTTACCCTAGCCGTTTCTAACAAGAGAGCATGATGGGCGAATTCGATGCCATCCGACCTTACGACGACAGCGAAGTCCCAGCAGTGCTGGCACGCTTGCTCGGCGACAAGGCGTTTCTAGATATCCTCACCCACTTCCGCTTCCCGCGTTTTGCCGGTGCCTTCGGCTGGATGCTCAAACCTCTTATAGCTCATCGGCTGCGCCGTGAGTTCGCCGGCATCGATTCGGTGGCCACGCTGCAGGACAAAGTCGAGTATTACGTCGACCACACCATCGAGCGCGCCACGGACGGTGTCACGTACACCGGCGTCGAGCAATTCAAGTCCGGCAGCGCCTACCTGTTCATCGCCAACCACCGCGACATCGTGATGGACCCGGCCTTCGTCAACTATGCCGTGTACCACGCAGGCCTGCCGACGCCGCGCATCGCGATTGGCGACAACCTGCTGCAAAAGCCCTTTGTCAGCGACCTGATGCGCCTGAACAAGAGCTTCATCGTGCACCGTTCGATCACCGGTCGCCGCGAGAAAATGGCGGCTTATCAGTTGTTGTCGGCGTACATCAACCACTCGATCCGCAACGATTGCGCCTCCATCTGGATCGCGCAGGCCGAAGGCCGGGCCAAGGACGGCGACGACCGCACCGAGTCGGCGATCCTCAAGATGTTCCACATGAGCCGCAAGGACGAGCCGTTCGGCGAAGTCATCCGCTCGCTGAACGTCACCCCGGTGTCGATCAGCTACGAATACGACCCGTGCGACCAGGCCAAGGCCCGCGAACTCTACATCCGCGCCACCACCGGCACCTACACCAAGGCGCCAGGCGAGGACGATGTGAGCATCGCCAAGGGCATTACCGGCTACAAGGGTCGAGTCCACGTGAACTTCGCCGCGCCGATCACCGAGCTGTTCGAAGACACCAAGCAATTGGCGGTCGAGATGGACAAGCAGATTCTCGGCGGCTACCGCTTGTTCCCGGTGCACTACCTGGCTTACGCGCAATGGAAGGATGCCGACCCGCAGTTGCAGGTGCCGAAAGCGTCTGATGTGTTTGCTGCCGACGAACTGGCGAAAGCCCAGGAAGAATGGCAACAGCGCCTGGACGCTTGCCCGGAAGAACATCGTCCGTTCCTGGTGCTGCAATACGCCACGCCGGTGCGTAATCAGTACCGTGTGAAGGCCGGGTTGCCGCTGTAACTCCGGCCTGGATACAAACCCTGTGGGAGTGAGCCTGCTCGCGATAGCGCTGTGTCAGCCGACATCTCTGTAGCTGATACAGCGCTATCGCGAGCAGGCTCACTCCCACATTGGTTTTACGGTGTGCTCAGACGCGCGTGCTGATCCAAGACACCAGCAGCGCCAACCCCAGGCAGGCGAAACCGAAGCGGTAGAAAAACCGGTTCATGCGCAAGGTCGCACCATCCAGCATCAACATTGGCTCATCGATGCGACGGCTCTGGCTCTGCGCTTCGAGGCTGGCCAACGCGCGTTGTTCGCGACGACGCGTGGCGTGCAACAGCCAGCTGCCCGGAAAGGCCAGCAGCAAGGCGAGCAGGTTGATCAATTTGGCGGGATGGGCGGTAAACAGCGTCATCAAATGCAGCGACATCACGAACCTCGGACAAAACAGGTGTGGCGGAAGCCAGATCGACGACCGCGGCGCGGATTCTACCGAAAGCCGTCCCTCCTGCCCGCCGCTATACGATAAATAACTCACCATTTGGCAGATTCCTGCCCTGCGTCACGGCTTCGTCATCTGAATGCGCCAATCTCTCGCCCCACCAAAACCGACATGGATACCGTCATGCTGCACGCTGAAAACCAGGATCGCCTCTATCTCATTACTCAAAGCGACGAACAACAAACCTTGGTCGGCAGCCTTGCCTTCAACGTTCAGGATCGTCATTGGCTGGTGTATTGCGCGCTGGGCGGGCATCAACATGCGGATCTGCCGGAGGCTGATTTGCTGACAGGGGTGAGTGTGCTGGAGTTTTACTCGCAAGCCGCCTGACACCAACGCCCCCTGTAGGAGCGAGGCTTGCCCGCGAAAGCGGTGTATCAGCCGACATCGATATTGAATATTCGACCGTCTTCGCGGGCAAGCCTCGCTCCTACAGGGGGCCAGGTGAATTCGAGAAATCAGCAGACACAAAAAAGCCCGGGGCCATTGCTGGCGCCGGGCTTTTTGATTTCAGCGAAAACTTATTCGCCGAGAATCTGACCCACGGTCGAGTCCTTGAACAGGCGCGTCAATGCATCGCTCAACACATCGCTGACCAGCTTGGTGTTGGTTTCCTGGTTTGGCGCCATGCCGAAACGCTGATCCAGGGATGCACCGTAACGACCGCTGTAGCGGCGGTTGGCGTTCTGCACGTCAGAGCGGAAGGTCGCGCCGATGGTCGCCTCGGTCACATACATGCCTTCTTTAGGCGACTGATACTTCAGCTCGGCCAGGGTCACGGTCAGTTGCGGGGCATTCGGCGCATTGTTAGTCGGGGTAAAGCCGAGCAAGCGCACGGCCGCTTCGGCCTGGGCCTGCAGCTTCGGCAGAATCTGCGCGCCCTGCACCGTGATCGCGCTGGTCTCCGGATACAGACCGCCACGGGTGCCCAGGGTTGGCGACGGACGACCGTCCACCACACGCACCACGACTGGCTGGCCATGGCCGACCGGTGCCAGCTGAGTGGTCAGCTTCGGCTCCGGACTCAGTTGTTGCGGGCTGTGGGCGCAGCCAACCAGGGTCAAACTGGTCACAGTGATCAAACCGAACAACAGGCGTTGCAACATGCTCTTCTCTCCAGAATCAGGCACAAACAGGCCGGCAGTATAGCGGTGCGCCACTGCGGGTAACTAGCGTCATGCAACGAATACCAGAATCTCAGACAAACCCCGTGGACCGCGGTTCCTGTCACACATCGTTCACCCTCCTTTCACCTGCGCGTCACGACTTGCTGACAACGTATGCGGTAAATCCCACGAGGTATTTCCCATGCGCCTTCTCGTCTCCCTGTTCACACCGCGCCCGTTGCATCGCTGCTTCGCCCTGCTCGACCGCAACGGCCATTGCCAGGCATTCAAGCAGTGCAGCCTCCAGCCGATGGGCGATGGCTGGGTCGAAATCGAAGAAATCCGCCTCAACTGGCTGCACCATCCCCTGCCCGCCAGCGCCCGTGTCAACCAGCGCCAACCCCGTGCTCGCGCTCAACAACTGCTGGCGACCTGACCAGACGCCTAATAAAAGTCATTAAACACGTCCATTTCCCCGCGTTTCTTAGATACAATCTCCCCCCGATTATAAGGACGTCTCCTGATCGGGCCTCGCAGCAATCGTCAATGCTTCGGTATTGGCACCCCGCACCGCCCACAGAGAGCCGCCCACACAGATCGAGTGAAGCTGGCGCGCTTGCTGTTCCTTGAGCAAAACCCCCACTTTTCGCGAATCTGCAGAGCTGTCATTACGCTCGGTCACTGAGCTGTTTGCCCGTTTTGCCTGTCATGTATTCCATGGCGGCGATCCATCCGGGCACGGTGCCAGGCTGGGACAGCCCTTTTTTGAGGTTCACGTCTTCAAAAGAGCGTGAAAAAAACGGGTTTTCACAACTTCACAAGAGTGTGGCGAGCAAATGAATAGTTTTGCGTCTGAACATGCACCATTAGCGTCTGAAACAGCCCAACGACACAGGACCGAGTATTCCTCGAACACCGGAGCCTGAAGCCTGTCCGCTACGGATTTGGTTGCACAAACGGATGTCTCGACCATAAGTCGAATTGCCAGTCGCGCGTTGAAATGAGTTCATTGACCTCATAAACCCGGCCGGTAGCGTCCGTCGAAGTTGCGATAAATTGCGAAGATTCGGACATGGCGACACTGCCATGGGTACCTGGGGCATCACTGACACGCCCCGAACGCCTGGCAGCCATGCCGACAATTTGGTGCTGCAGATTTTGGAGACGCGTTAAATGGCGCATAACGAAGCAGTCGACGTAGTACTGGTTGGGGCCGGCATCATGAGTGCCACCCTCGCTGTACTGCTCAAAGAGCTCGACCCCGCGATCAAGCTGGAAGTCGTCGAGCTGATGGATTCCGGTGCCGCGGAGAGTTCCAACCCGTGGAACAACGCCGGTACCGGTCACGCCGGGCTGTGTGAGCTCAATTACACGCCGCAGGCCGCCGACGGCACCGTCGACATCAAGAAAGCCGTGCACATCAACACTCAGTTTGAAGTGTCGAAGCAGTTCTGGTCCTACCTGACCAAAAAAGGCACCTTCGGCTCGTGCAAGACCTTCATCAGCCCGGTGCCGCACCTGAGCTTCGTCCAGGGCGACAGCGGCGTGTCCTTCCTCAAGGAACGCTTCAAGGTGCTGAGCAAGCACCACGCCTTCGCGGACATGGAATACACCGAAGACAAGGCAAAAATGGCCGACTGGATGCCATTGATGATGCCGGGGCGTGACGCTGGCGAAACCCTCGCCGCCACCCGTGTGATCAATGGCACCGACGTCAACTTCGGCGCGCTGACCAACCAGTTGCTCAAGCACCTGACCAGCGCACCCGATGCCCAGGTCAAGTACTGCAAGCGTGTGACCGGCCTGAAGCGCAACAACGGCGGCTGGACCGTCAGCATCAAGGACGTCAACAGCGGCAATACCCGCGAAGTCGACGCCAAATTCGTGTTCCTCGGCGCGGGCGGCGCGGCATTGCCGTTGTTGCAGGCCTCGGGCATCGAAGAAAGCAAAGGCTTCGGCGGCTTCCCGATCAGCGGCCAGTGGCTGCGTTGCGACAACCCGGAAGTGGTCAAGCATCACCAGGCCAAGGTGTACAGCCAGGCTGCCGTGGGTTCGCCACCGATGTCGGTGCCGCACCTGGACACTCGCGTGGTCGATGGCAAGAAGTCCCTGCTGTTCGGACCTTACGCCGGTTTCACCACCAAGTTCCTCAAGCACGGCTCCTTCATGGACCTGCCGATGTCGGTTCGCGCCGGCAACATCGGCCCGATGCTGGCCGTGGCGAAAAACAACATGGACCTGACCAAGTACCTGGTCAGCGAAGTGATGCAGTCGATGGAGCAGCGTCTGGATTCCCTGCGCCGCTTCTACCCTGAAGCGAAAGCCGAAGACTGGCGCCTGGAAGTGGCCGGCCAACGGGTGCAGATCATCAAGAAAGACCCGAAAAAGGGCGGCGTTCTGCAGTTCGGTACCGAACTGGTCGCGGCCAAGGACGGTTCCCTTGCTGCCCTGCTGGGTGCTTCGCCAGGCGCGTCGGTGACCGTTTCGATCATGCTGGAACTGATCGAAAAATGCTTCCCGGCCCAAGCGTCCGGCGAGTGGGCAGCCAAACTGGCGGAAATCTTCCCGGCCCGGGAAAAGGTTCTGGAAACCGATGCTGCGCTGTATCGCAAGATCAACGCGCAGAACAACATCGCGCTGGAACTGGTTGAAGAAAGCAGCGAGACACCAAGCTTCGCTTGATTCGGCCCCATAAAAAAGCCCCGCTCTCATTGAGAGCGGGGCTTTTTTTTGCTTTCCTGTAGGAGCACGGCTTGCCGGCGATGGCGCCCTTGAGATCGCCTTCGCCGGCAAGCCGTGCTCCTACAAAAGCAACAGCATTGCGATCGCAAAGTTTCTTTCAGCCGCGGGCTTTTTCGATCAGCTCGATGTAGTCCGGGGCGTTGCGCTGATCCTTGATCAGGGCAACGAAGTCATTGCCGTGCTCGTCCTTGCCGTCCAGATCAAAACCGGCCTCGACGAAGAACGTCAGAAAACGCTCGAAGTCGTCGATACGCAGGCCACGGTAGGCCTTGATCAGTTTGTGCAGGGACGGCGAAGTGGCGTCGACCGGTTCGAAATCGAGAAACAACTTGATCTGCTCGTCGCCGATCTCGTCACCAATCACTTGTTTCTTATCTTTACGCATTGCCGACTCCAGCTCGCAGACATTTCACGGGGCGGGCAGTTTACCCCTCACTGGCCGCCGGGCTCAACGCGGACGAACGGCCCCGGTGTGCAGATCGGCCCAGACATGACCGTTGGCGTAGCTGAGGAACTGGCAATACACCGTGTCATTGCGCAGCAAGTCGATCACCACGCGGTATTGCGCCATCGGGTAAAACAGCGTCAGGGTTTTGCTCTTGTCGTCGTAGATCGGCTTTTTCAGGCTTTTGCTTTCGCCATCGAAGTTGACCAGCACCTGATTGATGGTCGCGCCCTTGTTCAAGGATTTGCCCTTGAGGCGGATCAGCAGCGGAGACGTTACCGGGATCGGCTGTTGAGTGGACTGCCGTTGGCTGCCGACCACCACCGAATACTCGGTGACCTGCAGCAATTGTTGCTGCTCCGGTTCGGCATCACGCAGCGTCAGGTCGTCAGGCGGCAGAAACTGCCCGTGCATCAGCGCCGGCGCGGCGGCCAGCGGCAGGCTGAGGGTCAGCAACAGGGCGGCGCAGCTGCGGATCAAAAGGCTCATGACGGGCTCCGAAAGGCGGGGCCGGGCACTCTATCATGGCTGCACACCGTCCCTGTAGGAGCGTGGCTTGCCCGCGAAGGCGGTGTGTCAGTCGATAACTAAGGGACTGACACACCGCCTTCGCGGGCAAGCCTCGCTCCTACAGTGGGGTGGTGCGTATCAATCGAACTGCGCGCGCATCCAGGCCTGATACTCGGCTACGCCCGGCTCGCCTTCACGTGGCGCCCAATCAGCCAGCTCACCTTCGCCCACAGGACGATAAGGACCGGCCTTGCACTCGAACATCAGGCTGTCGGCTTCCAGCACCACCAGGCCATGAAACACACCGGTTGGCAGGTCCACGCCCACGCAATCGCCAGCGGCCTGCAGGACTTGCTTGCGCACCACCGCGCCGGACTCGTCGAAGATCAACACGCCAAGCCGTCCCTTGAGGACCAGCAAGGTTTCAGCCTTGTTCTCCCCCAGATGCCGATGAGGCGGGATGTACGTGCCCGGCTGCAAACCCACCGCCATGCGATGGCAAGCGTCTTCCATCTGATGAAAGTTGTGGTGCTGGCGTCCACGCGGATTGGCCGCTGCTTTCTCGGCCAACTCAGTGAACAGGGTTTGATCAAGAAAGCTCGGCGCGGCCATGTGCTTACATTCCTTTAACGGCAAAAATCCCGTTGGCGTTACGCCAGTAGCCTTTGTAGTCCATGCCGTAACCGAAGATGTAGCGGTCGATGCACGGCAAACCGACGAAATCGGCTTTCAGGTCCGGACGAGCCTTGCGGTCGTGGTCCTTATCGATCAGCACGGCGGTGTGCACTTTGCGCGCGCCGGCGTGTTTGCAGAAGTCGATGATCGCGCCCAGGGTGTGACCTTCGTCGAGGATGTCGTCGATGATCAGTACGTCACGGTCGATAAACGACACTTCAGGCTTGGCTTTCCAGAACAGGTCGCCGCCGCTGGTTTCGTTGCGATAACGGGTGGCGTGCAGGTAGGACGCTTCCAGCGGGAATTGCAGATGGGTGAGCAGCTTGCCGGCGAAGATCAGGCCGCCGTTCATCACGCAGAACACCACCGGGTTAGTGTCAGCCATTTGTTCGTTGATATGTGCACCAACGCGGGCGATGGCCGCCTCGACTTCAGCTTCGGTGTACAGGCAGTCAGCCTCTCGCATGATTTGACGGATATGCTCGAGATCAGCGGACATGGCGCTCTCCAAGGGGTGGCATTCAGGAAAAGCGGGCAAAGGTACGCATCCCGCACGGCCAGATCAAGCGTTTGTGGACTAACGTACTCTATTGTCTATAGGACAACACCCTCGGATAGATTAATCTAGGCCGGTTTTTTTGCCCGCCGCCGGAGCCTTTCCCATGCCCATCCTCGAGATCCGCCATCCGCTGATCCGTCACAAACTCGGCCTGATGCGCCGCGCAGACATCAGCACCAAGAATTTCCGCGAGCTCGCTCAGGAAGTCGGTGCCCTTTTGACCTATGAAGCCACCAAAGACCTGCCGCTGGAATCCTACGACATCGAAGGCTGGTGCGGCACCGTGTCGGTCGAGAAAATCGCCGGCAAGAAAATCACTGTGGTGCCGATCCTGCGCGCCGGCATCGGCATGCTCGAAGGCGTGCTGAGCCTGATCCCGGGCGCCAAAGTCAGCGCCGTGGGCGTAGCCCGCAACGAACAGACGCTGCAAGCCCACACGTATCTGGAAAAACTGGTTCCGGAAATCAACGAACGCCTGGCAATGATCATCGACCCGATGCTCGCCACCGGCAGTTCCATGGTTGCCACCATCGACCTGCTGAAAAAAGCCGGTTGCCGCGACATCCGCGCCATGGTGCTGGTCGCCGCGCCGGAAGGCATCGCCGCTGTGGAGAAGGCTCACCCGGACGTGACCATCTACACCGCTTCCATTGACGAGAAACTCAACGAACACGGTTACATCATCCCGGGCCTGGGCGATGCCGGCGACAAGATCTTCGGCACCAAGCAGAAGGACGCTTGAGCATGCAGCAAGAGTTCAACGATCCGCTCTGGCGCACGGTGCTGTCGGGTGCGCAGATGCTGTTCGTGGCCTTTGGCGCGCTGGTATTGATGCCGCTGATTACCGGCCTCGACCCGAACGTGGCGCTGTTCACCGCCGGTTTGGGGACGATTCTGTTCCAGATCGTCACCGGGCGTCAGGTGCCGGTGTTCCTGGCATCGAGCTTCGCCTTCATCACCCCGATCATTCTCGCCAAAGGCCAGTTCGGCCTCGCGGCGACCATGGGCGGTGTGATGGCGGCGGGTTTTGTCTACACCTTCCTCGGCCTCGCCGTGAAGATCAAAGGCACCGGTTTCATCGACCGTTTGCTGCCACCGGTGGTGATTGGTCCGGTGATCATTTCCATCGGCCTGGCCATGGCGCCAATCGCCGCCAACATGGCGATGGGCAAGGCTGGCGACGGCTCCGAGCTGATTCATTACCAGACAGCCATGCTGATCTCGATGCCCGCGCTGCTGACCACGCTGATCGTTGCGGTGTTCGGCAAAGGCATTTTCCGCCTGGTACCGATCATCTCCGGCGTGCTGGTCGGTTTTGCGATGGCGTTCTATTTCGGCGTGGTTGATACCGCGAAGATTGCCGCTGCACCGTGGTTCGCGATCCCGAACTTCACTGCGCCGGAATTCAACTGGCAGGCGATTCTGTTCATCGTTCCGGTGGCATTGGCCCCGGCCATCGAACATATCGGCGGCGTGATCGCCGTGGGCAGCGTGACCGGCCGCGACTACCTGAAGAAGCCAGGCCTGCACCGCACGCTGCTCGGCGACGGCATAGCAACCACCGCAGCCGGCCTGTTCGGCGGCCCGCCCAACACCACGTACGCCGAAGTGACCGGCGCGGTGATGCTGACCAAGAACTACAACCCGAAAATCATGACCTGGGCGGCGATCTTCGCCATCAGCCTGGCGTTCATCGGCAAGTTCGGCGCGTTGCTGCAAAGCATTCCGGTGCCGGTGATGGGCGGGATTCTGTGCCTGTTGTTCGGTTCGATTGCGGCGGTGGGGATGAACACGCTGATTCGCCACAAGATCGACCTGGGCGAGGCGCGCAACCTGGTGATCGTTTCGGTCACGCTGGTGTTCGGGATTGGCGGCGTGCTGGTCGGCACCGGCACCGGCCCGGACGACTTCGGCCTCAAAGGCATCGCGCTGTGCGCGGTGGTGGCGATTGCGCTGAACCTGTTGCTGCCGGGGAATGACAGCTGGAAGCACAAGAAGGCGGATGAGCCGTTGTTGTAAACCAGCCTTTAGATCGCCTTCGCGGGCAAGCCTCGCTCCTACAGATTTTGAGTCGATCCCATCATCGTGGAACGACTCAAAACCTGTAGGAGCGAGGCTTGCCGGCGATGCTTTTAAAGCGCCAACGGCGCTCGCTCGCACAATGCGTTCAACGCCTTCGCCCACTGCGGATCATCGTTGAGGCACGGCACCAGCACCAACTCCTCCCCCCCCGCTTCGAGGAATTGTTCTTTCCCGCGATCACCGATTTCTTCCAGCGTCTCGATGCAATCGGCAACGAACGCCGGGCACATCACCAGCACCTTCCTGACGCCCATTCCCGCCAACTCATCCAGGCGCGCTTCGGTGTAGGGTTCGATCCATTTCGCCCGACCCAGCCGCGACTGAAACGACACCGACCATTTGCCGTCCGGCAGGCCCATGCGTTTGGCAAATTCCTTTGCGGTGCGCAGGCACTGGCCGCGATAACAGGTCGCGACGACTTCCGGTGGCGCACCGGCGCAGCAATCGCCGCCACCTTCAAAACTGTGCCCCGGGTTGAGCTTCTTCAGATGCCGCTCCGGCAAGCCATGGAAGCTCAGCAACAGATGATCGAAATCCTGCTCCAGATGCGGTTTGGCGCTGGCCACCAGGGCATCGATGTATTCCGGCTGATCGTAGAACGGCTCGAGTATCGAAAACTGCACATTGAGTTTGTGCTCGCTCACCACCCGCTTGGCTTCCTCGATCACCGTGGTCACGGTGCTGTCGGCGAACTGCGGATAAAGCGGCGCGAGGGTAATTCGCTTGTGGCCCTGGGCGGCAAGTTGCAGCAGTTTCGACTCAATCGACGGCTCGCCATAACGCATCGCCAGCTCCACCGGCCCGTGGCTCCACTGTGCGCTCATGGCCTGTTGCAAGCGGCGGCTGAGCACCACCAGTGGCGAGCCCTCCTCCCACCAGATCGAGGCGTAGGCGTGGGCCGACTGCTCCGGGCGCCTGATCAGAATCAGCGAGACCAGCAAACGGCGCACCGGCCATGGCAGGTCGATCACATACGGGTCCATCAGAAATTGATTGAGGTAGCTGCGCACATCCGCCACCGAGGTGGAGGCAGGTGAACCCAGGTTGACCAGAAGCAACGCGTGATCGGTCATGCAACGTCCTATTTCAGAGGCGGCTGGACAAGTCGTCCAGTGCCGCACGCAGGTCAGTGAACTGGAAGGTGAAGCCCGCTTCCAGCAAGCGCGCCGGGACAGCCTTCTGGCCGCCCAGCAACAGCAATGACAACTCGCCCAGGCCCACCTTCAAGGCCAGGGCCGGCATGGGCATGAACGCCGGGCGATGCAGCACGCTGCCCAGCGTCTTGGCAAATTCGCGATTGCGCACCGGTTTGGGCGCGCAGGCATTATAAGGACCGCTGGCGCTTTTCTGATGCAGAAGAAAATCAATCAAGGCAATTTGATCCTTGATATGGATCCACGGCATCCATTGCCGACCAGTGCCCAAAGGCCCGCCCAGCCCCAGTTTGAACGGCAGCAACAGCCGCGACAAAAAGCCGCCCTCGGCCGACAGCACCAAGCCGGTGCGAACGAAGATCACGCGAACGCCCAAGGCTTCGGCACGCTGAGCGGTTTCTTCCCAGGCAATGCACAACTGACTGGCAAAATCATCGATCACCGGAGGGGAATGTTCAGTCAACTCCCGTTCGCCCCCGTCGCCATACCAGCCAATGGCAGAGCCCGAAATCAACACCTGCGGTTTCTGCTCGCGGCTTTCGAGCCACGCCAGCAAGGTTTCCGTCAGGGTGATGCGGCTGCTCCACAGCAAGGCTTTACGTCGGTGGGTCCAGAGCCGGTCGGCAATCGGCGCACCCGCGAGGTTGATAATCGCATCCACCGGTTCCTGACCGAGGTCCTCGAGTCGGGCCACCGCGCGCACCTGGGCGCCACAGACTTTCGCGACTTTGGCCGGTGTCCGGCTCCAGACGGTCAGACGATGTCCCTGACTCAACCAGTGGCGGCAGAGCTGACGTCCTATCAAACCAGTACCGCCGGTCAGCAATATGTGCATGACTTCTTCCTCGCGTGGCGTTTTACCCTGATCACTAGTCTATTTTTATAAGCAGGGATCTTTGATATCGGGCAGGGTCTGTGTTTAACAATAGGCCAAGCTGTCAGAACGAGAACGCTAAAAGTTATACCGAAAAACAATATTGTACAGGTTTCAACCACGGCGTAGTCTGTACAGAAAGGTAAACGAGGCCCCTATGACTGTACCTATCGCAATCATCGGCACCGGCATTGCCGGACTCTCAGCCGCCCAGGCCCTTACGGACGCAGGGCATGTCGTTCAACTTTTCGATAAAAGCCGCGGCAGTGGCGGGCGCATGTCGAGCAAGCGCAGCGATGCGGGTGCGCTGGACATGGGCGCGCAATATTTCACTGCACGTGATCGCCGCTTTGTCACTGAAGTCCAGCGTTGGCAAGCCAAAGGCTGGGTCGCCGAATGGGCGCCGCAGCTTTATACCTACCACGGTGGCCAGCTCAACCTGTCGCCGGACGAGCAGACGCGCTGGGTCGGCACGCCACGCATGAGCGCCATCACCCGTGGCCTGATTGGCGATCTGGAAGTGCATTTTGCCTGCCGCATTACCGAGGTCTATCGCGGTGAAGAACACTGGCATCTGCAGGATGCCGAAGGGTTCACTCATGGCCCGTTCAGTCACGTGATCGTCGCCACGCCAGCACCGCAAGCGACCGCCTTGCTGGCCTCCGCGCCGAAACTCGCAGGCGCCGCCGCCGGGGTCAAAATGGACCCGACCTGGGCCGTCGCACTGGCCTTCGATACTCCGCTGGATACACCCATGGAAGGCTGCTTCGTGCAAGACAGCCCACTCGACTGGCTGGCGCGCAACCGCAGCAAACCGGGGCGCGACAACACCAAGGACACCTGGGTATTGCACGCGACCAGCACCTGGAGCCGGCAACATATCGACCTGTCCAAGGAAGCCGTGATCGAGCAACTGCACGGCGCGTTCGCCGAACTGCTCCACAGCGCCATGCCTGCGCCGAGCTTCAGCCTCGCGCACCGCTGGCTCTACGCCCGCCCCGCCAGCAGCCATGAATGGGGCACGCTGGCCGATGCCGACCTGGGTCTTTACGCGTGTGGCGACTGGTGCCTGTCCGGTCGTGTCGAAGGTGCCTGGCTCAGCGGTCAGGAAGCCGCCCGCCGCCTGCACGAACACCTGCAGTGAACCGCATCAACCCGAGCAAATTGCTGCTGTCGAAATGGACAGCAGCCCACCCGCAAAACCGCGAAAAACATTTTCTGGTCATCGAGCTGTTCCGCGACGAGGAAGGCACGGTGCTGGACGTCGAATTGCAGGCAGTGCTGACCAAGCGCAATCAACGCCTGAGCTGGCAAACCCTGAAAAACAGCGACGCCTGGATGCTGGGCTGGAACTAGATCCCTGTAGGAGCCAGCTTGCTGGCGATCCAAACGCCGCGATCATTCAGGAATACCGCGTCATCGTTCATCGCCGGCAAGCCGGCTCCTACCAACACGCCAAATACTTATACAAACAATTTGACTTGTACACCTTTGAATCTATGATGAAACACATGTTGTACAGAAATTAAATCCTGTACAGGTTTGGATTCGAGGTGCTCCGATGCTCCACGCCAGCGCGAAACCGAAAATCGCCATCAGCGCCTGCCTGATGGGCGCCGAGGTGCGTTTCAATGGCGGGCACAAGGAATCGCGGCTGTGCAGCCGCACCCTCACCGAGTATTTCGATTTCGTCCCGGTGTGCCCGGAAGTCGCCATCGGCCTGGGCATTCCTCGCCAGCCCATTCGACTGGTCGGCGACGCTGAACGCCCCGAAGCCATCGGCACTGTTCACCCCGAACTGAATGTCACCCGGCCGCTGGCCGATTACGCCCGGAGGATGGCCGCCGAACTGGACGATGTCTGCGGCTACATCTTCATGCAGAAATCGCCGTCGTGCGGGCTGGATCGGGTCAAGGTCTACCACACCAACGGTGCACCGGTAGACGGCGGTGGCCGTGGCATCTATGCCCAGGCTTTCTGTGCGCTGCACCCGGACCTGCCGGTGGAAGAAGACGGCCGGCTCAACGACCCGGTGCTGCGGGAAAACTTTCTCACCCGCGTGTTCGCCTACAGCGCCTGGCAACAGTTGCTGCAAGCAGGGCTGACTCGTCGCGGATTGACCGAATTTCACTCGCGCTACAAATACCTGCTGATGGCCCACAACCCGGTGCAGTACAAAACCCTGGGCAATCGGCTGGGCAACATGGGCCAAATCGACCCGAAAGAACTCGGCCCACGTTATTTCAGTGAACTGATGGCGGCCTTGAAAAAGTGCGCCACGCGCCGCACCCACACCAACGTCCTGCAACACATCAGTGGTTACCTCAAGCAGGTCATCAGCACTGAAGACAAACAGGAAGTGCAACACGTCATCGGCCAATACCGCCACGGCATCGTGCCGCTGGTGGTGCCGCTGACGCTGCTCAAGCATCACTTTCGCCAACACCCGGATCCGTACATTGCGCAACAGGTTTACCTGCAACCGCACCCGGAAAACCTCAGCCTGCGAAACGCGATCTGATGAAAATCCCACTCGACACCAGTGCCCGCGAAGACCTCGGCGCCGACTTCAAGAAAGCCCTCGATGAAGGCTGGCTGCCAATTCGTGAAGTGGCCCGGCAGACCGGCGTCAACGCCGTCACCTTGCGCGCCTGGGAACGGCGTTACGGTTTGATCGTGCCGCAACGCACGCCCAAAGGGCATCGGCTGTTCAGCGCCGAACACGTGCAACGCATCCTGACAATCCTCACCTGGCTCAATCGCGGCGTGGCCGTCAGCCAGGTCAAGCAACTGCTCGACACCCCGCAAGCCTTTGGCGAATCGGTCGAAAATGATTGGCAGGTGATGTGCAACACGCTGCTGCAAGCAGTCACTCGGCTCAACGAACGCACCCTGGATGACACCGTCAACCAGGCGATTGCGTTGTACCCGCCGCGGACTTTGTGCGAACAACTGTTGATGCCGTTGCTGGCCGAACTTGAACAACGCTGGCAAGGCCAGTTTGGCTCGCAGATGGAGCGCGTGTTTTTTCACTCCTGGTTACGCAGCAAATTCGGCGCGCGCATCTACCATAACAACCGTCAACTGCGCACCGCACCGCTGCTGTTGATCAATCACTCCGACCTGCCGCTGGAACCGCATCTGTGGCTCACCGCGTGGTTGATCAGCAGCGCCGATTGCCCGGTGGAAGTGTTCGACTGGCCGTTGCCGGCGGGCGAGCTCGCACTGGCGGTCGATCACCTGCAAGCCCGTGGCGTACTGCTGTATTCCAGCAAAGCCATGAACCTTGCGCAGCTGCCGAAACTTTTCAACGGTGTCAGTTGCCCAAAAATGATTGCCGGACCAACGGTATGCATCCACCACGCCGAGTTGTCCGTAAAAACCACAGAGATTGCTGAATTGTTCCTGGCCGAAGATCCGTTATCGGCGCATCAGGACCTGGTACAGCGCGGGCTTATTTAAATGAATCGTACGGACACCACCATGCAATTGATCTGGCTGCGCAGCGACTTGCGTCTACATGACAACACCGCCCTCTCGGCCGCCGCTTCCCGGGGGCCGAGCGTGGCGGTGTACCTGTTGAGCCCGGAACAATGGCGCGAGCATGACGACGCGCCGTGCAAAGTGGATTTCTGGCTGCGCAACCTCCGTGAACTGAACCGTGCACTTGGCGAGTTGAACATCCCGTTGCTGATTCGCACGGCCTCTCGCTGGGATGAAGCGCCGAAGGTTCTGCTCGACCTGTGCCAGCAGTTGAAGATCGACGCGGTGCACGTCAACGAGGAATACGGCATTCACGAAAGCCGTCGTGATGCGGCGGTGGCCGACGCACTGAAAACCAAAGGCGTCGACTTTTATAGCTACCTCGATCAGTTGCTGTTCAGCCCCGGCACCGTGCTGACCAAGACCGGCACCTATTTCCAGGTCTTCAGTCAGTTCCGCAAAGTCTGCTACGACCGTCTGCACCGTTCATTGCCGAGTCTCGTCAGGGCGCCAGCGGTGCAATCGAAGCTGAACATCGACAGCGATGAAATCCCTTCAAGCGTTGCAGGCTTCGACACGCCCAGCGACACCTTGCGCGCGCTCTGGCCCGCCGGTGAAGCCGAAGCCCGACGCCGTCTGGACACCTTCGCCGATGCGCAGATCGACTACTACAAAAGTGAGCGTGACTTCCCGGCCAAACCCGGCACCAGTCAGCTCTCGGCTTACCTGGCGGCCGGCGTCATTTCCCCGCGCCAGTGCTTGCATGCCGCCCTGCAAAGCAATCAGGGCGAGTTCGAAAGCGGCAAAGTCGGCGCCGTCACCTGGATCAACGAATTGCTGTGGCGCGAGTTCTACAAACACATTCTGGTGGGCTACCCGCGCGTCTCCCGTCACCGCGCCTTCCGCCCGGAAACTGAAGCCCTGGCCTGGCGCGACGCTCCTGACGAACTGGCAGCCTGGCAAGAAGCGCGCACCGGTCTGCCGATCATCGACGCGGCGATGCGCCAACTGCTTGAAACCGGCTGGATGCACAACCGTTTGCGCATGGTGGTGGCGATGTTCCTCACCAAAAACCTGCTGATCGACTGGCGTGAAGGCGAACGTTTTTTCATGCGGCACCTGATCGATGGCGATCTCGCGGCGAATAACGGCGGCTGGCAATGGAGCTCATCCACCGGCACCGATTCGGCGCCCTACTTCCGGATTTTCAACCCGCTCAGCCAATCGGAAAAATTCGACAGCGAAGGCCTGTTCATCAAGCACTGGTTGCCGGAGCTGGCCGGGCTGAACAAGAAAGACGTGCACAACCCGGCGAACCTCGGCGGGTTGTTTGGCGTGGCAGGTTATCCGTCGCCGATCGTCAATCTAAGTACATCCCGTACACGCGCACTGGCGGCGTTCAAAAACCTGCCGTCGCGACAGAACGCGGGAGGCGGTTATGAGTGATTTCCTGCGCCGCTTCGCCTGGCAGTTTGCCGAGCTGAACAAAGACAACCTGCAGCGCCTGAATGAGCTGTACGCCGACGACGTGCACTTCACCGATCCGCTGCACGAAGTACAGGGCCTCGCGCATTTGCGCAGCTATTTCAGCGAACTCTATGCCAACGTCAGCGAACTGCGCTTCGATTTTCACGGCTTCGACCAGATCGGCGAAGGCGAAGGTTATCTGCGCTGGGTCATGAGCTACCGCCATCCGCACCTGGCCGGCGGACGCTTGATTCGGGTGGACGGCTGCTCGCACCTGCTCTGGAGCGACAAGGTTTATCGCCACCGGGATTACTTCGATGCCGGGGCGCTGCTTTACGAACATGTACCCGTATTGGGCCGGGCAATTGCCTGGTTGAAAAGGAGAATGGGATGAGCCTTACACCTCCACGACGATATTGGCTGACTGGCGCCAGCAGTGGCATTGGCGCCGCGCTGGCCGAGGAGATTCTGAAAACCGGCGCCCATCTGGCGGTCAGTTCACGTTCGCTGGCGCCGATGAAAGTCTTGTCGCAACGCTATCCCGGGCAAGTGCTGGTGGTGGCGGGTGACCTGACCAACAGCCAGACCGTACGCGAAATCGGCGAGCAGATCGCGCATGACTGGGGCTCGCTGGATACGGTGATTCTCAATGCTGGCACCTGCGAATACGTCGACGTTCAGCAGTTCGATTCGTCGCTCGTCGAGCACGTGGTGCGCACCAATCTGCTGGCCAGCAGTTACTGCATCGAAGCCGCCCTGCCGCTGTTGCGCAAAGGCCTCGCGCCACATCTGGTGGGCGTCGCCAGTTCGGTGACTTACCTGCCGCTGCCACGGGCGGAGGCGTATGGCGCGTCGAAGGCCGGGCTGCGTTATCTGTTCGAATCGTTGCGCATTGACCTGGCGCCCGAAGGCATCGAAGTCACTGTAGTCAGCCCGGGGTTCGTCGAGACTCCGCTGACGGCGAAGAACGATTTCCCGATGCCGCTCAGTTGGCCGGTGGGCAAAGCGGCGCGGCACATCTTCGAAAAACTGAAGCATCGGCCACTGGAGATCGCGTTCCCGGCGCTGTTCATGGCGGCGCTCTGGCCGCTGTCGAAAATGCCCAACCGGGTGAAGCTCGCCATCGGCAAACGCATGGTCCGCAGCAGTCCGCCGATCAAGGACGTGCCGTGAACATCGCCATCATCGGCAGCGGCATCTCGGGGCTGACCAGTGCTTACCTGCTGAATCGCCGCCACGAGATCACCCTGTTCGAGGCTGGCGACCGGGTCGGCGGCCACACCCACACCGTGGACGTGAAGGTCGATGGCGAGCGTCATGCCGTGGACACCGGTTTCATCGTGTTCAACGACTGGACCTACCCGAACTTCATTCGCTTGCTGGGTCAGATCGGCGTGGGTTTCAAAGCGACCGAGATGAGTTTCTCGGTCACCGATCCGGACAGCGGCCTGGAGTACAACGGCAACAACCTCAACAGCCTGTTCGCCCAGCGCCGCAACCTGTTGTCGCCGGGGTTCTGGGGCATGCTGCGCGACATTGTGCGCTTCAACAAACGCGCCCGGCTCGACCTGTCCGAGGGCCGGATCGCGGCGCACACCACGCTCGATGAATACCTCAAGGCCGGCGGTTACGGCGAGCGGTTCATCCTGCATTACATCGTGCCGATGGGCGCGGCGATCTGGTCGATGCCGATGGCCGACATGCTGAATTTTCCGCTGCAATTCTTTGTGCGGTTTTTCAAGAATCACGGCTTGCTGTCGGTCAACAATCGCCCGCAATGGCGTGTGATCGAGGGCGGATCGAGTGCTTACATCGCACCGTTGACCGCAACCTTTAACCGGAAGATCCGCCTCAACTGCCCCGTGATGCAGGTCGAGCGCGATGCCGATGGCGTCTTGATCCACAGCAGCGCCGGCAGCGAACGCTTCGACAAAGTGGTGTTCGCCTGCCACAGCGATCAGGCGCTGAAACTGCTGGCCAAACCGAGTGATGCCGAACAGTCGATCCTCGGCGCCCTGCCCTACGCCGACAACGAAGTGGTGCTGCACACCGACACGCGCCTGCTGCCGTCGCGCACACTCGCCCGGGCCAGCTGGAATTACCGCCTCGGTGGCGCCGGCCATACGCTGGCGGCGGTCACCTACGACATGAACATCCTGCAAGGCATCCAGAGCGACACCACGTTTTGCGTCAGCCTCAACCAGAGCGCCGGCATCAGCCCGGCCATGGTGCTCGGCCGATTCACCTACGCCCATCCTCAATACAGCCTGGCGGCGGTGGCGGCGCAGGAGCGCTGGGAAGAATTGAATGGCGCGCAACACAGCTTTTATTGCGGCGCCTACTGGGCCAACGGTTTCCATGAAGATGGCGTGGTCAGCGCGTTGCGCGTGGCCCGCTCGTTCGGGGAAGTGCTGTGAACAGCGCGTTCTACAGCGGCTGGATCGCCCATCGGCGGTTTGCCCCAAGGCGCCATGAATTCCGTTACCGGATCGGCCTGCTGTACCTCGATCTCGATGAACAGGACGCCGTACTCGGGTTATCGCCGCTGTCGGGCAACCGCCGTTTCTCGCCGTTTTCGTTTCGCGAAAGCGACTACCTCAAAGCCTTCACCGGCAACGGCATGCGCCTGATCGATGCGGTGCGCGAACAGGTCCGCCAGGCCATTGGTCATGCGCCACAAGGTTCAGTCTGCCTGCTGACCCAGCCTCGCAGTTGGGGCCTGGCGTTCAACCCGGTGAGCTTTTTTTATTGTTACGAAGCCGACGGCCAACTGGCGGCAATCGTTGCCGAAGTCACCAATACCCCGTGGCGCGAGCGTTATCACTACGTGTTGCCGGCCAGGACACCGGATGACCTGCGCGATTTCCATCAGCATTTCGCCGTGGCCAAGGCCTTTCATGTGTCGCCGTTTCTGCCACGCGATCTCGAACACCGCATGAGCTTCAGCCCTGTCGCGAAAAAACTCGGCGTGCACATGGCCGACTGGCAGGGCGAACTGAAGCTGTTCGACGCCACGCTCAACCTGAAACGCGAAGCCCTGAGTCGCGCCAGCCTGCACCGGTACCTGCGGCGCTTTCCGTGGATGACCGCAAAAACCTGCCTGGCGATTTATTGGCAAGCCCTGCGCCTGCTGTTCAAACGCGCGCCGATATTTGCTCATCAAGCTGCCGACGGCAGCTTTCAAACCGCCACCGTTCCGCCCAAGGATCGCCGCCATGAAATCCTCTAGCGTCTCGGCCAAAGCCACTCTACTCAGCACTAACGGCTTGACCGGGACGTTGCTGCGTCGCGGTGTGCTGCGGCAACTGGCGCACCTCAAGCACGGACAACTGGTGGTGATCGAGGATGGCGAGCGGCAGGTGTTCGGCACCGCTGGCAGTCATTTGCAGGGGGAAATCCACATCCTCGACGCAGCGGCGTGGGGGTTGGTGGCGAGTAACGGTTCGATCGGCGCGGGCGAGGCATTTATCCACGGTTACTGGAGCTCGCCGGACCTGACGGCGGTGGTTCGCGTGTTCGTCAGTAACCTTGAAGTACTTGATTCGCTGGAAGGTGGCCTGGCGAAACTCGGCCGGCCCTTCGTTCAAGGCCTGCATTGGCTCAACCGCAATACACGCAAGGGTTCGCAGAAAAACATCGCCGCTCACTACGATCTGGGCAACGACCTGTTCGAACAGTTTCTAGACCCGACCATGATGTATTCGGCCGCACAATTTCTAAGTCCCGAGGACAGTCTGGAACAGGCGCAGCTGAACAAACTGGAGCGGATCTGCCAGAAACTCGACCTCAAACCCAGCGATCATCTGCTGGAAATCGGCACCGGCTGGGGCAGCATGGCGCTGTACGCGGCGCAGAATTATGGCTGCAAAGTCACCACCACCACGTTGTCCAGGGAGCAGTACGCGTTTACCGCGCAACGGATCGAAACCCTCGGGTTGCAAGACCAGGTCACGTTGTTGCTCAAGGATTACCGCGACCTCACCGGGCAGTACGACAAGTTGGTGTCAATCGAGATGATCGAAGCCGTGGGCCATCGCTTTCTGCCGACCTACTTCAAGCAGTGCGCGCACTTGCTCAAGAGCAATGGCTTGATGCTGTTGCAGGCGATCACCATCCGCGAACAGCGCTACGAGCAGGCCAAGGGCAGTGTCGACTTCATTCAGCGCTACATCTTCCCCGGCGGCGCCCTGCCCTGCGTGCAGAAAATGCTCGAGATCGTCAGCCGCGACACCGACATGAACCTGCTGCACATGGAGGATTTCGGCCTGCACTACGCGCGAACCTTGCGCCTGTGGCATGAGAATTTTCGCCGCGCCCAAGGCCGCTTGAGCGAATTGGGCTACGACGATTATTTCCTGCGGCTGTGGGAGTTTTACCTGTGCTACTGCGAAGGTGGTTTCCTGGAGCGCACCATCGGCACCGCGCAGTTGCTGCTGGCCAAACCTTCGGCGATCACCGCGCCGCTGCTCGGCCGTTTCGATGCTTGAACGCCTGGCCAACGCCGTGCTGTTCCAGCTCGGCTGGCTTGCCTGCGTGATCGGCGGCAACAGTCTGTGGTTATTGGTGGCGCTGGGCGCTTTGGTGATTCACCTGCTGTGGATAAGTCGTTGGGCGGACGAAGGCCGGCTGATTCTCAGCGTGGTGCTGCTGGGCACGACCGTCGACAGCTCATTGCGCTGGCTGGGGGTGTTCGAGTTCAACGATGTCGCGCCGCTGATTCCGCTATGGCTGATGCTGTTGTGGGCGTTGCTGGCCACGACGTTGCGCCATTGCCTGCAATGGAGCGCAACGCCCTGGTGGCTGGGCTGCTTGCTGGGCGCCGTGGGTGGGCCGTTGTCGTATTACGCGGGAGGACAACTGGCCGGGGTGCAATTCCCTTACGGCCAATTACCGACGCTGATCGGCATCGGATTACTCTGGGCGCTGCTGTTTCCCACGCTGCATTTCATGGCCCGGCGCCTGGCGTCGTCCGACACCCACGACTGAGCGTCCGTCCGGCCTTTCACACAGCACCGACCGACTGACTTACACTGCGTGCCATGAAAACCATTCCCCACACGCAAATCACCGAGCCTGCGGTCACGTGCTCGACCTGCGCGGCCTGCTGCTGCCAGCTCGAAGTGATGCTGATCACCGACACGGGCGTGCCCGAACGTTTTATCGATACCGATGATTGGGGCGGGGAAGTCATGCTGCGCCTGGACGACGGCTGGTGCGCTGCGCTGGATCGCAACACGATGATGTGCACGATCTACGAAAAACGCCCGCTGATCTGCCGGGAGTTCGAGATGGGCGCACCGGAGTGCATCGAAGAGCGCCAGGGGATTAGCACGGCGTATCGATGATTTAGAAATGTGTTGCCTGATCTGACGCCTTCGCGGGCAAGCCTCGCTCCTACAGGTTGGATGATCCCCTGTAGGAGCGAGGCTTGCCCGCGAAGCTTTTAGTCTTACAACGGCATCGTGTAGTGCAGCGCGTAACTTTCTACACCATCGTTCGGGCTGCTGAGCCCCGCATTGGAATAGTGCGTCGCACGAATCCCGACTTCATGCCCGCCCGCAAAACGCAGACCGAAGCCAAAACGGTCTTCGAACTGAAAGGCGCTGCCCAGTTCGTTGCCTTCAAGTTCGGTATTCGAGAACGCCGCCACGCCAACCCCGAGCTCTAGATAAGGTTTGACGTTCTGACCGGCAAACTCATAAACAAACACCGGCGAGAAAGACAGGCTGTGGTTGCTGGAAGTCTTGTCGCCTTCCCAATAGGTGTAGGCACCACTCCAGTAACCGGTCAAACGACCGACGTCACTTTGCAACCAGCTCTTGTCCCAATCGAATTGCATGCCCAAACGATAGGTCATGGTCGAATCGCTGGTCTGGCCGACCCCGAACTCCACGCCTGCCGCCTGTGCGGTATAACTTTGCCCCATCAATGCGGCCGCAATCGCGGCCAAGCAGAATAGTCGCTTCATAGAAACATCCTTTTCCGTACGATTTCGTATGGTTTTTTTGTTGCTTACCGCAATAGAAGCCGACGCTTAATCAGAAGTTCACCCCAATTACCCGTTTCCCCAAACTACCTATTGAAGCTTTGCACAACGCCAGCGGTATTCCACAGTATCGGCAAGATATTTCTGAAATGTTCCGGATCGGCACTCGTCCAGAATTGCGCTGCACGAACTGGACCCTCAGCCAGCAATTCACGCTCGGCCAACAGCCGCTGAAGTTGTCGCGCGACGGCGGCGCCGGTATCGATCAGGCTGATGTCCTCGGGGATCATCTGCTTAAGCAACGGCTTTAGGAAGGGGTAATGCGTGCAGCCGAGAATTATCGTGTCGCAGCCTGCGGCGAGCAGCGGCCCGACATAGCGAGCCAGCAACTCACGCAGGGCGGGACTGTGCAGATCGCCGTTTTCAATCAGCTCCACCAGCCCCGGGCACGGCTGAGTGATCACCTGCACATCGGTGGCGAAACGGTCGAGCAACGCAGCGAACTTGGCGCTCTGCAAGGTGCCCGTGGTGGCGAGGACACCGACCACGCCGCTGCGGGTCGCTGCGGCGGCCGGTTTGACCGCAGGCTCCATGCCGACGATGGGCCACTCGGGGAAGTCGCGCCGCAAATCGGCAACACCGGCCACCGTCGCCGTGTTGCAGGCCAGCACCAGGGCCTTGGCGCCTTGCTGCTGAAAAAATTCGGCCATCACGCTGCAACGATGGCGAATGAATTCCGGGGTTTTCTCGCCGTAAGGAATATTGCCGCAATCGGCGACGTACAGCAGAGACTCGTTGGGCAGCAAACGCTGGACCTCGGCCAGCACCGACAGCCCACCGACCCCGGAGTCGAACACGCCAATGGGCGCTTCACGCATGTTTCGGCCCACAGACGCTACAGCCCGGATCACGCTTGACGCGCAATTCACGGAAGCGCGAACCCAAGGCATCGATCAACAACAGGCGCCCTACCAGCGGTTCGCCGAAACCGGCCAGCAGTTTCATGGCTTCCAGTGCCTGAAGGCTGCCGACCAGTCCCACCAAAGGACCGACGACGCCCGCTTCACTGCACGTCAATTCAGCTTCGTTGCCGTGCCCGTATAAACAGTGGTAGCACGGACTGTCCGGACGGCGCGGGTCGAACACCGACAATTGCCCTTCAAGTCGAATCGCTGCGCCGCTGACCAACGGCTTGCCGGCCGCCACGCACGCAGCGTTGACCGCTTCGCGGGTGGAAAAATTGTCGGAACAGTCGAGGACCAGGTCCACTGTGGCCACCACAGCGGCCAGGGAATCTTCGTCCAGCGCGGCACGATGGGCGACCAGCTTGATCTCGGGGTTGATCGCGCTCAGGCGGCGGATCGCCGAATCGACCTTGGTCTGGCCGACGCTGTCGGTGTCGTGAATGATCTGGCGTTGCAGGTTGGTCAGGTCGACGGTGTCGAAGTCCGCCAGATGCAGCTCACCGACGCCCGCGGCGGCGAGGTACAACGCAACCGGCGAACCGAGGCCGCCGAGACCGATGATCAACACGCGGCTTTCTTTCAATCGCAACTGGCCGTCGATGTCGACGTGCTGCAACAGAATCTGCCGACTGTAGCGCAACAATTCCTGATCATTCAGCACGGCAGGCGCCCCAGGCTGATCCGTTGGTGACCGCCCAGATCGGTGCGGCTGTGGACTTCTTCAAAGCCGCGAGTCTGCAACAAATCGCGCACGGCTTCGGCTTGATCATAACCGTGTTCGAGCATCAGCCAGCCGCCCGCTTCCAGATAATCCGGGGCCTGGGCGACGATCAAACGCAGATCGTCGAGCCCGTCGACTCCAGCCACCAAGGCACTAGCCGGTTCGAAGCGCACATCGCCTTCCACCAGATGCGGATCGGCGGATGCAATGTACGGCGGGTTGCTGATGATCAGCTGGAAACGTTGACCTTCCAGGGCGCTGAACCAATGACTGCTCAGCACGGTGGCGTTGTTCAGGTGCAAACGCTGACGATTGCGCTCGGCCAAAGCCACGGCTTCGAGTACACGATCCACAGCGGTGACGCTCCACGCCGGACGCTCGCTGGCCAGGGCCAACGCAATGGCGCCGCTGCCGGTGCCGAGATCGAGGACCTTGGCGGGGGTGGCGGGCAACAATTCCAGCGCGGCTTCCACCAGCAATTCGGTGTCCGGGCGCGGGATCAAGGTGTGCGGCGCAACTTCCAGATCCAGCTTCCAGAAACCTTGCTGGCCCAGAATGTAAGCCACCGGCTCACCGCCACGACGGCGTTGCAGGTACTCGGCAAACTTCAGCGCGGCGTCGCTCGGAACGATGCGCTCCGGCCAGGTGTGCAGAAAACTGCGGGACTTGCCCAACGCCGCCGCCAGCAGCAATTCGGCATCCAGACGCGCCGTCGGCGAGTCGGGTAAATCAGCGGCGCGCAACAAACTGGCAATGATCGTCATTTAGTCACCTATCGCTGCCAATTGGTCGGCCTGGTATTCGGCCAGCAACGGTTCGATCACCGCATCGACACCGCCCGCGAGAATTTCGTCGAGGGAATACAGCGTCAGGTTGACCCGGTGGTCGGTGACCCGGCCCTGGGCAAAGTTGTAGGTGCGGATGCGCTCGGAGCGATCACCCGAACCGACCAGCAACTTACGCTCGCTGGCGATGGCATTCGCTGCGGCGCTGGTCTGCTGATCATTGAGCTTGGCCGACAGCCAGGACATCGCCCGGGCGCGGTTCTTGTGCTGGGAACGTTCTTCCTGGCACTCGACGACGATACCGGACGGCAAGTGCGTGATGCGGATCGCCGAGTCCGTCTTGTTGACGTGCTGGCCACCGGCACCGGAAGAACGGTAGGTATCAATCCGCAGGTCCGCCGGGTTGATCTCGATCGCTTCCTGCTCGTCCGGCTCGGGCAATACCGCCACGGTGCACGCCGAAGTGTGGATACGCCCCTGGGATTCAGTGGCCGGAACCCGTTGCACGCGGTGCGCGCCGGATTCGAATTTCAGCTTGCCGTAGACGTTGTCGCCTTCGACGCGGGCGATGACTTCTTTATAGCCGCCATGCTCGCCCTCGTTTTCCGAGAGGATTTCCACACGCCAGCCGCGACGCTCGGCGTAACGCGAATACATGCGGAACAGGTCGCCGGAGAAGATCGCCGCCTCGTCACCGCCAGTGCCGGCGCGGATTTCAAGGAACACGTTGCGCCCGTCGTTCGGGTCCTTGGGCAGCAGCATGCGTTGCAGGCTGGCTTCGATCTCGATCAATTGCTCTTTGGCTTCGCGGACTTCTTCCACGGCCATTTCACGCATGTCCGGGTCGTTGTCCTTGAGCAGTGCCTGGGCGCCTTCGAGGTCGCTCTGTACTTTGAGCAACTGTTTATAGGCGTCGACAATCGGCTCGACTTCCGCGTATTCCTTGGAATAGGCGCGGAATTTGGTCTGGTCGGAAATGACCTCGCCGTCGCCAAGCAAGGCGGTCAATTCCTCGAAACGGTCCTGGAGGATGTCCAGCTTATTGAGCAGTGACGCTTTCATTGCGGTTTTTTATCCGAAAAGCTATCCGATGAGCCCTCACCGAGGGCAAAGAGTTCCTGGGCCATGGCCAGTGCGTCGAGGCGACCTTCGGCTGAGAGCTTTTTCAACTGCACGCTCGGGGCGTGCAAGAGTTTGTTGGTCAAGCCACGCGCCAGTTGCACCAGCACGTCTTCGGCGCTGCTGCCGTTGGCCAGCATGCGTTGGGCCTTCTGCAATTCTTCGTCACGCAGGCGCTCGCTTTGTTGGCGATAGGCCTTGAGTACATCCACCGCTGCCAGTTCGCGCAGACGGATCATGAAATCTTCGGCGCCGACCGAAACCATCTCTTCCGCCGCTTGCGCAGCGCCTTGACGGCTCTTGAGGTTTTCGGCGACCACTTCGTGGAGATCGTCGACGCTATAAAGGTAAACGTCGTCCAATTCGCCGACTTCAGGCTCGATATCGCGCGGTACGGCGATGTCCACCATGAAGATCGGTTTGTGCTTGCGCAGTTTCAAGGCACTTTCCACCGCGCCTTTACCGAGGATCGGCAACTGGCTGGCGGTGGAACTGATGACGATGTCGCTGCGCACCAGTTCGGCCGGAATGTCGGAGAGCAACACGGCATGGGCGCCAAACTGCTCGGCCAGAATGCTTGCGCGCTCCAGGGTGCGGTTGGCGACGACGATGCGTTTTACCCCCAACTCGTGCAGATGGCGGGCGACCAGGGTGATGGTCTCGCCGGCACCGATCAGCAAGGCCTGGCTGCGTTGCAGGTCGCTGAAAATCTGTTTCGCCAGGCTGACTGCGGCAAACGCCACGGACACCGGGTTCTCGCCGATGGCGGTGTCGGTGCGCACTTGTTTGGCCGCATTGAACGTGGCCTGGAACAAACGCCCGAGCAGCGGACCGATGGTGCCGGCCTCGCGGGCCACGGCGTAGCAGGATTTCATCTGGCCGAGGATCTGCGGTTCGCCCAGCACCAGCGAGTCGAGCCCGGAGGCGACCCGCATCATGTGACGAACTGCCGCATCATCTTCGTGCACATAAGCGCTCGCGCGCAGCTCGTCGAGGCTCAGATGGTGATAATCGGCCAGCCAGCGCAGCACGATGTCCGCCGAAAGGTGATCCTGTTCTATATAGAGTTCACTGCGATTGCAGGTGGAGAGGATCGCAGCTTCGCGGCTGTCGGTGAGTCGGCAGAGCTGCTGCAAGGCCTCCACCAGCTGCTCAGGGGTAAAGGCCACGCGCTCGCGGACGTCTACTGAAGCAGTCTTGTGGTTAATACCGAGTGCAAGGAAGGCCATTCAAGGTCGCTGATGGTGACGTGAAGCCGGCAATTGTCCTACTTCGACAGATTCAGAACAACTACTCGATCTCTATTGACCTGGTAGCCGATGCCCGGCTTTGCGAACATTTCTCGTTTACACAAGTTTTGATCCACGCACCACCCTGTAGGAGCCGGCTTGCCGGCGATGGTCGTGAACGATGACGCATTTATTCTGGAAAAGACGCGACACCTGCAAGTCCATCGCCGGCAAGCCGGCTCCTACAGGGGGGGTGTCCGACACGTTCCGTACGTGCAAGGGTAAATTGCCCGGCCGGTTATGTTTGGCCGAAGGCTTGTGTCATGATGATCTGACCGCAGGTTAGTCGTCCTCTTCCTATATGAATAGATCTTCCGCGTTGCTCCTCGCTTTTGTCTTCCTCAGCGGCTGCCAGGCCTTGGCACCCGTTTCGTCGGACGGTACGTCGCCGGTCGAAGACAGCACTCCGGCCCCTGAAAAGCCCAAGGTCTACAGCTCGTTCAGCGAAGAAACCATCTTCAGCCTGTTGAGCGCCGAACTGGCTGGCCAACGCAATCGTTTCGACATTGCGCTGGACAACTACGTGACCCAGGCCATCAACACCCAGGATCCGGGCATCTCCGAACGGGCGTTTCGCATCGCCGAGTACCTGGGCGCCGATCAGGCCGCCCTGGACACTGCACTGATCTGGGCGAAAAACGCCCCGGACGACCTCGAGGCGCAACGGGCCGCGGCCGTGCAACTGGCGCGCGCCGGGCGTTATGACGACTCCATGGCCTATATGGAGAAAGTCCTGCAAGGCAAGGGCGACACGCATTTCGATTTTCTGGCCCTGTCTGCGGCCGATACCGATCAGGAAACCCGCAACGGCCTGATGAAAAGTTTTGACCGTTTGTTGCAGCGTCACCCCAACAACAGCCAGCTGATTTTCGGCAAGGCCTTGTTGATGCAACAGGACGGCGACAGCAAAGGCGCACTGACGCTGCTGGAAGACAACCCGCCGGATGACGGCGAAATAGCCCCGATTCTGCTGCGCGCACGCCTGCTGCAAACGCTCAATCGTGGTGATGAAGCGTTGCCGCTGCTGCAAAAAAGCATCAAGAAATACCCGGACGACAAACGCCTGCGCCTGACGTATGCCCGCATGCTGGTCGAACAGGACCGGATGGACGACGCCAAAGTCGAGTTTTCGAGCCTGGTTCAGCAGTACCCCGAAGACGACGAATTGCGTTACTCCCTGGCGCTGGTGTGCCTGGAAGCCAAGGCCTGGGACGAGGCCAAGGGCTACCTGGAAGACCTGATCGCCCGTGAAAGCCATGTCGACTCGGCACACCTGAACCTCGGCCGTATCGCTGAAGAGCGCAACGATCCCCAGGGCGCACTGATCGAATACGCCAAGGTCGGCCCGGGCAACGACTACCTGCCGGCACAGTTGCGCCAGGCCGATATCCTGATGAACAACGGCAAGACCGCCGAAGCGCAAAGCCGCCTGGCGGCCGAGCGTGACGAACAACCCGATTACGCGATTCAGCTGTATCTGATCGAAGCCGAAACCCTGTCCGCCAATAAACAGGGGGACAAGGCCTGGAATGTTCTGCATAAAGCCTTGCAGCAATACCCGGACGATCTGAATCTGCTGTACACCCGCGCCATGCAGGCGGAAAAACGCAATGACCTGGCGCAGATGGAAAAAGACCTGCGGCTGATCATCAAGCGCGACCCGGACAACGCCATGGCGCTGAACGCCCTCGGCTACACCTTGTCCGACCGCACGACGCGTTATGCCGAAGCCAAGGCCCTGATCGAACAGGCACACCAGATCAATCCGGAAGATCCGGCGGTACTCGACAGCCTCGGCTGGGTGAATTTCCGCATGGGCAATCTCGACGAAGCGGAAAAACTGCTGCGCAAGGCGCTCGATCGCTTTCCCGACCAGGAAGTGGCCGCTCACCTCGGCGAAGTCCTGTGGGCCAATGGCAAACAACGCGAAGCCAAACAAATCTGGGGCAAGTTCCTCAAGGAACAACCCGACAGCCCAATCCTGCGCGGCACCATCAAGCGCCTGACCGGATCAGAGACTCTTTAAGCTTATGTTTTTGCGCCACTTCATCGTTTTCAGTTTCATCGCCCTGCTCGCCGGTTGCGCGGGCTTCGGTGCCCGCGAATCGGTACAGGGTCAGGGCGACGCCGGCCTGTGGCGCGTTCACAAAGAACAACTGACCGGCCTCGACGGCTGGCAGATCAACGGCAAGATCGGCATTCGCGCGCCAAAAGACTCGGGCAGCGGCACGCTGTTCTGGTTGCAGCGCCAGTCCTATTACGACATTCGCCTTTCGGGCCCTCTGGGTCGCGGCGCCGCACGCCTGACCGGACACCCCGGAAAGGTCTCGCTGGAAGTCGCCAATCAGGGGCGCTATGAAGCGCCGACGCCGGAAGTGCTGCTCGAAGAACAGCTCGGCTGGAAGTTGCCGGTGTCCCATCTGGCGTGGTGGGTCCGCGGACTCCCGGCGCCGGACAGCAAGAGCCGCCTGACCCTGGACACCGATAGCCGCTTGGCCAATCTGGAACAGGATGGCTGGCAAGTCGAATACCTGAGTTACGCTGAGCAAAACGGCTTTTGGCTGCCCGAGCGGATCAAACTGCATGGCACCGACCTTGATGTCACGCTGGTGATCAAGGAATGGCAACCGCGCAAATTGGGGCAATGAACATGACGACCCCACGCTTGACGCTGCCCTCCCCGGCCAAACTCAATCTGATGCTGCACATCCTCGGTCGCCGTGAAGACGGTTACCACGAGTTGCAGACGATTTTTCAGTTTCTCGACTACGGCGATGAAATTACTTTCGCCGTGCGCGACGACGGTGTGATTCAACTGCACACCGAATTCGAAGGCGTACCGCACGACAGCAATCTGATTGTTCGAGCGGCAAAAAAACTTCAGGAGCAATCCGGTTGTTCGCTCGGCATCGACATCTGGATCGAAAAAATCCTGCCAATGGGCGGCGGCATCGGTGGCGGCAGTTCAAATGCCGCGACGACTTTGCTCGGGCTCAATCACCTCTGGCAACTGGGTTGGGATGAGGATCGACTGGCCGCACTGGGCTTGACGCTGGGCGCCGACGTCCCGGTTTTCGTGCGTGGCCACGCGGCTTTCGCCGAGGGTGTGGGAGAGAAACTCACCCCTGTAGACCCCGAAGAACCGTGGTATCTCGTGCTTGTGCCGCAAGTATCTGTAAGTACAGCAGAAATTTTTTCAGATCCGTTGTTGACACGTAACTCTTCTCCCATTAAAGTGCGCCCCGTTCCCAAGGGAAACAGTCGAAATGACTGCTTACCGGTGGTAGCAAGGCGTTATCCAGATGTACGTAACGCATTGAATTTGTTAGGTAATTTTACCGAAGCAAAACTCACCGGAACTGGAAGTTGTGTGTTTGGGGGCTTCCCAAGCAAAGCTGAAGCTGATAAAGTCTCGGCCCTTCTTACAGAGACCCTTACAGGGTTTGTAGCAAAGGGAAGCAACGTTTCGATGTTGCATCGCAAGCTGCAAAGTCTGCTCTAAAGGAACCGATTACTGGGTAATCGTTGCAACAGATACAGGGGCGTCGCCAAGCGGTAAGGCAGCAGGTTTTGATCCTGCCATGCGTTGGTTCGAATCCAGCCGCCCCTGCCATTTTCTATACTCATCCAGGTTACCCTCAGCCTCTAGGTACTGCGCGTGTCCAAGATGATGGTCTTTACGGGGAATGCTAACCCCGATCTGGCTCGGCGTGTCGTACGTCAGCTGCATATCCCTCTCGGTGACATCTCTGTCGGTAAGTTTTCCGACGGCGAGATTACAGCCGAGATCAATGAAAACGTCCGCGGTAAAGATGTCTTCATTATTCAGCCGACTTGCGCTCCGACCAACGATAACCTGATGGAACTGGTAGTGATGGCTGATGCCTTCCGCCGCTCCTCGGCTACTCGTATTACTGCTGTTATTCCTTACTTTGGTTATGCCCGTCAGGATCGCCGTCCGCGTTCCGCACGTGTGGCTATCAGCGCGAAAGTCGTTGCTGACATGCTTACCGTAGTCGGCATCGACCGTGTTCTCACGGTTGATCTGCATGCTGACCAAATCCAGGGTTTCTTCGATATTCCGGTAGATAACATCTACGGCTCCCCCGTTCTGGTGGATGACATTGAAGATCAGCGCTTCGAAAACCTGATGATCGTGTCCCCGGACATTGGCGGCGTCGTGCGTGCACGTGCTGTTGCCAAATCCCTGGGCGTGGATCTCGGGATCATCGACAAACGCCGTGAGAAAGCCAATCACTCTGAAGTGATGCATATCATCGGTGATGTCGAAGGGCGTACCTGTATTCTGGTCGATGACATGGTCGATACCGCCGGCACTCTGTGCCACGCGGCAAAGGCTTTGAAAGAGCATGGCGCTGCCAAGGTTTTCGCCTACTGCACACACCCTGTGCTGTCCGGTCGGGCGATCGAAAACATTGAAAATTCCATGCTGGACGAACTGGTGGTGACTAACACCATCCCGTTGTCCGCTGCTGCTCAAGCCTGCTCGCGTATCCGTCAACTGGATATCGCGCCGGTTGTTGCCGAAGCGGTTCGCCGCATCAGCAATGAAGAATCGATCAGCGCGATGTTCCGTTAAGGGCCCTGCCCTTCTCGAACAGCTCGTTGACGAAAAGCGCCCCGCCCCGGCATTCCTGTCGGGGCGGGGCTTTTTTGCCCATATCGCCTTTAGCGCTGGTCGCAAACGCTGGGGCGAATGTGGTTATTTTGGAGATACAACATGAACGATTTTACTCTGAATGCTGAAGTGCGTTCCGACCTGGGGAAAGGTGCGAGCCGCCGCCTGCGTCGTCTCGCAAGCCTGGTACCAGCTGTAGTTTACGGTGGCGAAAAAGCCCCTGAATCCATCAGCATGCTGGCTAAAGAAGTTGCCAAACTGCTCGAAAACGAAGCGGCTTACAGCCACATCATCGAGCTGAACGTTGGTGGCACCAAGCAAAACGTAATCATCAAAGCTCTGCAGCGTCACCCGGCCAAAGGCCACGTGATGCACGCTGACTTCGTACGCGTAGTTGCCGGCCAAAAGCTGACCGCTATCGTTCCAGTGCACTTCATCAACGAAGAAGCACCAGCGAAGAAAGGCGGCGAGATTTCGCACGTTGTTGCTGAAATCGAAGTGACCTGCCTGCCAAAAGACCTGCCTGAATTCATCGAAGTCGACCTGGCTAACGCCGAAATCGGTTCGATCATTCACCTGTCCGACCTCAAAGCCCCTAAAGGCGTTGAGTTTGTTGCTCTGGCACACGGCGATGACAAGGCTGTTGCCAACGTCCACGCTCCACGTGTTGCTCCAGAAGCTGCTGAAGGCGCTGCAGAGTAATTCACTCTGTGATGCCGGAGTGACCCGGTAACATCGCGGACTGGAACGTAGCGAGAAAGCGGGCGAGAACGCGGAGTTTACATAATGGTAAATGAGCACTTGTCGTCCACTTTCGCCGCACACCCGGATTGCGGCGATGTTATCCACCACTCCAAAGAAGGGCCCCTATCGTGACTGCCATCAAACTGATCGTTGGCCTGGGAAATCCAGGCGCTGAATACGAACAGACCCGGCATAACGCAGGGGCCCTTTTTGTTGAGCGCATCGCGAACGCACAAGGCGTCAACCTTGTGGCGGATCGCAAATATTTCGGCCTGACCGGGCGTTATTCGCACCAGGGTCAGGATGTTCGTCTGCTGATTCCCACCACGTACATGAACCGCAGCGGCCAGGCCGTGGCGGCACTCGCAGGATTCTTCCGCATCAAGCCTGAAGAAATCCTCGTGGCGCATGACGAACTCGACCTGCCTCCGGGCGTTGCCAAACTCAAACAGGGCGGCGGCCATGGCGGTCACAACGGGTTGCGCGACATCATCGCGCAACTGGGCAATCAGAATACCTTCTACCGCTTGCGGCTTGGCATTGGCCATCCGGGCGTAGCCAGTATGGTTTCAAATTTCGTCCTGGGTCGTGCGCCACGCGCCGAACAGGAAAAACTCGATGCCAGCATCGACTTTGCCCTCGGCGTGCTGCCGGATATCCTCGCCGGGGAATGGAACCGCGCGATGAAAAACCTGCACAGCCAGAAGGCCTGACTCTACTCCTCGGGGAAAACACCATGGGATTCAATTGCGGCATCGTCGGCCTGCCTAACGTCGGTAAGTCCACCCTGTTCAACGCCCTGACCAAATCCGGGATCGCGGCCGAGAACTTCCCCTTCTGCACCATCGAGCCGAACAGCGGTATCGTGCCGATGCCGGATCCGCGTCTGGACGCCTTGGCGGCCATCGTCAAACCAAAGCGCATCCTGCCGACCACCATGGAATTCGTCGACATCGCGGGCCTCGTTGCCGGCGCCTCGAAAGGTGAAGGCCTGGGCAACAAGTTCCTGGCCAACATCCGTGAAACCGATGCCATCGCCCACGTAGTCCGCTGCTTCGAAGACGAGAACGTGATTCACGTCTCCAACAGCGTCGACCCGAAACGCGACATCGAAATCATTGACCTGGAACTGATCTTCGCCGACCTCGACAGCTGCGAGAAGCAACTGCAGAAAGTCGCACGCAACGCCAAGGGCGGTGACAAGGACGCAGTGGTCCAGAAAGGCCTGCTGGAGCAACTGATCGCTCACTTCACCGAAGGCAAGCCAGCGCGCAGCCTGATGAAGAACATGGGCACCGATGAGAAAGCAGTGATCAAGGGCTTCCACCTGCTGACCACCAAACCGGTCATGTACATCGCTAACGTCGCTGAAGACGGTTTCGAAAACAACCCGCACCTGGACGTGGTCCGCGCCATCGCCGAAGAAGAAGGCGCCGTGGTTGTTCCGGTGTGCAACAAGATCGAAGCGGAAATCGCCGAGCTGGATGACGGCGAAGAGAAAGACATGTTCCTCGAAGCCCTTGGCCTCGAAGAGCCTGGCCTGAACCGCGTGATCCGCGCCGGCTACGAAATGCTGCACCTGCAGACCTACTTCACCGCCGGTGTCGAAGAAGTCCGCGCCTGGACCGTCCGCGTTGGTGCCACCGCACCGCAAGCCGCTGGCGTGATCCACACCGACTTCGAAAAAGGCTTCATCCGCGCCGAAGTCATCGCCTACGACGACTTCATCCAGTACAAGGGCGAAGCCGGCACCAAAGAAGCCGGTAAATGGCGTCTGGAAGGCAAGGACTACATCGTTAAAGACGGCGACGTGATGCACTTCCGCTTCAACGTGTAAAAACACCCGCCCAAGAAAAAGCCGCGTTTGATACGCGGCTTTTTTGTGCCTGAAATCCCGTTCACCGCAATCCTGTAGGAGCCGGCTTGCTGCGGGCGGCGTTCCGACGATCCAGACACCGCGGTTAACCAGCCAGTCCGCGTGATCGTTCATCGCCAGCAAGCCGGCTCCTACAGAAGAAATGTGTAGATCAGGCCTTTTTGGTTCTTGGCAGGAAGATCGCCAACACGCCCAACAACGGCAGGAACGAGCACAGGAAGTACACGTATTCGATGCCGTGCACGTCCGCCAGATGCCCCAGCAACGCCGCGCCAATCCCGCCGAAACCGAACATCAGCCCGAAGAACACCCCGGCAATCATCCCGACATTACCCGGCACCAATTCCTGTGCATAAACCACAATGGCCGAGAATGCCGAGGCCAGGATGAAGCCAATCACCACGCTCAGAATGCTGGTCCAGAACAAATCAACATGCGGCAGGATCAGGGTGAACGGCGCAACCCCAAGGATCGAAAACCAGATCACCGCCTTACGCCCGATCTTGTCGCCAATCGGCCCGCCGAAGAAAGTCCCCGCCGCCACCGCCCCCAGAAACAGGAACAAATGCAGCTGCGAACTGGCCACCGAGAGGTCGAATTTCTCGATCAGGTAAAAGGTGAAGTAACTGGTCAGACTGGCCATGTAGAAATACTTGGAGAACACCAGCAGCCCAAGCACCACCAACGCACTGGTGACCCTGCCCTTCGACAAGCCATGAGTGGCCGCCTGACCTTGCTTGAGCTTGAACAGGTTCAAGTGATTGGCGTACCAACGGCTGATCCGGTAGAGCACGAACAGCGCAAACAACGCGAACAAGCCGAACCACGCCACATGGCCCTGGCCGAACGGAATGATGATCGCCGCCGCCAGCAATGGGCCAAAGGCCGAACCCGCGTTACCGCCTACCTGAAAAGTCGATTGCGCCAGACCGAAGCGCCCGCCCGAAGCCAGTCGCGCCACACGGGAGGCTTCCGGGTGAAAGGTCGAGGAACCAATACCGATCAGCCCTGCCGCCAGCAGGATCATCGGAAAGCTGCCGACCACCGACATCATCAAAATACCAATCAACGTACACACCGTACCGGCCGGAAGCAGCCAGGGTTTGGGATGACGATCGGTGTGGTAACCGACCCACGGTTGTAACAGCGAGGCCGTCAGTTGAAAGGTCAGGGTGATCAGGCCGACCTGGGTGAAGGTCAGGCCGTAGTTGGCCTTGAGCATCGGGTAGATCGACGGCAGCACCGACTGAATCAGGTCGTTGATCAAATGCGCCAGCGCCACGGCACCGATGATGCGCATGACCAGAGGGCTGCTTTGTGACGTCGCGGATGCCGGCGTCGCGCCGGTCTGGGCATTGCTGATAGCCATGGGAGTTTCCGTACAACAGATGGGTGCACACGGGCAGGTGCGTCAATGTGCCATTTTTCAGGGCAGCAGCGCCATCCCCTTAGCCAGCTAACGAACTAATTTCCGCAAGTAATAGCGCAACGCCATGGTCTGAATCTTGCCTTGTTATCCGCTTCAACGCGGCGCCCTTACAAAGGGCACCGAGAATGGGAAGTTTCGCTACAGAGTCGGCCTACAGAGCTGGCGAGGGTGAACTTTCGAGGCCTTTAAAAAGGACACGAGTCGCGGTCGCAACGACTTCGACGCACGCCATTGGTGCGTGGTGTCCAGAGGAGTCATGGGGCATGCAGGCTTTTTTATCTCCGGGGATCGGGTTGCTGGGGCGTTTCGGCTTCGCCCGTAAATTTCAGTTGTTGTTTCTGCTGTTTATCCTGCCACTGGCGGGTAGCCTGCTGATGATCGGCCAGGACTATCGCGCCAAACTGAACCTGATTTCCGGCGAACGTGCCGGGGTTAGGCAGCTGCTCGCGCTGGATGCGCTGGATAACCTGCTCGCCGCCCAGCGTGACCGCGCCGCGCGCTGGCGTGCCACCGAGACCAATCGCCAACCGACACCGGCCACCCTCGCCGCGATGGCGGCGTTCGATGCCGTTCAGCCGGCGGTCGCGCAAGCCACCACGGACCTTGGCAACGCGTTGCAAACCGAAGGCGCCGAGGGCGAAACCCTCACTCGCTACCAAGCGCTGCAAACCGCGCTCAACGGCCTCGATTCGAAAAGCCTGAGCAGCGTCGGCTGGTGGCCGGACGGTTACGACCGTTTCACCAACGCCTTGAGTGCCCTGCAGGCCCTGCGCGAGCAGATCGCCATGGACAATCGCCTGACCCTCGCGCCGTGGCTGGAAACCTACCTGCTGACGCAGATCTCGACGCAACACGCGCCGGACCTGATCGAGCGCGTCGGCCGTCTGGCCAGCGTCGGTCAGGCGTCGGTGGTGTCGGGGCAATTCACCCTGCAAAGCCGCCTGCAATTGCGCGACCTGCGTAGCCGCATCGGCGACGCCCGCGAGCAGCTTGTCAAAACCGCAGGCCTGCTGGAAGCGCGCCTGCCCAGTGCCTTGCAGGCGTGGGCCGGGCAATACCATGACAACCTCAAACACCTCGACGCCGAGCTGAAAGTCCTCGATGACGGCGTGTTTGGCGGCAGCATCAAACTCAAACCCGAGGAGTTCGAACGCAGCCTGGACAGCCTGCTCACCGACCTCGCCTCGCTGCGTCAGCAGTCGTTGGTCTCGCTGGATCAGCGTCTGGATTACTACCATGGCTCGGCGATCCGCCAGTTCATTCTGGTGGCCGTGATCTTTGGTTGCCTGCTGCTGGCCGCGTTGTACCTGTTCATCTGCTTGCAGGCTTCGATCCGCCGCAGCGCCAGCGGCATCACGCTGCTGGCCGAAGCCTTGCGCGACGGCAATCTGAGCCTGCAAGTGCCGGTTGAAGGCCGCGACGAACTGGCGGCGATCAGCACCGCGCTCAACGTTGCGGTGGTGCAACTGCGCAATAGTCTGTTGGGGGTCGATCACGAAACCTTGCAGCTGAGTAACGCGGTGCGCACGCTCAATCACCATTCCAGTGGTGCCTTGGGCGAGGTTGAAGCGCAGCAATTGCAGATCAGCCAGATTGCGGCAGCGGCAACGCAATTGGCCGCCACTTCCCAAGGGGTTGCCCAGAGTTGCGAACAGGCCTCCGGCAGCGCTCAGCATACCCAGCGCATTGCTGCCGACAGCAGCCGTGACAGCCAGCGCACAACGGCGAGCATCCAGCAGCTCAACCAGCGTTTGAACGACACGGCGGCCGCACTCGGACGGGTCAGCGAACAAGGGCAGCAGATTCAGTTGGTGGTCGACACCATTCGCGGTGTCGCCGAGCAGACCAACCTGTTGGCGCTCAACGCCGCTATCGAGGCCGCGCGTGCCGGTGAACAGGGCCGTGGCTTTGCGGTGGTGGCCGATGAAGTACGCAGCCTCTCGCAGCGCACCCAATCGTCCACTGCGCAGATCGCCGGCACTGTCGACAGTTTGCGCAGCACGGTGAACGAAGCCGTGAGCCTGATGGAAGCCGCCTGTGGCCAGGCGCAATCCGATGCGCAAGCAGTCACTGGCCTCGGCGAACGACTGGGGGAAATCGCCAGTGCCGTGCAGAGTGTCACCGACACGTTGGCGCAAATTGCCACGGCGGTCGACGAGCAAGCAACCACTGCCGACGAAGTCAGCGGCAACATCCAGCAGGTCGATCAGGCGGCTGTCCGCTTGCTCGAAGGCGCGCGGGCGGTGAACCTGGCGGCGGACACCTTGAGCCAGGGCAGCAAGGCCCTGAGTGCCAATACCGGGAGATTCCAGCTCGGTTGACGCCCTCCCCCGGTCCGGTTTTTCGGCTCTGGAGGATAAGCGGTTGAAAGTGTAGAGAAATATTTTAGATTTACGCTTGACGCATCTGCATTACCGGTGAATAATGCGCGCCACTTGGCTACATAGCTCAGTTGGTTAGAGCATAGCATTCATAATGCTGGGGTCCGGGGTTCAAGTCCCTGTGTAGCCACCAAGTACTAAAAACGGCTTACCGAAAGGTAGGCCGTTTTTTTATGCCCGGAGAAAAGTGCACGGATTCTTTGGCCAACACAAAACCCGCAGGAGCCCGGCTCGCCGGCGATGAGGGCCTCGAGCCTTGTATCGACTGCGAGCACGCCATCGCCGGCAAGCCAGCTCCTACAGGTTTTGTGTTGGCCGAAGAGTTTGCGCACGACACATGTCCGTGTAGGAGCCGGCTTGCTGGCGATGGCGGCCTGACAGGCTCCACAAAACCTGAACCGGACCACAACGCCTGTCAGGAACGCATTGCCGCCAGCGCCGACAACGCCCGCTCCCATATCTGCCACGTACGCAACCAGACCATCGCCTGCCAGTCGCTGTCGGCAGGATAGAACTGTTCCAGCAGATTCAGTTTGATCTCGCGCCCCACGGCATCGCCGGGATTGCCGTGCAGATGCAGCCAATGATCGTCACGCAGATGACGATGAACCTCGGCCCCCGGATACGTCCCGCACTCAATCACGAAGGGCATCAGGCGCACCTGCGGCAACGCATCGATCAGCGCCTGCGAGGTGTAGCCGGTTGCCGTCGCGGCCACGCCGGTTTCGCTCAGCGTATCGGCACCGGTCAGCAGCGTGTAGAGCCATGGCCCGTAAATAGCCTGCGCCTCGGGCAACGCCGGGTAAGCCGACTCGGTGATGGTCAGCAACATCGGATGGCCGTACTCCCCGGCGCCGGTGTGCAGGTCAAAGCACATCGCGACCTCGGCGTGGGCGACATGTTTTTGCAGGATCTGGTGCAACGTACGGTTCGACCAGGCCGGTGCTCGCCCGCCATAGAACAGACCATCGGGATGACTGTGCTGGCCGCCCTCGACAATCGACATCACCGCCGGCCAGCCGTGATCGTGGATCTGCTGGTTGAGCAACGCATCGGCGCGATCACGCTCGGGGCCTGCCAACTCAGTGCAGGCATAGATTTCATGTAGCGCGGCGTAGGCCCGGTTGTCCGGCAGTGGATGTTCAAAGTTCAGGTGATTGCGGTTCAGGTCGATGTTGTCTTCGTTGACCCGGCGCAGCCACGCCGTGCCCCAGGGATTGATCAGATGAACGAACACCACGGCGACATCAGCCGGCAGTGAACGCTTGCCCAACTCCTGCATCCATTTGATCTGACAGCCCGAACCATAGAAACCTTCGACCCCGTGAGTGCCGCTCAACGCGATCAGCAAGCGTTTGGCGCCCGGATCTCCGAGCACCGCCACATCGGTGCTCAACGGCTCACCGAACGGCCCTTTGAGCGGGTGCGGGTACTCAGTCAGCGTCGCGCCGGCCGTGGTCGCTGCGGCCAGAAACTGTTCACGCTGGGTGCGATAGCCGGGCTGGGTGGGAAAGTCGGTCTGCATGTCTGCCTCTTGTTTGTTTTCTGGCCTGCCTGTTGCCCTCGACCCTACAGAAAATCCGTCAATGGATGAAGGACAAAACGTCCTGTGGTTTGCGTCGCTTCCTGTCGGCCGATAAAGTCCCCTGAACTTTTCCCACGGACGGAGTGCCCCGCGTGTTCTCAACCCTTCATTTGAGCCGCTATCGCCTGTCAGCCCTTTCGCTGATTGCCAGTGCATTAATCCTCGCGGCGTGCAGCGCCCCGCCCTCCTCGACCTTACCGGTCGCACCGGAAA
The DNA here is from genome assembly GCF_014852325.1 of Pseudomonas sp. PDM01. Classification (NCBI taxonomy): domain Bacteria; kingdom Pseudomonadati; phylum Pseudomonadota; class Gammaproteobacteria; order Pseudomonadales; family Pseudomonadaceae; genus Pseudomonas; species Pseudomonas sp. PDM01. The sequence continues at coordinate 623,232 of NZ_JACVBK010000004.1, forward strand.
CCGCCTCGGGCTATCGCACCGACCTGCAAACCCGCCACGCCTCGAAACACATGGCAGCAGCAGCCAACCCACTCGCCGCCGAAGCCGGACGGGCGATGCTGCGTCAGGGCGGTTCGGCGATTGATGCCGCCATCGCCATGCAAGCAGTGCTGACGCTGGTCGAGCCGCAATCGTCGGGTATCGGTGGTGGCGCGTTGATTGTGTTGTGGGATGGCAAAGCCGTGCGCACGTACGACGGTCGCGAAACCGCACCGGCAGGTGCCACCGAGAAGCTGTTCCTGCAGGCCGATGGCAAACCAATGCCGTTCACTCAGGCGCAGATTGGCGGTCGTTCGGTCGGCACACCGGGCGTGTTGCGGGCGCTGGAACTGGCCCATCAAAAACACGGTCGCCTGCCCTGGGCGCAGCTGTTCGAGCCGGCGATCAAACTCGCGGAACAAGGCTTCGCCATCTCGCCGCGCCTGCATCAGTTGATTGCTTCGGATTCGTCCATGCAACGCTCGCCGGACATGATGGCGTACTTCCTGAATGCGGATGGCAGCCCGAAAGCCGTCGGCACCTCACTGAAAAATCCGGCACTGGCCGCCGTATTCAAACGCATCGCCAAGGAAGGTCCCGATGCGCTGTACAAAGGCCCCATCGCGCAGGAAATCGTCGCCAAGGTTCAGGGCCACGCCAACCCCGGCACGCTGTCGCTGAACGACCTCAACGGTTACACCGCCAAGGAACGCGCGCCGCTGTGCACCGATTACAAACGCTGGCAGGTTTGCGGCATGCCGCCACCGTCGTCGGGCGGGATCGCCGTGGCGCAGATTCTCGGCACATTGCAGGCGCTGGAAGCCCGCGACCCGCGTTATGCCCTGGCGCCACTGAAGCCAGTCAAAAGCACCCAACCCGCCGGCATCGAACCGGCCCCTGAAGCCGTGCACCTGATCTCCGAAGCCGAGCGCCTCGCCTACGCCGACCGTGCACAGTACGTCGCCGACAGCGACTTCGTGCCCGTCCCGGTCAAAGGCCTGGTGGACCCGACCTATCTGGCCAGCCGCGCCGCCCTGATCGGTGATCGCAGCATGGTCACGGCCAAACCCGGCACCCCGCCGGGCATTCAGGTCGCCTACGCGCCGGACCGTTCGCCACTGCGCATTTCCACCTCTCAGGTGGTGGCGGTCGATGACCTGGGTGGTGCGGTATCGATGACCACCACGGTCGAATCCGCGTTCGGCTCACACCTGATGGTCCAGGGCTTTCTGCTCAACAACCAGATGACCGACTTCTCGTTCATCCCCGAAGAAAACGGGCAAAAGGTCGCCAACCGCGTCGAACCCGGCAAACGCCCGCGCTCCTCCATGGCGCCGACCCTGATCTTCGACCGCCAGAGCGGTGAATTCCTCGCCACCATCGGCTCTCCCGGCGGCTCGCAAATCATCGAGTACGTGGCCAAATCTACCCTGGGCCTGCTCGACTGGAACCTCGACCCGCAAACCGCCATCAACCTGCCCAACTTCGGCAGCCGCAACGGCCCGACCGAACTGGAACGCGGGCAGTTCAGCGCCGAGCTGATTCAGGCGCTGAAGGACAAGGGGCACAACGTGAGCGAGATCGACATGACCAGCGGGACGCAGGCGATTGTCCGGGTCAGGGATGCGCAGGGGAAAGCGTCTCTGGCGGGTGGCGCGGATCCGCGTCGGGAGGGGGAAGCGTTGGGGGATTGAGTCCTGCGCAGTACTGAAAGCCGGATGCTCCTGAATCCGTTGCAGGAGCGGGCTTGCTCGCGAAAAACGTCTGGAGAGCGCGGTCATTCAGATAGCACGCGTTATCGTTGACGATCTTCGCTGGCAAGCCAGCTCCTACAGGGAAATACGTCGTTTGAGAGGCTGAGCCTGAACAATCGCACGCAAACTAACGAGAAATCTTCAACACCTGCCGCGCCCTGTGCTTTTCCAACGCCAGCTCGATCAGACGACTGACCAGCTCGCTGTACGTCATGCCCGTGGCCTGCCACAACTTGGGGTACATGCTGATGCGGGTGAAACCGGGCAGCGAGTTGATCTCGTTGATCAGTACTTCACCGCTGTCCGTCAGGAACACATCGACCCGCGCCAGCCCGGAGCAGCCGAGCACCTGAAACGCCTCGACGGCCAGGGCCCGAATGCGTTCGCTGGCTTCGGTGCTGATGTCAGCCGGAACCACCACTTGCGCGGCCTGTGCGTCGATGTACTTGCTGTCGTAGGAATAAAACCCGCTGCGCACGACGATTTCGCCACAGCCACTGGCAATAGCGTCTTCGTTGCCGAGCACCGCGCATTCGATCTCGCGACCGCTGACGGCGGATTCGACCAGCACTTTCTCATCGAAACCGAGGGCCAGTTCGACCGCTGCCGTGTACTCGGCCTCATCGTTGACCTTGCTCACACCCACCGAAGAGCCCTGATTCGCCGGTTTGACGAACAGCGGCAGCCCGAGTTTGCCCCGGACCTCGGCGAACCCGGTGCGCTTGGCGGTTGCGCGGGTCAGGGTCACGAACGGCGTCACCGCCAACCCGGCATCGCGCAGCAGGCGTTTGCTGATGTCCTTGTCCATGCACACCGCCGAGCCCAGCACATCGGAGCCGACAAACGGCAGATCGGCCATGCGCAGCAACCCTTGCAGGCAACCGTCTTCACCCAGCGTGCCGTGGACGATCGGGAAGATCACATCAACGTGGCCCAACAGCTCCTGACTGGAAGTCTCCACCAATTGCTGACGGGTTTTGCCCGGCACCACGGCGAGTTCGCGGTTGGATTGGTTGAGGGCGATCAGCGCCGGGTTTTCCTGGTTGAGCAGGAAATTCGACGGATCGTTCAAGTGCCAATGCCCCTGCTTGTCGATACCGATCAACACCGGATCGAAGCGCGAACGATCCAGCGCGTCGACGATGTTTTTCGCCGATTGCAGCGACACTTCGTGCTCCGCCGAACGGCCGCCAAAAATAATGCCTACCCGCAGTTTGCTCATTCAGAACTCCTCAGCGACTGGCCACCAGATGCGCACCGAACAACAGGTAGCAACTGCCGGCAAAGCGATCCAGCCATTGGCGCGAACGGTCGTACACCCGCGCCATCCGACGGCTGGAGAAAACCAGTGCCACGCTGCAATACCAACTGAACGACAACGTCGCCATGGTCATTACGGCCAGCGCCAGCAATGTCGGGGGCACCGTCGCGGGCATGGCGGTCGCGAAGATCGTCGCCACGAACAGTGCGGATTTTGGGTTGGTCATGTTGCCCAGAAAACCCTGGCCATACACCGACCACAATGTGCGCCCCGCGCCGTCAAGCAAGCGGCTGTCGCCCGCAGCAACCGGCGGTTTGCGCTTGAACTGCTTCAAGCCGAGATAGATCAGGTAACAACCACCGGCAATCTTGAAGCTCAGGTAAAGCGTCGGCGCCGCGCTGAACAGCGACTTGATACCCAACCCGCCCGCCAGCCCCCAGAGCACCGTGCCGGTGGCCACGCCCAGCGCAGCCACCACGCCGTGACGTTTGGATTGACTGGCTGCCAATTGCGCGATGTTGAAGAAGTTCGGCCCCGGCGTCACCACCGCAACCGTCCACAACAACGCCAGCGACAACAACGGAGCGGCGTAGCTCAGGTGGGATATTTCCATAATGGGGGTCGCCTTCTTGGCTGCAGAGGATGCGCAACACATTGCAACATTTGCACTCGGTTTTCTACTCGCGCGAGACCTTCCATCCGCCAGCAGACAGACGACCGGTCACTGAGCTAACGTGTTCTGCATCAAGCTCAAGATAACGATCACCATGGCTCGACACCCGCCTCGCAATGACTGGTTCCACCGCGCGCCCGACGTTTCCGGCCTGCAGCGTTTCGAAGCGTTTTTTGCCGGTCACGGCTACGACTTGCACCGCCACGACACCTACGCCATCGGTCACACCCTGGCCGGCGTGCAGAGTTACCAGTACCGCGGCGCCTGGCGCCACAGCCTGCCCGGCGGGACGATGGTGCTGCACCCGGACGAAGTCCACGATGGCGAGGCCGGGACCGAGAGCGGTTTCCACTACCGAATGATGTACATCGAACCGGCGCTGATCCAGCAGATGCTCGGCGGTCAGCCGCTGCCGTTCATCAAGAACGGGTTGTCGACCGACCCACGCCTGTTCGCCGCCACCCAAGTGCTGCTGCGCAGTCTCGATTGCCCGCTCGAACCGCTGGAAGAACAGGACGCGCTGTTCGATCTGGCGCAAGCCTTGAACACTGTCGGCGGAGTGACCACCACGCGCCCAAGCTTCGACTATGTGGCAGCGGAACGCGCGCGCGAGTACATGCACAGCGCCCTGGATCGCACCGTGACCCTGGAAGAACTGGCGCACCACAGCGGTCGGGATCGTTGGAGCCTGTCACGGGACTTTCGCCTGTTGTTCGGCACCAGCCCTTATCGATACCTGACCATGCGTCGCCTGGACCTGGTCCGTTCGCTGCTGATTCAGGGCCAGTCGCTGGTCAGTGCCGCGCTGATCGCCGGCTTCACCGATCAGAGCCACATGACCCGCCAGTTCAGCAAAACCTACGGCTTGTCACCGGCGCGCTGGATGAAAATGCACCGGCGCTGAGCCACGCACAATCGTACAAGAAGCGCGCCGTTGCGCTGGTTACCGTGGTTCTACGATCAACCACGAGAGCTGCTTCATGAAAGCTTACGAAAGCCTGAACTTCGCCGAAAAAATCTCACGAATCGACTCGCACTGGACACCGCGCGTCATTGCCGAAATGAACGACTACCAGTTCAAGGTGGTGAAACTGCTGGGGGATTTCATCTGGCACGACCACCTCGATACCGACGAAGCCTTCATCGTGCTCGAAGGCCAGTTGCGCATCGATTTTCGTGATGGCCACGTGCTGGTGAACGCCGGCGAAATGTACGTGGTGTCCAAGGGCGTCGAGCACAAGCCGTTCGCCGAGCAAGAGGTGAAACTCCTGCTGATCGAACCCCGGGGCGTGTTGAACACCGGCGACAAGGGTGGCGAGCGCACGGCGGAGAATGACCTCTGGGTCTGAAGTCTTACGGCTGCAAGGCTTTGCCGTCCACCGGATCACCGATGGTCAGGAAATGCCCGCCCGCCACGTGGTGCAAGGTGCGTAACGCATCGTGCCCCTCGAAGTGCCAGCGACCGTCGCTGAACACGCGCTCGTCCGCCTGGGCCGCAATCACTTCGGCCAGGAACAGATCGTATTGTTGGTGGTTGTTCGGTTCCGGCAGCAACCGGCATTCCAGCCAGGCCACGCAACCTTCGAGCATCGGCGCATCGATCAACTCGCCGCTGAAGGTCTGCAAGCCATAGGTCTGGAACTTGTCCCGGCCCTGGCCTTGAGTCAGCTCCAGGCCCGAGGTCGAGCCGACGGTTTGCGCGATATCGGCCTGGGCAGCACAGGGTACGTTCAACACGAATGTGCCCGACGCTTCCAGCAGGTGCCGGGTCCAGGTGGACTTGTCCAGCACCACGGCAATTTTCGGCGGTTCGAAATCCAGTGGCATGGCCCAGGCCGCCGCCATGATGTTGCGCTGCCCGTCATGGGCCGCACTGACCAGCACGGTCGGCCCATGGTTGAGCAGGCGATAAGCCTTGGACAAGGGAACCGGACGGCGATGGGAAGCGCTCATGGGATCTGCTCCTGGGAAAAGAGCCGATTGTAGCGATATCCGCCCGGTTCGCAGGCATCAAGTCGTTAGCTGGTTGGCAAACTGCCCGACCGCGTTCACCACTTTCTGCGCACCGTCCTGAATCTCGACAATCACCGTGCCCGCCTCTGCCGCCAGCGCCAGCCCCTGCTCTGCCTGAGTTTTGCCGTCGGTCATCAGCGACACCGCATTACGCGCCATGTCCTGGTTCTGACGCACCACCAGGACAATTTCATCGGTGGCCTGACTGGTGCGCGAAGCCAATTGCCGGACCTCGTCCGCGACCACGGCAAAACCACGACCCTGCTCACCGGCACGGGCCGCTTCGATCGCCGCGTTGAGTGCCAGCAGGTTGGTCTGTTCGGCGATGCCGCTGATGGTTTTGACGATGGTGCCAATCACCAGCGACTGCTCGTTCAAGGCCTCGATGCCCTCGCCGGCCGTTTGCATGTGCTTGGCCAGGTCGCGCATCACGTTCACCGCTTGCGTCACTACGGCCGTGCCGCGCTGGGCGCTTTGATCGGTTTGCTGCGAGGTGCCGTAGGCAATGTTCGCCGCTTCAGCGACGGCCAGCTCCTGATTGACCTGATCGGTAATCACCGTGGCGAACTTCACCACTTTGTAGAGTTTGTTATTGGCGTCGACCACCGGGTTGTAGGACGCCTCCAGCCAGACCGTACGCCCGTGGCTGTCGATGCGCTTGAAGCGGCCGGCCACGAATTCCCCGGAATTCAGGCGACGCCAGAAGTCCTGATACTCGGCACTGGTGTGCTCCTGCGCTTCACAGAAGAGACGGTGATGTTTGCCTTTGATCTGCGCGAGGCTGTAACCCATGCCGTTGAGGAAGCGGTCGTTGGCCGACAACACGTTGCCAGCGAGGTCGAACTCGATCACCGCCGTCGAGCGCACCAGCGCGCCGATCAGGTTCTCGTGTTCACGGGATGCCTCGATGGTGCGGGTCAGGTCACTGGAGTAAATCGAGAAATGCTTGATCCGCCCGTCCCCGGAGCGCACCGGCTGCACAATCGAACGCAACCAGGCCTCTTGGCCATCGCCACGCAACAAGCGCACCGCACCGGCAAAGTGCTCGCCTCGGGTCAGCGCAGCCTTGAAGCGGTGATGGAATTCGTCGGACTTCACGTGAACAGGAACGATGTCTTCGATAGGACGATCGATCAGGTCGTGGCTCTTGTAGAGCATCTCGCTGAGAAAATTCTGATTGACCGATTGAATCCGCCCGTCGGGATCCAGGGTCAGGACCAGCATCTCGCTTTCCAGACTTTCCTTCACTTGCTGAAGGCTGGAGAGTTCTTCGCGAAGAGCCGACAACTCTTGCTTCAAGCGTTTGTTGAACATGGGAAAGCACCGATGGACAGAGATAGAAAGCGGCATGCAGCCTAGCCATCGGCCTTGGGGATGTTTTCTGAAGAGTGTTTCAGGGTTGTCCTACAAAAATAGTTGTCTTGGACGCAGCGCCACCTTCAATCAGATGGCGCCAGCCGCCGGGCAATTGCCTGTGCTCGGCGTACGCGCGCCGAAATACAGCGCGCTGCTCACGCCCACTGCGCCCATCACCGCGCAGAAAATCACGCAGATCCAAGGGCTCCACGGCATCAGACCGATCAGCAACAGCGGCGTGATACTTGCCCACGCGGCGTAGGCAATGTTGTACGTGAAGGAAATCCCCGAGACGCGAATCCGCGCCGGGAAGAGGCTGACCATCACCGACGGCACCGCGCCGACCACGCCACAACTCAGGCCGGCAATCGCATACGCCAGGCCGATCCAGTTGCCGCCGATGATCAGGCAGGTATAAAGCACGCCGATGCCCAGCGGCAGCAGCAGGCTGTACAGCATCACGGTGCGCCAGGCGCCGATACGGTCGACGAGCAATCCGGCGAGCACGCAGCCGATGTTCAGGAACACGATGCCCAATGCGCTCAGGCCGAAGGTGTGGCTGGCGGTCATGCCGAAGGTTTTCTGCATCATGGTCGGGGTGATGACCACAAACACCACCACGGCTGAAGTCAGCACGCAGGTGAGGATCATCGCCGGCAAAATGGCCAGGCGATGCTCACGCAGAACCGTGCGCAGTGGCAGTTCGACGGCGGCATCACGCTTCGCCTGCATCGCCATGAACACCGGGGTTTCATTGAGCCAGCGGCGCAGCCAGACGCCAATCACGCCAAATACGCCACCCAGCAGGAACGGGTAACGCCATGCGAAATCGAGGATCTCCGCCGGGGTGAACGCCTGTGCCAGAAAGGTCGCTGTCAGCGCGCCGATCAAGTAGCCAAAGGTCAACCCGGCCTGAAGGAAACCCAGTGCATAACCGCGATGCCCGGCCGGCGCGTGCTCGGCGACGAACACCCAGGCGCTCGGCACTTCACCGCCGACCGCCGCGCCTTGCAGTACCCGCAGGACCAACAGCAGCAAGGGTGCGAAATAACCGATCTGGGCGTAGGTCGGCATGATGCCGATCAGCAGGCACGGCAGCGCCATCATCAGAATGCTCAGGCTGAAGACTTTCTTGCGCCCCAGCCGGTCGGCGAAATGCGCCATCAGAATCCCGCCCAACGGTCGCGCCAGGTAACCGGTGACAAAAATCCCGAAACTTTGCAGCAGGCGCAGCCATTCGGGCATTTCCGGCGGGAAGAACAGCTGACTGAGGGTCAGGGCGAAAAACACGAAGATGATGAAATCGTAGATTTCCAGCGCGCCGCCGAGGGCCGCAAGGCCGAGGGTCTTGTAGTCCGAACGGCTGAACGGTGCCGGGCGCGAATCGTTAAGGGCAGTCATCAAAAGAACTCTGGCATGGGCAAAAAACCAAGGCGCCCATGGTCTACGCAAACGCGCCAGCGGACAACCCGTTAGACCATAGTCCCGTATCGGTAAAACTTCGTCACAAATCCTGACCGATTGATTTACTGTTGGCGCCTGTCCAGACGGGCGTTGCAGCCAGTGCCGATCAAAAACTGTAGGAGCGAGCCTGCTCGCGATGGACTCGAGAACGCCGCGTTTAATCAGTAAATACGCGTCATCGTTTACGACCATCGCGAGCAGGCTCGCTCCCACAATAAAAACGGCGTTTGGCCTTTGCAGCCCTGAAGACCACAACAATCATAAAAATTCGAGGTACTCCCGTGGCTGCTGATATCGAAGATACCCGCTCCGCCCGTTTTGCCCTGCGCTGTTCAAGTTTTGCCGAACGCTGGTTTCCTGATTCCTGGGTGTTTGCTGCCCTGGCGGTGATCATCGTCGCCGTGGCCACCCTGTTCATGGGCGCCAAACCCACCGATGCCGCGATGGCCTTCGGTGACGGGTTCTGGAGCCTGATCCCGTTCACCATGCAGATGGCATTCGTGGTGATCGGCGGTTATGTAGTCGCCAGTTCGCCGCCCGCCGTCAAGCTGATCGACCGTCTGGCGCGCATCCCCAAGAACGGCCGTTCCGCCGTGGCGTGGGTGGCGCTGATTTCCATGGTCGCTTCGCTGCTGAACTGGGGCTTGTCGCTGGTGTTCGGCGGCTTGCTGGTGCGCGCCCTCGCCCGCCGCGTCGACCTGAAAATGGATTATCGCGCCGCCGGTGCTGCCGCCTACCTGGGCCTTGGCGCGGTGTGGGCCCTGGGCCTGTCGTCGTCCGCCGCGCAGTTGCAGGCCAACCCGGCCAGTTTGCCGCCGTCGATTCTGTCGATCACCGGGGTGATTCCGTTCACGCAAACCATCTTTCTCTGGCAGTCCGGTGTCATGTTGCTGGCGCTGATCGTGATCTCGCTGATCATTGCCTACGCCACCGCCCCTGGCCCGAACTCGGCCCGCGATGCCAAAGCCTGCGGCATCGACCCGAGCTTCAACCTGCCACCACTGCAACCGCGCACTCGCCCCGGCGAATGGCTGGAGCACAGCCCGCTGCTGACGATTCTGCTGGTGCTGCTGGCGGCCGGGTGGCTGTTCCACGAGTTCTCGACCAAACCGGCGATCAGTGCGATTTCCGGGCTGAACACCTACAACTTCCTGTTCATCATGCTCGGTGCCTTGCTGCACTGGCGCCCGCGCAGTTTCCTCGATGCGGTGTCCCGCGCGGTGCCGACCACCACCGGCGTGCTGATCCAGTTCCCGTTGTACGGCTCGATCGCCGCGCTGATGACCACGGTCAAAGGCACTGATGCGCAGACTCTGGCGCACCACATCTCGACCTTTTTCGTACAGATCGCGTCCCACGACACCTACGCACTGCTGATGGGCGTGTACTCGGCGATCCTCGGCTTCTTCATCCCGTCGGGCGGCGGCAAGTGGATCATCGAAGCGCCGTACGTGATGCAAGTGGCCACCGACCTGAACTACCACCTGGGCTGGGCCGTGCAGATCTACAACGCCGCCGAAGCCCTGCCGAACCTGATCAACCCGTTCTACATGCTGCCGCTGCTGGGCGTGCTGGGTTTGAAGGCGCGGGACTTGATCGGGTTTTCGTTCGTGCAACTGCTGGTGCACACGCCGCTGGTGCTGTTTCTGCTGTGGGCGCTGGGGACGACGCTGACGTATACGGCGCCGGTGATGCCGTAATGCAAAAAGGGGCCGATATTTCTATCGGCCCCTACTTCTCGTTCGGCCTCTTCTGTTTCAGTATGTCTTCGCCCGTTCTCGAGGGCCCACACGCTGAAAAGGATCTGAGCATGTTCAAACTCGCAGCACTCACCCTTGCCGCCCTGACCCTGAGCACCGCCGCCCAGGCGGATGCCGATCTGAAGCTGGGCAGCACCGAGCGCGTCACCCGGCTGTTCGCTTACCCCAACAATTGCAACGTGATCTGCTTTCGCAACTGGACGCTGGAGCAAACCGTCGAGCATTACCTGACGCAGAGCGTGCAGCGTGATGGTTACAGCGATGCGAAGGTGCAGGTCAAAACCGATAACAATCAGCTCTATGCCGCAATCACCGGTGTGCCCAAAGGCTATGAAAAGCCGTTGGCAGCGCTGCTCGATGCCGGCGATCTGGCTTATACCGGCGCCAGCAAGCTGAATGCCGACGGCAAGTGGGCTTACAGCTGGTACTTGTTCCTGCCGCTGGGCATGGCCCTGGAGAACCGCAGAAGTGTCGAGCTGCTGCACTTCCCGCCGGATTACTCGCTGACTCAGGCCCAGGACTATCTGGAGTCCAAGACCACCGATCGCTGGGCCACGCTGCTGACGATCAACGGCATCCCTGCCGATCAGACACCGGCTTTCCAGACCATCATCGACATCGCGCCGATCGCCGCGCCGTCCAACGCCGGCAAGGATCTGGAAGGCGTCTACGACTACTTCAAGGACTACCAGACCACCATGGTCAAGGAAGTCAGCCAGAACGCCAGCGGTGCCGCGTTGCCGATGGTCGCGTTCGGTGCGCCGGTGCGTAACTGGATCAAGCAGCAATACGGGCCGACCGTAAACGTGCTGGGCCTGGCAACCATCAGTCCGAAAGAAGGGGTGAAAGTGCCGGTGCTGGGTTCCAACCACCCGAGCTACATCTGGTACGCCGCCGACCCGGACAGCTACACCGGCAAAGATGCCCAGGCACAGGCCGATGCAGCGGGCCTGAAAGTCATGGGCCAGGACTTGAGTGCCGCATGCTGGCAGGCCGCAATGGGCCGCGACCTCGACAGCAATCCAGACATTGAGCTGAGAAGTTGCACCCAGACCTGGCAAGTGGCCCAGGCAGTTAAAACCTGCGAACTGTTCTACACCTCGATCCGTAACCTGACGCCTGGGCAAGCCACGGCCAAATGCGCGACGACGCCGATCAAGGCTCAACTCAAACAGCTCAAGGTCCCCACGCCTGCGACCGCAGTGCCTGCTACGCATCTGTAAAAAACTGAACGGCGTTCCTGCGTGAGCCTTGGCTGACGTGGGAACGCGCGCTTTTCCTCTGTCAGTTATGACAGTAGACCGGTGGTTTTTTTTGCGAGAGTCTTGAGGCGTACCCATGTGCTGCAGGGCTGACAGGATGTCAGCTGACGGAGGTCGCAGCGCCCCGCCGACAAGGATTGTGATGAAACCCCACGCTGAGCAAGGAATCACCTCACCGCCATTCAATGGCATCTATCCGTTTATGGAATTGCCCCCTCGACTGGGATTCCCTACCACGGAAGACTTTCAAATCATCAACAATGCTCAGGGAGAGCCGATCGCTGTCGCCGCTTTGCGCGAATTCCCTCGGCTCAGCCGAATCTGCCGTATTTCCGGGCATTTGCTGCCCTATCGCTGCCGACGCACTCGGCAAATGGCGCCGGGCATTCATGTCTATGATCCGCGCTTCTGCGGATTGCTTAACCACGCCTGCGACCCCAACGCCTTTCTCGACATGAGTGAACTGTGGTTATGGGCGCTGAAGGACATCAGAAAAGGTGATCGGCTGACGATGGATTTCGCCACGACGGAAGACAGGCTGCAGCGGCAGTTTGCCTGCCGCTGTGGTTGTACTTGCTGCCGTGGCTGGATCACCGGCTACGACGAATCGCCGAATGCCGATGGCCAGTTGTTCTTCCAGAACTGGCGCCGATGACGCCGGGGGCTTTTACAGCGGCTCGAATGGACGCAGGCGGTACTGCGGCGGCAACTGCTCGAAACCACTGATGGTGGCATTCAGACTCTTCCACCGACCGTCCTTGATGCCATAGATGCAGCCGTGAATCGACAGTTTCTGCCCGCGGTGCCAGGCGTTTTGCACAATGCTGGTGTGCCCGACGTTGGCCACTTGCTGGATCACGTTGAGTTCGCAGAGGCGGTCGACCCGCTCTTCTTCGGTCGGCAGTTTGGAGAGTTCTTCGCGCTTTTCGTAGTAAAGGTCACGAATCGACCGCAGCCAGCCATCGATCAAGCCGAACTGGCGATCCTGCATCGAAGCACGCACACCGCCGCAGCCATAGTGGCCGGTAACGAGGATGTGTTTGACCTTGAGCACGTCCACCGCGTACTGAATCACCGACAGGCAGTTGAGGTCAGTGTGCAGCACCACGTTGGCCACGTTGCGGTGGACGAACAGGTCACCGGGCAGCATGCCGACAATCTCGTTCGCCGGTACGCGGGCGTCGGAGCAGCCGATCCAGAGGAATTCCGGCGTTTGCTGACGCGCCAGTTTGGCGAAGAAATCAGGATCTTCTTTGGTGATCGCGTCAGCCCAGCGCTCGTTGTTATCAATCAGATCTTGTAAGTCGTTCATGCAATGAAGCCTCGAGAATGATGCGCTGCTTTGACAGACAACCGCCCGTCGGGGTCACGCGCAAGATGCAGATTGCCGATGAGGCATATTACCGGTGTTCCCTGCCGGCGGAATTCCGGGCAGCCCAGTGGGTCTACCGTAGTAAGGCTCACAGTATGAGGAATTACCATGAATGATTCACGACGTCCGTACGATGCGGCGCAACCCGAGCCCATCGACGACAACGAAGACCGCATGGGTTCGCTGCAGGAGCTGGATTTCGAGGAGGAAGAACCCAGCGCGAAAATCGGCGACGAACTGACGCAAACGGAACGCGAGCGACTGATACCGCGTGCGCGCGTGCGTGAAGCCGGCATGACCGGCGCCTCGACCGCTGATCATGAACCCACCGATGATGACATGAGCCCGGAAACGTTGATCCGTGAAGACGGTGCGCGGGATGCGCATGAAGCCGGTGACGATTACCGGGCCGATTGGGATTTGAGCATCGTCGATGAAGATGACATCGGCGGGGGTAATGGGTTGGATGAAGAAGAACTGGCGCGGCTTGATCCGCTGGATGGGAATCGGTGATCGTGGGTGTCAATGAGGACGCCTTCGCGGGCAAGTCGGATCGCCGCCCGCTCGCTCCTACGTTTGCAATGCAATTCCCTGTAGGAGCGAGGCTTGCCCGCGAAGCTTTTAAGGCTCAATCCACCAGGGTGCAGGCCATGACCACCGCATCTTCGCGCCCACCCACCGCCGGATAATAATCCCGACGCCGGCCAATCTCGTTAAACCCATACCGCTCATACAACCGGAACGCCGAGCGATTGCTGTCGCGCACTTCCAGAAAACATTCCCGCGCCTCAGCCTTGTAGGCAATCGACATCAGGTGCTCCAGCAGCGTCAAACCCAGGCCACGGCCCTGATTTTCCGGTTTGACGGTAATGTTCAGCAGGTGCGCTTCATCCAGAATGATCTGCACCACTCCGTGCCCGACCTGCTGTGAACCTTCGAACATCAGCCAGATCTGGTACTTGCCCAGCCCATCGAGAAAAATCCCGCGGGTCCAGGGATGGCTGTACGCCGCGAATTCAATTTTCAGGACAGCGTCCAGGTCCGCCTCGGTCATCGGGCGAAACGATACAGCGTCACTCATTCGATTCTTTCCAGCGCGCCATCAGCCGACGCATGGCTTGCCAGACATCAGCCTTACGCTGTGGCTCTTCCATTAATAATTCCAGGCCCGGCAGGGCCCAGACCGCGCCCAGGCCTTCGACCTGAAGTTCACGATTGAAGGATTCGGCGTTGGCCTCGCCGGCAAAACGCACCGCCGGCAGGCCGATCAGCCACACGCAGACGCACGGTGCGTCTTCCAGCCGAGCCGAGAGAAAACCTTGTACGAAGTCACGAGCCGCTTCCGGGCCTTGATCCATGGTGCCGCGAACCAACAATGGCCAGCGCACCGGTTCGCCGACAATTTGCGGGCTGTCCGGCAGACCGGCGGCACGCAGCATGTCCTTGAGCAGCAGATAGGCGGGATCGCGGGTCTGGAAGGTTTCGCCTGTGGGTAACTCCACCAACAGCAGGCAACGACCGGCGCGCAGCAATTGCAGGGCGAAACGCGGTGGCGGCACGACCGGCGCCTTGACCGCGACCGGTGCCTCTTCTTCTTCGACCTTGGCGTTGGTGCGCGTGCTGGCCAACGATGGCCGCGGCACCTCGATTTTTACCCGTTCGGCCGGTTTGACCACAGGTTCCGCAGGCGCATCGGCCACTGGAGCCAGCGCCACCGGGGCGACGACCAACGGCTCCGGCATTTCCAGCAGCTCGGGCCGCGAGGGCGCGGCAAAGGGCAATTCGGTACGCGGCAGCCAGTTGACCACCTGCATGGCGGTCAAATAAGCGCGGCGACGGGACTCGATTAGCAAAGGTCGGCCACTTGTGGATAACTAAAGTGCGCTGATTCTACCGCCCTTCGCTCAAGATCGCCCGCGCTTGATCGATACTCTTTCCCTTAGAAACAGCTACAGCCCGTCCCGAGAGTGAATCGCATCGGTCCCGATGCAGTACAATCGCGGCTTTTAATCGCCAACCAGCCGGCCATTCCGATGATCGAACCCAAGCGCGTCTTGCGCGCCCTCGCTGAACACTGGGCACTTCTGGAGCCACTGTGCGAGCACTTCGACCAAGGCACATTGAGCCTCAACGAACTGCGCACGCAACTGGCCGCCCAGCAACTCGACAGTACGCCGCAGGACATCACCAGCCTGCTGGACGTGTGGATCCGCCTCGACATTCTGGTTCCCGTGGCGAAAAGCCCGAACCGTTTCGAGCTCAACGCACAGATCCACGACTTCCTCGCTTACCTGCGCCGTGAGCACCGTCTGGGCCTGTGCCTGGAAATCGAAGCCTATTTGCGCCACCTCGAACGCCTGGCCGGTTACATTCAGGATGCCTTCGACATCCGCGACGGCCATGACCTGGCGCGCCAATTGCGCCTGCTCGACATGCGTGTGCGTGATGTACTGAAGAAGCTCGCCAACGACGAACAGGCCCTGGTGGCCGTCGCCGAACGCGCCAAGACCAGCGACCGGCAGATCCCGCTGCGTCAGCGTTACGCCGAAGTACTGGCGACCTGGGACGAATACGTCGAGCCGATGATTCAGTTGGTGAACGCCGACGGCGCCTTCGAACAAGGCGTGCGCAAGGTCGAAAATGTCCTGTTGAAGATGCTCACCGAGCAGCAACGCCTCGGCCACCTGGTCGACGACGACATGCTGCTGCGCACCCACGCGCGCATCCTTGAAATGCAGACCAGCGCTCAATTGACGCTGCGTCATGCTCGCGAACTGCTGCTGCCGCTGCGTGAAGAAGCTCGCCGGCACAACGCCGTGACCCGTGGCGCAGCGCTGGCCTTGTCGGCCATCCGTCGCAAAGGCATCGATGCGGTGCCACAAGCGGCGATGCCGATGTTCACCCGGCCGCAAAGCACCTTCCTCGGCAGCGCCAGTCAGGTCGAAGCCTACGTCTACGCGCTGGCCCGTTTCGAGCCGAAACCGGCGCGTTTCCCCAAGGCCCACAAGACCCAGAAAGGCGAAGCGCCACGCGCACCACGTACCGTTCGCGAAATGCTTGAACGCTGCGAAGACGCGCTGCCGATGCCAGACCTGATGACCTGGCTGCTGGAACAGGAACCGAACGGCGCCACCGACGAATTGCTGTACTGGTTCTCGCGCCTGTCGCGGGAAAAACGCTTCAAACGCGAGCGTCTGGAACGCCGCGATTACCACACTCACGAGCACCAGGTCAGCCTGCGCTCCTTCGCCCTGCTCTCGGCCAGCGACACCGCCGCCGAGGATTCTGCGAGCATTCCACATGCATCTTGATCTATCCGAACTGTCCCAGCTGGCACCGATCTTTCGCGAGCTGTTCAAGGGCTACCACGTCAGCCGCCGCGACCCGGAGCTGTACGCGCAACTGTCGAACTTCCAGGACCAGTACCGCACGCTGTTCAAGGCACTGGGTTTTGAACTGGTTTGCGACACCCGCGGTTTCTACTACTTTGTGCCGGACCTCGCCGCTGCGGCGGTGAACAAGACCGCGCAGCGTCTGGCGCTGTTCACCTTTATCCTCGTCGAGCATCTGGCCGATCAGGGCCGTGACCCGATTGCCGTGCTCGATGGCGGCAGCCTCGGTCGCGATGAATTGCCGTCGTTGCTGGAAAAGTACCGCGACCTGTTCATCCAGGCCGAAGTGCAGACCGTCGAAGAACTCGAAGAAAAAATCATGCGCCGCATGACGCAGCTCGGGTTTGCCGGCGAAGAAAACGGCGTCTACCGCTTCCTGCCGCCGATGCACCGTTTCCTCGACGTCTGCCTGTCGGTTCAACAAGACCGCGACTTGGCCGCCAGCCTGCACAGCGTGCTGCCGCTGCCGGTTCCGGTACTGATCGACGACGACAGCGACGAAAAACTGCTGCAAACCGATGACCCGCTGGACTTGAGTGACTTCGCTGAAGAAAGCGAAGAAGACGCCCTGGCCCGCGCCATTGCCGAAGAACAGGAGACCGACGCATGAGCAAGGAACGCTACGGCATTCGCCGCTTTGCCCTTTTGAACACCGCCGGTTACAGCCTCGGCCTGTTTCCGCTGGAAGAACCGTTGTCGGTCTACGGCGCGAACAACCTCGGTAAATCCGCGTCGATCAACGCGTTGCAGTTCCCGATTCTGGCGCGCATGTCGGACATGAGTTTCGGCAAGTACAGCCTGGAACAATCCCGGCGTTTCTACTTCGCTTCGGACACCAGTTACATCCTGGTGGAAGTCTCGCTGCCCCACGGCCCGCACGTGATCGGCGTGGTCGGTCGCGGCCCTGGCGGTGGTTTCGGTCACCAGTTTTTTGCCTACGCCGGCAAACTCGACCTGGCCCACTACCAGAAAAACGACACCTGCCTGCGTCAGAAAGAACTGTTCACCAATCTTGAGCGCGAAGGCCTGAAAGCCTACGAACTCAAGCCGGATGAACTGCGTCGTTTGCTGGTCGGCGGCCACACCTCGATTCCGCTGGACCTGACCCTGATTCCGCTGCGCTCTACCAGCGAGCAGAGCCTGAAGACCTTCCGCGCGCTGTTCATCAACCTGCTGCACATGCGCGAAATCACCGCGGCCAAGCTCAAGCAATTGTTCCTCGATGCTTTCGAACACAGCCTGCGTTCCGGCAGCGTCGATTACATCGCTGCGTGCGAAGAAGCCTTCCGCGATGTACGACGCATGGAGCAGGACTACAACTCGCTGGTCACAGCGGGTCCGCTGGTTGAAGCGCTGGCCGCAGGCGTTGCCCAGCGCAATATTCTGCGCGGCAAGCTGCACCGGATCTCGCCGCTGCTCGATTCCTTGCTCGGCACCTGGTCGGACTACGCCAGTGCACGCAAGGAAGAGCTGACGATTCAGGCCGAGCACTACCGCAACGAACAGGACGCGCTGCAAAACGATCAGCGCGGCGGCACGCAGGAGCTGATGCGTCTGGAGCGGGAAATCACCGGCATCCAGCGCTGGCTCGGCGAGTTGTCGGTGCTCAAGCATCGCTTCGCGTTGGTGACTGACGTCAAGGTCCTGGAGCAGCAATTGCTCGCGGCCAAGGACGCGCACGATGAACTGGCCGGTGCGCTGGCGCAGTCGCGGCAGTTCTCTGCCGAAGACCTGGAAGAGCGTCTGCGCGATCTGGAAAAACGCCTGAAATCGGTGAAACAGCAACTCGATCACGCCGACAACAACAGCTACGCCCGTCTGCGTGAAGAGTTCTCGCAACAGGATGTCGAGCGTCTGATGCGCCTGTTCAACAGCGCGCTGTTCAGCCTGCCGTTGGGCGAGCATGGCATTACGCTGGACGAGGACGGTCAGTGGGTCAAATCCATGGAGCTGATCCTCGACGGCTTCAAAGGTGAGCGCTTCGAAGTACCGGGTCTGTCCATCGATATTTCGCACATTGAACCTCCGGCGTTGCAGGCCCTGGCGGACCGCGCCGCGTTGCGCGATCAGAAAGACCGCCTGGAAAAAGAACTCAAGCAACTGAAAACCCAGGCTGCCGTGGTCGCCGACCGTGCAGCGAGCAAGACCCAGACCGAAGCGCTGTACCAGCAAGTGCTGGACGCGCAGAAAGCTCTGGAAGATTTCCGTCGCGCGCAAACCCTGAGCGCCGAGGAAGACGACAAGCTTGAGCAACTGGCGCAGATGGAAGCGGCGCAGGAAGAACTGAAGCGTTCCAGCGACGCCTTCACCGAACGCGTCCAGCAACTGTCGGCCAAGCTGCAACTGGTCGGCCGGCAGATCGGCGACATGGAAGCCAAGCAGCGCACCCTCGACGACGCCCTGCGCCGCCGTCAGTTGTTGCCGGCAGACCTGCCGTTCGGCACGCCGTTCATGGACCCGATCGACGATTCCATGGACAACCTGTTGCCGCTGCTCAACGACTATCAGGACAGCTGGCAGGGCTTGCTGCGCAGCGATGGCCAGATCGACGCGTTGTACGCTCAGGTACGCCTCAAAGGCGTGGCCAAGTTCGACAGCGAAGACGATATGGAGCGTCGCCTGCAACTGCTGATCAACGCGTATGCGCACCGCACCGACGAAGCCCTGACCCTCGGCAAGGCACGCCGCGCCGCGGTTACCGACATCGCCCGGACCCTGCGCAACATCCGCAGCGACTACGACAGCCTTGAGCACCAACTGGCGCTGTTCAACCGCGAGATCAACAAGCGTCAGGTCTCCAACCTGCAGAGCTTCCGCATCGTGCTTGCGCCGAACAAGGAAGCGCTCAAGCACATCGACCAGATCATCCACAGCGCCGGTCAGTACGAAGAAGGCGAAACCCTCTCCGTGTTCGACCTGAGCCAAAGCGCCGATCAGGACAACAAGAACGAAGAAGCCAAGGAATACCTGGCGCGCCTGGTAGCGGCGAACCACAACCAGCTTGGTCTCAAGGACTTGTTCGAACTGGCGTTCGAGATCACCAAGGTCAACGGTCAACCGGTGATCCACACCGACATCGACGGCGCTGCGTCCAACGGCACGACGATGACCATCAAGGCGCTGACCAACATGTACTTGTTACTGCACTTGATGGACCGCGACCAGGCCGGTCGCGTGCGCCTGCCGTACTACCTCGACGAAGCGGCGGACATCGACGAGAAAAACCAGGCAGCGTTGCTGGAAACCAGTCTGCAACTGGGCTTCGTGCCGATTCTGGCGAGTGTGAAGCCGCAGGTCTGCGCCAGTGTGGCGATTGACCTGGAAGGCGGTAGCGGGCCGAACGGGATCTACATCGATGAGGCGGACTGGAAGTACATCCGTCGTCACGATGAGGTGAAGGCTGTGGTTAATGTTGAAGCGGATGAACCGGAGCTGGATGCGGTCTGATTTGCATTAATCGAAGGCAATAAAAAAGGCCGCGATCCAATCGCGGCCTTTTTTTGTCTGGTGGTTATGTGTTGGCTATCCGGACCTCTTCGCGGGCAAGCCTCGCTCCTACAGGTTCGGTGCTGATCTGTAGGAGCGAGGCTTGCCCGCGAAGGCGTCCTCACAGGCGCCAACAGATTATTTGCCGAGCGAGATCTTCGGCGCCCAGGTCAGCCATTCATCTTCAAACTTGTCGAACAACGGGAAAGTTTGCTCCGCTCGTGCCGGGTTACCCATGCGATCCCCATCCGGCGTGGCGAATGCGATACCACCCTGAATCAGCGTCTCCAGCGATTCGGTACGAACCGTCGCGCCTTTGAACAAACCGTAATCGAAACCAAAACCGCTGGTGTTCCAGAATCGTGTGCCGCTGCGCACCAATGGCGCGTACTTCGGCTCGATCAGGATGTGTATCAACACACGGTCAGCCGTCTGGCCCAGCTCATACCCCGTCACCTTGCCCACGGTGACTTCGCGATACGTCACTGGCACCCCGGTTTTCAACGAACCTCGGCGAGCGGCGCTGAGAACCAGACTTAACCCGGCTTCCTGTTTGGCGGTTTCCGGAGGATTGGCCAGCGCTACGAAGTTATTCTGCGGCCCGATGTTTTTCGCGGCCGGCTGCACTTCGATATATTGGCCAGTCACCAGGGTTTCCAGGTTCGACGTTTTGAGCAGACCCAGCTCGGGTTTGACCACCCAGAACTGACTGCCGGCCCGAGCGATTCGCTCCGGCACTTCGGTGATCCGCGCGGTGAGCATCACCGATTGCAGGTCATCCGTGAGGTCGACGTCTTCAATCTTGCCGACGTCCAGACCTTTGAATCTCACCGGTGTGCCGCTGCGCAAGCCATCGGCGCGATCGACCTTGATCGTGATCACGGCGCCTTTCTGGTTGGCTTCGTCATGGCTGGCGAACAGACGGAAACGCGGGATTTTCTTTTGCAGCGGGGCTTTGGCCAGCGGGGTTTCGAAGGCGATACCGCCGGCCATCAGGCTTTGCAACGATTCACTTTTGACCTGGATTCCGCCAGTCAATCCGCCCGTGAGCGTAATGCCACTGGCATTCCAGAATCGGGTCGAGGCGTTAACCAGCCCTTCGTATTCCTTTTCGATGTGTACACCAATCACCAATTGTTTTTTCTTGCGCGAGAACTGATAGCTCTGGACCGAACCGACCTTGACCTGCTTGTAGAGAATCGGACTGCCGACTTCCAGCGAACCAAGATTTTCGGTGAACAACACCAGGTGCAGGCCCGGCGAACGCAAATCCAGCGGCGGCGCCTTGGCCCGTGCCACGAACTCACGTTGTGGTGCTGCGCCTTTATCGCCGGGACGCACAGCGATGTAGTTACCTTTGACCAGCGCTTCAAGCCCGGTGATACCGGCCAGGGAGATCGACGGTTTGACCACCCAGAATTGAGTGCCTTCTACCAGGTAATCTTCGGCCAGAGGATCAAGGGTCAGTTCAGCGGTAGCAGCGGACAGATCGGGATCGATCTTCAACGCTTTCAGATTGCCGACCTGAATGCCTTTGTACATTACCGGCGTACGACCGGCCTGCAGGCCTTCGAAATCGCTGAGTTTGACCTTGACCCGTATACCGGCCGCCGCCGCATCGAAGTCTTCATAGAGACGGAACGGCAGGCTCGGATCGGTGGGCGGGCTGTCCCTGCGGTTTTCCGGCGTGGCGAATGCGATACCGCCGGCGACGATGCTGGCCAGGGACTCACTGCGCACCTTCACACCGGACAGGTTGGCGTCGATGCTGATGCCGCTGGCGTTCCAGAAACGTGTGTGTTTGCGTACGAGCTTGGCGTACGTGGGTTCGATGAACACTTTAAGCTCAACCGTGCTTTGGTCTTCGGACAGCAAGTAACTTTTGATCTGTCCTACTTTGATCTGCTTGTAGAACACCGGGCTGCCACGGTTCAGCGAACCGAGGCGGTCAGCCTTGATGGTCAGGTGCAACCCGGGCTGGGCATCCGACAGCGGCGGTTCTTCAGCCAGGGCCTTGAACCGGCGTGTGGGCTCGCCTTCCCCCGGACTGATCGCGACGTAGTTACCGGAAACCAGGGTTTCCAGGCCCGTGATACCCGCCAGGGTCACGCTCGGCTTGACGAGCCAGAAGCGTGTGCTGGTCCGCAGGTATTGCTCCACGTCCTTGTTCATTTCAACGGTGGCGATCACTCCTTTGGAGGCGCCTTCATCATCGAGCGTGAGGGTTTTCACCTTGCCGACCGACATGCCTTTGTAGACCACTTCGGTCTTGTTGGCCTGAATGCCTTCACCGCTTTCGAAACGCACCTGAATCTCGATGCCGGTCTCGTTGTAGGCACGCCAGCCGAGCCAGCCGCCGATGATCAAGGCGATCAGGGGCAACACCCAAATGGCTGACCAGTTCGAGGCCGGTCGGGTTTTCGCTGTGGGCAAATCAGTCATGGTCGTCGTCCGACTCCGTGTTATCCCAAATCAGTCGGGGATCGAAAGTTACTGCGGCAAGCATCGTCAGAATCACCACACTGGCGAAAGCGATGGCGCCAAGATTGGCTTCGACACTGGCAAGCCGTCCAAAATTCACAACCGCCACCAGGATGGCAATCACAAAGATATCGAGCATTGACCAGCGACCGATGAACTCGATAAAGCGGTACATCCAGATCCGTTGACGAGCCGAAAGCGGCTGGTGGCGCTGCACGGAAAACAGCAGCAAAGCGATGCCCACCAATTTGAACGTGGGCACCACGATACTGGCGATAAACACCACAGCGGCGATGGGAAGCATGCCGTGCTGAACCAGTTGGATCACACCGGACATGATGGTGCTGGGATCGCCCTGACCGAGGGAACTGACCGTCATGATCGGCAGTACGTTGGCCGGAATGTAGAGAATCGCTGCCGTGATCAGCAACGCCCAGGTACGAGCGAGGCTGTTGGGGCGGCGGGCGTGAACCAGCGCACCGCAGCGGGTGCAGACCTGCGCGTCGGTGTCAGCTTCCTGCTTGTTCAATTCATGGCATTCGGCGCAAATCAGAATGCCTGCATCAATCGCCCGCATGGGCATCCTCTCCTGATAAAGCCTGCCAGATCTGATGGGGCGACATCACGACCTCCAGCCAGACCTGGACCAACAACAAACTGATAAAGCACGCCAGGCCGAGACCGATGGTGATTGCTGCCATATCTGCCAGTTTGACGATCGCCACCAGCACGCCCATGAGGTAGACCTCGAGCATCCCCCAATCGCGTAGATGGTGATAAATCCGATAGAGCAACAAACCGTAACTACGGCCGATATCAAAACGAATGCTCAGCAGCACGGCCAGTTGGCAAAGCAGTTTGAGCAACGGGATCCCCATGCTGCACAGGAACACAATCACTGAGACGCCTTGCATTCCGGTATCGAACAGGCCGACAACGCCACTCCAGACAGTATCTTGCGACGACTGCCCGAGTAGATTGAGCTGCATGATGGGTAAAAAGTTCGCCGGGATGTACAACAACAGCGCGGAGATGACCAAGGCGAGACTGCGTTGCACAACATTGTGCCGATGGGCATAGAGCTCGTAACCGCATCGCGGGCACAGGGCTTTCTCGCCATGGGCGAGCTTGGGCTTGCGCATCAGCAAGTCACACTCATGGCACGCCACCAAGTCGTCCAGCGGTAATTCTGACAGCCCGGGGGCGTCAACCGGATCTGACATAAAGGCACTGACTCCGAAAAAGTTGGACCTATTCTAGTGTCCTGAGTCGAAAATAACTGTGCAAATTTGTGCTCGTCCGGAGTGTACTTTTTTCCAGGCAAAACAAAACCCCAACTGCTTTCGCAATTGGGGTTTCGGAATTTAATCTTGACGATGACCTACTCTCACATGGGGAAACCCCACACTACCATCGGCGATGCATCGTTTCACTGCTGAGTTCGGGATG